>NZ_JBUZWG020000002.1:0-621299 GCF_055730125.2 Mesocryomonas fontinalis | reverse complement strand
CTGGCGGGTCGGGCAGCGGAGCAGATAGTTCTGGGCTCGGTCTCGGCCGGTGCCGGTGGGGCCGATACTTCGGATCTTGCCCGTGCGACCTCGTGGTTGGTGCAGCTCGAAACCCGCTTGGGCCTTGGCAGCCGTCTGTCGTTCGGCCAACAAGCAGATGGCGACAACGTCGAGGTGAGGATAAGGCGTCTCTATGCGGAAGCCCTGATGCTGGTTTCCCTGCATCGTCAGGCTGTCGTCGCTCTGGCGGATCTCGCGTTGGAGCGACGTGTGCTGGGGCGAGATGCACTTCGCGACTTTGCAGCAGCGCATCTCACTGGACGCGCATAACTCACTCCGAGGGCCTCGTTTCATTTACGAGGCCCTTGGGCGTGAGACAGACTAGTATGCTCTCCGTAGTCAAAGCCTGGACTGGTGTCGCATTGATTCCACAGCAGACACCAAGCTACCGGTGACTTTCGGAGTGTCCCATCTGCTCCAGAACGGAATTGTGGCGCTTCGTGGAACGCAGGCAGGCTTATCCAGCTTAATACGTGTTGGCAAAAGTATCGCGTCACCAACGATAACTGCTTCTCCGACATCAAGTGTGGGAAGTATTTCCACCAAACTTTCGAGGCTTTCCGGTAGAAGCTGCCGAACAACGTTTTGGTCAACTTTATTCGCGAGACGCAGGCTGATTATATTGCTGCATTGGCTTAGGATTGTGCTGCTGACATCAGACGGACGCTGGCTCACGACCATTAGGCTTACGCCATATTTTCTACCCTCTTTCGCGATGCGTTCGAAGTTTTCAAGTGCGCGGCGCTCAAGCGGTCCAACTTCAGACTGGTGGCTCGGGAGATACAAATGCGCCTCATCGCATATCAATGCGATCGGATGCCGGTCATCGCCGTCGGGACCAGGAGCGCTCCAAAACTGAATTTGGTATACGAGTCTAGCAACAATTCCTACTACAACGGGCAATATGTCTGATGGAACTTCTGAGAAGTCGATAATCTTTATTCCAGAATTAACGTTATCTACTATCGATCCATAACCCAGTAGTTTTTCTGCCAGACGGTGCAGCGACTCATAATCATCATAATCAGCAGGAGGCTGATACATAAAGGCGTAACGGCGATCATTGAACTTAGTTCTCATGCGTATCAACAACCTAGAGAGCTTGCCATTCAATGGGCCTTTTTCCATTTTGGCCAAACCTTTTCTCGGCCCTGAGCCAAGAATTTCTCCAGTATCTATTTCTTCGTCGTTCTTGGCTTCTAGAGACGCAATTAAGTCTTTAAGGAGGAACGGGACAGGAGCATCAACGGTGAAGCCCTCGAGTAAATCCTTCTTGTCAAATGCATCGATGGCATTCTTTTTGAGTTGGATTACCGACTCCATCAACGCAAGTGCCTGATTGGGTGCGTTGTCTCCTGATCGGTCTATGAATAGCGCCTGCATTTCTTCATATGTAAGCAACCAGAATGGGAGAAACAAAGAATGATCATTCGGCGCCTTAAGATCAGATATGCCGGCTATCCGGAAATGACGGGCGAAATCCATGCTGGAATATTCGCCATGAAGATCTAATACGATAGCATTCGCATTTGGGAGTTTCGCCGCCTGCTCAAGAATGGATGCTACCGCGTAGGACTTTCCAGATCCTGTACTGCCTAGAAGAGCCATATGTCTCTGGAATAGTTTGTCACCGTCAACATATGCAACAGCTCTTTCATCAAGAGTGTATCTCCCCACTTTGAGTGGAGTTTTGGAGCCAGTCTTAGTGGAATTACTCAGAATTCCCATAAAGTTCTCAAGAGACCGCTCGTCCAACGGATAAACGGGGCGATTGATTTCAGGAAGGGAAAAAATTGCACGGGAGAAAACGTCTCGACGTAAACCGTCCCGCTCACGGTAAGTCCCAACGAGACTGATCGTCACGCCGTTTTCCTCGACCGGAACTTCTGGAACAGTATCACCCTCCGCAACGCTTTCGAGTTTTTCTACCTCGATCGCATGTCGCCATACCCTCTCGATTATACCAATGAGCCATTCGTCACCCACCGCCTGTATGGCCACCAAGCGACCGACCCTAGCCTTCTGGAGTCTGTTAGAGTCCGTGACACGAACCACTATTTTTGAACTCTCAACGCTGCGAACTTCGCCGACGGAGTTCTCTTCTGTGAAGGAAAAAATGGCCATAACAGTTACTCCAGGATCGTTCTGAGAAAACTATCGAGTTCCCAAATTGGTTCATCGGTAGGGTAAACTATCCCATCAACGTGGCATGACGCGCCATTCGGATGTGAATTTATCGCTATAATATGCGGAAACTCAGAAATAAGTGAATTTATCTTGTCCGTAAAGGTGCGAGTGAGAATTAGCATTGGCATTCTAACGCGTAGGCGTTCCTTGATAGCGCCTTGCAAATGACTATCGTTAAAACCAAATCCTAGACACATCATTCCCGATGCATTGCGAATGGAATTATTCATTTCGGTACGTACAGTGTCGAACAGAGTTGTCACGAGAGCATCTTCGTATTTGGATGGCCCAGGTATCACTATGGCTCTAGTAGAGGTATTGTGGCTGTTTAGAATCTCGACCGGACCTTGATTTGTTGGGTGCCAAGATATTGAACCGTGTGGTTTTATTACTCTTACATTAGCCATGCGGCGGTAGTGAAGTTGTAGAACTTTGTTACCCGGGATATTTTCAGATCTGTAAAATGTTCGATAGATATTATTATTTCTGTAGTGTCGATGTCGGTGCCCGTCAAAACCTGTATCGATAGGAAGACGTGCCAGATCACAAAATAACTCTAGCAATGTATCATAATTAGTAGTGATTACGGGGGCGCATTCAGTGTTTTGAGGAATTCCATCAAATAGTCGTCGCAACAGTCTTGCGGGAGCCATACTATGAGCATGCGCGTTGCTTGATATAATCTGTTCCGCTTTGACCGTCTCTTCAATTATATAAGACGATATAAGTCGGCGAATGTCGGCTATAAGCTCTTCACGCGCAGGAGCGCCGCTCGGTATTTGATTCAAGCCATGTTCGAAATCTGTATGTATTTTTGTTTTGTGCTCATCCCAAAGGGCATTCGCATCTTTTGACAATGTAGCCGAGGTGACATTGTTTAGAAGATATTGTGCGATCGCTCCCATTCCAGGCAGTCCGAATCCGCAGGAAAATCCACTTCCGACTAGAAGAACCGGTGATGGCCTGAAGAGGTCTTGTATCTGCTTATGAACCCCATCAGGTATCACTTCACTCTCCTGATTCGCCTTGTAACCCAAGGTAGCATGCCGACTGCGAGCGCATGCCATGCATAAAAGGCCCCGTGGGTTACACGGGGCCTTTTCGATTTTCGTAGCGTCCAACTTTAACGAAAAGTGAGGACTATGTGACGTTCGGACAAACTGTGTGTCGCGTCACAACCCATCAACGCCTCTTTTCCTCAGCTGCAGCCGCTCGTGGCGCCGCAGGTGTCGCACTTCAGGCAGGTGCCGTTGCGGACCATGGTGAAGTTGGCGCATTCCGAGCAGCTTTCGCCGGTGTAGCCCTTCATCAGGGCCTGGGCGCGGCGTTCGTTGGCGCTCGGGCCCGGGGCCTGCTCGACCTTGGCGGTCTCGCGCTCGGAGGCCTTGAAGGCCAGCGGGCTGTCGAAGATGCCCTGGGCCGGCGAGATGTCGGCGATCGGCGCGGGCTCGGAGACCGGGGCCGCCTCGTACTCGCGCTTCAGCGCCGTCGCCTGGTTGCCGCCGCCGAAGCTGGTCGGGCCGCGGCTGGCGAGCTGCGTTACCGCCGCGCCGGCTGTGGCGACCGCCGGGCTGCGGGGGGCTGCGGCGGGCGTTGCGCCCTTCAGCGTCGTCGCCGGCGTGGCGCGGCCGTCCGTGCCGGTGCCGAGGGTGCCCGCCGGATCGGACGAAACGAGCCGGAACTTCGCCGTCTGGCCGCGCACCATGCCGTGGCTGACCGGGGAGGGCTTGTCGGCCTCGACGCCGCGACCGATCGTCGAGGTGCCGAAATCCTCCGGCTGGACATGGGCGAGGTCGTGCCGGCCGAGATAGGAGACGGCGAGCTCGCGGAACACGTAGTCGAGGATCGACGTCGCGTTCTTGATCGCCTCATTGCCCTGGACGATGCCGGCCGGCTCGAAGCGGGTGAAGGTGAAGGCCTCCACATACTCCTCCAGCGGCACGCCGAACTGCAGGCCGAGCGAGATGGCGATGGCGAAGTTGTTCATCATCGCGCGGAAGGCGGCGCCTTCCTTGTGCATGTCGATGAAGATCTCGCCGATGCGGCCGTCGTCGTATTCGCCGGTGCGCAGGTACACCTTGTGGCCGCCGACGATCGCCTTCTGGGTGTAGCCCTTGCGGCGGTTCGGCAGCTTCTCGCGATCGCGGATCACCTTCTCGACGATGCGCTCGACGATGCGCTCGGCAACTTCGGCGGCGCGCGCCGTCGCCGGCTGGGCGATCAGCATCTCGGTCGCCTCGGCGACGAGATCGTCCTCGTCGTCATGCTCGTCGGCGATCAGCGACGCGTTGAGCGGCTGCGACAGCTTCGAGCCGTCGCGGTAGAGCGCGTTGGCCTTCAGCGCGAGCTTCCACGACAGCATGTAGGCGGCGTTGCAGTCCTCGACCGTCGCGTCGTTCGGCATGTTGATGGTCTTGGAGATCGCACCGGAGATGAAGGGCTGCGAGGCCGCCATCATCCGGATGTGGCTCTCGACCGAGAGGTAGCGCTTGCCGATCCGGCCGCAGGGGGTGGCGCAGTCGAACACCGGCAGGTGCTGGTCCTTGAGGAACGGTGCGCCTTCCAGCGTCATCGCGCCGCAGATGTGGACGTTGGCGGCGTCGATGTCGGCGCGGGAGAAGCCGAGGAAGGGCAGGATCTCGAACGAGAAGTCGGCGAGCTGCGCGTCCGTCAGCCCCAGCGTCTTGCGGCAGAAGTCTTCGCCCAGCGTCCACTTGTTGAAGGCGAACTTGATGTCGAAGGCCGCCTTCAGCGCGGTGTTCAGCGCCTCGATCTCGGCCTCGCCAAAGCCCTTGGCGCGCAGCGAGCCGGGGTTGATGGCAGGCGCCTGGTTGAGGTTGCCGTGGCCGACCGCATAGGCCTCCATCTCGCCGATCTGCGCCTCGGTGTAGCCGAGCGAGCGCAGCGCGGCGGGCACCGCATTGTTGATGATCTTGAAGTAGCCGCCGCCGGCCAGCTTCTTGAACTTCACCAGCGCGAAGTCGGGCTCGATGCCGGTGGTGTCGCAGTCCATCACGAGACCGATCGTGCCGGTCGGCGCGACGACGGAAACCTGGGCGTTGCGGTAGCCGTGTGCGGTGCCGAGCGAGACGGCCTTGGTCCAGCACGCCTTGGCACGGGCCGACAGACGCTTGTCCTTCAGCGCGGCATGGTCGAGCGGAACCGGGTCGACCGAGAGGTTCTCGTAGCCGTTGGCGATGCCTTGGGCGGCGCGGGCATGGTTGCGCATGACGCGCTGCATGTGGTCGGCGTTTGCCGCATAGTCCGGGAACGGCCCGAGCTTCTCGGCCATCTCGGCCGAGGTCGCATAGGCGACGCCCGTCATCAGCGCCGAGACGGCACCGCAGATCGCGCGGCCTTCGGCCGAGTCGTAGGGAATGCCCGAGGTCATCAGGAAGCCGCCGATATTGGCGAAGCCGAGGCCGAGCGTGCGGTAGTCGTAAGAACGCTGGGCGATTTCCTTCGACGGGAACTGCGCCATCAGGACGGAGACCTCGAGCACCACGGTCCAGAGACGCGTGGCGTGCTCGAAGGCTTCGGTGTCGAGCGTGCCCGACGCTTCTCGGAACTGGATGAGGTTCAGCGAGGCGAGGTTGCAGGCGGTGTCGTCGAGGAACATGTACTCCGAGCACGGGTTCGACGCGATGATCTCGCCGGCGGCCGGGCAGGTGTGCCAGTCGTTGATCGTGGTGTGGAACTGGATGCCGGGATCGGCCGAGGCCCAGGCGGCATAGCCGACACGCTCCCAGAGGTCGCGGGCCTGCAGCGTCTTGACGACGCGGCCGTCCTTGCGGGCCGTGAGGTTCCAGGTGCCGTCATCTTCCACCGCGCGCAGGAAATCGTCGGTGACGCGGACGGAGTTGTTGGAATTCTGGCCGGCGACGGTGAGGTAGGCTTCCGAGTCCCAGTCGGTGTCGTAGACCGGGAAGTCGATGTCGGTGTAGCCCTGGCGCGCGAACTGGATGACGCGCTTGATGTAGTTCTCGGGAACCTGGGACTTCTTGGCGTCCTTGACGGCGCGCTTCAACGCCGGGTTCTTCATTGGCTCGAAGCAGTCGCCCTCAGGTCCCTCGCAGTTGACGCAGGCGGCGAGGATGATCTTCAGGTGCTTGGAGATGGTGCGCGAGCCGGTGACGAGGGCGGCGACCTTCTCCTCCTCCTTCACCTTCCACGAGATGTAGGCCTCGATGTCGGGGTGGTCGATGTCGACGACGACCATCTTGGCCGCACGGCGCGTGGTGCCGCCAGACTTGATCGCGCCCGCCGCGCGGTCGCCGATCTTCAGAAAACTCATCAGGCCGGACGACTTGCCGCCGCCCGACAGTTTCTCGCCTTCGCCGCGCAGGCGCGAGAAGTTGGAGCCGGTGCCCGAGCCGTACTTGAACAGGCGGGCTTCGCGGACCCAGAGATCCATGATGCCGCCGTCGTTGACAAGGTCGTCGGCGACGGACTGGATGAAGCAGGCATGCGGCTGCGGATGCTCATAGGCCGAGGCCGAGCGGGTGAGCTGACCGGTGATGTAGTCGACGTAGAAGTGGCCCTGGCCGGGGCCGTCGATGCCATAGGCCCAGTGCAGGCCGGTGTTGAACCATTGCGGCGAGTTCGGCGCGACCTTCTGGGTCGCCAGCATGAAGGCGAGCTCGTCGTTGAAGGCGCGGGCGTCCTCTTCGGTGGCGAAGTAGCCGCCCTTCCAGCCCCAATAGGTCCAGGTGCCGGCGAGGCGATCGAAGACCTGCCGCGCATCCATTTCCGAGCCGTAGCGCTCGCCCTCGGGCATCGCGTCGAGCGCGGCGTGGTCGGGGACCGAGCGCCACAGCCAGGACGGGACGCTGTTTTCCTCGACGCGCTTCAGCCTGGCGGGGATGCCGGCCTTGCGGAAGTACTTCTGGGCGAGGATGTCGCTCGCGACCTGGCTGAACTGCGCGGGGACGTCGATGCCCTCCAGCCGGAAGACCACGGAGCCATCGGGGTTGCGGATCTCGCTGGTCGCTTTGCGGAAGGCGATGCCGGCATAGGCGCCTTCGCCGGCCTTGGTGTAGCGACGCTCGATCTTCATGCCCATAGGACTGTCCTTGACTGGATGCAGGACGCCAAACGACAGACGCAGATGAGCGCCGCCGGTGTGACGGTGGTAGAATGGCGAGCCGGCTGAGCCGGCGGCTATGTGGTGTGTGCCGGGGTAGGCGACACTAGATATAGTAGATCAGCGCCGGTTAATCGAATCCTTTTCCGACGAGAAAATCGATGTTTTCGCGTCGGAGCGCATTTCTGCAACGGTGATATGGCACCGAGAAAACCTGCTGGAACGCAGCGTAAAGTGTGTCGAAACCCTTATCGCGCGGGCCGGCGGCACCGTTAAGAAGACGCTAAGGCGTCTTCACGGGGTGGGTCAAGGAAAGGTCGCGGGCCGCACGGATTGCGCTCATCACGTTCTCGGCGGGGTGTGGATAACGGGCAGAACCCGAATCGCGACTCGCCAATGCTTTCCCCGGCTGGGCCGGCCTCCGCCCTTGAAATGGCAAGTCCTTCGCCGAGATTGTCGGTTGACCGGCCTCTGTATTTCGCGCCTTTGCCGCTGAGACAGACCGTCTTCCCCGGGAAGCGATGGCCAGACTTGTTGTTGATGCGGTGCGCCGACCCGAGGAAATGCTCATGACCGAAATTGCCGACGCCCATTACGGTGCCGTCGACCTTCTCGATACGCCGCCGGAAGTTGCTTTCGATCGAATCACCCGGCTGATCGGCAAACTTCTCGGCGTCCCAGTGGCCCTTGTCAGCATTCTCGATGCCGACCGTCAGTTCTTCAAGAGTGCGGTCGGGCTCCCCGATCCCTGGCAGGAGAGGCGGGAGACGCCGCTGACGCACTCCTTCTGTCAGCACGTCGTCGCCACCAAGAAGCCGCTGGTCGTCGATGCCGCGCGCGAGCATCCGCTGGTGCGCAACAACCTGGCGATCCCCGACCTCGGGGTCGAAGCCTATCTCGGCGTGCCGATCCATGCGCCGGACGGCTCGGTGATCGGCTCGCTCTGCGCCATCGATCGCCATCCGCGCGGCTGGACTGCCGAGGAAACGGCGACGATGACCGATCTCGTCGACATCCTGGAGACCGAGCTTGCGCTGCGCGCCGAGATCCGGCGTCGCGAGGTCGCCGAGGCGGCGAAGCTCCTGCTGATGCGGGAGATGGAGCACCGGGTGAAGAACAGCTTTGCTAAAGTGCAGGCGATCGTCAGCCTGTCCATGCGCCATGGCCGCGACCTGAAGGCGGTTCGCCATGCCGTGACGCAGCGGATCGCGTCGCTGGCGAAGACACAGTCGCTGTTCGTCGAGGCCACCGGCCGTACCACTTCGCTCATCGCCGTGCTGCGCAACGAGTTGATGCCCTACGAGGAGGCGGGCAGGCTGAAACTGCTCGGCGCGCCCGTGGAACTGGTGGAGGAACAGGCGATCCTCATCGCCATGGTGGTGCACGAGCTCAGCACCAATGCCGCCAAATACGGCGCGATCGTCAACGGCGGCCGGATCGCCATCCACTGGTCGGAGCGGCTGGAGGACGGCGAAAGACGCTTGCGGCTGGAATGGACCGAAACCGGCGCGGCAATCGATGACGAGCCCGCCGCGGACGGTTTTGGCGCGACGCTGCTCGATGCCTTGATTGTCCGGCAGCACAAGGGCCGGATCGATCGCGAATGGCGTCCGACGGGGCTGCACCTCGTGGCGGACTTCGAGTTGAGCCCGGCGCCCGACGGCCCCTGAGCCGAGGAGCGGGCCTCGCCGCTCCAGCGCGTTTCAGCCGGCGGTGCCCTTGGCGATTGGTGCCTGGAAGGTCAGGCCGAGGTCCCACGGGAAGAAGATCCAGGTATCCTGCGACACCTCGGTGATGAAGGTATCGACCAGCGGTCGGCCCTTCGGCTTGGCATAGACCGTGGCGAAGTGCGCCTTGGGCAGCATGGCGCGCACCAGCGCCGCGGTGCGGCCGGTATCGGTGAGATCGTCGACGATGAGGATGCCTTCGCCATCGTCCTCGAGCAGCACCGGGCTGATCTCCTTCAGGACCTTCAGCTCGCCCTGCTCGGAATACTCGTGATAGGACGCGATGCAGACCGTCTCGATCATCCGCGTGCCGAGCTCGCGGGCGATGATCGCCGCGGGCACGAGGCCGCCGCGGGTGATGCAGACGATCGCCTTCCATTCCGGCCGTATCCCGGCGAGGCGCCAGGCGAGCGCCCGCGCATCACGGTGGAACTGGTCCCAGGAAACCGGGAAGGATTTTTCAGGGTTCGGCATCGGGGTCTCCAGGCGGGGAGGGCATATCCCGCTCCGATAGACCGCAGCAGGGTTTCGGGCAAGTCACGCCGCGCGAAGCAGGGCGCACGTATTGTCGCCATGGGGGGGCGGAGCGCGGGAGCGGCGTTAGCCTTGGGGGCGCGCCTCAGGCCGCGGCCATCTCGGCCAGCATTGCCTCGACGGCGCCCTTGGCTGCGGCGAGCTTCTCCGCGTCGCGCGAGCGCAGCACCAGCTGCGTCGTAAACCGCTCGCCTTCCAGCCGGGGATAGGAGCCGATCGAGACGCCCGGATGCGCCTTCTGCACGGCGGCCAGTGGATCGCCGATGTCGCCCTCGCCATACGGGCACTCGATGGCTTCGCTGGCGATCTGCTGGCCCGCCGGCAACTCCTTCAGCGCGTTGGCCAGCATCGCCTGAAACACCGACGGCACGCCGGCGAAGACGAAGACGTTGTCGATGCGAAAGCCCGGTGCCGTCGAGACAGGATTGTCGACCAGCGTCGCGCCCTCCGGCGTCCGGGTCATGCGCCGGCGCGCCTCGGTGAACGGCAGTTCGCGCCGCTGGTACATCGCGGCCAGCCGTTCGACGGCCTCGGGGTGTTCGATCAGCGGCAGCGAGAAGGCGGCTGCCACCGCCTCGGCGGTCACGTCGTCATGCGTCGGGCCGATGCCGCCGGAGGTGAAGACGAAGTCGTACTGCCGGCGCAGCGTATTCAGCGTGTCGGCGATGATGGCAGGCTCGTCGCCGACGATCCGCACTTCCTTGAGGTCGATGCCGGCCATGGTCATGACATCGGCGAGATGCGCGATGTTCTTGTCCTTGGTCCGGCCGGAGAGGATCTCGTCGCCGATCGCGAGCATGGCGGCCGTCGTGGGGGGCAGGGGCTGCGTCATGGTCTCGTTCCAAACGTCGGGTGACCGGGGCCCGGCGATGGGTTCGCCGATTCGCCCGTGGTCTCTGATTTGCCGGGAGTAGAGCGAGGCGGCAGCTGAAAAAGCAAGCGCGGGGAATGCGAAGGCGGACGCGGCGATGCAGGCGGGTCACGCCGGGCTTGGCGCAGTCTCTCTTCCGGTGCTCCGAACTTGATGTGGCCGGCTACGCAAGGCACGCCTTGCCTCCGGGTGGACGGTCCGTCGCCGGCCTCCGCCTTTCCATCGCGCTGCTCCGCCTATCTAATGCCGCTACGGCTCCATGGGGGCTCAACGCGAGGAAACTGTTCCGATGGCAAAAGTTCTGGTGCTCTATTATTCGAGCTACGGTCACATTGAGGCCATGGCGAAGGCCGTCGCCGAGGGCGCCGAAAGCGCCGGCGCCACCGTCCACATCCGCCGCGTGCCGGAGACCGCACCGGCCGAGGTCGTCGCGGCCGCGCACTTCAAGACCGATCACGACTATCCGGAAATCCCGCCGGAGGAACTCGCGAACTACGACGCCATCATCGTCGGCACGCCGACCCGCTACGGCAACATGGCCTCGCAGATGGCAAGCTTCTGGGATCGCACCGGCGGTCTTTGGTTCGGCGGCAAGCTGATCGGCAAGGTCGGCGGGGCATTCTCGTCGAGCGCCACCCAGCACGGCGGCAACGAGGCGACGCTGTTCTCGGTGCACAAGACCTTGCTGCACCATGGCCTTGTCATCGTCGGCTTGCCCTATTCGTTCCAGGGCCAGATGAGCAATGCCGAGATCACCGGCGGTTCGCCTTATGGCGCGACGACGATCGCGAACGGCGACGGTTCGCGCATGCCGAGCAGCACCGAGCTCGACGGCGCCCGCTTCCAGGGCAAGCACACGGCCGAGGTCGCGACCAAGCTCTTCGGCTGAACACGGCCGGGCGGGCAAAGTCCTGCCGGCTCTTCATTGAACGCAAGGCCCACGAACGCAAAAGGCCCACCATCTCGGTGGGCCTTTTGCGTTTAACCGACCATCAGTCGCCGAAGCCTTTCCGTTATGCGGAGACGCTCAGCAGCCGTTCCTCATTTCCCACGAGCGCCAGACGCAAGCTTTCCAGAGCTAAGTTTTCAAGGCGAAGCCGGGCCAGCAAGGAGGACGCAAAGTCGCCGCCGAGGGCATCGACGGGAGGCGCATCCAGGCTGAGCCGATACTGCACGGCGGTCTGTCGACGACGCTGCATTCACCCATCTCCCTTCGCCCGGTGTTCCAAATATTACCAAGCTATTAATAGCGCGAATTCGGGCGCGGATCAATCGCCATTGTGTCACAGCATGCGTCGGACCCATTGATTCCAAAAGGTTTCCGGCGCTGATACGTCAGGTTCGTTGATCTAATGCCGCGGTTACGGAAGAGAGGCCGTCGACCGGCACGAGTTAACTTTGACGCAAGGTTTGCATCGGACACCGAGCTTCGCGTATTCGCCCGGAACCCTCGTCAATGGGAGACGCGCAGGCTCGAGATTTCCTCGGTGATGGAAGAGAAGGCCGCCAGGAGATCCGCCGAGTTCTTGGCGTCGTAGTAGAGCTTGGCGCTCTTGCCATCGACGCCGTTGGACGAGCAGGCCTTCAGCCTCTGCTTGATCGGGCTGCTGTCGGCAAGGTCGAAGGCGATGGCGAAGATGACGATCCCGTCTCCCGCGCCCGCCGTCCGGCCGTCCGCCTTGATGTTCTCGCAGACGCTGGTGGTCATCTCGTTCAGCGCGGCCACGTAGTTGTCGGCGTCCGCCACCTTGGGTGTCGTCTTCGTTGCGTCGAAGATGTGGCCCGGGACGACCTTTTTCTTGTCGGTGCTGAGGATCTGTCCAAAACCGTAAGTGCCGTACATCGAGACGTTGGCGTTGGTGACATCCAGCGCCTGACCGGTCGAGTAGGTCGGGTTGTAGGTGTTCTCGCCGTCCGTCATCAGCACGAGGACCTTGAGATTGTCGGGGGTCGTGGACGCCACGCCCTCGGTGAACGGTTCGCGCGAGGACAGAACCCGCCAACCCCAGGCGAGGCCTTCCGGAATATTGGTGGCACCTAGGGGTTGCATTGACGTGATGGCGGCTTTTGCCGTCGTCATGTTGGTGGTGAGCGGCGTGATGGCCGCCGTATCGCAGACGAAATTGGGGCCTGCCGTGACGGTGGTGGAGGTCGATGTGGGCTTTGTATCGGAGAAGTACTTATTCATGTCGTTTTGTTTGGTCAGCGCATTAAAGGCGGTGTTTGGACTGGGTGCGCTGCTGTCGGGGATGTAGTCGTCCTTCACGATTTCCTCGACTTGTGGAGTCATGGTCCATTTGTATTCTGATGGAGCAAACAGCGGCACAAAAAGCGAGTCCGGGTTGCCGAGAGACGGCTCCGTGTCCGTTATGGCGAGACCGTTGGGGCGTGACTCCACGCAGCCCTCCCACCTGATAGGGAAGCGGGCCGTACCGTTCGAGTACTTCAGATTGTCATGGAGGAAGAACCGGGTTAGCGGCTTCAGATCGCTAATCCTACGCCAAGCTGTGGCGCTGCCCGGCACTTGGACTGCCTGTTTAACACTTACGCCGAGAGTAGTTTTCGTCCACGTCGACCAGTCGAAATTGTCGTTGTGCGAGCTTGAGAGGCCCTGGGTATCCATCCACTTGGCATCGGCGTAATTGTTGCCGACATTCACCGCGCCGGAGAACGGCACGATCCCGAGCTTCACCGGGTTCGGCACGTTCGCATTGCTGGTCGGCGTCAGCACCTGGGTGACCAGCTGGGTGGCAGCCTGTTTCAGCGTGGTGATCTTCGCGGTGCCGCCGCTAGAGGGCGAGTTCTTCATCGAGCCGGAATTGTCGAGCACGAGCGCCATCTCGACCGAGCGGTTCTCGATGACGATCTGGCTGGACACGGCGAGCCGCCAGGTTTTCGGCACCTTGCCGCCGGACAGGACATACACCGCATTGCCGAAGAAGGTCGGCTCGTCCCGGGTCGCCGAGACGGTCAGGACGGTATTGCCGTTGGCGGCCTTCACCCCGTCATAGCTGAACTTGGTGTTCTGGTCGGCCTTGTTGTCGGCATTGGCGAGGAAGAAGCCGTTCGCCCACCGCGTCAGTTCGGCGGTGTCCTGGGTCTTGCCGTACTGCTTGCCGGCGGCGAGGGCCGCAGCATCCAGCGACCGCTGGAGCTGACGCTGCGAGGAGAAGATCCGTGTCGTGTCGACGGCGACAGCCGCGCTGAAGATGAACACCGGCAGCAAGAAGGCCGTGACCATCGCCACCGCGCCGCCTCGGTGGTGGGCAAATTTCGCAAGCCTGCTAAGTTTCTGCATCTGGCAGTCCATCGATGTCCAGCCGCCCGGTCGCGAATGCCCGCGATGCGTCAGCTGAAGGGGATTTCGGAACTCTTGCGGGGGCGGAAACTGGTCGTCTCGGCCATCGTCATGCTGGGGATCATGCCGCCGTAGCCAAGCAACGCCTTGTAGGGATAGGAGGCCGTCGAGAAGACGAAATAGGTATCGGTGAAACCGCGCAGGTCCGCCGGCAGCGTGTAGGCGGAGCCTGCCGCAAGTCCGTTGCCGGTGCTGGCCTTCGACCAGTCGACGGTGGCCTTGCCGTTGACGTCGACCCTGACGGTTGTCACCGTCATGACCAGCTCGGTGTTGGCGAAGGGCGCCAGGATCGCCTTCGAGATCGCCATGATGTTGTTCAGCCGGGTCGTATCCATGGCGGTCGACCGTGAGACGAGGTTGCCGACGGTGTCGGCGATGGCCTCGACCTTGCGGTTGGCCGACAGCGCCTGCGATCCCTCGAAAGCGCCGAGGTAGAAGATCAGGAGCAGCGGCAGGATCATCGCGAACTCGACCGCGACGACGCCCTTGTTCTGGCGGCTGAAGTGCTTCAGGCCGAAGCGGAGGCGGCGGGACAGGCGTTTCATCTACGTGCAGGTCGAATGCGTGGTGGCGCGAACGCCGAAAGGCTCGTTCATGAACGCGGCCATCGACATCAGAACGGCATTGCCGTTCGTGTCCTTCGTCAGGTTGCTGAGCATCCCGGCGACATAGGGCCATTCGTAGAAGGCCCGCAGGACGGTGATGGTATCCTGCGCCCCGGGGTCGTAGCAGAACTGGGTGTCGTCGACCGATCCAAGCTTCATCGTCGCCGAGGTCGGGATGCTGTCGGCGGTGGCGAAGGTGCGAAGGTCGATCTTCACCTTGCTGCAGTCGAGCAGCATCGACACCTCGGTGCAGATCATCTTGCGAAACGCTGTCTGGTCGAGATCGGCCGCCTGGACTTCGCCGGTCAGGACCTGCCGGGCAACGCTGTTGACCGCGTTGTCGAGGACGACACCCGCACCGGTGACCACCGCAGTCTCGATGAACGCGAAGATCACGAAGAGAAACGGCAGTCCCACCAGCGCCAGCTCGATCGCCGCGACGCCCCTGATATCGGCGAGGAGCCGGCGGAAGAGGCCGCCGGTCTTCCGCGCATGTTTTCTCTCTCCGGTGGTCACTGCAGCCTTCGGCAAATGAGCGCTCCCTTGGCCCATCATTTAGACGCCTACATGTAAAAGAAGTCAGAAGGCCGTGCCGCTTCCCGCAATCCCGTCAAGCCCCACGCCTGGACGGCTTCCGGCCGTGCATTGCACCAATCCGGGCGCTGAAACCGCGCTGCTGCGGCCTTTGGCAGGAATGGGCAGCACGGTTGCGCATGCGCGGCGGTAGGCTGCGGCGCGCTTCCATGATGGACCGGCTTAACCGGCCATTAATCATGCTGCGGTAAATCTTCCGAAAGAGCAGGAACGGACCTGGAGCTGCTCAGCCTTGGAGATTTTCTGTGTCAAACCGAGTTCTGCCGGCGCTCGCCGTCGTCGCCCTTCTGAATGCCACCGGCTATGCCGCTGCTGCCGATCTGATCGAGCCGGCCTATGAAGAGCCGCAGGCAGCGCCGTCGACGGCAGGCTGGTACCTCCGCGGCGACGTCGGCGTCTTCCTGAAGAACAAGACGACCGGCGACTACAGCTTCTATAACCAGTTCGAGGGCGTCGAAGGCGTCGACGACATCTTCCAGTACGATCGTCTGGAGACCAAGAGCGCCGCGAGCTTCGGCGCCGGCGTCGGTTATCGCTTCACCGACATGTTCCGCGCCGACGTGACGCTGGATCACTTCAAGGCCGACGTCCGCGGCTCGACGAGCTGCATCTCCTACGTCACCGCCAGCAAGGGCCTCGGCTTCTACAACGACTGCGGCTACGACGATCGTTCGGAAGTCAGCGTCTGGACGGCGATGGCCAATGCCTATGTCGACATCGGCCACTACGGCATCGTGACCCCTTATATCGGTGCCGGCCTCGGCGCTGCGCGGGTCAAGTACGACGAGGTGAAGAGCACCGAGGTCTGCGGTTCCGATCCGGCATGCACCGGTATCGATCCGACCTTCGACCATCCCGGCGAGAGCAGCTGGCGCTTCGCCGCCGCCCTGATGGCCGGTGCGACCATCGACCTGACCTCGCGGCTGAAGCTCGATGCCGGCTACCGCTACACCCGCATCTCCGACGGCGACTACTTCGGCTACGACTCGGCCGATCGCTCCTTCGGCGCCAAGGGCGTGCAGGCCCGCGACGACGGCTTCAACATCCACACCATCCGCGCGGGTCTGCGCTACGAGTTCGGCGGCGGCGTCGGCCTCAACTGATCTCGTCTGGCGGCGGATCTTCTGAAATCTGTTCGTGCAAAGGCCAGGGGATCGCTCTCCTGGCCTTTCTTGCTTTCCTGCGGACAGTCCGGTCGGCCGACTGTCGATGGCTCAAGCCTCGCGGAAGAACTCCGCGACCACCAGATCGTGGTCGGAGATCGCATTGCCTCGGTCGTCGATCGCCGGATGCGTCACCGGGTGCCGGGCGGACAATCCACGGGTGAACAGCCAGTCCAGCCGCTTGTGCGGCGGGGTCGGGGCGCCGTCCGGACGGGTGCGCGTGGTGTTCTCGCGCGTGTTCGCCTCGGCCCAGCGATAGCCGGCGTCGGCAAAGTGGGCGAACAGCGGCTCGCGGCCGGCAGGATCGGCCCACCACGCGTCGACGTCATCGCCGATCATCAGCTTGGTGTTGATGTCGCCGCCGATCACCACGGCACCGCCGGCCGAGAGCACGTCGACGTGATCGAGCAGGCGCCGAACCTGCAAGGCCCGGTCGGTCGGTGTCGTCTTGCTCTCGAGATGCACCGAGATCAGCCAGACCGGCCCGCCTTCCATCTCGATCCGGCCGCCGATCGCCATGCGCCAGCCCAGCCGCTGCTGGCCTTTCTCCGCCTCCAGCCACCAGATCGCGCCATCGTCGAGCCGGATCTGGAACGCCTCTTCCAGCGGCATGCGGGTGAGGATGGCATTGCCGTGAAAGCCGACGCGGTTCTGCTCCTCGGCATGCGCGGCCCGCTCGCGGTCGTCGCCGAGCCCGAGCTCGAAGAACTCGACGCCATAGGCAAACCCCATGCCGAGCGCCTCGGCGAGATCGGCCGCAGTGTGCCGGTTGCCGGAGCGCGCCATGCCGAGATCGGCCTCGGTGAGGAAGAGCACGTCGGCATCCGCCTGCTCGACCAGCCGAACCGAGGGCTCCGCGAACTTCAGCCTTTCGGCATTCCAGGCGGCGATGCGCAGCGTCGGCAGAGGCGGCATGGCGGGTGCCGGTGTCTGCTCGATCGCGGCGAAGGCTGCCACCGCGGCGGCCAGCCGGTGATGCTCGTCGAGCGTCAGTTCGGCGCCGAGCGCTTCCGCTGCGATATCCTGGGGAGGCACGGGCAGCTCGGCAAGGATGGTGCGGATCAACTGGTCCTGGCTCATCGTCATGCCCTCACGCCCCCCGCGGACGGCGCCGCGGCGCGCGCGTTCACCGCGGCGGCAAGCTGGCGGGCGATCGCCAGGCTCTCGGCGCGCTCGGTGGCAAAGCGCTCGTCGATTTCCATGATCAGCGCGGTCCCCGGCAGCACGGTGATCTCGTCGAAGATCTCGGCGAACGGCAGGTCGCCCCAGCCGAGCGGCAGGTGCAGGTCGCCGATGCCGAGCGCCACCGCTTCGCTGCGGTGGAAGAATTCCGACATGACGTAGGGCGTGCCGAAATTATCGTGCACGTGGAGGTGTCCGGTGACGCCGGCCATCTCCCGGACTTCGCCGCGCCAGTCGAGGCCGAGCCGGTTGCCCTCGATATAGGCGTGGCCGAAATCGATGAGGCCAACGACGTTCGGATGCCCGACGGCGCGCACCGTCTCGGCGATCTCGGCGGGCGTCTGGCGGTACTCGCGGGGATCGACGGCGAAGATGTTCTCGAAGGCGATGCGCACGCCGCGGCGCTGGGCGACCTCCGCCATTTCAGCGAGCGCCTCGCGCTCCATCCGGTCGAGCGCCTCGCGCTCCGGGCGGCCGCCGAGCTTTGCCTTGCCGCAATGGTGCACGAGGACGTCGGCGCCGACACGCTCGCAGAGTTCCAGCATGGCCGAGACCACCTTCTTCTGCCGCGCGAGGTTCGCCCCGTCCATGAAGTTGGAGACGATCTGGCCGTGTGCGGTGTAGCGCAGCGGAAACTCGGCGCAGATCTCGGCCAGCGCCTTGGCGCGGCCCTCTATCACCCGTCCGCCGGCGATGAGGTCGTGCCCGAACAGCGAGAGCTCGGCGACATCGGCACCGAGGTCGGCGATCCCGGCCAGCGAGTTTCGAAGACGCGTCAGGTCGCCGTCGCCGGCGGTGACGTTGAATCCGACATGGGTGATCGCGGCCATATCAGGCCTCCTGCAGTTGCGGGGTGGACACCGTGAGCGCGGGGCGGTCGATGCGCCGTCCGGTCTCGGTCGAGAAGAGATGGAGGTGGTCCGCCGGCAGCTCGAGCCCGACGGCATCGCCCGGCTGCAGGGCGGTGCCCTCCGAGAAGGAGACGGCAAAGCCGGTACCGTTCATGTCGGTGTGCACGACGCGCGAGGCGCCGAGCTCCTCGATGAAGTCGACCGTCGCCGGCAGGCTGCCATGCGCGCCGGCACGGACCAGGCGCGCGTGCTCCGGCCGGATGCCGACGGTGAGCTTCTGCCCGACAGCCGGGAGGTCTCGGACGGCGTCGAGCACCAGTGCCCGCCGGTCATCGATCACCAGCCGCTGGGCCGGCCCCACCGTTCCGTCGAGGATGTTCATCGGCGGGGCGCCGACGAAGCTCGCCACGAAGCGGCTGGCGGGCGTGTTGTAGATCTCCGAGGGCGTGCCGACCTGCTCGATCTTGCCGCCGTTCATCACCACCAGCCGGTCGGCCAGCGTCATCGCCTCGACCTGGTCGTGCGTGACGAAGATCGAGGTAGCGCCGAGCCGGCGGTGCAGGCGGCGGATCTCCGCCCGCATCGACACCCGCAGCTTGGCGTCGAGGTTCGACAGCGGCTCGTCGAACAGGAACACCTTCGGCTCGCGGATCATCGCCCGGCCCATCGCCACCCGCTGGCGCTGGCCGCCGGAGAGCTGCATCGGCTTGCGGTCAAGATAGGCGTCGAGCCCGACGGTCTTGGCGACGGCGAGGATTTTCGCCGTCCGCTCCGTCTTGCCGACGCCGGCGACCTTCAGCGCGTAGCCGATGTTCTCGGCCACTGACATGTGCGGGTAGAGCGCGTAGTTCTGGAACACCATCGCGCAGCCGCGCTCGCGCGGCTCGAGGTCGTTGACCACCTTGCCGTCCATCGCGATCTCGCCGGAGGTGATCGCCTCGAGCCCTGCCACCATGCGCAGCAGCGTCGACTTGCCACAGCCGGAAGGGCCGAGGATGACGATGAACTCGCCGCTTCTGATCTCGAGGTCGACGCCGTGGACGACGGCGGTCTTGCCGTAGTCCTTCTTGACGTTGCAGATGGCGATGTCGGCCATGGGGCCTCCTGTCTTGGTCGAAGGTCGAAGGTCGAAGGTCGAAGGTCGGTCGGGCCCGCGGCTATTTGTCGGTGGCGACGAGGCCGCGGACGAAGAAGCGCTGCATCGCGATCATCACCAGCAGCGGCGGCAGCATGACCAGCAGCGTGCCGGCCATCGCGATATGCCATTCCGGCACGCCCTCCTTGGCGGGGATCAGCTCTTTCAGCTGGGTCACGGCGGTGCCGAAGCTCGGATCGGTGGTGACGAGCAATGGCCAGAGATACTGGTTCCACGCCCAGACGAACATGATCGTCGCCAGCGCCGCCATGTTGGCTTTCGACAGCGGCAGCAGAATCTGGAAGAAGAACCGCACCGGCCCCGCGCCGTCCATCTTGGCGGCCTCCGCGAGCTCGTCCGGCAGCGTCAGAAAGAACTGGCGGTAGAGGAAGGTGCCGGTGGCGGTGGCGACCAGTGGCAGCGCAAGGCCGGTATAGGAGTTGAGCAGGCCCCATTGCAGCTTGACGGTGACGCCGGTCAGCTGCGCGATCAGCCAGGAGAGGCCGGTGACGTCGAGGATCGCCTGGAACGGCTGCAGCGCGTTGGCCGCCACCGCATAGGTCGGCACGATCCGCACCTCGAGCGGCAGCATCAGCGTCACGAAGATCGCCCAGAAGATCAGCATACGTCCGGGAAAGCGGAAGTAGACGATCGCGAACGCCGCCATCAAGGCCAGCGCCACCTTGCCGAAGGCGACCGACGAGGCGAAGACAAAGCTGTTGAACAGTTTGCGCCCGAGGTCGGCGCGGACCCAGGCGGCGGCGACGTTGTCGAGGAAGTGGCTGCCCGGCCAGAGCGGCATCGGCACCTGGTTGACCTCGCGGATGTCGTGCGTCGCCGCGATCAGCACGATGAGGAAAGGCGTCACCGCGATCACCAGCCCGAGGAACAGCAGCACCTGGCAGACGGCGTCGAAGACGGGGGAGCGTTCGATCATGACGGTCTCACTTGTAGTGGATGCGCCGCTCGATGAAGCGGAACTGGACGACCGTCAGGACCATCACGAGGATCATCAGGATGATGCTCTGGGCGGCGGCGCCGGAGTAATCGAGGCCCTTGAAGCCGTCGAAATAGATTTTGTAGACCATCAGCTCGGTCGCGCGGGCCGGCCCGCCGCCGGTCATGATGTCGACGATGCCGAAACTGTCCTGGAAGCTCTCGGTGATGTTGATCACCAGCAGGAAGAACAGCGTCGGCGTCAGCAGCGGCAGCTGGATGTCGCGCATCCGGCGGAGCGGGCTCGCGCCGTCCATCGCGGCGGCCTCGCTCAAGCTCCGCGGAATGCCCTGCAGTGCGGCCATGAAGAAGATGAAGTTGTAGCCGACATACTTCCAGGCGAAGGCGATGATGATGGCGATCATCGCGTCCTTGCCGTCCAGCGCCGGGTTCCAGAGGCCTGGCCAGATGCTGTTGATCGACGACAGCAGCCCGGCCTGCGGGGCGAGGATGAAGCTGAAGGCGAGGCCGAGCGCCGGCGCGGCGATCGCGTAGGGCCAGATCAGCACCGACTTGTAGAAGCGGTGGCCGGCAAGCTCGCGGTCGGCGACCAGCGCCAGGACGAGGGCGATGCCCATCGCCAGCGAGGTCGTGCCGAGGCTGAACACCATGCTACGGCTGATCGAGCCCCAGTAGACGCTGTCGGAGAGCAGCTGCTTGAAGTTCTGGAAGCCGACGAAGGTATTGCCGCCGCCCCAGGGCTGTTCGAGCGTGAACGCCCAGAACAGCGCCTGTCCCGTCGGCCAGTAGAAGAAGACGAAGATCAGAAGCAGCATCGGCAAGGCGAACATCAGCCCGGTGCCACCTGCCGAAAAGGTCACGCGTTTTTCCATGTCGGTCCCGCCGCTGCATGCAAGGCGCCCCGAAGCCTCAGGCTCCGGGGCGTATCGTCAGTGGGCCGCGTTACGGCAGGGTCTTGCCGGCATAGGTCTGCTGGAAGCGGCGCAGGATGGCGTCGCTGCGCGTCTTCGCCTCGTCGAGCGAGGTCTGGACGTCGGCGTTCTTGATGAAGATCGCCTGCAGGCCGTTGGAGATCTCCTGGCGGATCTGCAGCAGGCCGCCGAGGCGCTGGCCGCGGGTGACGTCGGTCGGCGGCGTGAAGGTCAGGCTCTTGATCGCCAGCTCGCGTCCCTTGTACGGCGCCTTGTCGTAGAACTTCTGGCTGACGAGGTAGTCGTAGCCGGACTGGCGCACCGGGATGTAGCCGGTGACGGTCGACCAGGTGAGGGCTTCCTCGGGCTTGGCGATGAAGGCGAGGAAGGCCGCGGCCGCCTTGTACTCGGCGTCGGACTTGCCGGCGATGACCCAGAGCGAGGCGCCGCCCACCAGCGAGTTCTTGCGCGCGGTGCCCTCGTAGACTGGGAGCATGGCGACGTCCCAGTTCATGCCTTCCTTGGCGCTGCGGCCGATGCCGCCATGGTCGCCGACGGAGGTCAGGATGGTCTGGCAGTCGCCGGCGGCGAACGCGTCGACGAAGGTCTGGCCGGTTTCCTTCGACTTCAGCACGGCCTCGCCGGCATCGTACCAGCCCTTCAGGTCGCGGACGAACTGGACCCACTTGCCCTTGTTGAAGACCATTTCGGCGTCCAGGCCCTCATAGCCGTTGCCCTTGGTGGCGTTCGGCTCGCCGTGCACGGCCAGGAACTGCTCCTCCAGCTGCCAGACCTCGTCGCGCGAGATGTTGAAGCCGAGCGGGCAGGCGTAGCCAGCCTCCTTCAACGCCTTGAAGTCGGCGCCGGCCTCTTCCCAGGTCGCCGGGCCATGATCCTTGCCGATCTTGGCGTAGGCGTCCTTGTTCCAGTAGAGGAGGGCGGTCGAGGAGTTGAAGGGGAAGGAGTACATCTCGCCCTTCGACGTCGCGAAGTAGCTGGAGATGCCGGAGAAATAGTCCTTCCAGTCGATCTTGTAGCCGTTGTCGGCCATCAGCTTCTCGGCGGGGTAGAAGGCGCCCGACAGCATGATGTCGAGGGTGCCGGCGTCCGACACCTGCGCGATCGTCGGCTGCTGGCCGGCACGGAAGGCGGCGATCGTGTTCTGCAGCGAGGCGTCGTAGGTGCCCTGGCTGGTGCAGACCACCTCGGCCTCGGCCTGGCTCTTGTTGAACCGGTCGCACTGCTCCATCACGCGCTTGGAGATGTCGCCGCTGTTGCCGTACCAGAAATCGATCTTCACCGGGGCCGCATGGGCGGACGCCGTCATCACAGCCGACAGCGCCAGCGCGCCGATGATCTTGTTCAGCATGGTATCCCCTGAATGATTATGTGTCCGGCACCCCTCCGGGATCCGACGCTGTGCCACTAAGGCGGCCGGGGTTCGCTGTACAATGAACATTCGATGACAGGCCGGCTGTATAGTATTTACAGAATTCTTCATCGAAAACAGCATTGCCGGCTGAGATGCTTTGCCACTGATGGGGGCGGCCCGCTATTTGAGCGTGAATATTTATGTTGTCGAGTTTCTGTCCGCGTCGATCAGGCGCAGCGTTTGATCGCCGCTTGCGTGGCACTGGTCGGCGCCGGCCTTCAGGCGTCCGAGTGGCCGCCGGTCTGCGCGAGAAGGGCGCGGTCCACCTCGGCCCGGGTGAAGCCATGCTGCCGGATGATCGTCCGGTAGGATTCCCCGGCATCGATCATCGAGACGATCCGCCGCCGCTCGAAGCTGCACAGCCGTCTCTCGTGCGCCCGCCGGACGAGGCGGGGCATGAACTGGCGAAGGAGATGGAGGAAGCGGCGGCGCATCGAAGTTCCCGGACGGTTGGTCCCGGCTGCATGCGGCACGCCGATGACAGGCGTGTGACGGGCGTGGACAGCGATTGCCGGCGCACCATCCGCCAAGCGGCATGTTTCAGTGTGCAGGCAGCGGCATCGGGAGAGGCACTCTCGGCTTGCGACTCGCGACACGCACCGCGCCTTGCCGGGACGTGCCGGGCGTTGTTGTGGTGCGGACGACGGGACTTGAACCCGTAATCCCGAGGGCGACAGATTTTAAGTCTGGAGAAATCTGCTTTCGTCGAGGCCTGCAGGGCAACTGTTTCGTCCGAAATGTGGTCATAAAGCATTGAGTCGGTTGTGACATTACGTTGACATTGCGTGACAACGCAGGTCAATTGGGTGACAAGAAAGTCCGTCTAGATTGCGGACACAGTGCGGACACGACGGCTGACATGGCGCAAAAACTAACCGACACTTCGATCAAAAACTTGCCGGTCCCTGAAAAGGGAAATCGGATCACCTACGACAGTGAGGTAAAAGGCTTCGGATGCAGGGTCACGGCATCCGGAGCCCGCGCGTTCGTTCTGAACTACCGGACCCTGGCCGGCCGAGAACGCCGAGTGACGATCGGGTCATTCCCCGATTGGCGCATTGGCGCCGCTCGGAAGGAAGCCTCCGACCTGAAACGAAGAATAGACGTCGGCGATGATCCCATGGGCACGGTCGACGCAGCGCGATCGTCCGTCAGCGTAGCCGACATGTGTGACCGCTATATCGAAGAGTTCTTGCCAGCCACGATCGAGGGTGGATCTGCGCATAAGGGCAAGACCAAGCTGCGGGAAAGCACACAGCACGAGTATGCTTCTCTGATCCGCCGGGAGATCCGGCCCGCGCTAAAGCACCTCGAGGTTTCCAAGGTAAGCTTCTCCGACGTTGACGCGCTCCACCGCAAGATCACGCGGCGCGGCGCCAGCTATGCCGCCAACCGCACGCTTGCCATCCTTTCCAAGATGTTCAACCTCGCCATCAAGTGGCGATGGTGCACCGAGAACCCCTGCAAGGGGCTGGAGCGGAACCAGGAGGAGAAGCGGCATCGATACCTGACGCCGGCCGAGCTGCTTCGATTGACCAAGGCGCTTGAGGCTTATGCCGACCAGCAATCCGCCGACATCATTCGTTTGCTGCTTTTGACGGGCGCGCGCCGCGGCGAAGTTCTTGCCATGCGGTGGGAACATGTCGATTTGGCTGAAGGCGTCTGGACCAAGCCTGGAGCAACCACGAAGCAGAAAACCCTTCACCGCGTCCCGCTGTCGGCACCGGCGATCGCACTGCTTCGAGTGCTTCGAAAGGGGCCAAAAGGAAATGGCGAGTTCGTCTTCCCTGGTCGAAGCGGCGACGGCCCGCGCCTGGAGGTGAAGAATGCGTGGCATGCACTCTGTGTCGCCGCGGAGCTAGTGACAACGGAGGAAGTGAATGGAAAGACGGTGGTGAAGCCCTCCGCCCGTATCCACGATCTGCGGCACACCTATGCATCGGTCTTGGCGAGCGCCGGCCTATCGCTTCCGATCATCGGCGCATTGCTTGGACACACCCAGCCGTCAACTACTGCCCGCTATTCGCATCTCTTTGACGATCCGCTGAGGGCCGCAACGGAGCGGGCAGGGGTGATCGTGATGGGGGTCCGGTGACCCGCTTAGGCGATAGACTGAAAACCGCCAAAGCGGTGGATAACGGGCATAACTATCTAAGTTGTTGAAATAATTCAACTAAATATCGTTGATGTCAGCTGTTGTCACGATTCAATCAACCGACTTGGCCTTCTAGACTCAATTCGTCACCTCAACAGGAGAACGACGACATTGAGCGCACTTCTTTCAGACTATTTGTCACGCGATCAGATCGCAGCCGAGCTTGGCGTCACGCTACGGACTATCGCACGGTGGCAGTCTCAGCCCGACGGACTTCCTTTCACCACCCTCGGCGGACGCACCCTCTACCGAATTTCTAGCGTTCGAGCCTGGATCGAAAGCCAAGAGCACAGGCCAAATCCTCGTCGCAAAAGCAGAGCCGCCTGATGCGGGCCCCGGAAACGCAAACCGCCGTCCAAGGGGTGCATCCCAAGGACGGCGGCGATCTCACTGAATTCCACTGCCACGGACTTCGACGCGAAACTTATGTCGCTTCCCTTCTGCGATCAATCCCGTCCCCCGAAGATGCAGAGCGGCGATCCCTGGTCGTGCCGCTTGCTGGCAAACTATTCGCAGTCGGCCTCTACCGGGAGCGTGCTCGATGAGCGCGGCTTGCCGGGACTGCCGGTTCTACAAAGCAGGCGCTGACGAGGGCGTCCGACGGCTGCAGCTTCACGTCAACGGTGCAACAACCACGATCCCCGTCGGTGAGTGCCGGGTGAACGCGCCGAAGTTCAAGGTCGACCACTGGGGTGGAATGGACGGCTATCGGTCATGGCCGGTCGTCCAGCACGATGACTGGTGCGGCGTGTTCGTCCCTCATGAGGTGACGTCATGAGCCAAGCTTTCGCAGCGGGCGAGGTGGCGTTTCACGCAAGTCATGGGGCCGGCACGGTGATCGGCGTGGAGCCGAAGGGCGATCAGCAAAGCGTCCGCGTCAACTTCAATGGGCGGACCCTTCACATGCTGTCCAGCTTCCTGGCCCGCGATGCGGCGGGGGCCGCGGCTACGAAGCAAAAAGCCGTCGCCTCCGGACAGAAGAGGGGCGTCGCCAAAGCCCAACCTTATCCCATGACCTGGTTCGCCGAGATCGATCCGAACATTCATAAGGAATGGACGGTCGAGGACTGGATGGGCGAGGGGGAGCTTCTCGTCCCATACGGCGCGCCCGGCTGCGGAAAGTCCGTGCTGGTCGGCGACATGGTCTGCCACATCGCGGCGGGGCGCGAGTGGTTCGGCAAGAAGGTGAAGCAAGCCGCCATTCTCTATGTCGCCGCTGAGCGAGCGAACCTTGTGCTTCGCCGCTTCGCCGCTTTCCGGAGGCATCACAGCATCGACGAACTGCCAGTAGCGGTCATCAAGGGGTACTTCGACCTGGCGAAGGCCGGGACCGATACCGATCGCGTCATCGCGACGGTGAAGGAGCTGGTAAAAGAGACAGAGGCCGATGCCGTAGTCGTTGTCATCGACACGAAGCGGCAGGTCATCGGCGACGAGAACAGCGACGACGTTGGCAAGCTGGTGAGCAATATCTCTCGGATCCAACATGAGACAGGAGCGGGGATCGTGGTTATCGATCACAGCCCGTTCCATAGCCCGACGAAGCCGTCTGGTCGCGGTGAGCTTGTGGCGGCAGCTGATGCAACGTTCCTTCTCGAAAAGGGCGCCGACGTCAGGACGGCCAGGATCGTGAAGGCAAATGACGGTCCGGATGATCTTGCCCTCGCCTTCGACCTGACATCGGTCGATCTGGGCACCCATCCGACCAGCGGAAAAACGACGACAGCGCCAGTGGTAGTTCGGGCAGAAGCTGCCGAAACAGCCGAGCGCAGCGCGGGCTATCTGACGAACAGTGAGAAGATCGCCCTTGCCGCTCTTGAGGAAGCGGTGCTTGAGGCCGGCGAGAAAACCGCCTCGAGCCGTGTCCCGGAGGGGGTTCGAGCAGTCACCGTAAGGCTATGGCGAGAGTACGCATACAAGCGCGGGATCAGTACGACAGACACTCAGTCTGCACGCGAAAAAGCGTTCCAAAGGGTCAGTCGGTCCCTTCAGTCGAAAAAGCGCATCGGGACATGGGACCCTCATGTCTGGTTGGTTAGCTCAAAGCCCGACATCACAGGGCTTCTAGCATCGAAGCGGACACCGGACATTGACCGGACATTAGACGGACATGTCCGCGAGCATTAGGCGGACAGACACGGACACCACCCTATAGGGGTGTCCGGTTGTCCGGTGCTGAGACATTAGAGATGGAAGGTGGATCAAAAAGGTTGGCGAGCGTCGTGTACCAATTCAACTTCAATAAGCTGACGGGCGATTGAGAAAGGGCGCTATCTTGCGAGAGCGCCCCATGAATTCTCGTCGACGTAGCTTACTTTTGTCAGCTTCCCAGCCAGCGCAGAACCGTCGTTTTGGTCTCGGGCCAGCCGGCTTTGATCGGATCCCAACCCCAGTCCACTGCTACGGCAACCGCGACAAGACCCGCGACCATGCCCGTCACCGCCGTCCATGGCCCGCTGGCCTCCGCGGTCGCGGCTGCATTGACGGCCGCAGCGGTCACGAAGCCGAGGGCCTGGATCGAAAATTTCACATTGTCCCGCATGCTGTCTTTCCTTTTTCTGGGCTGTGCCCATTGCTGTCACCTTGCACGATTGCGGGTGGCTTCTTGCGACTGGGAAAATATCAGTCCGTCCGGAAAGTCAGCAATTCAGACAATTCACCCACCTGGCGGGGGACATCGACGCGAGCGCCATTGCTGATTTTTTCTCGCCTTGTCAGGGCGATCCCAGATCGTCCTGACATTGCGTGACAACTGACGCCACAGATTAATTATCAGAAGACGTATAGTGACAAACACATTGAAATTGCTTGATTAAATCTGCCTTGGGTCCTCTCATGTCCGCACTGTGTCCGCAGATGAGAGTAGAAGTTGCCCGAAAGTACCCCCACCAAACCCGACATGAGGAGCACGGCTCGTAGCCGGGTCACCAACGGCTCTTCGATACTGCCTGGCGTGGACGGGCGTTCAACTTGGGTTCGACGTCTCCGCGACGTCTGCGCCCTTCATATCGAGGACATGGGCGGTGATGATTCAATCACAGAGGCGCAGCGATCAATTGTCCGACGCATAGCCACTATGACCGTCGAGCTTGAGCGGATGGAAGCGAAATTCGCCATGGCCGGCGAAGCAGACCTAAAGGATCTTGATCTCTACCAGCGCACAGCGGGAAATCTGCGCCGGCTCCTCGAGGCGATCGGAATCGAGCGACGCAAGAAAGACGTCACAAACCTTGTGACCTACCTGAAGTCGAAGGCCGCGGCCTGATGCGTCCGCTCGTCTCGATGCGCAACGCGCTAGCCGATCCGCACATTTTCGGCAGCGTCATGCCCGGGGATAGCTGGATCGGGTGGCGGTCCCTGCTGATCGCCATCGTCGGCGAGAAGCTGACCGACGAGGAGCGTGCCGTCTTCACCATCCTCACGGGCCGCGATGCGGAGCCGCTGGAGATGGTCGAGGAGTTCTGGGCTGTCGTCGGCCGGCGTGGTGGCAAGACGCGCGCTGCGGCTGTCCTAGCGGTCTACTTCGGCGCCCTGGTCGACTACGACGACGTGCTGGCCGTTGGCGAGCGAGGGACCATCCCCCTGATGGCCGCGACGCAGAAGCAGGCGCAGGCCGCGTTCGGCTATATCGTCGGCATCATGCGGTCGGTGCCCCTACTGGCGGGCATGATCCAGAACGAGACGTCGGACACCCTCAGCCTCTCCAACCGCATCGACATCGAGATCAGGCCGGCCAACTACCGCAGCGCTCGTTCCGCGACATGCGTGGCGGCGATCGGCGACGAGGCGGCATTCTGGCGATCGGACGAGAGCGCCAATCCCGACACCGAGATCCTGAACGCCATCCGGCCGTCACTGGCGACCACCGGCGGGCCGCTGATCGTGATCTCGTCGCCCTATGCCCGGAAGGGCGAACTCTACACCACCTGGAAGCGCGACTTCGGCGCCGGCGGTGATCCTCTTGTCCTGGTGGCGCAGGCCGCGTCCCGGTTCCTGAACCCCAAGCTGTTACAGCGCGTCGTCGATCGAGCGATGGCCCGCGACCCGGCATCGGCAAAGGCGGAATATCTCGCTCAGTTCCGGCAGGACGTCGAGGCTTGCCTGACGATCGAGGCCGTCGAGGCGGTGACGCCGCCGGGCGTGTTCGAGAAGGGCCGGATCCAGGCCTATCGCTACTTCGGCTTCATCGATCCATCCGGCGGCTCGGCGGACTCGATGACGCTGGCAATCGCCCACAAGGAAGGCGACCGGGCCATCCTCGACGTGGTGCGCGAGGTGATCCCGCCTTTCAGCCCTGAGGCCGTCGTGAAGGACTTCGTCGCGGACCTTCAGCGGTACGGCATCAAGCAGATCACTGGCGATCGGTTCGCAGGCGAATGGGCAAGAGAGCCGTTCAAGAAGCTCGGCATCGAGTACCAGGCGAACGCCAAGGCTAAAAGCGACCTCTACCGCGACCTGATCCCGCGGGTGAATTCGCGGGAGGTCGAGCTGCTCGACATAGCCCGTCTGTCCTCTCAGCTGGTCAGCCTCGAGCGGCGCACCAGCCGCGGCGGCCGGGACAGCATCGATCATGCCCCCGGGGGCCACGACGACGTCGCGAATGCGGTGGCCGGCGTGCTGGTGCAGGTGTTCGACAAGAACTTCTACACAGCAAAGCCCGGCGTCTCCGTCACCGCGGCAATCGACCTATACGGGCTCAGACACCACAATCTCGCAGGCTCGAACACAATCGCAGTCGGCGGTGGATCAATGCACCGGCCGATACCGCCATCGGCGCCCCGAAATGTCCCCCTGCCGCCTCCGTCCGTCCCTCGCGTGCCACTGCCGCCGCTCCGGAGGCTACCGACGCTATGACCACGATCCATTCCGCTTTCACCCTCGATCAAAGGAACATTGATCTATGACCACCTCAGCTGAAAAGGCGCAGGCGCTGGCCGCCATCGCCGACTTGAAGACCCTAATGCCGCGCCTGAAGAGCGCCGTCACCGAGCTCGCCCGCGGCGGGACCCAGCACTACGGCGTCATCTTCATGGCGTCCGACACCTCGGGCAACCAGATCCCGCCGGCGGTGCTGTTCGCTCGCCTCGATGCCATCGTCTCCGGCGCCACCACGGCCGAGGCAATCGTCAGCGGGGTGACCGCAGCATGAGCGACGTCCAGGAAGCTAGCCATTCCGCGTTGGATCGTTTGATCAAAAGGGACATCGAGGAGCGCGCCGTCGAGCTGCGCGTCAACCTGGCCGGCTGGCCGGAGGACGTCCCGACGACCGAAAGCCACGTCTCCAGCCTCTACCGGGCGACGGAAGCCGCCGGCGTGGCCTTCAAATGCTTCACCGCCGTCCGCCAGCGCAACCGTGTCGATGCCAATCTGACGCCGCAAGGCGCGTTCGCGAAGACGGCCGAGTTCGCCGATGTTTCGATCCTCACCGATCTGCGGGACAAGCTGGCGGAAGTTCGACGGGACAAGACCGAGTTCGAAGAGAGGGTCCTGGCGCGGATGACCGATGCGGTAACGAAGCCGCCGGAGGAGCCACACGCTATCGCCCTGCAGAAGGAGATCCGCGACTATATCCGGTCCCTTCCGGAAAGCGGCCGCGTCCTCGAGGTGATGAAGCTCACCCGTGCCGGCGATCGGAACGCGCTCAAGGCCGTCCTGTCGGCGCCGGCCTTCCTGACGGGCATCAAGCCGGAGGATCTGATCGACTTGCGCGAGATCGTCGCCAAGGAGGCCGATCCGGAGCGCTACGCCAAGTTCAAGCACAAGATGGCGGCCTGCGACTACGCCGAGCGAGCCCTCGATGGCGTGATCCGGTTCGTGGAGCAGGAGACCCGGCTGCAGGCTCGGATGGCCCGGGACAAGGCGCTGGAGAAGCAGACCCGCTCCGGCCCGCCGACGCCGCGCATCGAGCCGCTTCCGCATACGCCCTCACAGGCCAGCTGAGGGAGCGCGGAACGATGTCGGCACTTCCGATGGGATCGACCACCCCGAACGACGACCTAGCGCTTCTGGAGGGCGGCTGATGATCTCGGCCAAAATCATTCGCAAGGGCGGGGCCTCTGCCATCGTGCGGCGGGTCCTGAAGTCCAGTAGCGGGCCGATGAAGGTCAAGGTCGGTTTCATCGCCGGCATGACCGATCCGGAAATCATCGCCCGGGCCACCTACAACGAGTTCGGCACAAGCCGCATTCCAGAGCGCCCCTTTATGCGGACCGCGCTGCGCGAGAACCGGCCCGGCTACAACGAGCTCCGCCGCGCCGACGCGCGCAAGATCCTCCGCGGCGAGATGCTGCTTAGCACCGCACTGCGCCGCATAGGCTGGAAAGCCCGCGACGACATTAAGGCGCAGATCGAAAGCAGCATGGCGCCGGCCAACGCGCCATCTACGGTGAAGCAGAAGGGTCATGCCCGGACGCTGATCGATGGTGGGAAGATGCACCGGGCTGTGACGTATCGGATTGAGGACGAGTGATGTCTGAGAAAGAAAGGATCGCTGCATGACCACCGTCGACGAGCTGATCTCCGTTTTCACCTACAAATACGAGGGCAAGGCAGACGCTGCGCAGTTCCAGCGGGATCTCGACACGACCGCGAAGAAGGCGCAGGCCGCCGCGGCCGCCGTCACAACGCATGTTGCCAACTTCGGCGACCAGATTACAAAGATCGCCTCGCGAGCTGTTCTCGGATTTGCAGCAATTGCCGGCGCTGGCGGGGCAGCTCTCGGCAAGGGCGTCATCGAAGCCTCGGCGCAGTGGGAGGGCTTCGAAGCCGCGTTGACGACGATCGAAGGCTCGTCGGAGAAGGCCAAGCAATAACTCGACTGGATCTCCGGCTTCGCCAAACGCACGCCCTACGATCTCGCCGGCGTGGTCGAGTCTTTCACGAAGCTCCGATCCTATGGCCTCGACGCCGCCGATGGCACGCTCGAGACACTCGGCAACGCCGCCTCGGCCATGAACAAGCCGCTGAACTCCGCCGTCGAGATGTTCGCTGATGCTGCCTCGTTCCAGTTCGAGCGGATGCGCGAGTTCGGCATCGTGGCCAGCCAGAAGGGCGAGGAGGTCACCTTCCAGTTTCAGAAGGACGGCAAGACGGTTCGGGAGACGGTCAAAAAGACCGGCTCGGCTGTCACCGGCTGGATCAAGAACAATCTCGAGGGTCGCTTCGCCGGCGCCATGATCCGGCAGTCCAAGACCTGGGGCGGCCTGATGAGCAACCTCGGCGACAGCTGGGAGGACTTCAAGCGGCGGATCGGCGCCGGCGGCTTCTTCGACACCGTGAAGGGCAAGCTCGGCGATCTCCTGGAGTACATCGCTACGCTGGATGCCAACGGCACGCTCGACCGCTGGTCGAAAAACCTCTCCTGGGCTTTCGAAGGTGTATCGAACGGCGTCGTCGAGATGGCCCGGCAGCTCAAGGGCAACATCGAGACGATCGGCCAGCTCTGGGAGCAAGGCGGCTGGAGCGAGAAGCTGAAACCGTTCGCCGCGGCCCTGGGCGTCCTTGCTGTCGCGCTCTTTCCGGTCACCAGCATGCTCGCGGCCGCCGCGCTCGCGGTCAATGACTGGCTGACGTACATGGCCGGCGGCGACAGCGTCATCGGTGGCTTCATCGACAGCGTCGCAAAGTTTTTGGGGGCAGAACCTGGCCAAGTGGCGACCGTGCTCGGCCAAATTGCACAAGCGGCCGGGTGGCTCGCGGCCGGAGCTGTCGGCATCAGCCTCTTTGCCTCCGCATTGCGGCAACTATCGGGGGCGCTAATCATCCTGAAGGGCGCTGGTGCTGTTGTTAAAATGCTCGGGGCGCTCGCCGGAATCAAATGGGGGGCGGCGGCCGCCGGCGCGACCGGAGCGGTGGCAGAGGGCGCAGCCGTAACGGCTGGCACCGCAGCCGGTGCGGGTGCTGTCGCGACAGCCGGTATAGTGGGAGCTGTGGCAACCGGAGCGCTACTCGCGTCGACTGTCCCAGCCGGTGCTGGGTCCGGCAAGAAAGACCCGCTGTCGCCGATCATGCCCGGAGACCGCGAGGCGGGGCTTCTCGGCTCCGGGGCGACAAAGGAAGAAACTGCGAGGACCTACACGCGACAGCCCATGCCTTCGAAGGCGGAAGCCGAGCGAGACTCCATGCTTTCCCTTCGCGAACAATTCGCCGGGTTCATGAACCGCTTCGGCAGTATCCGTCCAGACGTCTCCGGCGCCGACCTGGTTGCAGAGATCCAGAACGGATTCGCGAACTTCGCCAAGCTGCAGCCATCTGCCGCCGCAGCTTCGCTGAACGCCACGGTCACGACCAGCGACAACCGAGCCTACCCCGTCACAAACAACATCAGCGCGCCGGTAAGCGTCTCCGTGAGCCAGGCCGTCGATGCACCCGCAGCCGTGGGCAAAGCGATTGCTGCCCGCTTTGCTAACCTTGGAAAATCAGCCGTCCCAGAACGCGCCGCCGTCGTGGCGTCCGCATCCCACTAAGGAGAACCACCATGTCAGAACGAAATATCAACGGCCGCGTCTACAGCATCGGCGCGGTTCTTGCGACCAAATCGATATCCCTGCAGATGCGTCTCGCAAAGGTTTTCGGAGCCGGCGTCGATCAGCTCCCAACGATCCTTGCAGGAGCATCCGAGGGGTCCGGCGAGGCTCAGAAGGTTCGCGCTGCTCAAGCCCTGATGGCAGCAGCATCTTCCATCTTCGCCAAGGTGGAGCCAGAGGAAATCCAAGCCCTCATCGTCGAAGTTGTCGAGATGGCCGAGATCATGGACGGCAACCGATATCGCCGGATCATCTTCGATGTCGACTTCGACGCATCGTCACTCCTCGACGCCTATCAGGTCGCGGTCTTCGTCCTGGGGAGCATCTTCGGGGATTTTTTCGCCGCAGTAACGGGCGGTGGAGCCCGAAGGCCGGCGGCGGCGGCTTAAGCGCAGACGAGGTAGGCGTCATCGCTCCAAACCTGTCCGGGTGGCTGTGGAGGCCGGTCCTAGCGGATCCTCCAATCCACAGCCACCGCGATCTCAAGGAGTGGGTGACGCTTATGGACGTGGCTGATGCAAATGAAGCTCTCGACCTTCGCGCCGCTATGGAAGAGCGAGCACATCAGGAAAACGAGGCAGCGCGCGCATGACCTCGTGACCTACCGGAAGGCGACGTCTTCAGCGACAATTCCCATCCCGACAAAGACGCTGTCGATTACGCCTTTCACCACCGTGCGACACCCGCTGGAACATCGCTTCAGCAAAGCAAGACGCTGTTCCCGCGGCAGGTGTTCGATCTGCACGTAAACCGGGCTGAAATCCATCTGACCAGCACTGAGCATCGCAATTTCGCCCATAATCATGAGAGAGCCGGCAACCTCTACCTTTTCGCTCCCCATCGACTTCAGGTCGACACGAAAGTCATCAAGCTTGATCTGCCGGTAAGAGCCAGCGGCCTTTGAACCTGTCGCGGCTGCGACCTTGCCATCCGCCAAGTCGTCGTAGCATCCGAGCCGTTTCAGGCTGTCCGCTTCGGCTCGACAGGCGCTCATTTCCGCATCGGTTGCAGCGAATGCCGGCAGGCCACCAGCCAGACCGAGAATGGCGATTGCGCATAGAACTCGCATGGTAACCTCATCGCAGCGGATCGGCTCGGCGCCGGTGGAGCGCACTCTCGCAAAGGTTGCCATTCGCCACAAGACGGCGTCATCCCTTATGCCGTCCTTGAGGTTGCCCGTCTCCAAGGCCAGCTTTAGGACTGACGAACATGCCCATGTATGGGTCGGCGTCAAAATTGTGAGAGCAGTTAAGGGCGTTGCCGATCGTCTGGCCGAAATTGGCGACACGATCCTCTGCAAGTGGCAGGCGGAATTTGCCCGAAGCGGACGGCGCCGACCTCTACTATTTCTTCGGCTTCTTCGCCGGCGGGGTAGGCGCGGGTTTTTTCGGGGTGCTGGCCCTCTCTTCGTTTACCGGCTTACGGGTTACGGTACTGCCTGTGCTCTTCTTCCCGGTCTCTGTCGGTTTCGGCTGCAGATATGTCTCAAGGTTCGGATGCATGAATAAAGCTTCTCTGACAGGCCGGCTTAAAGTGGCGGATGCCAAAACCGTGCAGGAGATTATGCGCGAAGCGGAAGTGCATCTCAATGCTCAACTTACCGCGGCGATTGCAGCAGATCAGAGAGCGAACTCTGTCGCAGGCTTTCTTACTGCGCTGGCGGCAGTTTCAGTTGGCGCGGCTTACAGCCTGCTTGTCGGGCAGAACGCAAGCTGGGCTCTGGCCACCGTCTGCGCCGTGGTCGCCTTCCTGCTCTTGGTTTCCGCAGGCTTTGCAGTTCACTCTGCCCGTCCCATCCCGTTCGATTTTGCAGGCGGTCGACCGGGCACCTGGGCCGACGACTTAGATAATGGGAAAAGTCTTGAAGACGGCATTGCCGAGCAATGCGCGAACTACGATGAAAAGATAACCAACAATCGCAATCGAATGGAGCGCAACGGCTCTAATTTCGAGATCGCTCAACGTGCTGCGATGGCGGCAATGGTTGCGGGCGTGATCGGTTCACTTCTGTCGCTGCCTTCAGTGCTGGCAAAAACACAGATGGCCGGAATAGCCCCGCCAGTTGCTGCTGTTTCTTCATCCGCAACAATTCGGTAGATGGTCTATGCGAACGACAGTCGACGACGAATAGCGCCGCAGCCATGCTAATGGTCGTAGCAATGCTGTTATTTGACGGACAAGCTAGTTGGCGGATAGTTGCGAGCTGCGTTGCAATGACCGCTAGTTGGTAACGAGACGATGCCGCAGCATCCACCCATGGACAACTTGCCATTTGTCGCCAGAGGTACTGAACATAAAAAGGTCTGGCCGTTCTTGGGACAGCTGATTGAAATACAGCATCCCCCCATCCAACCCTGGGTAGGGGATCTCCGGCAGCCTTTTCCGTAGCTCTGCGATGATCAGGTATTCTGCCTCAGCCTTTTTCATGTTGACGTACTCAACCTTCAGTTCGCCAAGGGCCGCAGCTCTTCAGGGTGCTGGCGTGAGGACGTAGATTGAGATCGCCCTCACGACGGCGCCATTCGTCAATCACCGCTGAGAGGGGCAGAGGCCCTTGCGGTACCCTTCAGTGCAGTTCCTAGCTTTTTTTCCGACGACGGTCTGACCGATCGCAGCTTAGCTTTCCCACGTTCGATTGCGGTTTGCATCTCTGGGGAAATTTTCTTTGGGGTCAGGCCAGGAATGTTCAGACCTGGCTCGTCGTGAACGTAGTGTCGATTTTTGATATCATACACTGGTCTCTCCTCCGGTGCTGTTAGCCCTCATCTGATCCGCAACACGCGATGCGTATCTTGGGTTCAGACTAGGGTCAAAATAGTGTTTACGTTTCACCCACACGAACCCCTCCGACTGCGAAATAACCGCAACGTCGATTGGGGCCGCCACCGTTTCCATGCCTTGAGTCACGCGTCTCTTCAGGGATGTCACTTCAATGAGTGCCTCGGCCATACGGGCCAATTCCGGCTTTGGCATGAACTCAACCATTTCCTCGACGAGCGCTTGGGTTTTGCCAATGACAGCCTCAAACGCATCGCGTTTGAGGGACTCCAGAAACTGATCCTGCAGCGCTTGCCAGTTATCCTCGAAACCCGCTCGGTCATCGTCACCATCGAATTCGATCAGCTCGACAATTCCACGTTTGAACTCAGACAAATTTTGGTCGCAGTAACCAAAAATGTCATTCTGGATTTGCTGGTCAAACCCATAAATAAAGCGGTCGACCATGTCTCTCTGAGCAAACGGTATGACAGCGGACCTCCGGCCTTCCCGATCGATATCAACTGCCTCTTCCCTAATAAACTTTAATGCCCCTAATACCATACCTTCGATCTTGATAGAAACAAGAGTCGGAAAAAGTTCATCAGTACCAAAGCCGGCAACAATTATACCTGAGTGACTATCAGCAAACGACGAACCAACGATATAGGGATAAATAACGTTATTGATTGCGCGCTCGACAAATTCATCAGGGACAGTCAGTTCTAGCAATTCACCGGCCAGCAATTTCCGATAATGGTCGGTCAATACAGGCGGCTCAGTTAAACCAACAAACTCCGCAGTCTTTATCCGCCGCACTCTATTCTCAAAAACCGAAAGCTGATGCTCCCATATTTCTATCATTTTGAGTCTGATGTATTCACCAACATCAGTCGACTTCTCTACCCCTTCTAGATTCTTCTCTAGGTTATTGGACCACTGATCCTTCACTCGCTCGCTGATTGCTTCTGCAAAAAAACGAGTAATGCTAACTACATAGTCATCCTTAATCGCCTCTGGCGCTTTTTCGCCTTCCGCGTTCAAGAAATTTAAAAAATTATCCGCAGCTATTTCGATTCTGGCAAAGGTTTTACCCTCAGATCGAAATTTACGTATGAGGGAAGAAATCGGAATTCCAACAAAGTCCATCGCGTTGTTGATCATCACGCCTATTGGGCACCGGTCACTCAATTCAAACAGCTTATCGCCACTGTCGAACATCTTGTGACTTCTGCTACCGGATGAAACCGTAACAGCGCTATCCGTTGCAAGCGCTACAGCAGACTTATTCAAAATGGCAATCTCTGCGGTCATGCTGATCCCATATCTGCGACTTGGCGCCGGAAGAGACCTTGCACGCCGTCAACCGATTCTCACAGCCGAATGCAAGTGCGGAGATAGAAAATTAACAATTACCAAGCCGACGATTGTCCTGCCGAGACAGCAATTTTGCCGATTTCAAGCGCAATCCTGGGCTTCTGCATCAGCCGTCGTGTCGCAGCCATGTCGCACGGATTTGCCGGGGTCCAGCCGTAGCTATTCAGTTCCGCCAACTCTGGCCGAGCTCGTCATCGAACCAGCGCTCGACCTCACTCAAAGCGCCCATCACCGAACGGAAGTCGAGGTAGCCTTCGCAACTGTTCGCCTTCAGCCAAGTCTGAAAATCGGAGAAGCTCGGCATCTCGTCCGCACTAAGCCCAGACTCTTTGCGCCAGCGATGGGCTAGATGTCGGATCGCCGCCTCGGCCTCGTGCTTTTTCAGTGCCGCTCTTCCTCAACCGCACCCGGGTCCCTCGCCGTTCTCGGCTATGAAGATGACGCCCGCGGCTTCGAGGGTAGGCCCATCTAGTCGTTCACGCTGTGGCGTTGATCATCGACCTGGGCATCATCATTGTCGCTATCCTGCGATTGGCGCTTTGGAGATGATGTTGGAAGTGTCTCGCCGGTCTTGAGGCGAATGCCGGCCCCGCCAGACTGCGACGCGGCATTCTCCGGAATGAACATGACGCCAGCCGATTCCATCGCCACCATCATTTTATCTACGCTGCTGACACGAGCATCTTGACCGGCCTCGAACCTGTTGACGGTATTGCCGCCAACACCCGCTTTCGCGGCGAGTTCCTGAGTGCTCCATCCGAGTGCGGCCCGGCCCATTCGACACTGAATTGCTTTCATCTGGTGACTTTATCACCAAATAAGGTTGACATCAAACCGGCTATAATCATATCGTTAATGGTGAGTTTATCACCATTGGAGTCACCGTGATGAAGAACGACCCCAACCGGGCCACCGCCGAAGGTATGCTTGTCGACCCCGCAAGTCATTATCGCAACGCCTTTGAAGAGATCGCAACGCCAATCAGTCGGGCTTATCAGCTGTCGATGGCGCTCATGCTTCTGGCGGACGACATGCAGCATTGCGAAGGGTGGACGCCAGCGTCATACGCGCCGAAGGCCATTGGCTTTCTCATTGACGAGCTATTCGAAGCTCTTCGGGAACTGGACGCTCGGCACACGCTGCTCCACAACGTTGCCTCAAATCATTGGAGGCAGGCATGATCCCGCCGATCCCCCTGATTATTCGCGCTGGCGTGTCTCTCGTCCTGATGATCTTGGCCAACCGCTGCTCGGCGGCAGCGGCATGGGTGACGCCGGAGGCCCGGCCTAAGCGATTCCATTGCAGCGAAGCGTGCTCGAAATGCGGACACAGTGCGGACATAAGATCTTCAGCCGACCGATAGCTTTCCACCGCGATTGACTAACCATCTGATGATATTGATCTTCTTGATGGTGCGGACGACGGGACTTGAACCCGTAATCCCGAGGGCGACAGATTTTAAGTCTGCTGCGTATACCAATTCCGCCACGTCCGCACGGCTCCCCTCGTAAGCGAGGCGCGACCGATTGCAAAGTCGCGCGGCCGCAAAAGCCGCATCGCCGGCGCGAAAGCTCAGCCGGCGGTGCGGTTCGCCTGTGCCCGCCGGGCCGAGCGGATGAGGTCGTGATGGTCCTCCGCCCAGGCGACGAGGCCGCGCAGCGGCACCAGCAGCGACTGGCCGAGCGGCGTCAGCGCGTAGTCGACGCGCGGCGGAATCACCGGAAACATCGTCCGCGTCACCAGGCCGTCCTGCTCGAGCCGCTTCAGGGTGCGGGTCAGCATGTGCTGCGAGACGTCGCCGATCCCGCGCTTCAACTCGTTAAAGCGCCGCGTTCCATCGGCGAGCGACAGCAGCACCAGGACGCTCCACTGGTCGCCGATCCGGTCGAGCACGCCGCGGATCGGGCAAGGCTCGCCCTCCGATGGGTCGATGGCAGGGGCAGGGGTCATGTCGTCTCCTCGGCGGCCCGTTCGCCGGATCGGCGGCCGTTCCATTCTCAGGGTGGGCCGGCCGGTCACACCGCGATGACCGAGCACCACGGCTGTGCCTTCTTGCGCCGCCCGTCGGCAGACGGCAGATAGCACGGACTGAACCGAGGATGAAATTTCATCCTGGATGAAATCCTGAACCGGCCCTGGCCGGACAGCAGCAGAGGAAACTCCCATGAAGATCGCCCTGATCGGCGCCAGCGGCAATGCCGGCGCGCGCATCCTGCAGGAACTCTCCGACCGCAGCCATCAGGTCACCGCCATCGCCCGCAACCCTTCGAAGATCGCGGCGCTGAAGGGCGTCACGGCGGTTGCCGGCGACGCCAACGACGGACCCGCGCTCGCCCAACTGATCGCAGGGCATGACGCCGTGGTGAGTTCCGTCCACTTCCTCGTCACCGATCCCGATATTCTCATCTCGGCGGTGAAGCAGTCGGGCGTGCCGCGCTACCTTGTCGTCGGCGGCGCCGGCAGTCTCGAGGTGGCGCCGGGGCAGCGGCTGGTCGACCAGCCGGGCTTTCCGGATGCCTACAAGGCGGAGGCGACGAAGGGCGCGGCGTTCCTCGACGCGCTGAGGGTCGAGCCGGACCTCGACTGGATCTACCTCTCGCCCGCGGCGATGTTCGTGCCGGGCGAGCGGACCGGGGCTTTCCGGCTCGGCACGGACACTCTCCTCTCCACCGCGGAGGGCAGCAGCATCTCCTTCGAGGACTATGCCATCGCCCTCGTCGACGAGATCGAGACGCCGCAGCACTCACGCCAGCGCTTCACCGTCGGCTACTAGGTCCAGCGCGGGGGGCAAGGATCTCCCCTCGCGACAACGACGAAGATTTCGTCAGTGCGCTCCGCAGCGCGCTGCCGTGCTACCGGTAATCGCCATGAAAAAAGGGTCCGGCTTCCCGGACCCTTCGCATTCAAAGCGGCTGTCGCCTAACGCCGGCTCAGTAGCGGCGGTAGTTGTTCGACTTGCGGTAGATGTTGCGGGAAGCCCGGTCCTGCATGCGCTCAACCTGGCGACGCTCGCGGCGGGAGACGTAGCCATCCCGGCCGGCGCGCGCCTTGGTCCGGTCGATCCGGCGCTGCTGGCGCACGAGCTTGCGGGTCTCGGCCGGCGTCAGCTCACCCCGGGCGATACTCCGGCCGATGCGGTGCTCCTGGCGGTGCTCGCGGTATTCGCTGCGCGCGCTCTGGGCCAGCGTCGGAACGGCGGAGGCGAGAACCAGGGCGACGGTGGCGAGAATGATCTTCTTCATAGTCTGTTTCCTTCCGGTGTCGTGCTCTTCGACAACTGAGTAGAGCCGACCAACCGTGAACCGCAGCCAAAGGATCCCTTCATCCTGCGTTCAGAAAGGATGGCAAGTGTTTGAGCCGCAACGCCGCGAGCTTGAGCGGCCGGGTCAGTCCGCTCGCCCGGTCTGCGCCCAAAGGACGCAGGCTTGCCCACCGCGGCGGGAAAGCCGACATTGGCGCTTCCTCTGAATCTCCTGGAAAGCCTTTGATGCCGATTGCCCTCAGCCCGTTCGAGACCGCCGCACCCGCTCTCGTCGACGTCGCCATGGGCCGCGCCCCCGCCGATCTCGTCGTGCGAAACGGCATCTGGGTGAACGTCCATTCCGGCGAGTGCCTGCCGGCGACGGACATCGCGGTGAAGGACGGGCGCTTCGCCTATTGCGGGCCCGACGCCGGCCACGCCATCGGTCCTGATACCGTGGTGGTCGACGCGGCCGGCCGCTATCTCGTGCCCGGCCTTTGCGACGCGCACATGCATGTCGAGAGCGGCATGATCACCGTCACCGAGTTCTGCCGCGCGGTCATCCCGCACGGCACGACGTCGATGTTCATCGACCCGCACGAGATTGCCAACGTCCTCGGCCTTGCCGGCGTCAAGCTGATGCACGACGAGGCGCTGGTGCAGCCGGTCAACGTCTGGACGCAGATGCCATCCTGCGTGCCCTCGGCGCCGGGGCTGGAGGAAGGCGGCGCGGAGCTGGGTGCCGCCGAGATCGCCGAGGCGATGGCCTGGCCGGGCATCATAGGCCTCGGCGAGGTCATGAATTTTCCGGGCGTCGCCGCCAACGACCCGGTGATGACCGGCGCCATCGCCGCGACGCGCCGGGCGGGCAAGACCGTCGGCGGCCATTTTGCCTCGCCCGACCTCGGTCGCGCCTTCCACGGCTACGTCGCAGGCGGAGCCGAAGACGACCACGAAGGCACCCGCATGGAGGATGCCGCCGCCCGCGTGCGCCAGGGCATGAAGGCGATGCTGCGGCTCGGCTCAGCCTGGTACGACGTCGCGACGCAGGTTCGCGCGGTCACCGAGATGGGCCTCGACCCCCGCCACTTCATCCTCTGCACCGACGACTGCCATTCCGGCACGCTGATCCATGACGGCCACATGGACCGCGTCGTCCGCCACGCCATCCAGCAGGGCCTGAAGCCCGTCACAGCCATCCAGATGGCGACGTTGAACACCGCCGAGCATTTCGGCCTCGCCCGCGAGATCGGCTCCATCGCCCCCGGCCGCCGCGCCGACTTCCTCCTCGTCTCAGACCTCGCTGCGCTCTCGATCGACGCGGTTTATGCGCGCGGTGTGCATGTGGCGGAGGCGGGCCGGCTGCTGATCGACCTGCCGGCCTATCCCTATCCCGCCTCGGCCAAGTCGACGGTGAAGCTCGGCAAGCGACTCGAGGCTGCCGATTTCGCGGTCACCGCGCCGGAGGGTGCCAATGCCGCGACCGTCCGCGTCATCGGCGTCGTCGAGAACCAGGCACCGACGAAGGCGCTGACCGCGACGCTGCCGATTTCGAACGGTCTGGTCGAGGCCGACGAGCGCCAGGGCGTCGCCCACATCGCACTCGTCGAACGCCACCGGGCGAGCGGCGCGGTGACCAACGCCTTCGTCTCCGGCTTCGGCTACACCGGCGCGTGCGCGCTCGCCTCGACGGTGGCGCACGACAGCCACCACATGATCGTCGTCGGCACCGACCGGACCCAGATGGCACTCGCCGCCAACCGCCTCGGCGACGTCGGCGGCGGCGTGACATTCTTCGCGGATGGCGAGGAGAAGGCGATGGTCGAGATGCCGATCGCCGGCCTGATGTCGAACGAGCGCGCCGAGATCGTCGCCGACAAGGCCGACCGCCTGCTCCAGGCCATGCGCGACGCCGGCTGCACCCTCAACAACGCGTACATGCAGCATTCCCTCTTGGCGCTGGTGGTGATCCCGTCCTTGCGCATCTCCGACAAGGGCCTCGTCGACGTCGACACGTTCGAGATCGTCGATCTCTTCGTGTGATCGTCAGGCGCCGGGCTCCCCGTCCCAGTAGTCCTCGACCTCTCCCTCCGGTCGCCCAAGATGGCGAAAGCGACTTCCGCCCAGGAGCCGCGCCGTCGATAGGAACTTTCCTGAATCGGGATATTCGCAGACGTCGGCAACGGCTTGATTTGACAGCCCGATATACCGCAACGGTAGAGTGCCGGTGTTGATGATCTGGTGCGCTGTTTCTTTCCCACCGGCCGGCGCCCCGAGCACATCGCCGGCCTGGATTGGCCGCTCTTCTTCGCCGAAGCGATACGTACCTTCACCCTCGAGAATGATGAAGAGCTCTTCCTCGCAAAAGTGGTTGTGGAAGGGGCAGCCACTCTTGCCTGGCGGCACGACGTTCATGCGAATGCCGAGCTTTGTCAGGCCAAGCCGCTGGCCAAAGGACAGATTGGACGCCTCGTAGCGTTCGCCGCGCGTCCAGTGTTCCAGCGGTAGGTCGGCAAGAGTTATGGCGGGTATCATGGGTTTCTCCAGACAATTTCGTTTGCCGGTTTCGTCCGCTACTAGACCGGCAATTGGCACTGACGGCCACCTTTACAATTCCGCCGACTTGGCCGATGGCTAGCCGCAACGGCAACGCGTGCGGGGAAAGGGGCATAGATGGCATTCACGACATCGATTTGCGGAGCCATGCCCCTGATTATCGGCGCCGGCGCACGTTAGGCGACCGACCGCTCCGGCACGTGAAACTGCCGCGGCAGTCCTGACCCCTCGGTGCGACCGGTGCACGGCGCGTCACGTCCGCTGACCGCCTCTTCCGCGCGACGGGCATTTTGCCCGGCGGCCCTTTCCGGGAGCGAGCCTCCCCAGATCAAGATATCCTTATGTCCGACACTGATTTCCAGTCCCGCGTCGCCGCGGCCGAGCAGGCGATCCGCCAGCTGTTTCCGGCGACCCCGCTACAGCTGAACGAGCATCTCTCGGCGAAATACGGCGCGCGCATCTTCCTGAAGCGCGAGGACCTGACGCCGGTCCGCTCCTACAAGATCCGCGGCGCCTTCAACTTCATGCGTAAGCACATCGCGTCGGGCTCGACCGCGACCGCCTTCTGCTGCGCGTCCGCCGGCAACCACGCGCAGGGCTTCGCCTTCGCTTGCCGGTTCTTCGGCCTCAAGGGCCGCATCTTCATGCCGGTGACGACGCCGCAGCAGAAGATCCAGAAGACCAGGATCTTCGGCGGCGATGCGATCGAGATCGAGCTGGTCGGCGACTATTTCGACGATTGCTATGCGGCCGCGAAGGCTTATTCGGCCTCCTCCGGCGCCGCCCTCGTGCCGCCGTTCGACCATGAGGACATCATCGAGGGACAGGCGAGCGTCGCGCGCGAGTTCGTCGCGCAACTGGGCGAGGAGACCGCCGACATGGTGATCCTCCCGGTCGGCGGCGGCGGCCTCGCCTCCGGCGTCACCCGGTACCTCGCAGGTTCCGCCGGGCCGCATCCGGATATCCGCTACGTCGAGCCAAAGGGCGCGCCGAGCCTTCACACCAGCCTCAGCCGCGGCGAGTTGGTCAAGCTGCCGCAGCTCGACGGCTTCGTCGACGGCGCCGCGGTCGCCGAGATCGGCCGCATCCCGTTCGAGACGCTGCGCCATGCAAGGCCGGATCAGGTGGTGCTGTCGCCCGAGGGCCGGCTCTGCCAGACCATGCTGGAGATGCTGAACATCGAGGGCATTGTCATGGAGCCCGCCGGCGCGCTGGCGATCGATGCGCTGAACGTGCTGCGCGAGGAGGTCCGGGGCAAGACCGTGGTGCTCGTCGTTTCCGGCTCGAACTTCGACTTCGAGCGGCTGCCGGACGTCAAGGAGCGGGCGCTGCGCTTCGAGGGGCTGAAGAAGTACTTCATCCTCCGGCTCGCTCAGCGCCCCGGCGCGCTGCGCGACTTCCTGGCGCTGCTGGGACCGGAGGACGACATCGCTCGCTTCGAATACCTGAAGAAGTCGGCGCGCGACTTTGGCTCGATCCTGCTGGGCATCGAGACCAAGAACGCCGCGAATTTCGAGCACATCTTCGAGCGCTTCCAGGCGAACGGCATCCGCTACGAGGACATCACCGACAACCAGGTGATCGCCGACCTTCTGATCTAACGAATGTCGCAGGGCCATGTCCGCGGCCGTGAACGGTCGCGGGCTGAACCTTCCTTACTTCGGGAGTTTGCCGATCCACTCTGCGATCCGGGTGGCCAGCTCGTCGGTCGTGCCGGGTGACATAATGCGCCCCGCCAGCACGTGGTTGGCGGGATCGCCGGTCACCGGCACCTGCAGCACCTGATGCGGCCCGCCCCATCTTGCCGCGACGCTTTCGGTCGCCAAGGGATCGACCACCTGGTCCGCCGGCGAATAGAGGAAGAACGCCGGAATCGTCAGCTGGCTGACATCGACGCCGCGGGTCGCCCGCAGCAGCGCCCCCAGGGGCAGGAGCGCGGTCGAGGGGTAACGGGTCGTCCAATGCGCGGCCTGCGCCTCGTTCAGCGGCGTAAAGCTGCGCTCCTCGCCGATCAGCCACGGCCCGAAATCGCGCGCGAAAGGCCAGTCGAGCAGAAACGCGTAGCGGTCGAGCAGCGCGTAGTTCGGCGACAGCATGACGAGGCCGGCAACGCCATCCATCAGCCCCGGCCGGCTCGCGCCGAGCGTCGAGAGCGTCCCGCCGGTCGAACTGGCGACGACGACGACCCGCTCGCCGATCGTCCGCCCAATGGCGATGGCTTCGGCGAGATCGTTCATCCACTCGTTGACGCTGGTGCGGGCCAGCGCGACGCCATCGCGGCCGTGGCCGGAGAGCCGGGTGTAGAAGAGGTTCGCGCCGAGCTTTTGGGCTACCTCGTCGGCCAGCGGCCGCATTTCTTCCTTCGCGGCGGAAAAGCCGTGGATGTAGACGATGGCGAGCGGCGTCTTGGCGCGCGAGGCGGGATAGGCCCAGACGATCTCCTTGGCATCGGCCGCCCGAAGGTTCGGCACATCCGCCTCGGTCCGCGCGAGATAGGCGTCGGGATCGGTCCCGATGGTGGCGGGGTCGAAGGTCACCGAAAGGTCCGCCGGCTCGCGCGGGCCAAGAACCCAGGCGGCGGCGCCGGTGAGGACGATGAGGAAAATAAGGATGAGGCTGAGGCGAAGGATCACGTTTGGTCCAGATCGGAAAGCAGACGGGCTGTCTTAGGCTTTTTCGGCAGTGCTTTGTAGGGTCGGTTTGCGGCCGCGGCGCGGCGCGGCCGGCGCGGCGCCTCAGCCGTCGATGGCCCGCGTCGACACCACGCGCATGCTCACCGCGATGAAGCCGGCCTCCTCGTAAAGCTGCAGCGCCCTTGGGTGGTCGAGCGTGTTGGTCTCGAGCGTCATCACCCGGTTGCCGATGGCGAACCCGGCAGCCAGCGCTTCGGACAGGAGATAGCGCGCAAGACCGCGGCCGCGGAACTCCGGCAGGATGCCGAAATGCACCAGCCGCGTCTCGCCTTGCTTGCGCGCCCAGTCGAGCTCGAACCAGCCGGCCGGCGCGCCGTCGGCATAAAGCACGTGCACGGCGATGCCGGCCTGGTGGATCTCGGCCGCGAGCCGCTTCTCCGGCAGAAGCCGCGAGGTCCAGTGATGATCGCGGCCGACCCGGTCGTAGAGATAGGCGTAGAACGAGGGTGGGATCTGCTTCGCCTCGGCAAGCACCAGCGACAAGCCGCCATCCGGCGCTGCCACCCGGAACCGAGGTTGCGAGCGCATCTCGAACTGGGTGACCCGGGTCTCCAGCAGGCGGACCAAGTTCATGCAGCCCCACCCGACGTGGCGACCGGTGTGTCGGAAAGGCCGCCCCATTCCGTCCACGACCCGTCGTAGAGCTTGGCATCCGTCTTGCCGACGGCGGCAAGGGCGAGGCTGATCGCCGCAGCGGTGACCCCCGACCCGCAGGAAGTGACAACGGGCCCGTCGAGGTCGATGCCGGCCTTCTCGAAGATCTGCCGCAACTCCTCCGGCGAGCGCAGCCGGCCGTTATCGGCGAGCTGTCCGAAAGGCAGGGACGTCGCCCCCGGCATGTGACCGGAGCGGACGCCGGCGCGCGGCTCGGGCACCAGCCCGGCGAACCGCTCGGCCGGGCGCGCGTCCAGGATGGCCGCATCGCCCGCCGCGACATGGCCGCGCATATCAGAAAGCGTTGCGACTGCATTGGCATCGAAGGTGGCGACGAACGTCTTCTGCGCCGGCCGTGCCGTGCCCGCCTCGGTCGGCAGTCCCGCGGCTTTCCAGGCTGGCAGGCCGCCGTCGAGCAAGCGCACGTCGCGGGCGCCGAACGTCCTCAGCATCCACCAGACCCGCGGGGCGGAGAACAGGCCGAGACCGTCGTAGACGACGATGGTGTCCGTCTCGGCGATGCCGAGCGCGCCGGCCGCGCGGGCGAAAATCTCCGCCGACGGCAGCGTGTGCGGCAGGCTTGAGGCCGGATCGACCACGGCGTCCTGGTCGAAGAAGACCGCGCCGGGAACGTGTTCCGCCTCGAATTCCGCCAAAGCCGCGCGTCCTTGCGCCGGCAGATACCAGGATGCGTCGACCACCGAGACGCCGGGACGGCCGAGCAGCGGCGCGAGCGCTTCGGGCGAGATGAGAAGCGGACTGGTCATGACATCAACTCCGGCCGTTGCCCGGGCGCTGATTCGCGTCCCGGGAGATCGATCTGACAGCAACTGGTCCGCTTGACCGCCGGGATCAAGCCTTGCAACGTCGCAACGAAAATTTCTCTTCGTCTGCCCTTGGGCGAGGCTTTCCGGCGGTGTCATCGCAACCGGCCCGGCTGCTACCGGCTAGTGTATGGAGCGCCAGCTCTCAGGCGGGCAGGGGCCCGAAGCGCAGCCGGAACCGCCGGTTCGCCTTGCCCTTCTTCTCGATCTTGCCGACATGCACCGCGCCGATCTCGCCGGTCTTCGCGACGTGCGTCCCGCCGCAAGGCTGGGCGTCCACGATTCCGTCCGGGCCGATGCAGACGAGGCGAATCCGCCCGCTGCCGCGCGGCGGCTTGACGTTGGCGGACTTGATCAGCCCGGGATCGGCGTCGAGCTCGGCATCGGTGATCCAGCGGGTGAAGACGGGATGGTTCGCGTCGATCAGCGCCATCAGCGCTGCGGTGACGGCCGCCTTGTCTGCCTCGGCATCGGGAATGTCGAAGTCGATCCGGCTCTCCGTCTCGCCCACGGCCGCGCCGGTGACGGGGTAGGGGCAAGCGACCGTGAGCAGATGGCAGGCGGTGTGCATCCGCATCAGCCGGTGACGTCTTTCCCAGTCGAGCTTCAGCGTCATGGTGTCGCCGACGGATGGGAGGGACGCATCCTCCGCCGGGATCAGCCGGATTGCGGACCGGTCGGGAGTGTAGGCGGTGTCGACGATGGCGATCTCGCGCCCGTCCGCCATCTCGATGACGCCGGTATCGCCCGGCTGGCCGCCGCCGCTGGCGAAGAAGTTGACGCGGTCGAAGACCAGGCCGTCCTCGATCCGCAGCAGCGTCGCCGTCAACTCGGCGCGGTAGGCGTCGTCCTGGTAGACCTGTTCGGTTTCCACCGGCTCAAGCCTCGTAGGGCATGTCGAATTCCGGCGCGTGCGGCTCCAGCCAGCCGGGCGTCGGCAAGCCCTTGGAGCGCAGGAATTCCGGGTTGAACAGCTTCGACTGGTAGCGGTTGCCGTAGTCGCAGAGGATGGTGACGATGGTGTGCCCCGGTCCCATCTCCTTGGCCATGCGGATAGCGCCGGCGATGTTGATGCCGGACGAGCCGCCGAGGCAGAGACCTTCCTCGCCGATCAGGTCGAAGACGATCCGCAGCGCCTCGTCATCCGGCACCTGGTAGGCGAAGTCCGGCGCAAATCCCTCGAGATTGGCGGTGATGCGGCCTTGGCCGATGCCCTCGGTGATCGACGATCCCTCGGCCTTCAACTCGCCGGAGGTATAGTAGCTGTAAAGCGATGCGCCCATCGGGTCGGCGATGCCGATCTTGATGTGGCCGGAGTGCCGCTTCAGCCCCATCGCGGTGCCCGCGAGCGTGCCGCCGGTGCCGACGGCGCAGATGAAGCCGTCGATCTCACCGCCCGTCGCCTGCCAGATCTCCTCCGCCGTGGTCACGACATGGCCATCACGGTTGGCCGTGTTGTCGAACTGGTTCGCCCAGATCGCGCCCGCCGGATGGCTCTTCGCCAGCTGCTCGGCAAGACGGCCGGAGAGTTTTACGTAGTTGTTGGGGTTGCGGTAGGGTACCGCCGGCACCTCGATCAGCTCGGCGCCCATCAGCCGCAGCGCGTCCTTCTTCTCCTGGCTCTGGGTGTCCGGGATGACGATGACGGTGCGATAGCCGAGCGCATTGGCGACGAGCGCGAGGCCGATGCCGGTATTGCCGGCGGTGCCCTCGACGATCAGCCCGCCGGGGGCGATCAGCCCCTTCTCCTCGGCGTCGCGGATGATGAACAGGCCGGCGCGGTCCTTTACCGACTGGCCGGGGTTCATGAACTCGGCCTTGCCGTAGATCTCGCAGCCGGTCTCTTCGGAGGCGCGCTTCAGCCGGATCAGCGGCGTGTTGCCGATGGCGTCGAGGACGTTGAGGTGTCGGGACATGGAGATGCGGCCTGTTGCTGACGGGTCGGCCCGGAACCTATGGCCCGGGCCGGTTCAAGGCAAGGCGGCGGGCCGGCAAATGGCTGCCGGCACAGGGTTTTCACGACCGCTCCAGGCGTCTGCAGCAGAATGCGGTGCTACGCCCGCGTCGACTGGTAGGCCTCGAGTGCCCGCTGACGCGCGCCGGCATGGTCGACGATCGGCTCGGGATAGGTCTCGCCGAGCGTCACGCCGGCCTTTTTCAGCACCGAGGCGCTCAGCGTCCAGGGCGCGTGGATGTCCTTGTCGGAGAGCTTTGCAAGCTCCGGCACGTAGCGGCGGATGTAGACGCCGGCGCTGTCGAACTTCTGTCCCTGCGCCACCGGGTTGAAGATCCGGAAGAACGGCTGCGCGTCGGCGCCCGAACCGCCGATCCACTGCCATTGCGAGGTGTTGCTGGCGATGTCGCCGTCGACCAGCGTGTCCCAGAACCAGCGCTCGCCCTCTTGCCAGTCGATCAGAAGGTCTTTGGTGAGAAACGATCCGACGATCATCCGCATCCGGTTGTGCATCCAGCCGGTCTGCCAGAGCTGGCGCATCGCCGCATCGACGATGGGATAGCCGGTCAGGCCCCTCTGCCAGGCCTTCAGGTCGGATGCCGACTTGCGCCAGGGGAACTTGTCGAACCGCGGGTTGAAGTTCTGGGTCGCGAGCGCGCCGAAATGGTAGAGCAGGTGATAGTTGAACTCGCGCCAGACCAGTTCCTTCTGGAAGGTCTCGATCGCCTTGTCGGGCACGCCCTTGCGGCGCCGCGCCGCTTCCGTCGCCCGGTGCCAGAGCGTGAACGGGGAGATCTCGCCGAAGCGCAGCCGCGGCGACATCCGCGACGTCGCGTCGTCGGCCGGTCGCTCGCGGCCATTGTGATAGTCGTCGAGAAGGTCTTCGCAGAACTCGTCGAACCGCTCGAGCGCCGCCGCCTCGCCGGGCACCCAGTCCGCCGCCATGCCGCCCGACCAGTCCGGCTTCACCGGCAGCAGCTTCCAGGCGTCGAGGTCATCGGATTTCGGCTGGTGTTTCGGCGCCAGAAGCTTCTTCGGCGCGTCGATGGGGTCGCGCGGCTCACCCGATTGCGACAGGTTGCGCCAGAACGGCGTGTAGACGCGGTAGAAGCCGCCGGTCTTGGTCTGCACGGCTTTCGGATCATGCAGCAGGTTGGCGCGGAAGCGCTGCACCTCGACGTCCTCCGGCAGCGATTCGGCGATTCCGTCGTCCAGCGCGTCGCCGCCCTGGTCGTAGCGCCGGTTGAACCAGAGCCCGGTCGCCTTGGTCTCGGCGATGACGTCCGGCACGACCTTGCCGGCCGCGCCTCGCCGCAGGATCAGCTTCCCGCCGATGCCGGCAAGGTCCTTGGCGAGCGAAGCGAGCGAGTGGTGCAGCCACCAATGATGCGCCGCGCCGAGCGGGCGGACACCTTCGCTCTCCTCGTCGAGCACATAGAGGACGACCACTGGACGACCGCTCTCGGCGGCATCGCCCAGCGCCGGGTTGTCCAGGAGGCGAAGGTCGTAGCGCAGCCAGACGACGATCGGGGAAGGGGATGTGGTCATGTCGGCACCGTCCGGATTTCGGCCAGGCGCCCGCGCGACCGTGACCGGCCCGCCGGGGGCCCTGGCGGTTTGCCGATACCCATAGCCAGCGCCGATACCCATAGCCAGCATCGTGATGGGCTGACAGCCGTTTCCACCGAAACCCGTCGCCATACCGCAGAGGTCATACCGCAGCAGAGCGTCGGGCACGCCCTTAACGGATTGTTTGAAGTCTGAAAGAAGTGGCTCCCCGAGTAGGACTCGAACCTACGACCTAGCGATTAACAGTCGCGCGCTCTACCAACTGAGCTATCGGGGAACAGTGCGTCGTCAACGCGAGGCAGCCTATAGCAAGACGAATCCGCTCTTGCAAAGCCGTATCGGCAAGAATTTCACATTTATCCCCAAACCGGCGGTTAGCCTGTGGTTTTTCGGGCGTTCTGCGTGTTGCGGAACCGACAGAGCGGCGCGCCTGTTGACCGGCCGGTCGGCAAATCGGCGGCCGGAGGGAATGGGAATGGCAACCGAGAGACGATTCTTCCGGCTCCGGGGACACCGGCTCGAGATCTTCGGTCGCGACTTCGCGCTTCCGGGATCCCGGATGGGGCGGGTGGCCATCGGGATCCTGTTCTGTCTCGGCGGCTTCCTGTGGTTCTTGCCGGTGCTCGGCCTTTGGATGCTTCCGCTCGGCCTCCTCGTCCTGTCGATCGACATCGCGCTCGTGCGCCGCTGGCGCCGCCGCCACGATGTCCGCTGGAACCGCTGGCGCCAGCGCCGCCGCCTCGCCAAGGCCGCCCGCGTCGCTGCCGCCACCGGCACGGATCCGGCCGTCAGCACGGACGAGCACAATACCTAGCCGAGGAATCCCAGGGCAGTTACCTACATCCGCAAGCGCGCGGCCTCGCAGCCGCCGCCGTCAACGGCGCAATGTTTCAGCCGTCACCGCAGAACCTCTTGCGCCGGCCGGGATGTCGCAGTAGGTACAGCGCCGGTGAGGCCTCGTGGCGGAGTGGTTACGCAGAGGACTGCAAATCCTTGCATCCCGGTTCGATTCCGGGCGAGGCCTCCACCCTTTTTTCTAGCTTTCAGAGAAGATCGCGGCAGTCAGGCGAGTAAGCTTCGCTTCTCCTGATGACGGGTTCGGCTCGTCTGAAGGTCGCAGCGTTCGCGCTAGTGCTGGGTTTGACTAACGCCGGCGCCGTCTCTCTTGTGCCCGGAAGCAGAAGGAGTTTCGGCTTCGTCTTCGGGCTTTGCAACTGCGCGTCCGATCTAATCCCTTGGCGCGCCTTGCCGCATGCAAGGTTTAGGTTGAGCAGACATCCCTGCGGGGTCGCCTCCAGGGGCCGGCTTCGGCGACTGTCGGCACAAACGAAAAAAGGCCCCGCCGTGAGGCGGAGCGCTTCTCGATGACTGCGGCTTAGGCTTACTTGGCCATATCGGCGCCGGCGCCGGTGCCCTGGCCGCCGGAGGTCGAGGACGAAACGCCGTTGACGTCGGTGGAGGCGTTGCTGTTGCCGCCCGCGGTGAGGCCGGCGCCCTTCGGCTGCGTGTTGGCGTTGACGTCCGGGGTCATGCTGCCGGTCGACATCGCGTCGGTGCCCATCATCGGCTTCTTCGCCATGTCGGCGCCGGCACCGGTGCCCTGGCCTGCGGTGGTCGACGAGGTCACGCCGTTCGGCTGCGTGGTGGCGTTGTAGTTGCTATTGGCCGGGGCCGGGGACTGGGCGAAAGCGGCGGTGGCGATCATCGAGATACCGGCGGCGATCATGAACTTCTTCATCGGATTAACCTTTGCTGTGCCGGCCTAGAGGCCGGGTCACTCCGTCTTGCGGATCGGTTAAGTAAGGGTTGACGCGGCCCTGCGTTCCGCCGAAGACAGTCTCCGATGCGCGGATCGCCTTGAAACTAAAGTGATATCGGATGTGACGGCGCTACCCCTTGCGGAACCGTGCCGACGGCTTAGCGACTTATCGTTGAGTCCATCTCTCCAATACGCATGAGCGCCCCGCGCCGGATGGCTTCAGCCTCTCAAGCGCGCACGTTTCGCTTCGTCACTTCAGCGTTTAGAAAGTCGATGCGCGAGCGGGGCTTTGGGTTGGCAAAGCGGGCGCCTTCGGAACCCGCGTCGCCGACTTTGTCGGAGGCGTTCGAGGGTGAGCCGTGTGCGTTACACCCGCGCTATCGACCTGACTCGCTGCGGCGGCTGGCAGTCGCAATCTTGCGCCGCAAGCTCGAGCACTAGATACCGGCTGTGACTGGGTTGTCGGTGCGCTGCATGGAGGCGGACGCCGCTGCCGCAGCTACGTTCCCGCGGCGCCGGTGCCGCACCAGCGCCACAGTACCGCCGGCACCGGCTTCGGGTCGGCGCCCATCTCCACGCCCGAGAGCCTCCCGACAGGCCGCGGAAGCGACCTGGGCTGGCGGCTCAACTCTCCGCGCGCGCCGCGACGGCGGCATAGCGGCGGCCGGCATAGACGAGGCCGTCACCGGATGGTCCCTCGACGATCGCGAGAACCTCGCAGAACAGCACGGCATGGGTGCCGATATCGACCGCGCTCGCAATCCGGCAGTCGAAGGTGGTCAGCGCACCCGTCAGCACCGGTGAGCCGGTCACTGCCGTCGTCCATTCCGCCTCGGCGAAGCGCTCCGCCATCGGCGTCTTGCCGCCGAACAGGTTCGACAGTCTTTCCTGGGTCGATGTCAGCGTGTTGACGCAGAGCGCGCCATTCGCCTGGAAGGCGGCCCCGACCGAGCTCTCCCGCTTGACGCAGACGAGCAGCGTCGGCGGCTGGTCGGTGACGCTGCTCACAGCCGTCGCGGTGAAGCCGGCGGGGCCGCTCGGTCCGGCCGTGGTAATGATGTGCACCGCGGCAGCGACGCTCGCCATGGCGTCGCGATAGGCCTTCTGCTCCACCACCGGGCGTTCGAGCAGGCCCATGGCCTCCGCCGTCGTCGGGGCATCGGCGATCACGGACGTGCCGGGCAGGATGAAGGGCGCAATCAAGGTCATCGTGTCGTCCATAGCCTCTGTCGGCAGCGTTTAGAATGCCCGCAGATTGTCGCGCAGCATGTCGTGCGAATAATGCGAGCGAACAAGGCCACGCTTTTGCAGCGCGGGCACCAGTCCGTCGGCGATCTCCACGAGATAGCGCCGGCTGACGCGCAGCACAGGCGTCGTAATCAGGAAGCCGTCGCCGCCGACCTCCTCCATCACCTCGCCCATCCGGACGGCCACCTGGTCGGGCGTGCCGATCAGCTCCACCGAAGAGACGACGCCGCCGGCCCCGTCGACCACCAGCTCGCGCAAGGTCTTGCCGCTGCCCCACTGCTGGAACTTGTCGAGCGTCCCCGATTCGCCGTTGGTGACGAGTTTTCCCGGCAGCGGCTTGTCGAGATCGAACTGCGCGAAGTCGATCTCGGTGATCGCCGAGAGCGAGGCGAGGATGTCGATGATGAAGTTCGGCGCGTTGATCTGGCGCGCGTGCCGCTCGTGCGCGTCCTTCTCGGTCTCGCCGACGGTCGGGGTGACGCAGAACAGCACCTTGATCTCGTCGGGGTCGCGGCCCATCGCAGCGGCCCGGGCGCGCAGGTCGGCGCGGAACGCCTTCATGCTCTCGACGCCCGAGGCGACCGAAATGATGGAATCGGCGTGCCGCGCGGCAAAGTCGCGGCCGCGCGGCGAGGCGCCGGCCTGCACGTAGACCGGGCGGCCCTGCGGCGAGGGCACGGTGTTCAGCGGCCCGCGCACCTTGAAGTGCTTGCCGACGTGGTCGATCGTGTGGACCTTGGTGTGGTCGGCATAGACGCCGGCGTCGCGGTCGAGCACGACCGCACCGGGCTCCCAGCTGGAGAACAGCTTGCCCATCACCTCCATGTACTCGTCCGCCATCTCGTAGCGGGTCTCGCGCAGCGGCAGCTTGTCGAGGCCAAAATTCTGGGCGGCGAGGTCCTCGGCGGAGGTGACGATGTTCCAGCCGAAGCGGCCCTTGGTCAGGCTGTCGATGGTGGAGGAAAGGCGCGCCATCAGGAAGGGCGGGTAGGCGAGCGTCGACATGGTGGCGACGATGCCGAGCTTCGAGGTCGCCATGCCCATCGCCACCGCCAGCGGCACCGGGTCGTGCTTCGGCACCATCATGCCGAGCCTCAACGCCGCCTCGGTCGAGCCGCCATAGCTCTGCGGCACCATCAGCTTGTCCTCGATCATGATGTAGTCGAAGCAGGCGCGCTCCAGCGTCTGCGCCATCTCGACGTAGAACGCGCCGTCCCAGGGCAGACCGCCCTGGCCGAAGGGCTCGCGCCACTCGTCCGGCGTGAAGTTCATGAACCAGGCAAGGTGGAAGCGCTTGTCGGTCATGTCAGTCCTTTACCAGGGAGAGAGGAGGGGCAGTGGGTGCTACTTGGCGACGCGCCTCGAAGCGCTGGCTGTCTCGCACGATGCGCAGCTTGGTGCAGAAGTCGGAGCAGATGCCGGCGCCGTAACGCTCCGGGGCGTGCGGATCGTGCCGCGCCTTGTCGACCGCCATCACGCGCGTGCCGAGCAGGAACGCCTCGTTGAGGTCATGCGTGACCATGACGATGGTCATCTCGTGCTCGGCCCAGAGCTCGCCGACCAAGGTGTGCATGGCCTTGCGGGTGCCGGCATCGAGCGCCCCGAAAGGCTCGTCGAGCAGCAGCACTTTCGGCCGGTTGATCAGCGCCTGTGCGATGGCGAGGCGCTGCTGCATGCCCCCGGAGAGCTGCTGCGGGTATTTTCCCGCAGCCTCGGCAAGGCCCACCCGCTGCAGCAACGCCATGGCCTCGTCCCGCAGCGCATGCCTTGCCGCGCCAAACAGGCGGCCGGTAAAGGGGGAGGCGGCCCATTGCGGACCGGTCATCACGTTGGCCAGCACCGTCCGGTGCGGGAAAACCGAGTAGCGCTGGAAGACGACGCCCCGGTCGGCCGTCGGCTCTGCCGCGATCGGCTTGCCGTCGAGCAGGATCTGCCCGCGAGTCGGACGCTCCTGCGCCAGGAGCATGCGCAGCAGCGTCGTCTTGCCGACGCCGCTCGGCCCGACGATGACCAGGAACTCGTGGTCGGCCAGGGTGAAGTTGATGTTCTCCAGGATGATCGCCGGCCCGTATTCCTTCCAGACGCCGTCGAAGCGGATTTCCGTCATCAGGCGTCCTTCAGCTCGTTCCAGGGGAAGGCCGCGCGCGACAGCTGGCGAAGCGCGAGGTCGATCAGGAAGGCGAGGAGGGTGATCCAGAAGACGTAAGGCAGGATCACGTCCATCGCGAGGTAGCGGCGGACGAGGAAGATGCGGTAGCCGAGCCCGCCCTCGGCGGTGATCGCCTCGGCGGCGATCACGTAGAGCCAGGCGGTGCCGAGCGAGAGCCGCACCGAATCGATCAGCCGCGGCATCACCTGCGGCAGCACCACGTCGAGCAGCATCTGCCACGTCGAGGCGCCGAGCGTCTGCGCCTTGACGATCTGCTCGCGCGGGATCGCCGCCACCCGCAGCACCACGTCGCGGACGAGGAATGGCGCGACGCCGAAGACGATCAGCACCATCTTCGACAACTCACCGAGGCCGAAGGCGATGAACAGGATCGGCAGCAAGGCGAGCGGCGGCACCAGCGACAGCGCCGCCAGCACCGGATCGAAGGCCGCCCGCAATTGCGGGATGAAGCCGATCGGTATGCCGAGGACGAGGCCGATCAGCGCCGAGATGCCGAGGCCCGTGCCGAGCCGGCCAAGGCTCAGCCAGGTGTCGAACCAGAACACCGGCTGGCCGATCGCCGGGTCGACCTTCGTCATCAGCCTGACGATCGCGGCATAGAAGCTGCCGAAGCTCGGCATGATCTTGTCGGCCGGCGCCACCTCGAGGCGAGCGTTCGAGGCGAGGATGTAGGCGAGGAGGATGATCAGGAAGGGCAAGGTGCCCAGCACCAGCTTCTGCATCCGGCCCGGCGGATAGTTTATGATGCGGCGCATGCGCGTGTTCCCGGCCTGCCGCTGCTAGAGCTTGCCGTCGGCCGCCATCTTCGCGAACGTCGGGTCGAAGCGCAGCTTGATGTTGTCCTTGCTGCCGAGCACCGAGCCGTCGGGCATCTCGATGCCGATCGCGTCGACGCTGTCGGCGCCTTGGCCGAACAAGCCCTGGTCGAAGCAGAAGGTGCGCACGCTGTCCCAGATCGCCTTGGTCTTGGCGTCGGTCATGAAGCTGACCGCCTCGGCCGGTGTCTTGAAGAAGTGCGTGGTCTCGACCTGGGTGGCGAGCCCGGCGACGTCGGTGCCCATGCCGGCGGCCATCGCCTCCTTGATGCCCGCCGAGTCCGGTCCTTCCATCGTCGCGAGAGCCTCGTACCAGGCGCCCGTCACCGCCTTGGCGAAGGCCGGATTGTCTTTCAGCACGTCCGTCTTGCCGATGAAGACGTCCATGATCTCGCCGGGGATCTTCGATGAGTCGAAGATGATCTCCGATCCCGCAACGCTCTTCACCATATCCGGCACCATCGGCTTCCACGTCGCTGCGGTGACCAGCTCTGGCTGCGTGAGGTAGGCCGCGGCAATCTCGGAGTCCGAGATGTTCACCGTCTTCACGTCGCCAAGGCTGAGGCCGGCCAGCGCCAGAGCGCGGTTGAGGAGGTAGTGGGAGACGCTGAACTGCAGCAGATGCACCTCCTGCCCCTTGAGGTCGGCGACCAACTTGACCGATTTCGAGACGATCGCGTCATTGCCGTTGGAGTAGTCGCCGAGCAGGAAGATCGAGGTGTCGACGCCGCCGGCGGCCGGCATCACCAGCGCGTCCATGCTGGCGACGCCGTAGGCGTCGAGATCGCCGGCGATGAACTGATTGACGCCGGAAACGTAGTCGTTGAGCAGCACGATATCGACGTCGATGCCGTACTTGTCCGCCCATTTCTTCATGACGCCGGAGCTCTTCATCCAGGCGAAGGGCATGAAGCCGACATAGATGCTGTAGCCGAGCTTGAAGCTCTTGCGCTCCTCGGCATGGCCCGCGGTGGCGGCAAGGCTCATGGCCAGAGTGAGGACGGCGGCGCGGAACAGACGTTTCATCCGGGGCTCCTGATCGACGCGCCGGCGGGTTGGCGCTATTCACCGATGGATTAATATGAGACGGTTCCCGGCGTTTGCACAGCCCAAAGAAAAGGCGTCGTATCGACATTCAAGGCATTGGTATGTTTGTTATTTACAGGCCAAAGAGTTCGAATTGTGCAGCGCATGACCAGCGGCTGCGCACCCGCCCGCAGCCAAGCGGAAGCGCGCAGGATCGGCGTTCGATGAAGGAGACTGGATGAAGACCGCGATCCGGCAGCGGCTCGACCCTGCGACCCGGTGCGCCATGATCCTCGACGAGGCGCTGCGCCAGTTTGCCGGGCGCCACTACAGCCTAGTGACCGTTCGCGATGTCGCGGAAGCCTGCGGCATTAACGCGGCGCTGATCCACTACTACTTCGAGAGCAAGGACCAGCTCTTTCGCCGGACGATCGGCCATGTCGTCGAGGGCCTTGTCGCCGGCCACGAAGCGCGGCGTGCCGGTGCGGACGACCCGAAGGGTGGCATCGACGCCTGGCTGGACATGCATGTGGAGCTGGCGCCGACCATCGGCCGCATGCTGAAGATCATGGCCGACTATGCCGCTTCCGCCGCCCGCGATGCGGCGACGGACGCGCTGATCGCCGACTTCTACCGCCGGGAGCAAGCGCTGCTCGAGGACTGCATCGGCCGCGGCGTCGCGTCCGGTCTCTTCGCCGATGTCGACGTCGCCAAGACGGCGAGGACCATCACGCTCCACCTCGATGGCATCTTCCACGCTTCCGCCAGCCGCGGCGACGACCGCATCCTGGAGGACATCGACGATCTCAGAGATCTCGTCGCGACGCTGCTGTGCGGGATGGCCTGGCGGTCACCGGGGTCCGGGGAGGCCCCACTGTCGAGGCTGGGCGAGGAGAAGCAGTCCGCCGGATCGTGACATGAAAAAAGCCCCGCCGCGGATGCGACGGAGCTTTTAAACGTAGGCGGTAGATCCAAACCGGCGCAATCTAGGTCCGCTGATCGGCGACACCAAAGCGCGGTGTTCGAGCCTCCGGCATCACACTGCGACGAGGGCGTTCACCCGGTCGCAGGATGCTCGAAGCTTAATGCTGGATGCGGCCGCGGCGGACGACGGAATCGATGTCACCGCGGATCAGACCGATGTCCCAGAGCTGCCGGTCTTCCATCTGCGACAGCAGGCTGACGGTGCGGCGGTGGGCGCGGAAGTCTTTGATGCGGTTGGCGAGGAGGGCGAACATGGTGTTGGTGTGCTTTCGGGTTCATTTGATGCTGCTTAGATACGCCGCGCGTGTGCGTAAAAGAAGAGCAAAGACTGCACGCGACTTATGCAGAAGTGGCATGGATCGCCTATTTTGTAGGCCGTTCAGATAGGCGTGCTTATAAAAACGCCAAGGCGAAGGCGTCGGCGTCGATGCCGCCAAACAGCCGCTTTCCGGCAGGCGGAAGGCTCCGTCGCACCCGCGTGGCAGGCGCCTTCCGGCGTTCCGTCTTGCACAGCCCGGGGCGGGCGACTAAGGGAGGGCATCGCTCGCAGACGGGACCGCGGACATGGATTTCGAAGCCGCTCGCATCAAGATGGTCGACAACCAGATCCGCACCACGGATGTGACCGACCTGCGCATTCTCCAGGCTTTCCTCAGCGTGCCGCGTGAGGCTTTCGTCACCGGTCCGCGCCAGCGGCTTGCCTATATCGACGGCGATCTGCCGATCGGTCCGGGCCGCTTCGTCATGGAAGCGTCGCCCTTCGCCAAGCTCCTCCAGCTGGTGCAGATCGACGGCGACGACCGGGTGCTCGATATCGGTTGCGGCACCGGATACTCGGCGGCCATCATCTCCCACCTGGCCGCAAGTGTCGTGGCGGTGGAGTCGGACGCGGGCTTGGCGTCGGCCGCGACGGCAACGCTCGCCCGCCTCGGACACGATTCGTGCCGCGTCGTCGAGGCGCCGCTCGGCAACGGGGCGGCCGATGGCGCACCCTACGACGTCATCCTTTTCGAGGGGGCCGTCGACGTGATCCCCGAGGCAATTTTCGCGCAGCTGGCGGAGGGCGGCCGGCTCGTCGCCGTCGAGGGACTGGGAAATGCTGCCGCGGCAATGCTTTACATAAAGGAGGAGGGCGTGGTGTCCGGTCGCTTCGCCTTCAACTGCAGCATCCGGCCGCTGCCAGGCTTCGAGCGCACTGCAAAATTTACATTCTAGAGTGTTTGTTTCCGGCCACACCACTCGGCCGATTCAAGTGCTAACGTGTCGCGGGGGTCGCAGCAGCGCTGCAGGGGTTAACCCGGGTTTTCCGATGGAGAATGCGGCACGATTTCCTTGCGACGCGGACACCGCAGGCCACAGGGTATATGGCTGCGGTGGCACTTTAGATCTGGAGACGTCGAGTGAAGTTTAATTCCTGGATCAAAGTCGCGCTGGCGGCGGGTACCGTGTTGGCCGGTGTTGGGAATGTAAGTGCGGAAAGCCTGACCGGTGCGCTGGCGCGTGCCTATCGCAACAATCAGGATCTGAACGTCGCGCGGGCCCAGTTGCGGGCGACCGACGAGAACGTGCCGCAGGCCAAGGGCGGCTTGCGTCCCCGGGTCACCGCCTCCGGCAGCGGTCAGCTCAATCGCTCGCGGACGACCTACGGCGACAACATCACGACGCAGCGCAACCGCGCGGACCAGATCGGCTTCGGCGTCACCGTCAGCCAGACCCTCTTCGACGGTTTCCAGACGCCTAACAACGTGCGCTCGGCCGAGGCGACGGTGAAAGCCTCGCAGCAGAACCTCGCCAACACCGAGCAGAACACGCTCTACGATGCGGCGACGGTCTATATGAACGTCCTGCGCGACCGCCAGATCGCGGCGCTGCGCCGGCAGAACCTCGCCTTCCTCAACGAGCAGGTGCGCGCCGCCAGCGCCCGCTTCGACGTCGGCGAGGGCACCCGCACCGACGTCGCGCAGGCCGAGGCCGAGCAGGCGCTGGCGACGGCGCTGCTGAACTCGGCGCTGGCTCAGGTCGCGACCAGCGAGGCCAGCTACCTGCAGATCATCGGCGATGCGCCGAACCAGCTCGATCCCGGCAAGGCGCCGAACAGCATGATGCCGAACTCGATCGTCCAGGCGCTGGCGATCTCCCAGAAAGAGCATCCGGCGATCCTCGCGACGCTCTACGCGGTCGACGCCGCGGCGTTCCAGGTGAAGTCCGCTGAAGGCCAGGCGTTGCCGACCCTCAGTCTCTCAGGTTCGGTCGACAACGACTATGCGCTGTCGGACACGACGCCCAATTCCAACAGCCTGCCGGGCGTCGACGTGACCACCAGCAACGACATGTCGGCGACGGTTGGGGCAACGCTCAGCATTCCGATCTACCAGGGTGGCATCGTCGCTTCGCAGGTCCGCCAGTACAAGGAAGTGCTGGGCCAGCGGCAGATCGAGGTCGACAGCCAGCGCGATGCGGTGCGCGCCGCCGTCGCCACCGCCTGGGCGGAACTGCAGGCCGCACGTGCCAACGTCACCGGCTACAACGCGCAGACCCGCGCCGCCCGGCTGGCGCTGAACGGCGTCATCGAGGAGCGCAATGTCGGCCAGCGCACCACGCTCGACGTCCTCAACGCGCAGGGCGACCTGATCTCGGCGCAGATCCTGCTCGTCGGCGCACAGCGCGACGAGGTGGTGGCGAGCTATGCCCTGGCCTCGGCCATCGGCCGCCTCTCGGTCACCCGCCTGAAACTCGCGGTCGCTGTCTACGAGCCGAAGCAGCACTACGAGGCGGTCAAGGACAAGTGGTCGGGCATGCGCACGCCCGACGGCCGCTAGGCCGCGCGCGCCCACCGGGGCGTATTCATCTGGTGATATCGATTGCGAAAGCCGGCCGGGGATTCTTTCCCGCCGGCTTTCGCGTTAGGCTGTTCTTCATGATTCGACCGCGTGCGGCCGTTCTCGAAGATGCAGGCAGCCCCCATGAGCAACGCGCCTTCCCTCAAAGAGCCTTCGATGGAAGAAATCCTGGCGTCGATACGCCGGATTATCGAAAGCGGCGACGAACGGCCGAAGCCTGCGGGCGACGTGCTGCATGGCCATCCTGCGCCGAGCGGCGGTGATGCCGAGATGTCGGCCGATGGCCCGGACTGGGATTTCGGCACGCTCGCCCGCGACTTCGCGCCGGCCAACGCTGATGCGCCCCGGACCGGCGCCGAGACGATGCCCGCCGTCGACGCCGAAGTGACCGCCGCGGCTGACGAGGCCTCCGCCGACGATGCCGCACCTGTCGCTGCCGCGGAGCAGCCGGCCCAGGCCGCTGATGTCGTGATCGCCGCGCCGCCATCCGAGCCGGGTTCGTCGGAGCCCGAGCCGGTCTCGCTGGACTCTTCCACCCTTCTGCGCTCGCGGTCGCGTGTGTCACGGCGCGAGCCGATGCCCCGCCGGCCCGAGCTTCCGCCGCGCGCTCTCCTGCGGGAGGGCGTCACCCGGGACGGCCTGTCGCTCGCCGGCGCTTTCGGCCGGGAGGCGTCGCCATCGTCATCGCCATTACCATCGTTGGCGGAAAGTGCCGTCAGACCCGCGATGGGCGAGGGGGAGGACGCCAAAACTTCGCCAGTGACAGCTGCGCGAGTGACAGCTCCGGCAGCTGCGCTTCCGGACGTGACGATCGTCGCCGCTGACCGGATCGTCCCCAGCACGCTGGTCGAGGCCAGCCGCTCCGCGCCCGTCGCAGCGGCTGCGCCCGAGGTTGTCGACCTGGTGGCCGGCTTCGACGAAGAGCAATTCAGTTCCGAGTTGAACCGCGCGGTCGGCCTTGGGCGGGACGCGGCTGAGGCGGCGGAGCCAGTACCATCCGCGCCTGCGCCGGAGCCCTCGGTGATCACCGCCGCGTCCTCGCTGATGTCGGAAGCCGCCGGTGCCCAGGTTGCGGCCGCCTTCGACGATCTCGCCCGGGCCATCCGCGACGGGCAGATGAAGTCGATGGAGGAAATGGCGCGCGAAATGCTGCGGCCGATGCTGCAGGAATGGCTGGACGACAACCTGCCGCGCATCGTCGAGCGGATGGTGCGCGAAGAGATCGAGCGCGTCTCGCGCGGGCCCCGCCGCTGACGCTCGGCCGCAGGATTCGTTGACACGGCGGAAAGCTTAGGCGTAACCGGGGCGACACGCCTTCCTGCTTTCCATCGGACGACATCATGATCGAGAAGACCTACGACGCCGCCAGCCTCGAGCCGCGCATCGCCGAGCGCTGGGAGGAGGCGGACGCCTTTCGCGCCGGCGCTGGCGCCAAGCCCGGTGCCGAGCCCTATTCGATCGTCATCCCGCCGCCGAACGTCACCGGCTCGCTGCACATCGGCCATGCCCTCAACAACACGCTGCAGGACGTGCTGGTCCGTTTCGAGCGGATGCGCGGCAAGAACGTCCTCTGGCAGCCGGGCATGGACCATGCCGGCATCGCGACGCAGATGGTCGTCGAGCGGCAGCTGCGCGAGCGAAAGGAGCCCGGTCGGCGGGACATGGGCCGCGAGGCCTTCGTCGAGCGGATCTGGCAGTGGAAAGAAGAGTCCGGCGGCACCATCCTCGGCCAGCTGCGCCGGCTCGGCGCCTCCTGCGACTGGTCGCGCGAGCGCTTCACCATGGACGAGGGGCTGTCGGAAGCCGTCCGCACCGTGTTCGTCGACCTCTACGAGAAGGGCCTGATCTACAAGGACAAGCGCCTCGTCAACTGGGACCCCAAGCTGCTGACGGCGATCTCGGACCTCGAGGTCGAGCAGCAGGACGTGAAGGGCCATCTCTGGCACTTCCGCTACCCGATCGACGGCGAGACCTTCGATCCGGAGAACCCCGCCACCTTCATCACCGTCGCGACGACCCGGCCGGAGACCATGCTCGGCGATACCGGCGTCGCGGTGAACGGCGAGGACGAGCGTTACCAGTCGCTCGTCGGCAAGCACGTGCGCCTGCCGCTGGTCGGCCGCCTGATCCCGATCGTCGCCGACGATTACGCCGACCCGGAGGCTGGTTCGGGCGCGGTCAAGATCACGCCCGCGCACGACTTCAACGACTTCGAGGTCGGCAAGCGGCACGATCTGGCGAAGATCAACCTGATGACGATCGAGGCCGCGATTACGCTTGCCGAGAACGAGGATTTCCTCGCCGGTCTCGACCGCACGGCCGAGCTCGACGCGACCACCGCCGCGATCCACGGTCTCGACCGCTTCGCCGCACGGGCGAAGATCGTCGAGATGATGGAGGAGGGCGGCTACCTCGCCCGGATCGAGGATCACCCGCATACGGTTCCGCACGGCGATCGCAGCGGCGTGCCGATCGAGCCCTACCTCACCGACCAGTGGTACGTCGATGCCGCGACCATGGCGAAGCCCGCCATCGCCAGCGTGCGCGAGGGCCGCACCAACTTCGTCCCGAAGAACTGGGACAAGACTTATTTCGAGTGGATGGAGAACATCCAGCCCTGGTGCATCTCGCGCCAGCTCTGGTGGGGCCACCAGATCCCGGCCTGGTACGGCCAGGACGGCAAGATCTTCGTCGCCAAGACCGAGGAGGAGGCCGTCGCCGCCGCGCTCGCGTACTACGTGACCAACGGCACGATCTCGGATGACGAGGCCCGCGCCATGGCCGCGGACCCGGCGCTGCGGGCGAACCTCATCACCCGCGACGAGGACGTGCTCGACACCTGGTTCTCCTCCGCGCTCTGGCCGTTCTCGACCATGGGCTGGCCGGAGAAGACGCCGGAGCTTGCCACCTACTACCCGACCTCGGCGCTGGTCACCGGCTTCGACATCATCTTCTTCTGGGTCGCCCGGATGATGATGATGGGCCTGCACGTGATGGGCGAGGAGCCGTTCAAGACCGTCTACGTGCACGCGCTCGTCCGCGACAAGAACGGCGCCAAGATGTCGAAGTCGAAGGGCAACGTCATCGACCCGATCGAGCTGTTCGACGAGTTCGGTGCGGACGCCGTGCGCTTCACCCTCGCCATCATGGCGGCGCAGGGCCGCGACGTGAAGCTCGATACCCAGCGCATCGCCGGCTACCGCAACTTCGGCACGAAACTCTGGAACGCGACGCGCTTCGCCGGGATGAACGGCGCAGAACATGGCGTTGCGGTCGACGGGTCGACGCTGACGCTGCAGCTGAACCGCTGGCTGATGACCGAGCTGTCGCGGACGGTCGCCGAGACCGAGAAGGCGATCGAGGCCTATCGCTTCAACGAGGCGGCGGGCGCGCTCTACCGCTTCGTCTGGAACAACTTCTGCGACTGGTATCTCGAGCTGTCGAAGCCGATCTTCCTCGGCGAGGACGAGTCGGCGAAGGAGGAGACGCGGCGCGTCACCGGCTATGTTCTGGATCGCGTCTTCGCGCTGCTGCATCCGTTCATGCCCTTCCTGACGGAGGAGCTCTGGACACTGACGGCACCGGAAGCCGCGCCGCGCGCGACGCTGCTCTGCCATGCCGATTGGCCATCGGTCGATTTCCTCGACGCGGATGCCGCGGGCGACATCAACTGGCTGATCGAGATGGTCAACGAGATCAGGTCGGTGCGCAGCGAGATGAATGTGCCGCCGGGCGCCGAGGCGGCCTTTGTCGCCGTGCAGCCGGATGATCTGCTGGCCGGGCGGCTGGCGCGCCACGATGCCTCGCTGAAGCGGCTGGCACGTCTGTCGTCGATCACGGCTGCGGACGTCGCGCCGCGGCAGTCGGCTCAGATCCTCGTCGGGGGCGCTACCTTCGCGCTGCCGCTGGAGGGCATGATCGACATCTCGGCCGAACGGGCGCGCCTCACCAAGGCACACGGCAAGGCGCTCGATGAAATGGGGCGGATCGACAAGAAGCTCGGCAACGAGCGATTCGTCGCCAACGCGCCGGACGACATCGTCGAGGAGGAGCGCCGCAAGCGCGAGGCCTATCGTCTGGAGGCCGAGAAGCTCTCGCAGGCCCTCCTGCTGCTTCAGGACGACTGACGGCCACTCCTGAAACTGTCGCATTTTCGCCACGGTCCGGCGGCGATTGGACGGCCCTTCGGCGGAAGATACCGCCGGAGGGCCGTCGGCGATTTCGGCAGGAGGAGATAGCGCAGCATCGTCAGACCTTTGACGACCTTTCCGGAATCGGTCTTGCAGGCTGCGAGACTGTGGCGAAACTGCCCTCGGCAACCGCCGGGCGCATCTCGTTCCGTTGCAAACCCCGTCTTTTCATTTACGTTTGCGTCAACGGGATGTGAAAGCCCGGCTCCTCGGGGGAGGAGGAACACGGATGGGGGCAAGCGATGCGGTATTTGAAGCTGGTTCGGGCAGGAAGCGTCCTGGCGTTGCTGTTTTCCGCGTCGATGGCCATGGCGGGCGGCTTCCAGCGCGGCGCTGCCGATACCGACATCCTCTACGAGCAAGGCGCGGTGTCGTCGCGTTTCGGCTTCACCTACGTCAACCCCAACCGCGGTTTCGATTCGATCAACGGCCAGAAGGGTGAGTTCGGCGACTATACCGGGACGTACAAGATCCCGTCGCTCGCCGTCGCCTTCGGCAATGAGGGCTTTGCCTGCGCCGGAACCTACACCATTCCGTTCGCGGCCGAGGCAGATTACAGCGGCGCGCCGAACGGCGCCCTCCCGCGGCAGGTATCCTCGGCCACCTCGACCTCGCAGACCATCAGCACGGACTTCAGCACGAACGAATTCGGCGCGACCTGCCGTATCAGCTACTCCACCGAGGCCGCGCGGTTCTCCTTCATCGGCGGCCTGTTCGTCGAGGATTTCAGTTTTGACGGCAGCAGCATTGGCGAGCGCAATCTGAACCCGCTGTTTCGGTCGACCGGTGCCCAGGGGGCAGGGCTCGTCGCGTCGCTGCGTGGCGCACAGATCACGCTGCCGACGCTCGTCGACGTCGAGAGCGACGGCGGCTTCGAACTTGGCTACCGCATCGGCGCGGCCTATGAGCGCCCTGATATCGCCCTGCGCGCGCAGATCCTCTACCGATCCGAGGTCCGGCACGACGATATCCGCGGCTCCGGCACGGTCGAAATCTCCGACACCGCCTTCCTGACCTTGCCGAACGGCCAGCAGGCGAGCATTCCGACCGCCTTCGGCGGCGCAGTCTCGGCAGCGCTGGCGCAGCGCGGCCTCGGCGTCGGCAGTGTCCTCAACGTCGACTCGGTGCTCAGCGAGGCCGTCAGCCCACAGACGCTGACCATCAACGCCCAGACCGGCATCGCGCCGGGCACGCTGCTGCTGGGTTCGTTCCGCTGGACGGACTGGAGCACCAATAACGAGGTCGTCAGCACGATCTCGAGCCCGACCCTCGGTTCCTCCTCCAGCTTCTCGCCCTATCACTGGAAGGACGGCTACACCGGCAGCATCGGCATCGGTCGCGCCTTCAACGACGAGATCTCCGGCGTCCTGACGCTCGGCTACGACAAGGGCGTTTCGTCGGGCGCGGAGACGACCTACACCGACCTCTACACCGTCTCCGGCGGCGTCTCGTTCAAGCAGAACAAGTGGAGCGAGATCCGCTTCGGTGGCCTCGTTGGCTACTGGACGTCCGGCGACCAGAAGATCTCCGAGGGCGCCTTTTTTAACGGGAGCGTGGACGGCACCTTCGTCTACGCCGGCAACGCCTCGTTGAAACTCAGCTTTTAAGGAAAGTGCACCGACGGATCGGCCGCGCTAGGCGAGGTTGATGCCTGGCGATCGGCAGGCCGATCCGAAGCCCGCGGAGCCGCGCATTCCTCTCCGCGAAGCGCAATTTGAATGTTCACTGCACAAATTAATGGGCGCGCCGCGAGGCGTGCCTTTTTCGTTTTCTGTTCAGCGTCTTACCAGATGTTCCTGCGAGACGTTCAGATGGCTTTGTGGGCTTCTGGCAACACTATTGCAATCTTGCATCGGCTATACACGCCCAACGGGACATTGCCGCCTTGCCGCCATAAACGACGCTCACCTCAGGGGCGTCATTCGGGGGAGTGACGGCAGGTAAGGGGCGGGGGCGCCGGTTCCGATGGGTATGTGAGGGATGTGGCGTTGGTAACAACATTCGACAAGTCGAGACTGCCGAGCCGTCACGTGACGGAAGGCCCGTCCCGCGCGCCGCATCGCTCCTATCTCTACGCCATGGGCCTCACCACCGAGGAGATCCACCAGCCGCTGGTGGGGGTCGCCAGCTGCTGGAACGAGGCAGCGCCCTGCAACATCTCGCTGATGCACCAGGCACAGTTCGTGAAGAAGGGCGTCGCTGCCGCCAAGGGTACGCCGCGCGAGTTCGTCACCATCACCGTCACCGATGGCATCGCCATGGGCCACCAGGGCATGAAGGCCTCGCTGGTCTCGCGCGAGGTGATCGCCGACTCGGTCGAGCTGACGATGCGCGGCCATGGCTATGACGCGATCGTCGGCCTCGCCGGCTGCGACAAGTCGCTGCCGGGCATGATGATGGCGATGGTCCGACTGAACGTGCCCTCGGTCTTCATCTATGGCGGCTCGATCCTGCCCGGCACCTTCCGCGGACGGGAAGTGACGGTTCAGGACGTGTTCGAGGCGGTCGGCCAGTATTCGGTCGGCGCGATCGACGATGCTGGCCTCTCCGAGATCGAGCAGGCGGCCTGTCCGGGTGCCGGCTCCTGCGGCGCGCAGTTCACCGCCAACACGATGGCGACCGTCGCCGAGGCGATCGGCCTGGCGCTGCCCTATTCCTGCGGCGCCCCGGCACCGTATTCGATCCGCGAGCAGCTGAACTACGCCGCCGGCGAGAAGGTGATGGAGCTCCTCGCCAAGAACATCCGGCCGCGCGACATCGTCACACGGAAGTCGCTGGAGAATGCCGCAGCCGTCGTCGCCGCGTCGGGCGGCTCAACCAATGCCGCGCTGCACCTGCCGGCCATCGCACACGAGGCCGGCATCGCGTTCGACCTCTTCGACGTCGCCGAGATCTTCAAGCGCACGCCGTACATCGCCGACCTGAAGCCGGGCGGCCGCTACGTCGCCAAGGACATGTTCGAGGCCGGCGGCATTCCGCTGTTGATGAAGACGCTGTTCGACAACGGCCATCTGCACGGCGACTGCATGACGGTCACCGGGCTGACGCTCGCCGAGAACATGGCGAAGATCGCCTGGAACGAGGAGCAGGACGTCGTGCGTCCGGCCGACAAGCCGATCACCGTCACCGGTGGCGTCGTCGGTCTCAGCGGCAACCTCGCGCCGGACGGGGCGATCGTGAAGGTCGCCGGCATGGGCAACCTGATCTTTTCCGGCCCTGCGCGCTGCTTCGACTCGGAAGAAGAGTGTTTTGCGGCAGTCTCGAGCAAGGCTTATGCCGAAGGCGACGTGCTGGTCATCCGCTACGAGGGACCCCGCGGCGGGCCGGGCATGCGCGAGATGCTGTCGACCACCGCCGCGCTCTACGGGCAAGGCATGGGCGACAAGGTGGCACTGATCACCGACGGGCGCTTCTCCGGCGCCACCCGCGGCTTCTGCGTCGGCCATGTCGGGCCGGAGGCGGCGACCGGTGGCCCGATCGCGCATCTGCGGGACGGCGACATCATCGACCTCGACGCCATCGCCGGCACGCTGTCGGTGCGCGTCAGCGACGAGGAAATGGCCACACGCGCAGCTGCCTGGCGGCCGCGGGAGACGAATTACGCCTCGGGCTCGATCTGGAAATACGCGCAGCAGGTCGGCTCCGCCCGTCAAGGCGCCGTCACCCATCCCGGCGGCGCTGCCGAGAAGCACACCTATGCAGACCTCTAGGGCAGCCGGCGCTCCCATGACGGCCGGTTTCCGCGCGGGCCGTTATCTGCCGCGCGCGCTGGTCCTTGCGACACTGTCGCTCGCCGCGGTCGTCGGTGTCGGCGTCCGGCCGACGCTTGCCCTCGACCCGAATACCCTGGTCACGCCCGATGCCGGCCCGATGGAGCTCTTCTCCTTCGGCTTCAAGGCCTACAAGCGCGGCGAGAAGACCGAGGCGGTGGAAGCCCTGCGGTATGCCGCCGACAAGGGCCATCCCGGTGCGCGCTGGAAGCTCGGGCAGATGTATGCCGAAGGCGACGGCGTTCCGAAGAACGATTTCGAGGCGTTCAAGATCTTCGAGGAGATCATCAATGCCGAGCAGGACGATACGTCGTCCTCGCCGAACGCTGCCTATGTCGCGAGCTCGGTGACCGCGCTCGCCGACTACATGCGCAAGGGCATTCCCGACTCGCCGGTCTCGGTCGACCTGTCGCAGGCCCGGCAGCTCTACTTCCACGCCGCCTCGGTGTTCGGCGATCCGCGCGCGCAGTACCAGCTCGGCCGCATGCTGCTGAACGGCGAGGGCGGTCGCCCGAACCCGCGCCAGGCCGCCCGCTGGCTGAAGCTCGCCTCCGAAAAAGGCAATGTCAGCGCCCAGGCCTTGCTCGGCTATCTCCTGTTCGACGGCGAGAAGATCAAGCTGCGCGCCGAGCCGGTCCGCGGTCTTGCCATGCTCACCGCGGCGCTGAAGCAAGCCGAGCCGACCGACCAGGCCTGGATCCGCCCCTTGCAGGAAGAGGCCTTCTCGCTCGCCACCGAAGCCGACCGCCGCACGGCGCTCGCCTATGCCGAGGGCGGCAGGGGGTTTGCGGGGAACTGAGGTTCGAGTTTTGGTGGGTGCAGGCGTCCTGCACTTGTTCTGCAAAGGCGGTCAGGGGTTCGCGAGAAAAGCTTGCGGACGGCTTCTCTGGCCTCTGATCGTTCAGGTGCGACGGGCTACACCTCTGGCCGCACGGGTTGCGTCTCGGCCCGCGCAGGACGTTCTGCCGCGCTTCGCGACGCTCGTAATCCCGGGCTTGACCCGGGATCCATTCCAAACCGTCTGATATTTGGAAACTGATCTGCGCCGGAGCGGCGTTGACGCGGAGAGGAATGGATCCCGGATCAGGTCCGGGATGACGAGCGTCTTAGAGTTTGAGCGCCAGTACTGTCCCGCCGCGATGGCGAAGTTTTCCTAACCGCGATGGCGCCGCGCCATTCTTCCGCAACTGCGGAGAACGCCCGCAAGACTAACTCTCGGTGACCTCGTCCGAAGCCTTAGCCCCGCAGCCTGCCTTATACCGCCAGTTCGATCACCACCGGCACATGGTCCGACGGCTTCTCCCAGCCGCGGACGTGGCTGTCGATGCCGACGGAGGCGAGGCGCGTGGCGGCTTCCGGGGAGAGCAGGAGGTGGTCAATGCGGATGCCGTTGTTCTTTTGCCAGGCGCCGGCCTGGTAGTCCCAGAACGTGTAGATGCCGGCGTCCGACGTTGTAGCCCGCAGCGCGTCGACGAGGCCGAGGTTCTGCAGCCGGCGCCAGGCGGCGCGACTTTCCGGCTGGTAGAGCGCGTCGCCGAGCCAGGCTTGCGGAAACTTGACGTCTTCGGGCTGCGGAATGACGTTGTAGTCGCCGGCCAGCACGAGGTCGCTCTCCTCCTCGAGCCGCAACTTCGCATGGGTTTCCAGCCGCGCCATCCACCTCAGCTTGTAGTCGAACTTCTCGGTGCCGAGGGGATTGCCGTTGGGCAGGTAGATCGAGGCGACGCGGATCGTGCGCTCGCCGACCCGCCACACGCCCTCGATGAACCGCGACTGCTCGTCGCTCTCGTCGCCGGGCAGGCCGCGCGAGACGTCCTTCGGCGGCATCTTCGACAACAGGCCGACGCCGTTGAAGCCCTTCTGGCCATGCGTCTCGACGTGATAGCCGAGCGCCTCGATCGCCTCCCGTGGAAAGCCCTCGTCGACGCTCTTGATCTCCTGCAGGCAGACGATGTCGGGCGAGCGCTCGGAGAGCCAGGCCAGCAGCGTGTCGATGCGGGCCTTGATGCCGTTGATGTTCCAGGTGGCGATCAGCATGCGATGGGAATCAGATCGAGAAGCTGGTGCCGCAGCCGCAGGAGGCGACGGCGTTGGGATTGCGGATCTGGAACGACTGGCCCATCAGGTCGTCGACGAAATCGACCACCGAGCCGTCGAGATAAGGCAAGGAGACCTGGTCGATCAGCACCGTGGCGCCGTCCTTGGTAAGGACGAGGTCTTCGGCCGTGGCATCGTCGGCGAGGTCGTACTTGTAGGAGAAGCCGGAGCAGCCGCCGCCCTCGACCGAGATGCGCAGTGCGCGGCCTGCATCGCTCTTGGCGACGATCGCGGCGATCCGCCGGAAGGCGGCGTCGGAAACGGTGACGGGGATCGTTTCGCTCATGATCTCATCCGGCATCCGCCACGGCGGGCATCCGGCCTCTGCTTGTTGAAACGCTGGACCTTAAGTATGCACGCCGGAGGGGACGGTCAATCCGCGTTCCCGTTTCCCATCGCCGCCCGCGGGCTTTGCCGCCGCGCCCAGCCAGAGTGGACCGATCCGGACATGACCGATGCTGAGATGCCCGCCATCGGCATGGGACAGAACGGCCGCGCGCCCTTCGCCGTCGATCCCGCGACGAGCCGTGGACGCTACGTCGCGGAGCCGCCGAGCCTGACCCGCACGCCCTACCAGCGCGACCGCGATCGCATCGTCCACTCCACCGCCTTCCGCCGGCTGAAGCACAAGACGCAGGTCTTCGTCGCCTACGAGGGCGACCATTTCCGCACGCGGTTGACCCACACGATCGAGGTGTCGCAGATCGCCCGCGCCTTCGCCCGCGCCTTCCGGCTCGACGAGGACCTGACCGAGGCGGTGGCGTTGGTCCACGATTTCGGCCACACGCCCTTCGGCCATGCCGGCGAGCGGGTTCTGGCGGCGAAGATGGCGGCTTTCGGCGGCTTCGACCACAATGCCCAGTCGCTGCGCATCGTCACCGCGCTGGAGCGGCGCTATGCCGAGTTCGACGGGCTGAACCTTGCCTGGGAGACGCTGGAGGGGCTGGTCAAGCACAACGGGCCGCTGACCGGACCTGCCGCGACCGGCGAACCGGTGCCGCAGCCGATTCTCGACGTCGACGCGCTCTATCCGCTCGACCTCTCCCGGCATGCCAGCCTCGAGGCGCAGGCGGCGGCGATCGCCGACGATATCGCCTACGACACGCACGACCTCGACGACGGCCTGCGGGCCGGCCTCATCGACATCGAGGATCTGGCCGAACTCGAGCTCGCCGGCAGCATCCTCCGCGAGGTCCGCGCCGCCTATCCCGGCCTCGAGCGGCCGCGGCTGATCAACGAGATCATGCGCCGGCACATCACCCGGATGGTCGAGGACGTGATCCGCACGACCTTCGCGGCGCTCGCAGCGCTCGGGCCGGTCGATGCCGACGGCGTGCGCGATGCCGGTCGCACGCTGGTGACCTTCTCGCCGGCGATGCAGGCGGCGGAGGCCGAGACCAAGCGCTTCCTGTTCAGCCGCGTCTACCGCAACCCGGCGATCATGTGGGTGATGGACCAGGCCGAGACCGTCGTCGCGGATCTCTTCGACCGCTACTTCGCCGACCCCGCCGAGATGCACGGCGACGGGGAGCCGGCGACGGCAGCGTCCGATCCGGCGCGCCAGGCCCGCCGCGTCGCCGATTACCTCGCCGGCATGACCGACAGTTATGCCCTGGCGGAGCACCGCCGGCTGTTTGACGCCACCCCCGATTTGCGTTAGGCGCGCCGATCCTCGCCTGACGGCGGGCCTTCCTCTATGGTCCGTCCACCGCCCGCCCTTTCGCCGGGGCGAGCCGCCTGCGATCCCTTCTGGAACCTCTACATGAACATTTTCGCCGACTTCGAGACTCGTATCAAAGCCGCCGTGCAAGCGACTCTGGCCGCTCAGGGAATCGCCGAGGCCGACCTGTCGCGCATCACCGTCGAGCCGCCGCGCGACGCCAGCCATGGCGATCTCGCCAGCAATGCCGCGATGGTGCTGGCGAAGCCGCTTCAGCTGAAGCCGCGCGATCTTGCCGAGGCGATCGCCGTGCGGCTGCGGGAGGACGTCGACGTCGCGGCGGTGGAGATCGCCGGCCCGGGCTTCATCAACCTGCGGCTCCACCCCGCCTTCTGGACGAAGCACCTCGCCGTCCTCCTGACGGACGCTGCGCACTACGGCCGCGGGACCGCGACCGGCCGCAAGATCAATGTCGAATACGTCTCGGCCAACCCGACCGGGCCGATGCATGTCGGCCATTGCCGCGGCGCCGTGGTCGGCGATGCCATCGCCAACCTCCTCGCCTTCGCCGGCAATGCGGTGGTGAAGGAATATTACGTCAACGATGCCGGCGAGCAGGTGAACGTCCTCGCCCGCTCGGCGTACTTGCGCTACCGCGAGGCGATGGGCGAGACGATCGGGGAAATCCCGGCCGGGCTCTATCCCGGCGACTACCTGAAGCCGGTCGGTCATGCGCTGGCGATCCGCTATGGCGACCGGTTCCTCGGCCAGGACGAGGCCGAATGGCTGCCGGTCATCCGCGACTACGCCATCGACGCGATGATGATGATGATCCGCGACGACCTGAAGCTCCTCGGCATCACGCACGAGGTGTTCTTCTCCGAGCGGACGCTGCATGCCGTGCCGGAGGGCGCCAATGCCAGCCGCATCGCGATGGCGATCGACGATCTCCGCGACAAGGGCTTCGTCTATCAGGGCGCCCTGCCGCCGCCGAAGGGCCAGCTGCCGGAGGACTACGAGGACCGCGAGCAGACGCTGCTGCGCTCGACCGATGTCGGCGACGACATGGACCGCCCGCTGGTCAAGTCGAACGGCAGCTACACCTACTTCGCCGCCGACGTCGCCTACTTTCAGGACAAGTTCGCCCGCGGTTTCCAGGAGATGGTCTTCGTCCTCGGCGCCGATCACGGCGGCTACGTCAAGCGGCTGGAAGCGGTCGCGAAGGCGGTCTCAGGCGGCACCGCCGAGGTCGACGTCGTCCTCTGCCAGCTGGTCAAGCTCTTCCGCAACGGCGAACCGGTGAAGATGTCGAAGCGCTCGGGCGACTTCGTGACGCTCGCCGACGTCGTCGAGGAGGTCGGGCGCGATCCCGTCCGCTTCATGATGCTGTTCCGCAAGAGCGACGCGCCGCTCGACTTCGACTTCCAGAAGGTCACCGAGCAGTCGAAGGACAACCCGGTCTTCTACGTCCAGTACGCCCATGCGCGCGCGAAAGCCGTCGAGCGGCAGGCGGCGGGCGAGGGGATCGCGGTCACCGACGCGGAGAGCGACGCGGCGCTTCTGGCGCTGCTCGCGGACGAGGGCGAGATCGGACTGATCCGCAAGCTCGCCGAATATCCGCGTCTGGTGCAGTCGGCCGCCGAGGCGAAGGAACCGCACCGGATCGCCTTCTACCTCTACGATCTCGCCCAGACTTTCCATGCCCAGTATAATCGCGGCCGCGACGTTCCCGGCTTACGCTTTGTTAACCCTGAAGAGCGAAGGTTGACCTTGGCGAGACTGGCCCTGGTTCGCGCGGTCGCGGCCGTTATTGCCTCAGGTCTGGCGCTGATCGGCGTCCATGCACCGGAGGAAATGCGGTGATGGATCACGCTTTGGTCAATATCGTCTCATAGCGGTGATGTCCTTCCGGCCAGCCTTTTCAAGGCCGGCCTGGGACGGAAATAGTGGAGTTTGGCGGCATGGGAGACATGAAGAATCCGGGTCGCGGCGTCCCCCTTTCGAGGGCTGAGGACAGCGATCCCTTCGCCGAGCTCGCCGACATGTTCGAGGCCGAGCTGGCGATGGACCCGCATGCCGGTCGCGCCCCTGCCGTCCGCCCCGTTTCCGACCATGAGCGCTACGTCCAGGCTTCCGCCGGCACGCGGAGTCGGGTCGATGCGGCTGGGCGCCATGCGCCGCTGGCGCCGCATGATCATGATTTCGATGCCGCGTTCGAAGCGGCCCTCGGTGACGAGTTCCCGGCGGCGACCTCGACGCGCCGGCCTGAGCGTCCGGCTGCCGCCGCACCCAAGTCCGATCCTGCCGATGCCTATCAGAGCTGGATCGTGCCGCGGGGCAGCCGCCCGGCGGCGGCAGATCCGGCGCGATCGGCGGCAGCGACGACCGCAACCGTGACGCATGGCCGCTCCGGCTATACTGGCGGCCGCTCGCTCGGCGCCGATCTCGAGACCGCGATCCACGGCCTCAGCGCGCCCGCCAATCCGCGCGACGTCATTGTCGTGGAGACCCAGTCCTTCGCCCCCGAGCGGGTGGTGGACGACTACCGGCATGAGCCCGCCCAGCCGGAGCTCGACGACTTCGACGAGTTGATCGCCAGCGAGCTGGCCGTAATGAACGAGCCGGTGCATGGCGGCTCGCAGGCTTATTATCAGCAGGATGAAGCGGCAGCGCACGGCGAGGGCCCTGGCGATGCCGCCCAGTATGCCGACGACGGCTATTACGCCGACGACGCCGCGCCGGCACCGATCGCCCGCTCTTCGCGTCGCCGGACCGCGGTGACGCTCGGCGGCGGCGTGCTGTCGCTCGCCCTGATCGGCGCCGTCGGCCTGTTCGTCTGGAATGGCAAGTCCGCCGATGCGGGCCTTCAGGCCTCGAACGAGCCCTTGTTGATCAAGGCCGACAACGAGCCGTTCAAGATGGTGCCGAAGGACCCGGGCGGACGCACCGTTCCGAACCAGAACAAGGCCGTCTACAACCGCGTCAACGGCGAGGCGGGCGCCTCGACCACGCAGCAGGCGCTGCTGACCGATGCCGAGGAGCCGATCGATCTCCCGGTGGAGGAAGAGCCCGCCGCCTATCAGGATCTACCGGGCGTCGACCCGATCGGGGCGCAGTCGGCCGAATCGGATCCGAGCCAGGAGCGGATTGAGGTCGCTTCCGCCGATGGCGCTGCGTCTTCACCGGTTCCCGTCCTGCAGCCGCGCAAGGTGCGGACCATGGTCGTTCGGCCGGATGGCACGATCGCGCCCGCCGAGGCCGCTCCGGTGGAACCGGCGGCAGCCGTCGCTGCCGTGCCTGCTGCCCCGCCGCCGCCGGTGCGCACGGTCGAGGCTGCCCCTGCGGCTGCAGCCGCCGCGCCGCTCGAGCCGGCCGCCGGCTCCGTCCAGCAGGTCGCCGACGTCACACCCTCGCCGCGCCAGGCGGACGAGGCCGCCGACCCGATGCAAGTCGCGGCCATCGCGCCGAAGCCGGCGCCGGTTGCCGCCACCTCGGCAGCGGGCGGTTACTACGTGCAGATCTCGTCGCAGCCTTCCGAGGCCGCCGCACAGCAGTCAATGCGCAGCCTCGGGGCGAAGTTCTCCGGCGTGATCTCGGGCCGTGCCGTCGGCATCCAGCCCGCCGAGATCCCCGGCAAGGGGACGTTCTACCGCGTCCGCGTCGCCGCCGCCTCGAAGGACGATGCCTCCGACATCTGCGGCCAGTTGAAAGCCGCTGGCGGCAACTGCTTCGTCGCCCGCTGACATGCTCGCGTCCGGGCTCTGTCTCGGCCGCTTGCCCATCATCTGACCCTTGGGGCGGCCGCCGACGTGCAGGCCGCCCCTTTCTGTTTGCGAGGGAGATTTCATGACCGGATCGAAAGCCTGGATCGCCGGCGTCGCGGGGCTGAGCCTGTCGGCCGACGAGCGCGCCTTCTTTGCCGATGAGCACCCTTGGGGCTTCATCCTGTTCGGGCGCAACATCGAATCGGCTGCTCAGGTCAGCGATCTCGTCGCCAGCCTGAAGGAGGCCGGGGGCCGCATCTCGACACCGGTCTTCGTCGACCAGGAGGGCGGGCGGGTGCAGCGCCTGCGGCCGCCGCTGGCCCCGCGCTACCCGCCGGCGGCGACGCTCGGGGCGATCTATGATGCCGACCCGGCTGCCGGCGAGCGCGCTGCTTGGCTGCACGGCCGCCTCATCGCCTGGGACCTTGCCGGTTTCGGCTTCAACGCCGACTGCCTGCCTTGCCTCGACATGCCCGTCGAGGGGGCCAATTCGGTGATCGGCGACCGCGCCTTCTCGATGGACGCGACGACCATCGCGACTCTCGGCCGCGCGGCCGCGGATGGCCTGACCGCCGGCGGGGTGATGCCGGTGATGAAGCATCTGCCAGGGCATGGCCGGGGCAATGCCGACAGCCATCTGTCGCTGCCGGTGGTCGGCACACACCGCGCCGAACTGTCGCGCACCGACTTCTTGCCGTTCAAAGCGATGCGCCATCTGCCGGCGGCGATGACGGCGCATCTCCTCTACACCGATATCGACCCGACCTTCCCGGCAACCCTGTCGCCGATCGTCATCGAGCAGGTCATCCGTAACGAGATAGGCTTCGACGGCCTGCTGATGACCGACGACATGTCGATGAAGGCGCTGCAGGGCGACATCGGCGAACTCAGTGCCAAGGCGATCACCGCGGGCTGCGACGTCGTACTCCACTGCAACGGCGACATGGACGAGATGCGCAAGGTCTCGAGCGCCGTCCAGCCGCTGCGCGGGGAGGCGGAGCGTCGGGCGAAGGCCGCCGAGGCGGTGATCTCCGCCGTTCCCCATCCGGCCGACGAGGCGGCATTGCGGGCGGAATACTCGGCATTGGTCGAACGGGTGGCCTGATCGGACGCGGCGAGCCCCCGCGCTACGTAGGCAAGCGCTGCCGCATGCGCCCGTGCCCCGACGGAGGCGCAACGTTGACGCCCGTCGCTGCCGCTTCCTGCATCATTTCGTCTACTTGGTCACAACCGCGTCGTCTCCGTTGATCTTGCCGCAGTTATCGTGCTTGAAAGAGCCGGGCTGACGCCCGATCTCCTGTGTCAGGGGTGCCGGCGCGTCACAGAAACGACAAGCCGCCGCTGCACCGTCGATGCTCGCCGCATCGAAACGCGGGAATGGTCGGTCGGAACGACGAAATTTTTCGCGGGCCATCTGCCTTGCGGCATACTTCGCGGGGCATGCGCCTTGCGGCACAACTCGCGGGGCACGTGCCTTGCGGCACAGGGAGAATGACAGTGGGTAGCTTCAGCATCTGGCATTGGCTGATCGTTCTGGCAGTCGTGCTGCTGCTCTTCGGGCGCGGCAAGATTCCCGAACTGATGGGCGATGTCGCCAAGGGCATCAAGAACTTCAAGAAGGGCATGAGCGACGACGAGACGACGACCACCACGACCACGCACGAGCGCCGCACCATCGACAACAACGACGGTGAGATCGTGACCCGCGAGACCGAGAAGTCGCGCCTCTAGAGCGCCGTGCGTCCGGACGGACGCACAAGGGTCGCTCTATCTAGTTGAGTCCAGCGCATCTTTCTTTGATCGGGTGAGTCCACCCAGTCGCCGGATACTCTGGTATCGATCATCCGGCAGGAGCGAGGTTCACCCCCGTTCCTGCCGGATCGTCTCAGGGCGAGATCACCGCTGCAGGGCGCGGTGACCGTCGCTTGGTGGTCTGCCGGTACGTCCGGCCAGCCTTGCTCCAGCGCCCCATCGGAATGTCACCGAAATGTTCGAAATTGGTTGGTCCGAGCTTCTGGTCATCGGCGTCGTGCTGATCGTCGTCGTCGGTCCCAAAGACCTGCCGCGCATGCTCCGCACTTTCGGCAAGACCACGACCCAGCTGAAGCGGATGGCGGGCGACTTTCGCAAGCAGTTCGACGAGGCTCTGCGCGAGGCCGAGCTCGACGAGGTTCGCGACAACATCAAGTCGATGAACCCGACCGCTGACATCCGCAAAGCGATGAACCCGATCCGCGCCGTCGGCGACGAGATTCGCTCCAGCCTGATGACGGCGACCAAGGCGCCCGAGCCGAAAGTCCCCTCGGCCGACGCGCCCGCCAGGCCTGCCGAGCCGAGCGTGATCGGCAATGCCGACATGCAGCCTTTGGTGACATCTGCATCGGCATCGACCGACTCGCTGCCGTCTGCGGCAGGTATCCCCCCGGTGGCTTCCCACACGCAAGGCTTCGCCGCGTCCGAGCAGCCGATCGCGGAACTTCCGAAGACGGTGCCAGGGCCGTTGGCGGCAGACCTTGCCAACCCCGAAGCGCCGGACAGCCTGCCGGTGCCGCAGGCCGACATCACCCTCCCGGCCGTTCCACCCGAGCATGCAGCCGCGCGGCCGAACGGCGGCGCCCCCCTGAATGGCAAGGATGCCAGCGGAGACAGTCATTGAGCCGCGATACCGCTGAAATCGAAGCCTCCTCGGCCCCGCTGATCGAGCATCTGGTCGAACTTCGCACCCGGCTGATCTGGGCGCTCGGCGGCTTCTTCGTCGCCTTCCTCATCTGTTTCTTCTTCGCGCGCGAGCTGTTCAACCTTCTGGTCATCCCGTACCAGACGGCCGTCCATTGGGCGGGCATCAACGACGACAAGGTCGAGCTGATCTATACCGCGCCGCAGGAGTTCTTCTTCACCCAGGTGAAGATCGCGGCTTTCGGCGGGTTCTTCCTGGCGTTCCCGATCATTGCCATCCAGATCTACAAGTTCGTCGCGCCCGGCCTCTACAAGAAGGAGCGCGCGGCCTTCGTGCCGTTCCTGGTCGCCACGCCGCTGCTCTTCCTGCTCGGCGCCTCGCTCGTCTACTTCTTCTTCACCCCGATGGTGATGTGGTTCTTCCTCTCGATGCAGCAGTCGGGCGACGTGCCGGGGCAGGCGGCGATCCAGCTGTTGCCGCGCGTCTCGGAATACCTGTCGCTGATCATGGGGCTGATCTTCGCCTTCGGCATGGTGTTCCAGCTGCCAGTGGTGACATCGCTCTTGGTGCGGGCTGGCATGGTCACTGCCGCGGGGCTTGTTTCCAAGCGCAAATGGGCGATCGTGCTCGCCTTCATCGCCGCCGCGATCCTCACCCCGCCGGACCCGATGTCGCAGATCGGCCTTGCGATCCCCACCATCCTTCTCTACGAGATTTCGATCATCGCGGCGCGGATGATCGAACGCAAACGGGCCGAAGAGGTCAGCGAGAGCGACGCGACGAGCGACCCGGTCTAGGCCGGTCCGGCCCCGTCTTCCGCTGACTGGAGACGAGGGGAAACATGCTCGATTTCAAATGGATACGCGAGAATCCAGAATCGCTTGACGAGGCCTTGAAGGCGCGTTCGGCGGCCCCTGTAGCCGCCGAGCTTCTGCGTCTGGACGAGGAGCGGCGGGGCCATGTGACCCGGCTGCAGGAGTTGCAGACCCGGCGCAACGACGCCTCGAAGGAAATCGGCAAGGCCAAGGGTTCCGGCGACAACGCCCGAGCCGAAGCGGTCATCGCCGAGGTCGCCGAGATCAAGGCGGCGATCCAGGAGGGCGAGGAGACCGAGCGCCGGATCGACGCCACGCTCGGCGACATGCTCGCCCGCCTGCCGAACATTCCCCATGCCGACGTGCCCTACGGCACCGACGAAAGCGGCAATGTCGAAGTGCGCCGCCACGGCACGCCGACGGAACTCAGCTTTGCGCCGAAGGAGCACTTCGAGCTCGGCGAGGCGCTCGGCCTGATGGACTTCGACCAGGCGGCGAAGATCTCCGGCTCGCGGTTTACGATCCTCAAGGGCGGCCTCGCCCGGCTGGAGCGGGCCCTCGGACAGTTCATGCTCGACCTCCACACTGCCGAACATGGCTACCAGGAGGTCGTCGCGCCGATCCTCGTGAAGGCCGACGCGCTGTTCGGCACCAACCAGTTGCCGAAGTTCGAGGAAGACCTCTTCAAGACCACCGGCGACCACTACCTCATTCCGACGTCCGAGGTGCCGCTGACCAATCTGGTGCGCGAGCTGATCGTAGACGCCGCCGTCCTGCCGCTGCGCTATACGGCGCTGACGCCCTGCTTCCGCTCGGAGGCGGGATCGGCCGGACGGGACACGCGCGGCATGCTGCGCCAGCACCAGTTCTACAAGGTCGAGATGGTGTCGATCACCGCCGAGGAAGCCTCGATCGACGAGCACGAGCGGATGACCGCCTGCGCCGAGGAAGTGCTGAAGCGACTTGGCCTGCCGTTCCGCACCGTCGTCCTCTGCACCGGCGACATGGGTTTCGGGGCGCGCAAGACGTATGACATCGAGGTCTGGCTGCCCGGCCAGAACGCCTACCGCGAAATCTCGTCCTGCTCGGTCTGCGGCGACTTCCAGGGACGGCGCATGAACGCGCGCTACAAGGCCGCCGGCGAGAAGCAGACGCGCTTCGTGCACACGCTGAACGGCTCGGGCGTTGCCGTCGGCCGCTGCCTGATCGCCATCCTCGAGAACTACCAGAACGCCGATGGCAGCATCACCGTGCCCGAGGCGCTGAGGCCGTACATGGGCGGGCTGGAGAAGATCGAGAAGGCCGCCTGATGCGCATCCTCATCACCAACGACGACGGCATCCATGCCGAGGGCCTGGCCGTGCTCGAGCGGATCGCCGCGACGATTTCGGACGACGTCTGGGTGGTCGCGCCGGAGACCGACCAGAGCGGCCTCGCGCACTCGCTGACGCTGTCCTCGCCGCTGCGGCTGCGCAAGATCTTCGAAAGGCGCTTTGCGCTGTCGGGGACGCCGACCGATTGCGTCATCATGGGCGTCAAGCACGTGCTGCCGGGGCCGCCGGACCTCGTGCTCTCCGGCGTCAATGCGGGGCAGAACGTTTGCGACGACGTCACCTATTCCGGCACCGTCGCCGGCGCCATCGAGGGCACCATGCTCGGCTTCCGGTCGATCGCGCTCAGCCAGGCGCACGGACCCGACCGGGCAACGCCCTGGGAGACCGCGGAGACGCATGCCCCGGCTGTACTCGCCAAGCTCGCCGGCATCGACTTCCCGAAAGGCGTCCTGTTCAACGTCAACTTCCCCGCTGTCGCAGCCGACGCGGTGACGGGCACCGAGATGACCCGCCAAGGCAAGCTCGACTACAATCTCGGCTTCGAGGAGCGACGCGATGGCCGCGGTTTTCCGTATTTCTGGCTGAAGTTCGGGCGCCAGGTCGGTCCGGAGATGGCGCAGTCGGATATCGCCGCGCTTTCGGCAGGCCGGATCTCCGTGACGCCGCTGATGCTCGACCTCACCGATCACGCGCTTCGCGAGAAGCTGCAATCGCTGTTCGCATAAGGCCGGACCGCCGAGCGCCCCAGACCCGAACGGACCTTCTCCCATGAGCATGAGCGTAACCGGCCCGGACCGCGAGGAACTCGCGGCCTTCCTGTTGAAGCTGCGCTCGGCGCACATGGCCGGTACGCGCCTGACCGAGGCGGTCGAGGCGGTGCCGCGGCGGCTGTTCCTGCGCAACGGCATCGACGAGGCCTATGGCGACTCGGCGCTGCCGATCGACTGCGGCGAGACCATGCCCGGCGCCTCGTCGGCGGTGGCGCTGGTCCACGCGCTGGGCGTCGAGCCGAGCAACCGCGTCCTCGAGATCGGCACCGGCAGCGGTTACGTCACGGCGCTGCTCGCCCGGCTCGGGGCCCGCGTCGTCTCGCTCGACCGCTACCGCTCGCTCCTGAAGACGGCGGACGAGCGGCTGAAGGCCTGCGGCATCTCCAATGTCTCGCTGATCCATGAGGACGGGCGCGAGGGTTACCCCGACGCCGCACCCTACGATCGGATCATCGTCCACGCCGCCTTCGAGACGCTGCCGCGCACTTTCCTCGAGCAATTGGCCCAGCACGGCCAGATCGTCTGCGCCATCGGCCCGGGGCTCGGTGCGCAGACCCTTGTCCGCCTTCAGAAGGTCGGCAGCCGGCTGGAGCGTGAGGATCTGCGCCAGGTCTACTACCAGCCGCTCGCCGCCGGCACAGCGAAGATGCTGTAGCGAGCGCTGGCCTGCCGTCCGTTTTGCCGGCGGCGACGGCGGCCTTGCGGCTTGGCGAGGCGTGGCCCTCGGCGAAGGCTGGCCGACGATCTTCATGTTCTGTTAATGCCGGGCGGTACTATCGAAGGCTTATCGTTCATCAGGAGCCGCCGCCATGATCCCGATTCGCGCCGCCGTGACGTGCCTCTTCCTCGCCGCGCCGATGGCCGCCGAGGCCCGCACGATCTGCACTGTTCTTGCCGATGCCGCCGACGAAAAGGTCCTGACGGAGGAGGGCGACTGCAAGACGCGGGTGACCCCGGCCTCGACCTTCAAGGTTCCGCTGGCCCTGATGGGATCCGACGCCGGGTTCCTGAAGGACGCCCATGCGCCCAGCCTGCCTTTCAAGAAGGGCTATCCCGACTGGGGCGGTGCCAACTGGATGCAAGATACCGACCCGGCCCGATGGATGAAATACTCCGTGGTCTGGTACTCCCAGCAGATCACCAAGGCATTGGGGGCGGAAACGCTCACACGCTATGCCCGGGATTTCGGCTACGGCAATGCCGACTTCTCCGGCGATCCCGGCAAGGACAACGGTCTGGAGCGGGCGTGGATCATCTCCTCGCTGAAAATCTCGCCAAACGAGCAGGTGGCGTTCCTCTCGAAGCTGGTGCGGCGGCAGTTGCCGGTCGCACCCGCGGCCTTCGATCTCGTCGATGCCGTGGTCGAGCAGCGTCCGATCGGCGATGGATGGCAGGCACACGGCAAGACCGGCATGGCCTATCCGCGCAACGCCGATGGCAGCTTCAACGAGGCCCATGCCTATGGCTGGTTCGTCGGCTGGGCGGTGAAGGGGGAGCGGACCGTCGTGTTCGCCCGCCTGATCCAGGACGACCGTAAGGAGGATGGTCCCGCGGGCAACCGGGCGCGCGAGGCCTTTCTCGGTGAACTCCCCCGGCTGATCGCGGCGACAGGAAAGTGACGGCGTCCGGCGCCGTCCTCTCCGACTTCTCCGGCCTGTGAAAATCGGCGGATATGAATAACAAGAAATGTCGACGATACCCCGGTGTTTAACGGGCCAGTAAGATTAACAGTGTTGAATGATCCCAATGAGATTGCGTGAGCTTGGGGTCATCGATGCGTGTTGGTGTGCTGAATTTTGATAGACTGCGGCTTGCCGGCTCCGTCGCGGTGTTGGCCTTGGCGACGCTGGTGGCGGGGTGCAGCTCCGATGTCGCCCGCTTCGACGACGGCTTCTACACCGGAGCGGTCCCGCAGAAGCCGATGCCGCGCAGCAATGTCGGCGGCCAGAGCTATCCCGGCGACCTCGATGCGGTGAACACCGGATCGGTGCGTCAGGGCGGCTATGCCGGCAATGCCGGCGGCAACCGCCAGCAGGTGGCGCCGCTCTATTCCGCGCAGACACCCGGCAGCGGACAGTACGGTGCGACCACCCGGACCGCTGCCGTCGAGCGCAGCACCCTCGCGCCGCCCTCCGGCTCGCCTGCCATGAACGACGCGCCGCGCTACGATCCGCCGGCGTCCGAGCCGATGCGCCAGCAGCCGACCTACCAGCCTGCTGCCGTCCCGGCGCCGGCACGGGCCGCAGCAACCGGCAAGGCGGGCTGGCAGAACACCGGCAACACCGTGACCGTCGGTAGCACCGACACCGTCGATACGCTGTCCAACCGCTACGGCGTCCCCGCCAAGGCGATCATGGCGGCCAATGGCCTGAAGAGCTCCAGCGACGTGCGTCCTGGCCAGCAGATCGCCATCCCGACCTATTCCTACGGCCAGACCGGCATGCGCACCGCCGCGGCCTCGTCGAACCCGGAGGCGCCGGCACTCGGCTCGGCGCCGCAGCCGCTGCGCGTTCCCGAGAAGAACGCATCTCGCGGCGGCGCCGGCATCGTCGTCGAGTCCGGCGACTCGCTGATGGGCATCTCGCGCCGCACCGGCGTGCCGGTGGCCGAGCTGCGTTCCGCCAACGGCCTGTCCGACGACAATATCCGTATCGGCCAGACCCTGAAGCTCCCCGCGGGAACGGCTGTACCGAAGCGTGTCGCCAGTGCCGAGCCGAAGGCCGCCCCGGCCTTGGCGCCAGTGCAGCCGGCCCAGCCGGTTGCCGCCGCCCAGCCGAAGCCCTACGAGGCGCCGAAGCTCGTCGCGGCCGCCAAGGTCGAGAAGCCGGCCGCTGCAGCCCCCGTCGCCGCCGCGGTGAAGGCCGAGCCGGTGAAGGCCGAACCCGTCGCAAAGGCGGCGCCGACCAGCACCGTCTCCGACGAGACCGAGAAAGAGGTTGCGACCGCCGCGCCCGCCGGAACCGGCATCGACCAGTTCCGCTGGCCTGTTCAGGGCCGCGTCATCAAGCGCTACGGCGAGAAGTCCGGCGCCAAGCGCAGCGACGGCCTCGACATCTCGGTGCCGCGTGGCACGCCGGTGAAAGCTGCCGAGAACGGCGTCGTGATCTATGCCGGCGACGGCCTGAAGGAGTTCGGCAACACCGTTCTCGTCAAGCACGACAATGGCCTCGTCACCGTCTACGGCCATGCCGACGAACTGAAGGTGAAGCGCGGCGCCACCGTCCGCCGCGGCCAGGAGATCGCCACCGCCGGTGTCAGCGGCGATACCGATACGCCGATGGTCCACTTCGAGGTCCGCAAGGACTCCGCCCCGGTCGATCCGTCGAAGTACCTGCAGTAAGATCTACCCCGACGCCTTCAGAAGCCCGGCACCGCAAGGTCGCCGGGCTTCTTTCGTTGGCGGGCCTGCTGCGGGTCTCGGCATCATCGGCCGTCCAATGTGCCGAGCGGCTGTGGGCCTGGCGGTCCTTCCTCCCGTCGCGGCTTTTCCGCCTTTCGACCTTGTCCCTCGCCGAACTGATCGTCTGGGGGGCGGATACTAAGTCAGGGCACTAGTCGCGCGCCCCCTGACGCTTTCATTAAGTTTTTATATTCATTTGAGCATTGACAATATAAGAGCGTAGACTGACGTAACGGAGCTTTTCTATTTACATTAGAAGTCAATCTCCCGATAGATAAAGCACCATTCGCTCACTGAATGGGTGTAGAGGAGATTAGAAATGAAAGTCAGGGTGATAGTTATCGGCCTTATGATGTCGGCGGTATTTTCGAGTTCCGCTCTGGCCGAGTTCAGGAAGTATACGGAAGTACCGAATCGCGACAGCTGCTGGTCGGTCGAGTACGTTCCTCGGACAGTCGAAGTCAACACGAAAGGGCGTCTGATCCGGGGCGAACGCCGTTCCTGGACGGGTGAGATGGTCAACGGCGGTGTTGTGCGGAACGAGCGCCATGCAGCTGTCTACGAGAAGGTGCGCCGCGTCGTCGAGGAAGAACACTACAGCCTCGACCCGCAAACCTGCGGTGCACGGGCGCGTTGAGCCGAAAGAGAGGGGGGAGGCTTGCTCCTTCCTCTCGTCACCTTTGGGGGGATCAGAATGTTGCTGGAACTCTATTTTGCCGCCCAGGCCGCGATCGCCGGGCCCTGCGGCCAGGCTAGAAGCCTTTCCGAGCTAACGCGCAAAGCAAACTGCGTCGAGCGGCCAGTCGAGAAGGGGGAAAGCGCGACGGTTCGTCTGCAGTATTCCTTCGCAACGGCGAAAAACAGCGCGAGCGTCGTCATCACCGGTTCCAACGGCGTGACCTCCGTCGACAGGTTCGCGGAATGCCGCGATCTCAGCATCGACCCACAGGAATACCAGAGCCTCACCGACATCGTCGTCTGCGACGGCCAGCGGCTCTCGGTCGAGGCGACGGCAGATGGGGTCGAGATCTTCGATACCAGAACCCAGCGGGCGGTTTTCGGCGTGGACCTCGAAAAGTCCATCACGATGATCAACGGTTTTCCGCGGCCGATCGAGTAGCCGTCAGTTCCCTCCCGCGCGGCGGACATACTCCACCGACCGGGCCACCTGCGCTTCCTGGCTGCGGCCGCGCGGCCGGGTGATTTCTTCGACGTGGTATTGGTTTCCGTCGGCACAGACGCGGTGCACCGCTCCCGAGCGGGGGTAAACGGCATCGGCGCACTTCTGCGCAGGGGCAAGGCAACCCGCCGGGATCGACAGCAGAAACGCAGCCAAAGGAAGAAAGACTGCTTTTCGCATTGAGGCAACCATCTGGCGTGAGGGTGGGGTGGGGCGGAACGAACAGCCTGGAAGCCAGATGTTCGCCGTAAGGGGCCAGGCGAGGCGTGTCCCGCGGGTCGAGCCGACGGGCTGCCCGCCCACACGCTCGGGATCTCCCCAGGGCTGGACGGCATCATGGCGCGAAAGCCAGGCCTTCGCCATACCCCTCGGGGCCGGACCCGCGGGCGCCGTTCGCGTTCGCAGGCCGGGGGCAGTCGTATCGCCGCTCGGAGGAGACTCTGGAGACGGCTCTAGGACGAGAGCGGCTGGCCGAGGCGTCCGGCGAGGTCCTGGATGAACTGGAAGGCGACGCGCCCCGAGCGGGCGCCGCGGGTCGTCGCCCATTCGAGCGCGGCATGCCGGGTCTCGGCGGGATCGGCGATGATGCCGTAGGCGTCGACATAGCCGTCGACCATCGCGAGATAGTCGTCCTGGCTGCATTTGTGGAAGCCAAGCCACAGCCCGAAACGGTCGGAGAGGGAGACCTTCTCCTCCACCGCCTCGCCGGGGTTGATCGCCGTCGCGCTCTCGTTCTCGATCATGTCGCGCGGCAGCAGGTGCCGGCGGTTCGACGTCGCATAGAACAACACGTTGTCCGGTCGCCCCTCGACGCCGCCGTCGAGCGCGGCTTTCAGCGACTTGTAGGAAGCGTCGCCCTGGTCGAACGAGAGGTCGTCGCAAAACAGCAGGAAGGAGAACGGCGCGGCGCGCAGGAAGCCCATCAGATGCGGCAAGTGCTCGATGTCCTCGCGGTGGATCTCGATCAGCTTAAGCGGCGGCCGAGTACCGCCGATCTCGGCGTTGACGGCAGCGTGCGCCGCCTTGACGAGCGAAGATTTGCCCATGCCGCGCGCGCCCCAGAGGAGGGCGTTGTTGGCCGGCAGGCCCTTGGCGAAGCGCAGCGTGTTCTCGGTGAGGATATCCTTCGAGCGGTCGATGCCGCGCAGGAGGTCGATGGCGACGCGGTTGACCCGCGCCACGGGCAGCAGCGCTGCCGGCGGTTCGTAGACGAAGCAGTCGCCAAGGGTGAAATCGGGCGCTTCGGGTTTCATCGGGGCCAGCCGCTCGAGGCTCGCCGCGATCCGCTTCAGCACAGACATCAGATCGTCCGGGTTCATGTCCATGCGTCGTTCCCTCATCAAACCGGTGTGCGGCCGCGCCTTGCGGGCCGGCAGCGGTTGCATTCGGGGGGACCGATCGTATATTCCGCGCGGGACGTAAAGGATGACGCGGTCGTTTTCCTCGCCATGTATCTCCAGGAGTAGTCGATGTTCGTGACCGAAGCCTTCGCCCAGGGCGTAGTTCCTTCCACTGGCGGAGGCACCAGCGAACTGCTGATCAGCATCCTGCCCTTCGTCGCGGTCTTCGCGATCATGTACTTCCTGATCATCCGGCCGCAGCGCACGCAGCTGAAGCGTCGCGAGGAAATGCTGAAGAACATCCGCCGCGGCGACACCATCGTCACCGGTGGCGGCATCATCGGCAAGGTCATCAAGGTGCTCGACAACGGCGAGCTGGAAGTTCAGATCGCCGAGCAGGTGAAGATCCGCGTCCTGCAGGGCACGGTCACCGAAGTGCGCGTCAAGGGCGAGCCGACGGCCGCCAACGCGAAGTAAGGCAGCCTCCCGCGGGAGCAAAACCATCGCCGGCCGGACAGATCCGGTCGGCACGCGCGGCCTGCGGGCGGCGCCAAGGGACAGGCGAATGGCTGAGGGCATCGAGTTTCGCAAGGCGCACTTTCCCGGTAGGGCGCCGATCGAAGCCTATGGCAATGGCGGCTTCCGCTTCGCCGCCATGTCCCACCGCGGCTCGATTCTCTGCTTGCCCTCCGGCATCTACGGCTGGGAAGCGACGATCGAGCAGCCGTTCACCGGCGAGCGCCTCCTGAAGGTGTTCGAAGAGTCCGACGAGATCCGTTTCGTGCTGTTCGGCACCGGGTCGGACATCCGGCGCCTGCCGCCGGCGCTTGCCGAGCGCTTCCGCAAGGCCGGCATCTCCTGCGACCCGATGTCGACGGGCGCGGCCGTTCGCACCTTCAACGTCATGCTGGCCGAAGGCCGCCCAGTCGCTGCTGCCCTCGTGGCGGTGGACTGACGTGGCGGGTCGTCCGGACGCACGCCGATGACGCCGGCAGCGCTTGCCGAAGCCTATGCTGAGTGCGCGCGGCTGGTGGAGACGCAGGATCCCGACCGCGCGGTCTCGGTCCTTTTCGCGCCGCTCGACAAACGCCCGCATCTTCTCGCCCTCTATGCCTTCAACATCGAGACAGCGCGGGTGCGCGAGCAGATCAGCCAGCCGCTGCCCGGCGAAATCCGGCTGCAATGGTGGCGCGACCGGATCGAGGCGGGGCCGGACGGCGAGGGCGGGCAAGGCAATCCGGTGGCGGAGGCGCTGCTCGATACCATCAAGCGGTTCGAGCTGCCGATCGATGCTCTCGGGCGCTATCTCGAGGCCCGCATCTTCGACCTCTACGATGACCCGATGCCGGACCGGCAGGCCTTCGAGGGCTATGCCGGGGAAACCGCCTCGGCCATCATCGTGCTCGCCGCGATGATTCTCGGTGGCAGGGATGCCGCCGAAGTCACTGATGCGGCTGGCCATGCCGGCGTCGCGCAGGCAGCCGTCGGCGCCGTGCGCCTGCTGCCGATCCACCGCGCCCGCCGCCAGGTGTTCCTCCCCGCCGACCTTCTTTCCGCCGCCGGTACCTCGGCGGATGACCTGCTTTCCGGGGCATCCGAACCGACGCTACGGGCGGTCTCGGCCATGCTGGCGCTCGGCCGCGATCATTTCAGCCGCTATCGCCGGCAACGCGACCGGCTTCCGGCCAGCGTGCGCGCGGCGTTCCTGCCGGCCGAGATGACCGCTGTCTATCTCGACCGCATTGCCGCCCGCGGCTCCGTGGAAATCGAGACGCCGTCCCGTATCGGTCCCTTCCGCCGGTCCTTCCTCTACTGGCGGGCGATGCGGCGCTAACGAGGGCCGCCTGACGCTGCCAACTGACGCTGTGAGTACGCTTCGTTCGCGTCTAGGGACGGCGTCATCTTTTTGCAGCCGGACCGCCCGGCGATGGCGTGATCCTCTGGACTCCCGGTGGCAGAGCGTCCGTTGTATGCCGATCGGACGCCAGGTCCCCGGCCGTTCCGCAATCGCCGACAATCCGCGGCAGCCCGGCCTGTCGTCCGCCGACCATGGAGAGAGCGATGGCCCCGACACGCATGAGCGGCATCACGCGGTTTGCGCGCCAACTGGCGCGGGGCGCGGGGCTGGCGACCGGACGGTTTCCGGTTGCCGCATTGGCGATTCTCACGGTGTCGGTGCTGGCAAACGTGTCGCTGGCCGGGATCAACCTTCTCCCCGAGGAGCAGATGATCCGGCTGCTGCTGGCGCTGCATGCGGCGGCGGCGATCGCCGTCGGCACCCGCCTGTTCGCCGAGGCGCGGGCGATGCGCCGGGGCGTTCAAATGCTCCTGCCACTGGCAGCCGCAGCCGCAGCGGGCCTCGTCATCACCGCGGCGGGTGAGCTCTGGCTGCTCGCACCGCCGGTGCTGACCGCCCTGACGCTTGGCATCCCGCTGGCGCCCTATATCGGTCGGCCCGACGATGCGAAATTCTGGACTTTTACGCTGTGGACCGTCGTCGGCGTGACGCTCGCCTTCCTGTCGGTGCTGCTCTTCGTGCTCGGCGTCTCCGCCATTCTCGAAATGGTCCGCTATCTCTTCGAGATCGGCCTCAGCAGTGACGCTTACGGCCATATCTACGCGACTGCGCTGACGCTGGTCGGCCCCCTCTTCGCGTTGGGCCGCATCCCGACCGACTTCGAGGAGACGACCTCGGCGACCGACGACCGTCTGGCGCAAGGCGTGCGCTTCCTGTTCGACTGGGTGGCGACGCCTCTGGCTCTCGTGACGGCTGTCGTGCTGCACCTCTATGCCGCCAAGATTCTCCTCGGCGCCGTGCCGAAGAACGAGATCGGCTGGATCGTCAGCTTCTATGCGCTGCTGGTGCTGTCGATCCGGGTGATGGTGGATCCTTTCGCCGAGACCGGCGGGCCCAGCACCCGGCTGTTCGGCCGGGTCTGGGCGCTGATGCTCGTGGTGCCGCTGGGTCTTCTCACCTACGCCGCCGGCGTGCGCATCGCAGCCGAGGGCATCACGCTCGAACGCTACTATCTCAGCCTCGCGACCCTTGCGGCGGTGCTAATCGTCGCCTTGCAGGCGGTGCCGCGATTGCGGGGCGACATCCGGCTGATGTGCGGCCTGCCGCTGCTTCTGCTGGCGCTGTCGGCTGCGGGCCCGTGGGGCGCCGGCGCGACGGTCGGGCGGAGCCAGGCCGGGCTCATCGCCGCCTCGCTGCTCGGGCCAGGCGCCACAGAGGCGCTCGGCCCAACCCAGTCGGAGGCGCTGCGCACACGGCTCTATGCGCTCGGCGAAGTCGGAGAGATCCCGCGGATCTTGCCGCTGCTGCCCGAACCCTTGCGCACGGAAATGGCTGCCGTGGAAAGCGAAGCACCGGATACGCTGCAGCAGGTGTTGATGACCCGGCTTGGCATCGGCTACGGGCAGGTGACAGCTGGATCGACCGACGAACCGGTGCAGAGGAACTTCTCTGCCATTCGTCCCGCCGCATTCGCGTTGGACGGTTTCGACACGGCGCTCCCCGAGCAGACCGTCTATCCGGTCGTTGGACAGGCACCGGGCCTGACGCCCGATCCGCTGCTCGCGACGCTGGATGGCGGCAACCTGGTGCTCAGCACGCCGCGCGAAAACGACAGGTTCTCCCTCGCACCGGCGCTGGTGGCGATGGATGTTGACCGCTCTCCGTCGCCCGCGGCAGAGCTTGCCCCGGTCATCGCCGACCTGACCTCGGAGACCGGCCGGAAGATCCGTGCCCGGATCAGCTATGCGACGCTCGACGCAAGCACGGGCTTGCCGACGCAGATGACGCTGACGCTTCTCCTGCGCCGTGCCGACTGGCCCTCACTCCGCAGCGATTGAGGCCGCGTCCGGGGCCATTTCTACCGCTGGCGAAGCGGGCGCCAGGGCTGGCAGGCCGAGCCAGGCGCGGCAGTCGGCCAGCGCGCGGGCGGACATCGCCCGGCGGCGGTGGTTGGTCTTCTCCTTGCCGCGAACGCGTTTGCCGTCGACGCGTGGCAGTCTCGAGACTTCCACCGGTGGGAACAGGCCGAAATTCACGTTCATCGGCTGGAAGGAGCGTTTGCCTCCTTCCTCGACCGTCGAGAGATGCCCGCCGGTGATGTGCGACAGGATCGCGCCCATCGCCGTGGTCGCCGGTGGTGGCGCAGGATCTCGTCCGAGCGCCTCCGCCGCCGCGAAGCGACCCGCGAGCAGGCCGATGGAGGCCGATTCCACATAGCCCTCGCAGCCGGTGATCTGGCCGGCAAACCGCAGGTCCGGCCGCGACTTCAGCCGCAGGGCGGTGTCGAGCAAGCGAGGCGAATCGAGATAGGTGTTGCGGTGGAGCCCGCCAAGCCGCGCGAACTCGGCGTTCTCGAGGCCGGGAATGCCACGGAAGAGACCGGCCTGGTCGCCGTAGCGAAGCTTGGTCTGGAAACCGACCATATTGTAGAGCGTGCCCAGCGCATTGTCCTGCCGGAGCTGGACCACGGCATAGGCCTTGATGTCGGGCTGGTGCGCGTTGGTGAGGCCCATCGGCTTCATCGGCCCGTGCCGCAGCGTCTCCGCGCCGCGCTCGGCCATCACCTCGATCGGCAGGCAGCCATCGAAATAGGGCGTGCCTTCCCAGTCCTTGAACAGCGTCTTGTCGGCCGCACACAGAGCGTCGATGAAGGCGAGGTACTGCTCCTTGTCCAGCGGGCAGTTGATGTAGTCCTTGCCGTTGCCGCCCGGCCCGACCTTGTCGTAGCGCGACTGGAACCAGGCCTTGTCCATGTCGATGGACTCGAAATGCACGATCGGCGCGATGGCATCGAAGAAGGCGAGGGCGTCTTCGCCCGTCTCGGCGCGGATCGCCTCGGCAAGCTCCGGCGCGGTCAGCGGCCCGGTGGCGATGATCGTCGAGCCCCATTCGGCGGGCGGCAAGCCAATGACCTCTTCGCGCGCGAGCGTGATCAGCGGATGCTCGGCGATCGCCGCCGACACCGCCTCGGCAAAACCGTCGCGGTCGACCGCCAGCGCGCCGCCGGCGGGGACCTGGTTGGCATCGGCGCAGCGCATGATCAGCGAGCCCGCCAGCCGCATCTCGGCATGCAGGATGCCGACGGCATTGGTCTCGGCGTCATCCGACCGGAAGGAATTGGAGCAGACGAGTTCGGCCAGATGCTCCGTCTTGTGCGCCTCGGTGCCGCGCACCGGCCGCATCTCGTGCAGGATGACGGGAACACCGCTTTCGGCGATCTGCCACGCGGCTTCCGAGCCGGCGAGCCCGCCGCCGACGACATGGAGAGGTTTGTTTTGCATAGGGGGACTTTAGCACCGGGCCGGCGGCGGGGAAAGCGGCGGGCAGCGGCGGGGAAAGCGGACCCCTCAAACGACAACACCCACCGGGGGAGGAACCGGTGGGTGTCGTTTTCAAACCTGCGATGGGAGGAGGATTCGCAGGCTTCAATCCGCTCGGGCGCTGGGAGGAGGAGTGCGCCCTCGCGAAACTCTGGGTTTAGCGGACCGCCTGGCGGGCGATCGAAGGAATGTCGGCGCGGGAGATGCCGAGGTCGGAAAGCTCGCGCTGCGACAGGCGGTTCAGCTCACCGCAGGTCTCGCGGTAACGGCGCCAGTTGTTGTAGCTGCGGACGATGTTGTTCATGGCTCTCACTTCGGGTTCTAATCGATTGAAACGGTGGCTTGCTGCCTGCCCGTTTCGATGGGCTATATGTAGCTGCATGGCTGGACCGGCACCAGACCGCCGTTTGCATAGCTGATCTGCGGATGGTGCAGCGCAACAAAGTCGGCGGAATGCCTGGAAAAGCGGGCTTTCGATCGTTGGCTTCGGTTTGTCATTCCGAAGAAGATCGCGCTGCGTTAACGCAATCTCAACGTGTGCTCCGCGTGAGCGGGATTCTGTATGGCCTGGAAGGATTGGTCGGCCCAAGGAGGGCACCGGGTCGCGCGGGCCGAGGCACGGCTGGCGAGGGGACGGAAGGCTGTCAAGACGCTCGCCGGTCAACCGCGGGCGCCTGATGCAGAGAGATCGCCCGTCGGCTGAGACCGTTGACGAGGACCGCCGCGCATTTGCGCTTTGACGCCTGCCGGACTGGTGTTATGCAGCCGTGCCTGCCGAGCAATCGGCCGCGGCGCACCGTGCGGGTGTGGCGGAATTGGTAGACGCACTAGATTTAGGTTCTAGCGCCAAAAGCGTGGGGGTTCGAGTCCCTCCACCCGCACCACTTCCTTTCTAGAGTATTGTATTCATTACATAAATCGCGTTAAGCCCCGCACTTTTTAAGAGGTGCGGGGATAAAGCGTTCAGGCTGTGTTCTTGGCGAGCTTGGAAATAGCGCCCTTGGACAACCGGCGGCGATCGGCGGTTCGGGTGTAAAGCGAGGCCATGCCGCCGCCGTGCCAGCCGAAGATCGCCTCCAGTTCGGCAACGGTAGCGCCGGCGTTTGCGGCCCGCGTGGCGCCGATCTTGCGGACGCCGTGAGCGGATTTCTCGACGCCCGCCTTCGTGCGCGCCTCTCGGAAGACGTTGCCGAACGACTCCTTCGTCAACGGCTGCCGCTTCTCTCCGCAGATGAATGCGAGGTCGCCGCATGGGCCAGCCTTCAAAGTGGCCGCGAGCACGGGTAGGATCGGGATCGTCACTTCGGTGGTGAAGCGGCTCTTCTCGGTCTTTAAAACGGCCACGCCATCACTGACGTGCTGCCTGCCGATGCGCACCGCATCGCCGCGGCGAAGACCTGTGTAGATCAGCACGTCGAGCCAAACACGCTGACGCGTGCCGATTGGCCAAGTCGCCTCGTAGCGCTCGACGTCGACCTCAGTCCAAGCAGGGAAGCCTTCGCCCTTGATCCTCGCCGGGTTCTTCACGCCGACGGTCGGGTCGGCCTCCACCATGCCGGCGTCGAGCGCCCAGCGGAACAGGCCGCGCATGGCGTCGAGGAAGTTGCGAGCCTGGGCGGGTGTCGCCGAGCGGCGCTCGCGGCCCTTGATCATCGTCGTTCGGGTGATGGCGGCGAACGGCTCGGCGCCGGCGCCAGCTATGACGTGCTTGAAGATGTTTTCCCGCTGGCGCCTAGTCGCAGCCGAAAGGGACTGCCAGGCGCCGGTCTCGCGGTAGCGGGCGACAAGCCATTCGAGTGAGCCAGTCTTCGCCTTGCCGGCCACCGGCGTCGCCTCGCCGGACACGGCCGCCTGATAGGCCGCCATGAACTCGGCCGAGAGGTATTCGCCACGGATGCGAATGCGCGGACCGTCGCCCTTGCGGACGTACCAGCACACCGTTCCGTGTCGGGTCTGTTCGCGCAGCAGATAGGGCGGTCTCGGTCGAGGCATGTCCGGCACTAAAGCACGATCTCCCGGTGCTGCTCAATTGGCGCAGGCCGGCGGCTCGGGTCGGCGAGCAGGTGCACGATGATGGTGCCATCTGGCCGAACCTCGACGTTGTCGGCGCCAGCTTGCTTTGCCGCGCGCAAGGTGCGGGCGACGTCGGCTTGGGTGATGATCGCGAGGCGCTTACCCATGTTCTGGCGTGCTCTTCGCATCAACAGAGGCGCTGCCCGTTTCTTCCACCAGTTTCTCGATTGTTGCGCTCATGTTGGCCTCCGGAGATCGGCGAGCGCGCGAGTTAGGTCCATCGAGGCCCGCTTGATGGCGCCCTGCTCAAGGGGGTGGTTGTAGAAGTAGTCGGTGCCGGTGCGGTCGTTCGGCATGGCCTTAGCGCGATCGAGGAAGCGCTCTGCTTCAGCAATGGCGGCGGCCAGAGTTTTGCGGTTCAAGGACGTTCTCCCTGAAGGCGCGCGATCTCGCGGCGGATGTACCAAGCGGCCTTTTCGAGATCCTCGACGGCGTTGTCGCTCTTGAGGCCTGCGCGCCAGATGTATTTCGTGGCGTTGCCAAGGTTAAACGGCATGTGCTCGACGATCTGAATGCACTCCACGCCCGACGGGTGAGCGGTGTAATGCGGCGGGTGATTGACGACATCGGTCATGAGGGGCTCTCGTTGTCGTCGGGGTCTGTGTCGATCGGAACATCTTCGTATTTCGGGAAGCCAATAGCGGCTCTGCCGGCCCGCGTGATTTTCAGGCGCGGGTATCGATGGCCTTCGTATTCCACGCGCGCGAGCCCATGGACGGTGAGCTGAGCCTCCCGACCCTTGGCGATGCTTTTCCCCAGCCCAACCCATCCATTTCGCACGCGGACCATGCCGTTATTGGTCCGCGCTGCTTCTAAAAGCCGGAGGTCCGCGCGCATTCGGGATGTTAGCTCAGGCCTGCTGCGGGCTAGATCGCCGCCATTCTCGACTCTAGTGTCGCTCACTGGCGCGGCCCTCCTGCAAAGGCGAGGCGGATGCCTTCGGTGATGTCGCCATTGATCGCCGATAGCGTAGCAATCCCGCCAGCCTCGTCAGCGGCCACACGCGCGATCGTGTCCACGACGCAGCTATCCAGTACGGCGAAGGCATCGATCGGACGCGCCTGACTAAGCATCAACATGACGCGGTCGGCGATCTTCTCCTGCAGCTCGCGATCTCCGAGATCGTCCATCGCGCTACCCCTTCACCGCGACCGGCATCACCAGGCAGAGGTGTCGGTCGTTGGCCGGATCGGTGAAGAGGACGCCGGACGACTGATCCGTCAGCTCCATCGCCGTGGTCTCGCCGTCGAACGTGCCGAGGATTTCCGCGAGAATCTTGCCATTGAAGCCAATGGTCATGTCGAAGTCACAGTCGGCCTCGATCTCGTCGGCGCTGTCGCCGCGGTCAGAATGTGTGTGCATCTCGATCTTGCCGGCACTAAAGTCGCAGCGGATGTCGCGGTACTTATCCGGCGCGAAAAGCAGCATGCGATCGGCGGCGGCCTTGAAGGCGGCGACCGACACGGTGGCGAACTTGCCGGAGTGGGGCGGCAGGAACCGGGGGTAGTCGGGGTACGACCCCTCAACCAAGCGAGACTGGACCACGAAGTCGGGCACCTCGAACCGGATGTAATCCTCGGACAGGGCGACGGTAATCGGGCCTTCAGTGCTGCCGACGAGCGGCGGCAAGTGCCGAACCATCTTCGTCGGGATGATGATACCCGGCATGCCCTCGGCGCCGTCTGGGCGCTCCAGCTCGATCTTGGCGAACTTCTTGCCGTCGGTCGCGACGGCGATCAGATGCTCGTCCGTAGCATGCAGATAGATGCCGTCGAGGTAGTGCCGGTTCTCTTCCGCCGTGATGGCGACGACGCATTTCTCGATGATCTGCGTGATCTCGGCGGCGTAAAGGGTGAACCGGTGCGATGCCTCGCGGATAGGAATAATCGGGTAGTCCTCAACAGCCTGCAGAGGAATGCGGCTACGATTGCGGCCCGCCTTCAGGATCAGTTCCGTGTCGCTGGCCTCGAAGGTCACGGCGCCATCGACGCTGCGCTTGAGCGCCTGCAACAGCAGGTCGGCCTCAACGCATGTCGTGCCCGCCGTGCCTACCTTGGCGCCCTCGGCCGTAACGGTGGCGAGGATCTGCATGTCGGTGCCGCTGACGGTGACGCGCCCATCGCCTTCGGCTGAGATCAACACGTTGTTGAGGATCGGCACGGTGTTGCGCTTCTCGACGACGCGCGCGACCCGCTCCAACATTGTCTGGAGAATGCTGCGGTGGATGATGAACTCAACGGCCATCAGTGCGATCCTCGAATGTGCGGCCAAGACGGGATCGATCCCGCCACGGCCGGAGCCGGACGGGGTAGATCGTTCAGGCGGGAGGCGGGCTCGGCGGCGCGCATGGCGACGCGGCGCTTGATCTGCCCGGGCAGGCCGAGGCTCGGCCAGAGGTCACAGAGCCGCGTCAGCGCTTCGTCGGCTTTACCGGCGGCGACGCACTCTGCGATCTGCTCCATTTCGCGTTCGTCGATCTCAAAGAACATCGCCACCTCCCTCAGAGCATGCCGAGGGACCGGAGGTAGAGCTCCAGTATGGCATCCATCTCGGCCCGCTCGTCGGCATCCTGCTTGCGGATGGCGACAATGTGCCGGATGACCTTGGTGTCGTAGCCGCGGCCCTTGGCCTCGCCGTAGACTTCCTTGATGTCGTCGGAGATCGTCTTCTTCTGCTCCTCCAGGCGCTCGATGCGCACAATGAAGGCGCGCAGCTCGTCGGCGGCGACGGTGCTGTCCGCGGGCGTGTCGATAATTGGTTCATCTGTATCCATCAGGCCCTCCCACCGACGTCGGCGAGGATGGCGAGGCGGTTGGCCTCGGCGCCGTGGTGACGCAGCTCGCCGAGGGTGAAGCCGCGCAGCAGCAGGTCGCGATCGAGGCAGGCACCGTCGTTCACCGCCGCGATATCGCGCATGTGGGCGGCCATGTGCTTGGCGATGCTCGGCGGCACTTTGAAGATTGCGGGGCGGCGGTCGCGCACGGCGATCTCTGTCGGGGTCATTTGGCGTGTCTGGATCATCTCAAAGTCCTTCAAGCCCCAGCGGCTCGATGACGGGCACTCGCGGCGACCGTCAAAGCGCAGCTGGCCGCCGGGCGTCAGACGCCGGCGAGGGCGCAGAGGCCGACGATGAAGCCCGAAATGAAGAGGCTGAGCGCAGCGAGAGTGGCGACATCCTTGCCGGCGGCGCGGAGGATTTCGCGAGAAAGCCAGACGGCGATCCTGCTTGCTTCACGGAATTCGCAGCCAAAGGCTGCGGCCTCGCGACCGAGGCGGTGCCAGACGCGGAACGTCTTGATCAGCGCGATCTTCTCAAAAGGCAGACGGAAAGGGGGGAGGGTAGCAGGAAGCTGCATCGGGGTTCTCCATCGGGTGCGGCCGAGTTCGATGGAGGGAATAAAGCACTGCTTGATTTGGAAATCAAGTGAAGCTTGAAAAAATATCATTCAGCAGTCGGATGGACTCTCGCGTTAATCGAATCAATTATGAGAACGGATGAAGAACAAACGCGGTGTTGAGTTATGGCGGGACAGGTTTTGATCGGCGATTTGCGGTCAGTTTGTATCGAGTGCGGCGACTGTGGACGAGAGCGCTGGCGCCGGGTCGATCAGTTGCTCGGCATGGGCATCAAGCCCGACGCCTCCTTTGACAAGTTCGCGTCAGCGCTCGTCTGCACTTCGTGCAAAGAGGATGGAAGGCGGGGCAAGAACATTTCTGTTCAGCCGCAGTTCCTAGATCAAGCTGTCGCCAGAAGGGCGGAAGCCCACTACCTCAGAACCCAAGAAGCTCTTTCCAAGGTATCACGCGATGCACGGCTTTCAGCTCGTATGCGTCAAACTGGATCTCGCGCGGCGGGTTGAACTGGCGGACGGTCACGACGCTTGGGGACCTTGCTATTAGTCGCTTGATGAAACCCTTCCCAGCGGGTGCGCTATCAGATGGGAACATCTCGATGACAACGTCGTCGCCAGGAACTGGAAGGCGCCCGCCGCAGTAGATTAGATCAGCCGGCTCGAACCGAGGAACCATGCTGTCGCCGATGACATGCAGAGCAAAAACGTTGCGCAGATTTGCGATGCCTGGCGGACGCCGAACGTAGTCGACGATCTCGCCATTGAAGCTGAAATCTGCATCCTCGCCTCCCAGGCTAACGCCGGAAAGCGGGACGTCCCGCGGGCCAAGATCGGGGCGACCAACATCGGTAACCCTTTCCACTTCGTTCGGGGGTTCGTCCGTTTCAATAAGCTGCAGTTCGCCACGGAAGGCTGGAACTGCATCGAAACCGAGGTAAGCCGCCGCTGTGCGGAGGTTGTCCATCGATATCTCGTTGTCGCCGCGCTCCCATTGGCTGACGGCCTGCACGCTCACACCGACAGCCTTCGCAACATCCTGCTGTCGCATGCCGCGGCTCTTTCGAGCGAGCTTCAGAACTGATCCGACCGTGCCATCCATAATCATGTTGTGGAGATCGCATCGGCATCGGGTCCACTGAAGTATTGCTTGAAATAAAATTCAAGCTGTGCTTGAACGGCTGTATGAGCGATCGAGACACCATGAATGCCGCGCTCAAGGCGGCCATCCAGCAGGTCGGCGGGCCAACCGCTGTTGCTGTCGAACTCGGCATCTCGCCCCAGGCCGTCTGGCAGTGGCGGGTGTGCCCACCTGTGCGCGTCATCGACATCGAGCGGATCTCCGGCGTGTCTCGCCATCAACTCCGCCCCGACATGTATCCGCCAGCCGAGGCGGTCGCATAATGTCGCTTCCGTTTTCATCAAATCCTTCAACGCAGGATGGGGAGGTCGGCCGACTAGTCGACACGCCTCCCCATCTGATCCCTGCGGGCCGCACACCCGGTCTTTCTAAAGTTTGTCGGCGCGCCCCGCACGGCCGCTGCTCGACTGGTATTCGCACTACTTCCGAGGGCCACCCGCACGGGACGCTCGGCATTTCCAAGAATTTCAAACCCCTTCGTCTGCAGCGCTCCGATGCCCTGACAATGGCACCGGAGAGCTTTCCATGTCCGACAAGAGACATGTCGCGCGCGACAACAAACGTGTCGAGGACGACAGCATGAGTGCGGTCATCGAATCCAGGAAGTTCCTCGAAGCGCTGACGATTGCTCAGCATCGCGGCCCGACCGACACATGGACGGCGGCTCGCGACAGGGCGGCAAAGGCCGCCGGCATCGAGCGGTCCTACGCCGCGCGGATCTGGAACCGCTGGCAGTCGATGACGGACGTCTCCGGCGCCGCCTATCGAGCGCTGCAGCTGGCTTACGACGCTCAATGCGAACGCAACGAAAACGCTGCCGCGCGGTCGCGACGGCAGAGGGAGGAGCTCGCCTATGAAGCGGCTGACGAAGTCCGCGGCGAGCCGCATCTGGCAAGCCATCATGCTGCGCATCGATCGGTGGTCAGTCCGTCGAGCGAAGCGCCGGCGCGAACGGTTCGCTGAGCGCGGACGGGACGGAAACGCATGAACCGCACCGCTGAAATGGACGCCTTTGTTGAAGAGGCGAAAGCCGTCGATATTCTCGCCGCCTTCGAGCGCGCCGGCTTCTCGCTGTCGCAGCTTGAGCGCAGCGGGCCGAGCGTGGGTGCGGAGCATTATGGGCCATGCCCCATCTGCGGCGGCACTGACCGCTTCGCCATCAACCCCCGAAAACAAAAGTTCATCTGCCGCGGTGGCGCCGCGGGATCGGCGCTGACTATGGTGATGCACATCACCGGCGTCGACTTCATCGGCGCCTGCGAGTTGATCGTCGGTCGTGATCGGCCAGGCTATGGCGACCTGTCGCCGACAGAGCGCGCCGAAGAGCAGCGCGAGGCAATCATCCGTGCCGAGGCTTCGCGCGCCGAGGCGCTGGTGCGGGCTGAAAAGCAGCGGCATGACGAGAACATGTACCGGGATGACGAGCTGCGGCGTTGCCGGCACGATTGGGATGCCGGACTGCCGTTTCACGGGTCGCCGGCTGAGCGCTACCTGCGGGCCAGGGGGTTGCCGACAGCGGCGATCGACCCCGCCTATCTGCGTTGCCATCCCAGCCTCGCCTATGCCTTCAAGCTAAAGGGCAAGGCTCGTGAGATCCTGCACCGTGGCGCCGCGCTGCTGGCATGCTTCGTCGTGCCGGAGATCTCGCAATACCGGATGATCGGGCTGCACCGGACGTGGATCGACCTCGACAATGCGCCGAAGTTCCGGCCGTCGATCGTCAACCCCGATAAAGGCAGCCTTCTGCCGACGAAGAAGATGCGCGGCTCCAAAATGGGCGGCATCCTTCCGCTCATCGGTCGCCTTTCCGGCGCGCGCCGCATGGTAGCAGGCGAGGGGATCGAGACGGTGCTTGGCTTTGCCGCCTTCGATGGCCTTCGCGACGACACGTTTTATTGCGCCGCCGGCGACCTCGGCAATCTATGCGGCACGGCAGCGGCAGGATGCCGGGTGCTGGTGCCAGATACCTTCAAAGTCGACCGCGGCGGACGCAAGCATAGGGTTTTTGTGCCCGGCGAAGAGCCGGACATGATGAGCACCTGCCTGCCGGTGCCTGAGAGCATTGAGGAGCTTGTGCTCCTCGGCGACGGCGACAGCGAGCCGGTGATGACGCGCGCCGCCTTGATCCGCGGCGCCGAGCGCCATGCCCGCTACGGCCGCCTATGTCGCGGTCTCATGGCCCCGAGCGGCAAGGACTGGGCAGACGTTGCGGCCGAGCAGTGCCGGGAGGCCGCGGAATGAGCGCCCTTCCGAAAGTCGTTCGCGAGGCCGCACAGCTCTCCGCTAAAGCCGTAAACGTGCCGATGGAAATAGTGCTCTCGACGCATCGCTTTCATCGAGCTTCCGCAGCTCGCGCCATAGCCATCGGCTTGCTGCGAGACGGCCCCCTCAAGATCGCAGGCAAGCCGGCCTCCTATCATTGGCTTGGGACCCATTTCGATCGGGACCATACGACGGTCTTGTACGCGACCACGCGCTATCGTCGATGGTGCAGGGACATTGGACTGTCTCCGGCATGGTCAGGCGATGCCCTTGATGCTGCGGATCGCGCTGCCGCGCTGTCGCGGCACCCCGAGATCGCCGCCATGAAGCGGCTCACCCCTGACGATCTCCGGCTGAGTGCTTCGAGGCGGGATCGCAAAGCGAAGCGCGCCGAGCTTGCTCGTCGAGCGCGGGAGGCGTTCGCCATCAGGCAAGCCCGCTTGAAACCTGCCGTTCATCTGGGAGGCTTGCTGTGAAGGCGCGTGTATTCGCGTGCTCCGAGTGCGGGGTGGGCTTCGAGAGCGTGCGGACGCATGCGGAGTTCTGCCGCCCATCGTGCCGCAGCGAGTTCAACAACCGTCGAAAGCTGCGCGGTGCCGAGATCTACGACCTCTACATGGCATTGCGCTTTGAGCGCAGCCTCGCCAAGGCCCTCGGCGTGTTTCAGGCGATCAACCGCCTGGCTTCCGACTATCGGGCCGAGGACCAAGAACGGCGCGAAGGGCGGAAGTCGTGGCGTGGGCCACAGGCCGTGCTGTCAACGCGTCCGGCGTTGAAATCCATCAGATGCATGGTGAGGGCAGGGCGATGAGCGAAGTCATTCGCATTGAGGGCGGTCGTCGCGTCACCGCCGGCGCCGGACCTGTTTCGCGTCGACCAAGCGACCCTCTCGACCTGCAGCTAGCAAAGCTGCCGCTGACCGACCTCGGCAATGCGGAGCGCTTCTATGCCCGCAACCGAGACCGACTGCTGTGGTGCTTCGAACTGGGATGGGCGTGGTGGGATGGCCGTCGCTGGAGCTTCGACGATAGCGAGGCAAAGGTGCTGTCGGCCGTGCACAAGACGATCCGCGCCATCCAGGCCGAAGCAGAAGCCATGGAGATGAGCGAGGACGATATCGTCGTCAGCGAGGCGACCAAGTCGAGGCCAGAGGTTTGGCTGAGCGACCGCATCCAGCAATGGGGGCGGTCGTCGGAGAACAGGCCGCGTCTGAACGCTGTGAGCGAACAGTCTCGGCCTTCGATGAGTGCCCGGCCCGATGATCTCGACAGCGATCCGATGAAGCTGACCGTGCTGAATGGCACCCTGCATTTCCGCAGGCCCTCCGAGGTGGCGGATGGCGAGCCGTTGATAATCATCAAGCCGCACGACCCCATCGACCGGATCACCAAGATGGCACCGGTGTTCTACGACCCGGAGGCCAGCGCCCCGAGGTTCCTCGCGTTTCTCGCGAGCGTCCAGCCAGAGGCTTCGAAGTGCCGATTCCTAGCGCAGTGGTTCGGCTATAACGCCACCGGCCTGACGACGGCGCAGAAGCTGGTCTTCCTCTATGGCGAGGGTTCGAACGGCAAGTCGACGCTGGTCGACCTGACGGCCAACATCCTCGGCGACTATTCCGAGACGCTCGGCATTGAGACTTTTCTCGACCAGGGCACCAAGCGCAAGGGCAGCGAGGCCAGCCCGGATATCGCAGCGCTGAAGGGTATCCGTCAGCTGCGGACGTCCGAGCCCGAGAAGGGGGCGAAACTCGCCGAGGCCTTCATCAAGCTGATTACCGGCGGCGAGCCGATCAAGGCTCGGTTCCTGAACAAGGAGTTCTTCACGCTTCGCCCGCGTTTCAAACTGACGATATCCGGCAACCACAAGCCGACTATCTCCGGTGCCGACCACGGCATCTGGCGACGCATTGTGCTCGTTCCCTTTGAACACATCATCCCTGATGATCAGGTCGACCGGAACCTGCCGAAGAAGCTGGAGGCAGAAGCCAGCGGCATATTCAACTGGATGCTGGACGGGCTACGGGACTGGCTGGAGAATGGCCTCGTCATTCCCGAAGCGATCAAAGACGCGACGTCCGACTATCAGAATGCTTCCGACCCAATGGGGCGGTTCCTGTCGCAGGCCACGCAGAAGGAGCCCGGCTGCCGCACGCAGTCCTCCGTCCTTTACGCCGTGTTCGTCGCCTGGACAAAGTGGGCCGGCGAGACGGAGTGGTCGCAGAAGGGTTTCTCCAAGGCGATGGAGGATCGCGGCTGGCGGAAGAAGACGTCCGATGTCGTCTGGTGGGAGGGGTTGAAGCTAGTCAAGGAAGCGCACGACTTCCGCGGCACAGCGCAATCCGAGACCCCGGAGCCGGACGACCGCGAGTTTGCGCCGCCGGACGAGGACGCGTGATCGTGGCCGCCCCGCACCCCGCAATAGATCCATGGTTTGTTCTCCCGCGGGAGGATCAACCCTCCCGTTTCGGGAGGATGCCGGGAGGGTTGTCAGTTTTGGGAGCCCTTGCGCCGCAGGCTGTTGGGAGGGTTCGGGAGGATTGGGAGGGTTTGCGAGGGGTTCCATAGATGTGCCTGCCTGCGCATGCATTTGAGATTTAAACTGTTTTTATCCTCCCAATCCTCCCAACCCTCCCAAATTAATAACTAAACAACTGAAAGATATGAGAAAATGGAAACGGGCCGCACACCCTCCATCCTCCCAAACCCTCCCGGCGTGGGGAGTAACCCTCCCGGCACCAAAATGCCGACGATGAAGGCCCGCATGTCGGATGCCACCATCGATATGAGCGTGCCTGCGTTGGCTGCAGGGCTGCACTGGTATGCCCTGCTGACGCCGCCGCAGGGCGAGTTCGTGGCGCAGAAGATCCTCCGGCGCTACGGCTTGCGCACCTTCGTGCCGATACGGCGGGAGTGGCGGCGTGTGAGCAAGTTCACCAAAGGCAAGACCATCCGCGAGTTTCCTGCCTCGCCGCGATACGTCTTCGCCGGGTTCGAGCCAGGCGTCCCGCTTTGGTTCAAACTGTTCAACCTGCCGGCCATCTCGGGCGTGGTCGGAATACAGGGCACGCCTCTTCGGCTGCCATCGGCAGCCATGGTGCAGATGATCCGGCGCCTCGGTGGCGGGGTGAATGCGCCTGATGTGCAGCGGTACATGTACACGCATCGGGAGTTCGAGGTCGGCGACGTGGTCGAGGTGATCGACGGGCCTTTCGAGGGCATGCGCGTGCCGGTGACGGAGATCGCTGGGCCGCGGGCAAAGCTGCTGCTGACGCTGTTCGGGGGTGCCGTGACGGACGTCGAAGTGCCTCTTGACTGGCTGCAAGCGGCGTGACAACTATCAGCGCAGGACGACTTGGGTCCCTGCGCTATCGCCGCAAACCCGAATCCAGTCACCCCACATGCGGGTCGGCACAGTTGAAGATCTATGAAGGCTCGCGCAAGCGGGCCTTTTTCGTGTCTGGAGGGTGCGCCATGGGTCGGATCACGAACCTTGCCCCTGCGCTGGCGAGCTTATCGCCCCGCCTGCGCCCGCCTCCAAAGATAGCTGAGAGCTTCTATCTCAGCCCTGAATGGCGCGGGCTGATGGCGCGGCTGAAGCGCGAGCGCGGCAACCAATGCCAGAAGTGCGGCGCCAGAGGCCGGGTGCTGGGCGACCATATCGTCGAGCGTAAGGACGGCGGTGCCGAGTTGGACGCGGCCAACGTCATGCTGATGTGCTGGCCATGCCACAACGCCAAGACGGCGAAGGCAAAGGCGCGAAGGGTTGGGCGATGATCATCCGTATGGTCGAAGGCGTGACCCGCATCCTCGGTAAGAGCCAAGGCTATCTCGGCCTTCCGCTACGCGATGAGCTGATCAACTGCGCAGTTGAAGGCGAAGGAACGCCGTCGATGGTTACAGCTTGGGAGCCAACGCCCGACGAGTTGGTGCTGCTTAATGCGGGTGCGCCAGTGATGCTGCGCGTCATAGGCACCGGCCACCCTCCGGTCATGCTGACGGTCGGGCAGGCACCCTCTCAGTCTATCGAGTAGAAAAGTTCTGAGGGCTTCCCCTCTGTCCTGCTCCGAAAAAACGTCGCTTACGGACCAAATCGTCCAGTCTTCGCCGAATTCGAAATTACAAAAACGATCCGAAAACCTCCAAAATCTTGCCCGTTCAAAAAATCGACCTCCAAAAATCTGCGTTGCAAAAAAGTCACGCATGGAGGGGGGGGCGAAAGTCTGGAAGGCCCTCTTCGGCCCGTACCGGCCTCCATCTCATTCGGAGATTTTTTTCGATGGTCGAGAATTTTGACCTCTTCGGCGACCCCATAGCAGAGGGTTATGGCTGTCGAGGCAGGCCGGCCCATATGCCGACCAATGAAAAACGCAATAAAGTCAGTATGTTACTGGCGTTCGGTTGGAGCAATGAGCGGATAGCGAAGGCCATCGGCATCACGCCGCCGACTTTACGCAAGGTTTATTTTCGCGAGTTGAAGTTTCGCGACGAGATGCGCGACCGGATGGAAGCCAGAGTTGCCGAGGTGCTCTGGGTCGGTGTCACCCAGGGAAACGTCGGCGCAATCAAGGAATTCCGCAAGGTGCTGGAGCGCAACGACATGATGCTGGCCGAAAGCGTCATGCGTCCTCGTCGCGATCTGGCCCCTGCCGCCGAGCCGAAGCTTGGCAAAAAAGAGAAGGCGGTGCGCGACGCGCGGACCGGTCATGAGGGTAGCGAATGGGGGGCATTGTTGCGCCAGTAGCGCACTGGGACCTGGCTTGCCCGGACTGGGTTGATCGTCTCAAAGCAGGCCGCACGCTCGTTCCGGATCTGCCCCTTGATAAGTTCGAGGCGGCCCGCGCGGTCTCGATCTTTGACAAGCTGCGGCTGCCGGACGTTCCTGGCCAGCCGACGCTGGCAGAGGCCGGCGGGCAGTGGTTTCGTGACATCGTCAGCGCCGCCTTCGGCTCGCTGGACCGGAAAACCGGCGTCAGGAACGTATCTGAGATATTCGCGCTCGTGCCGAAGAAAAATTCGAAGACGACGAACGGCGCGGCGCTTTCGATGACTGCCATGCTCTGTAACGAGCGACCGAATGCGGAGATGCTCCTGATCGGTCCGACGCAGGAGGTGGCGGACCTGGCTTTCTCTCAAGCGTCCGGCATCGTGCTAGCCGATGAGTATCTGAAAAAACGCTTCCGCGTCGTCGAGCACAAAAAGACGATCGTCGACTTGATCAACGGCGCGAAGCTGAAGGTGAAAACCTTCGACATGAAAGTGCTGACCGGATCAAAGCCGGTGTTCGTGCTGCTTGACGAGCTGCACATCATGTCGACCTACTCATACGCCTCGCGTGTGCTCGGCCAGATCCGCGGCGGCTTGCTGCCGAACCCGGAAAGCCTGCTGGTGATCATCACCACGCAGAGCGACCAGCCGCCGGCGGGCGTGTTCAAGTCCGAGCTGCAGTATGCCCGCGGCGTGCGGGACGGAAGGATCAAGAATCAGGGTCTGCTGCCGGTTCTCTACGAGTTCCCAGAGGAGATGCAGACCGACAAAAAGATGCCGTGGCGGGATGCCCGCAACTGGCCGATGGTGCTTCCAAACCTCGGGCTCTCCATCACGCTCGATCGCCTTGCCGCCGACTATGCCATGTCAGTCGAGAAGGGCGAGGAAGAGGAGCGGCGCTGGGCCTCGCAGCATCTGAATGTCGAGATCGGCCTGGCGCTGCACTCCGACCGATGGGTTGGCGTCGATTACTGGCTCGGTGCGCGTGAGCCACGGCTGACACTGGAGACCATCATTAAGCGTTCGGATGCTGTGGTCGTCGGTATCGACGGCGGCGGCCTTGACGATCTGCTCGGCCTCGCCGTGATCGGCCGCGACAAGGAAACCCGTGACTGGCTGCTTTGGAACCGCGCTTGGGCGCACGAGGACGTTCTGAAGCGCCGTCCCGAGATCGTCGAGATACTGCGGGACTTCGAAAAAGACGGCGATCTGGTGATCTGCACGGACGCCACGCAGGACATTCGTGAAGTCTGCGATATCGTCGAGCAGATCGATGTTGCCGGTAAGCTGGCAGACAAGGCTGGCGTTGGCCTCGACCCGGTCGGTGTCGCAGCCATCGTCGACAAACTTGCATCGCGAGAGATGGACGGTGAGCGTGTCGTCGGTGTCAGCCAGGGGTTCAGGCTGTCAAGCGCCATCTGGGGGATGGAGCGAAAGCTGAAGGACGGAACGCTCTGGCACCCCGGCTGCGGCTTGATGGCTTGGTGCGTCAGTAACGCCAAGGTCGAGCTGCGCGGAAACGCCGTGCTGATCACGAAGCAGGCCGCCGGCAAGGCGAAGATCGACCCGCTCGCCGCGAGTTTCAACGCCGTCATGCTGATGAGCCGAAACCCGCAGGCGACCAACTTTGACGCTACGGACTGGATTGCGAGCTATGCATGAGCAACTGGCTTTCTAGGCTGTTCCGGCCCGACGGTGCCAAGGACATCGAGCCTTGGCGCGGCGGGCAGGTGTCTACCGAGAACGGCGATAACTTCGTCACGAATCAGGTGACTGTCGCCAACTACCAAGATGGGCGCGCGTCCCGCGGGGCCTCAGCTGTAGGCCTTTCTGCAACGTACGCCTGCGTGCAGCTCATCGCCGGGACGATCGCCTCATTGCCTTTAATGGTCTATCGGACCGACGCGAAAGGCATCCGCAGCGTCGCCAAGGATCACCCGCTTTACTTCGTGCTGCACGACAGCCCGAACTATGACCAGACAGCTGTCGACTTTTGGGAGGTCATGGCCGCGAGCGTCGAGCTTCACGGCAACGCATACGCGCTGATGGAGCGGCGAGGCGATAACACCCTGACGGGGCTTCACCCCATACGTCCCGACATGGTGAAGGCTCGCCGTCTCGTCGACGGCGCGATCGAATACGAATGGACCGAGAACGGGCGCCGTGTCGTGAAGCAGGGGCAGGATGTGCTGCACATCCGCGGATCGCTTGGGGATGCTTTGTCGGGCGGCTCGACCTTATCGATGTGCCGGAGCGTCTTCGACGACGCGCTATCGGCTGAGATGGCCGCTGGAGCGATGTTCGAGAATGGCGTGAATGCCAGTGGCGTCCTCTCCACTCCGGAGAATGTAAGGCTAACGGCGCCGCAGCGTGAGGAACTCGAAGCGCATCTGCGCACGAAATACATGGGTTCCATCCGCCAGGGAGTACCCATGTTGCTCGACGGAGGGCTGACGTGGTCGGCGCTCTCGATCAACCCGGCCGACGCGCAGATGCTGGAAAGCCGGAAATTCAGCGGCGAGCAGATCTGCCGCATCTTCGGCGTTCCACCGGCGATGGTCGGCTTCGGCGACAAGTCGTCGAACTGGGGCACCGGCAAGGAAGCCGACGTCCTCGGGTTCCAGAAATTTACGCTGCGAAAGCGTCTGAAGCGCATCGAGCAGGCGCTCCTGAAGCAGCTGGTGCCCCTGGCCGAGCGCCGGGCACAGGGCATCACCATCGAGTTCAACTTCGAAGGTCTGCTGCGTGGCGATACGGCCAGCCGATACGAGGCCTACGAGAAGGCGATCCGCATGGGCATCGCTACGCGCAACGAGGTCCGTGCGCTGGAGAACCTGCCGCCGATCGATGGCGGTGACGTGGTGACCGTGCAGATGCAGGACGTTCCGCTCGCCAGCGCCATAAATGGAGATCGCAATGACAAGCCTGCTGTTTAAGGACGCTGTTTCGGCTGCTGACAAGAAAACCGCGCCGGTTCTTGAGATCAAGGCGCTCAAGGACAGCGGCGAGTTCGAGGGGTACGGTAGCACCTTCGGCGGCGAGCCGGACGTTTACGGCGATGTCATTGCCAGCGGTGCCTACGCCGACAGTCTTGCGGCCCACCAGGCGAAGGGCACGATGCCGAAGCTGTTCTGGCAGCACAATCCGGGCGAGCCGATTGGAAAGTGGCTAGGCGCAAAAGAGGACAGCCACGGCCTGCTCATGCAGGGCAAGCTGAACATGGAAGTTCAGCGCGGCCGTGAGGCTCATGCGCTTCTCAAGGCGGGCGACATCGACGGACTGTCGATTGGCTACCGGATCAAGGAATACAGCGTCGACACGGATTCGGGCGTTTGGACGCTTGAGAAGCTCGACCTCATCGAGGTCAGCATCGTTTCTGTCGGCGCGAACGAGAACGCGATCGTTTCGAGCGTCAAGGCCGCAAAGGCCGCTCACGATCTCAACGAGAAGCTGCGGGCCGGTGACCGGCTCACACAGCGAGAGTTCGAAACCTGGCTCAAGGGGCTGGGCTTCTCGAATTCGCAGGCGGAGCGCGCCGCGCGCATTCACCTGAAGGGGCAGGGGGAACCTGCCGACGCGGATGATGACGGCGTGGCATTCCTGCGCGCCCTTTCGGGCCAGTCGGCCTAACCCTTCCCCAAGAGGACAATTCCATGAATTTCCGAACGATTATCGCTGTGGCGACGATCGCGATGCTCGGCGTCATCACGTCGGCCAGCGCACATGCCTCCGTCGGCCTTGTTGGGCCGGCTGAACTCTCCGCTCTCGCGCCGCTCGCCTCGATCGGCGCCGGCGGCATTGCCTACCTCGCGTCCGGTATGATGAGCCTGCGTTTCGGTCCGCGCATTGTTTTCGAGCCCGAGCGCGGCAGTGGCTCTGGCGGCCAGAAGACCGCAGCTGAATTGGCGGTCGAGGTCCGCCGCGACTTTGAAACCAAGCATGACCAGGTTAAGGAGATCGCCGAAAAGGCGTTGGCCGAAGCCCAGAAGGGCACTCCTCTCGCGTCCACCGCCAAGGAGCTGGCGGACAGCGCGATCACCGGTATGAACGAAGCCAAGGCGCGGCTCGATGAGCTTGAGCAGAAGATGTCGCGCCGTGGCGATCCCGGTGATCAGCTTCTGACCGCGGGCGAGCGTTTTGTCGAAGACGAATCGTTCAAATCGTTTGCCGGTCAGCAGCGCCCGCGCGGCCGAGTGCTCGTCGATGTAAAGGACATCACGTCGCTGACCACTGACGCTGCCGGCTCCGCTGGTGCGCTAGTGCAGTCGGACCGACGTGGCCTGCAGGTCGAGATTCCGCAGCGGCGCCTCACCGTTCGTTCGCTTCTTCTGCCAGGCTCGACCGCCAGCAACTCGATCGAGTACGAACAGGAGAAGCTGTTCACGAACAATGCCGCGGTGGTGGCGGAAGGCGCCCCCAAGCCTCAGTCGGAACTGCAGTTCGAGGACAAGGTCGCCAGCGTCCGCACGATCGCCCATTGGATGCGCACTTCGGTGCAGATCCTGGCGGATGTTCCTGCACTTCGTTCGATCATCGATCAGCGTCTGCGCTATGGACTCTCCTATGCCGAGGAAAGCCAGCTCCTGAACGGTTCGGGCGTCGGCCAGAACCTGCTCGGTCTCGTCACGGCGGCGACCGCATACGCAGCGGCTGGTGGCCTCGTCGCCACCACGCAGGTCGATATCATCCGTCTGATGATCCTGCAGGCAGCGCTGGCGGAATACCCGCCGAACGGCATCGTTCTGAACCCGATCGACTGGGCTGCGATCGAGATGCAGAAGGATGCGCAGGGCCGTTACCTCATCGGCAATCCGCAGGGCACCGTCTCTCCGACACTTTGGGGCCTGCCTGTCGTCGCCACGCAGGCCATGGGCGTAGACAAGGCACTCGTCGGCGCGTTCAACCTCGCGGCCCAGATCTTCGACCGTCAGGACGCGACGATCGACGTGTCGACCGAGGACCAGGACAACTTCGTCCGGAACAAGGTCACGATCCGCGCGGAAGAGCGGCTCGCCATGGCAATCTATCGCCCGCAGGCGATCGTCTACGGCGATCTCGGCCGCGTTCCCTGAAGCCAGTTCGGCTCATCACGAAGGGCGGGCTCTCTGTCCCGCCCTTCTCATGAACCGAAGGAGGCAGACCATGATCAAAGCAATTCTGACAAAGCCCTTGGACGGCATGCCGGAGGGCACCGAGCGCGAGTTCGACCAGGCAGATTTCGACCGGCTGCAGCGCTATGGCGCTGTCCGCGAGGCGTCTGGCCTGCGCGATGACGGGCCCACGGTCGCGGAGTACGTTGCCAGGGGGTACATGGCAAAAAACTATCCGCCGGAAGGCTACGTTTCCCGCAGCACCGCCGAGGAAATTGCCTCTGCGATTGCCGCGACGTCCGCAGGCACGGGTACCGGCAATGATGTCGGCGGCGAAGGCGAAGGCGAAGACGAAGGCGGGAAAGCCGCGCCGCCGGTGTTGAACAAGCGAGCGCCGGAACATGCAAACAAGGCTGCGCCAAAGCCCAAGGTCGACTGATCCGTGCGCCCGCCCATCCTCATCAGCCCTCCGGCATGCCATCCGGTAGACCTCGTTGCGATCAAGAAACATCTGAGGATCGACCATGGCGATGACGACGACGCGCTCGACGAGGCGCTCGCCGCTGCGGTGAAGAAGCTCGACGGCTATTCTGGTGAACTTGGTCAGGCACTCGTCACTCAGACGTGGTCGTTGGCCGCAGACTTCCGTTGCGTCCCAGTGAGATTGCCACTGTCGCCGATCCAGAGCGCGACGGTGAGCTACATCGACTCGTCAGGGGCGATGGTCACGGTTGCAGAAGCAGATACCGTCCTCGACCTCGATGCTGTCGGTTGGTTCGTGCGGCCGAAGGCGGGCCGGTTCTGGCCGACGATCTCGGCGGCCGAAGACGCCGTGCGGGTAGCCTTCGTCGCCGGCTACGGCGCGCCCGAGGCGGTGCCGTCCGATATCCGTTTGGCAATCAAGCTCGACGTCGAGATGGCATATGACCGGCCAGACGGCGAACGCTTCAAGGCGCTGCAAACGCAGTACGACAGCATCGTCCGGCGCAATCGCCGCGGCATTCTCTAGAACCTCAGCAAGGATATCTCCCATGCCTCAGGCCAAGTTCGTCAAGGATTTCGAATACCGGACCAAGCCGGAATCCGCCGCCGGCTGGATCATCGATTACAAAAAGGGGATGAGCCTCAGCATTCCCCAGTCTCATCTGGACGCAGCGATCGAAGCCGGTGCCGTCGAAGGCCCATCGAAGCCATCCACCGGCAAGGAGGCCTCGGATGTCGCTGGCGGGAAGGCTCTCTGAGAGCATAGCGTTCGATGCGGTAACGAGGTCGCCGGACGGTTACGGCGGCACTATCGAGGGCTTTGCCGAGCAGTTCGTCGTCAGGGCAGCCCGAAAGTTCCTCCGCGGTGGCGAGGGTGTTCAGGCGGCTCGGCTGGAAGGCAGGCAGCCCGTCATCCTCACCATCCGAGCGTCGAGCCAGTCGCAGGCCATCGCGACCGACTGGAGGGCGCGGGATACTCGGTCGGACACGATCTACAACATCCGCAGCGTCGAGCCATCCGCAGACCGGGCATTTCTGGACCTGTTGTGCGAGTCGGGGGTAGCCGTCTGATGCCAAGCGCGGGCAGCATTGAGCGCATGAAGCAGCGCCTGGCCCGAGTGCCGAAGGAGGCCAAGGTCGAGATCCGCAAGGTTCTCACCATTGCCGCCGAGCAGATCACCACGACACAGCGCAGCTTCGCGCCGGTCGAGGATGGAAAGCTGCGGGACTCGATCCGGCATTCGCCGATGAACGAAAGCAGCGGTCGGTTCGGCGTCCAAATCGAGGCCGGCGGCCCAACGACCACCCGAATCGTCCGCGAGGGCCAGAGCGCAGCCTACGACTACGCCCTGGCCAAGGAGTTCGGCACCGAAGAGGCCCCGGCGCACCCCTTCTTTTTTCCCGGCTACAGGGCGAACAAGAAGCGGGCCAAGGCGCGGATCAACCGGGCGATCAAGAAGGCAGCGAAAGTAGCGGTAGGCCAATGACCGATCACTCTCTCGCCGTCCAGAAGGCGGTTCTCGACGCACTGATCCTAGCCTCGGTCGCCGATGGCCGGATCTACGATAAGCCGCCCGCCGACCCATACGGCGACGGCACGACCTACGTCAGCTTCGGCCCGTCAGACCAGAGCGAGGACGATGCTGACTGCATCGACGGGTCGGTTGTCACGCAGCAACTCGATATCTGGTCGCGGTACTCCGCAGGTTTCCGCGACAGCAAGATCCTCGCCGGGGATGTGCGGTTGGCCCTCCATCGTCAGGTGTTGCCGATCTGCGGCGCTCAGCTCGTCGAGATCGAGGTTCGCAGCATCCGCCATCTCCGCGACCCAGACGGGCTCACCTCGCACGCGGTCATCGAAGTCCGGGCTCTCGTCGAGTCCGAATAGCCGGGCTCAGCCCATCACCTGAAACCAGTCGGCCGCCATGTGCGGCCTTTTTCATGAGGACTGTTCCCATGGCTCTTCCGCAGACTGCCAAATTCGGCTCGTTCCGCATCCTGCTCGGCGACGGCGCCTCTCCTGAAGTCTTTTCGGCCCCCTGCGGCTTCACTCAGAAGTCCTTCAGCCGCTCCAAGGAGCTGAGCGACATCGTGGTGCCGGACTGCGACGACCCCGACGCCCCGGCATGGGTCGGCCGTGAGGTTCGCTCGCTTTCCTCCTCGATCTCTGGCTCCGGCGTCCTGGCGAAGTCGGCTCTTCCGGTCTGGGATGTCGCGTTCGACAACACGAACTCGATCAACTGCAAGGTCGAGATGCGCTGGGGCACCGGCACCGGCGCCGGCAACCTGCTGACCTACACTCAGCGGTTCCACCTCTCGAGCTTCGAGATCAGCGCCGATCTCGGCGATAAGGTGCAGATCTCCGTCCAGATGGAGAGCGATGGCGCCGCGGTGAAGACCACCAGCACGACATGAGCCGGTCCGCCCGCATCCATCTGACGCTGTGGGATGGCGAGTACGATTTCCAGCTCCGGATCGGTGAGCTTCAGCAACTGCAGGAGGCCTGCGACGCTGGCCCCATGCACATCCGCGCGCGGTTGCTGGGCGCGGAGTGGCGTGTTGCCGACGTCCGCGAGACGTTGCGCCTCGGCTTGATCGGCGCCGGCATGAAGCAGGATGAGGCGCTGACCCTGATCCGGCGGCACGTCGACCCCCCGTACCTCGCCGAGAACACCGTCAACGCGGTGCTGGTGATCAGCGCCTCGGTGATTGGCGTCGAGGATGAGCGCCTGGGGGAACCTCCGGCGAAGCAGAGCGACCTTCCGTCAGAGGCAAACTCTCCTTCGCCGGATTCTACGGGTCCGGAGCCGTGATGGGGATGGCGCCGGCTGATGTCGACGCCTCCTCGCTCTGGCAGTTCCAAGCTGCGGCCAACGGCTACCGCCGGGCTCACATGAGCGAGGAAGAACGGGCCAACAACCTCACTCCTGATGAGGTCGACGAGTTGTCTGATCTGATCGAGGTCCAGACGTCGATTGGGATGCCGGACTCCCGACAGATTCGGAACACCGCATAGTTGCTCGATTCCGTCCCGCCTACCCCGCTCTGGGTCACTTGCAACGGCAGCGTTGCAGTCCCGAGGATCGGCAGAAAGCCAAAATATGGAACGGCACCGGTATAACCGCCGAAGCTGTTTTTCGCGTTGACGTATCCGCATACCAAAACGAGACCATCCGCACGTTTCCCAGCGCGAAGCCTTCCAAAAGTTGCCGATGATGGGTCTTTCAGCCGGGCTCTCGCTCCCTCGTAAACCTTCTCTGCCTGATCCGGTGTCAAAACCAATTCCTCGGCAACGATCGACTTTGCGCCGAGCGTTGTCCCGCCTCCGGTTTGAATTGGTGCGGTTTGGCAGGCGGCAAGGCTCGCCATTGCCGAGAGTAACCAGGCGTACTTGATCAAAGGGTTCTCCATGGCAATTGACGCCGAGCGGCTGATCATCAACCTATCAGCCGACTTCAAGAAGTTCGAGCGCGACATGCGCAAGGCTTCTGAGATCGGCGAGAAGCAGTTTCGCTCGATCGAGAAGAGTGCCGAGCGCACGCAAGCGAAGCTTAAGGGGTTCAGCCTCGGTGGTCTTGGCGGCCTAACCAAAGGCCTCGGCGTGCTTTCCGCCGGCTTCCTTGGCGTGCAGGGTGCGCAACAGATCGCGCAGTACGCTGCGAACTACGTCAACCTGCAGAATAGCCTGAAGGTCACCGGCCTTGAAGGCAAAGCGCTGGGCGATGTATTCAAGCAGCTGACCGAAATCAGTCTCCGCCAAGGGGCTCCGCTCGACGCGTTGGTGACGCTTTATAGCCGAGCCTCTCAGTCTGCCAAGGAACTGAACGCCAGCCAGAGCGACCTGATCAAGTTTTCAGACGGGATTGCGACGGCGCTGCGTGTTGCGGGCACCTCGGCTGGTGAAGCGCAGGGCGCCCTTCTCCAGCTCGGTCAGGCGCTCGGCGGCGGTGTCGTGCGGGCGGAAGAGTTCAACTCGGTGAACGAGGGCGCCCGCCCCATTCTGCAGGCCGTGGCGAATGGGCTGAAGGAAGCCGGCGGTTCCGTTTCAACCCTGCGCGGGCTGGTACTCGCCGGCAAGGTCTCCTCCGAGGCGTTCTTCCGCGCATTCCTCGCCGGTTCTGGCGATTTGCGAAAGCAGGCAGACTTGACGGCTCCGACCGTCTCTCAGTCGATGGAGCGCATCAAGACGGCCATGACGGTGCTCGTCGGCGAGTTGGACAAGACGGTTAAGGGCTCGGACAAAGCTGCCGATGCGCTGAATGCAGTTGCCGCCGTCATCGAGGCCATGCCGGGGTTCATCGACAACGCGGTGAAAGGCTTCGAGCGGCTCAGCACGTATCTCGATGGCCTCGACAAGCACAGCTTCTTCGGCACTCTTCGGGAGGCCCTGAAATACGATCCGGCAAAGACGCCGGGCTACGTCAGCCAGATCTTGCCACCCCGCAACGTTTCGATCCCGATGCGTCCTCAGCCTGGGGCGACGACGCCTCTTCCCGACGGTGTCGGCTCGGTAGGCGCTGGCGGCCAAGGTGGTGCCGGCGCCAAGGGCCTAGCCAAAGTCACTGACTATCGCGCCTTGAAGGTGACCGCCGATGCTATCGTGTCAGCGGGCACCAGCGCCGCGGCCATGGCTTCTGCCTCAGGTGGCGCAAAGGTCAGCATCGAGGATTTGGCAGTGGCCGCGTCAGCCGCCGCCGGCAAGATTTCCGCCATCGATACCGAGGTGTCCACGATCACCGGGGGAGCAGTCAGCTCGTTTGTGGACAACGTCGTTGGGGCGGAAACCGGTGGCAGCAAGAACCCGAACACGGCCAAAAACCCGAATTCGTCCGCATCCGGCGCGGGTCAGTTCATCGACAGCACTTGGCTTTCGCTGTTCAAGAAGAACTTCCCGGAACTCGCGAAGGGCCGGGCAGATGGCGACATTCTGAAGCTAAGGGCCGATGGCGCGATAACCCGGCAGCTGATTGAAGCGTATGCCAAAGAAAATGCCGCCGTACTCACCAAGGCGGGAGTGTCCGTCGATACCGCCGCCTTGCAGCTTTCTCATTTTCTCGGTGCAGGCGACGCAGCCAAGGTATTGAAAGCCGCGCCTGGGACGCCTCTGTCCGGACTGATCAGCAAGCGTTCAGTCGAAGCTAACCCGGAGGTACTAGGTGGCGGCAAAACAGTGGACGACGCAATCGCATACGCGAGGAAGAGAGACACTGGGAACCGCCGCGCGGCCGGTAATCTTACACCCGCCGAAGAAAAGGCGAACACGCAGGACAAGGACTATCAGTCCCTCGTGGCTGGCTCGGTGCAGTACATCGCCAGCCAGCAGAATGAAGCTGCCGCAATCGGTGCGACCGCCCTCCAGGCGGCCAAGCTTAGCCATGAGCAGGACCTGCTCAATCAGGCCTCGCAGGCCGGCCTTGAGATCACGCCAGAGCTGAAGGCGCAGATCTCGCTGCTCGCCGGCGGCATGGCAGAAGCTGAGGTCGCTGCGAACAAGCTGGCTGCAGCAAATCAAATGTCCCAGCAGCAGATTGCCGAGTGGCGCGATTTTGGCGCCGACGCGGTGAAGGGGCTGGTGTCAGACCTCATCGCCGGCAAAGACGCGGGCGAAGCATTTGGCAACGTGCTGGCGAACATCGGGCAGAAGTTGCTCGACATGGCTGTGGACAATCTTTTCGAGAACCTCTTCAGCGGCGGCGGCAAAGGCGGCGGCGGGTTCAATTTGTTCGGCTCGATCGGCAAGCTCTTCGGCTTTGCCTCCGGCGGCTACACTGGCGCCGGCGGGAAAAATGATCCCGCGGGCATTGTCCATAAGGGCGAATATGTCATCCCGAAGAGCGTCGTCGATCGCGTCGGGGTCCGCAACGTCGAGCGCCTGATGCAGGGCTATGCCGAAGGCGGCCTTGTCGGTCGCCCGGTCTCAATGCGGGCGCCGTCATTGCCCAGCAGCTCGTCCGGATCGGCACCGTCGATCACCATCGGTGGAGCGAGCATCGTCATCCAGGGCGACGCCAACGAGAAGACGATCGCCGAGACGCGGAAGATGCTGCGCGATTACGACAAGGGCACCGTCGCCCGCGTCGCCGCAGCGAACCGCGAGGCAAGTCGCCGGAGCATCAAGAATGGCCGTTAGCTTTCCAAGGCTCATTCCGGCCGTCGATTATACTGAGGGGCTACCCGTCCTGCAGCGCTTTACGTCGAAATCGCAGAGCGGCGGCAGGCTGACGAACGTCGTCGAGTACGCCGATCCACTATGGACCGTCACGCTCGCGACTCGCCCGCTTCGTCCCAGCAACCACCGGGCTGTCGAGGCTTGGTGGCATTCCCTGCGCGAGGGCCTGCGGTCGGTCAATTTCGTCAGCCCGCTCTACTGCACCCCGCGAGGGAACATTCGGGCTCGCGGTCCGGAGCTGACCGCCGGCTCCCTCGCGTCGATCACGAACGGCAATCAGCTGAGCGTGGGGGGCGTGGCTGCCGGCCTCGTGCTGTCTCCGGGAGACTTCGTGTCCTTCGAGGACGGTGCCTCTCGCGCGCTCGGTCAGATCGTCGATACCACCGGTGCCGGCGCATCTCGGTCGATCGAGATCGAGCCGGCGCTGCCATCGTCGATTAAGGTCGGCGCCGTTGTGCGGTTTGATCGTGCGCAGCTGATCATGCGGCCGGTCGCTCAGTCGTTCAGCACTGAAGACTCGCAAGACATCAGGTCCGCGACGTTTCAGCTGGTGGAAAGCGCCACATGATCTACCAGTCTGAAGAGGTGCTGGCCCTGCTCGACCAGGGGCGGGCATCGATCCGAGGCCTGATGCGCTTCGAACTCGGCACCGGAACCTATGGGTTCTGGACTGGCTCACGGCCCCTGACCTACGGCGGGCTCGAGTATCTCCCCGGCGGCGTCATTAAGATCGACGATCTCAACGGGGCGCTTGGGTTCGAGGCGTCTGGCCTGACGATCAATCTCGCCGAGGCGCCGGACGACGGGCTGACGCCCGAGGTGCTCTCGACGATCGAGGCCGAGGACTACCACCAGCGGCCGGTCAAGATCTGGGATGCCTACTTCCATCCCGACACCGGAGCACTGCTGATCGTCACGCCTGTCTATCGCGGGCTGATCGACACCATCCGGCACACCACGGACGGCGAGGAAGCCGGCATCGTCGTGCAGTGCGAGAGCCGCGCGATCGACAACGCCAAAACGGGATACCGGGTCCGCTCGACAGCCGACCAGCAGTCCATGTGGGCCGGCGACCGCTTCTATGAGAACGCCGAGGTGGCGGGCAAACAGGAAATATTCTTCGGAAGGAAGAAGGGATGACCCGCGTTCGAGGCTGGGAGGAGACGCTGGTCGCTGCGATCGAGAGCCACAGCCAGACGCCGATCGTCTTCGGCACCTCTGACTGCGCCCTGCTGCCGGCGGACTGCATCCTTGCCGTGACCGGCGTCGACCCGTTCCCCGACTTGCGCGGCTACACGACGGAGGCCGGCGGCGCGAAGCGAATGAAGAAGGCGGGGTTCGACGATCTCCCGTCGCTGTTCGCCTCTTCCTTCCCAGAGATCCCGCCGTCTCTCGCCCAGCGTGGCGACGTCGGCTTCGTGCTGCGCAACGGGGCATTCTCCGGGGGCGTCTTCACGTTCTTCGGCTTCGCCAGCAAGGGCGAACGGGGCGTCATCTACGAGCCGATCACCGCTGTCGCGCGCGCCTTCAAGGTCGATTGATCCATGCCATTTCTTGCCCCGGTCGTTGCGGCCATCTCGGCTTTTGCCGCGACAGCTGTTGGCGGCTTCATCGTCAATGCGGTCGTCGGCATTGCGCTCAGCTTCGCCTCGACCTTGTTCGCGAAGAAGCCAGAGAAGCCGGTCGGCGGCACCAAGCTCGATGTCCAGTACGGTGCCGACCAGGCGCGGGAGATCGCGGTCGGCCTCGTCGCGATTTCGGGGCACGACGTCTACACAAACACCTACGGCAAGGCGAACAAGTACTGCCAGAAGGTCTTCGTGCTGTCGGACTTCATCACCTCGGGCATCACCCGCGTCTCGGTGAACGGCGAATGGAAGAGCATCGACTGGGGCAACGTCGAGGGAGGCCGCGGCGCGCTGGTCACCGGCCTCGACGGCGACATCATACGCATCCGCTACTACGACGGTCGGCAGGCTGCCCTGCAGGCGGTCGAGACCGGCGCCCACGGTCTCGTCAAGGAATCCAACCCGTCCGGTCGATGGACGGCTCAGCATCTCGGGCGGATGACGTCCTTCGTCGTGGTGAACTATCGCTACGACGACAAGGACCAGCCCAACCTTCCGACACTGATCTGGGAGTTCAAAGGCGCGCCCCTCTACGATCTACGGCGGGACACGACGGTCGGCGGCTCCGGGTCGCACCGCTGGAGTGATGTCTCGACGTGGGAATATACCGAGAATGGCGTCGTCCAGGCCTACAACTACGAGCGCGGCTTCTACGTCTCGGGCCAGCTGCTGATCGGCAAAGGGATGCCGGCGGCGGATCTGCCGCCTGCCAGGTGGATGTCGGCCGCGAACGTCTGCGATGAGGTGACGCCGACGAGGACGAAGCGATACCGGTGCGGCGCGCTGTTTAACGCCGGCGATGGCGTCACTCATCGCGACAACCTTGAGCCGGTGTTCCAGTCCTTCTCGGGCAATATTGCCGAGCTGGTCGACGGCGACATCCCGATCGTCGGCGCCAATCAGCCGGTCGTTGCGACCATCACTGACAATGACCGGATCGTCGGCTCGGCATGGGAATACCAGGCGAAGCGGTCTCGCACCGAGTTGGTGAACTCCGTCTACGGCACCTATAACAAGCCCGAGGATCTTTGGTCGGCGACATCCTACCCTCCGCGCGTCTCGGCGACCGCGCTCGCTGTCGATCGGGAGCGCCATGCCGTCCCGCTGAACTTTACGACCGTAGACAATGAGAGCCAGGCATCCGACCTTGCCGAGGCTCAGCTGCGCCGCAACCGGTATCAGGCGAGCGAGACCATCACCGTCCGGCCTCGCTGGACCACCCTTGAGATCGGGGACTGGATCAAGCGCGACAGCGCGAAGTACGGGGTCCGCACGTTTCAGGTCGTCGGCATCACCCTCGGGGCGCTGACGGAGGCCAATGCTCGGAACGTGACGCTGACGCTTGATGAGGTCGGCAACGGCATCTACGACACCAGCATCATAATCCCAGAGTTCCCGCCACGGACGCCGCAGGCCGGCCCCGTCTACACGCTGACGCCAGAGAACTTCATCGCGGTGGCAACGCTGGTCACGGCGGAGAACGGGCGGGTCTATCCGGCGATCGAGGCGCGCTGGGACTTCATCGATGACGTGACGGTCGACGGCGTCGTTGTCCAGTACTGGAAAACGAACGACCCGGATGTCCGACTGGAGAAGCGGGCTGAAGTGCCGGCGACCTATCTCGTCATCGTCGAAGGCATCCTGCCGCAGACCGAGTACGCGGTCCGTGCGCGGGTTCTGACAAACCCGGTCCGAGAGGCGATCTGGACGAACCCGGTCATCATCACGACCAGCCAGGAGAACCTTGCGGTCACGCACGCCCAGCTGAACGCGCAGCTGCGCGCCGAGATTGCGCTGATCACGAACGATCTCGACGGCTCGCTGCAGGACTACCGCGACCGGCTGCAGCAGGACATTGACGCTGTCGCGGCGACAAACATCAACCACGCGAACTACGAGCTTGAACAGCGCAACATCATCCGCCAGTCGGTCGTCGCGGTCTCTGACTTTGCCTCTGCCGCGGTCTCGACCGAGATCGAAGCGCGCGTGCAGGGTGACAATGCTCTTGCCTCCCAAATCACTGCTGCGCTGGCCCAGAACGGGCAGGCATCAGCCTCCGGCTACTACAAGCTTGAGGCGACAGCCAACGGTCCGAACGGCCGGGCTCGCTTCGAGGTCTTTCTTAACGCCGGCACGCCGACAAACCCCAACTGGGCCAAAGCCGGCCAACTGATGGAGGTATGGGTCGAGAATGGTGTGCCCCGCAGCCGGGTCATCTTCATCACCGATCAGTTCGCGGTCGCGCCATCGTCCGGCAGTCTCGCGGTCGTGCCGTTCTTTATCCAAAACAACACGGTCTTCATCGATACGGCCTTCATTCGCGATCTTGATGCCAGCAGCATCAGCATCAACGGCGTCCAGATCCAGAACATCATGCCGGGGGCCGTGTCGGGCACCGCCTACGGCAGCGGGCAGGACGTCGAGTTGTCGCTGAACGTCGAGGCTGGAGCTGTGCAGATACTGGCTCAGGCTGCAGGCGCACCCACAGGCAGCCAGAATGCCTTTTTGGTCGTCTACCGCGACGGTCAGCAGATCGCCTCAACATCGGAGGTCGGTGGTGGATCTGTGGACGTTGGTAGCGGCGGTGGGTCTCGAAATCTCTCTGGTAGCAAGCCGTTCGTCTTCAGCGTGGACGTACCCGCCGCCGGCGTTCACACCTATCGCGCATCCTGCAACATTGGCAGCGCCAAGGTCTCCTGCACCCTGTCTCTCCTGAACATGAAGCGCTGACATGAGATTCATCAAGTACGACGTCGTGTCTGGCGAGATAGCCGCGGTCTGCCTCTGCTCAGACGAGGAACTTGGCAATCAGGTTGTCAGGGAGGGCCAGGCGATGATGGTGATCGAGGAGGAGATCGATGCCGGGTCCTACCATGTTCTCGACGGCAACCTGGTGGAGCGGCAGGCGTGAGCTTTTATCAAGCTGGCACGATCAGCATCGCGGCCAACGGCACCGTTGTGACGGGCGCGGGCACCGCGTTCCTGCAGCAGGTCAAGCCCGGCGACACGGTCATGGTCGGCGCTGTGATGGCGCTCATCAAGACGGTCGACAGCAACACCTCGCTGACGCTCTTCTTCCCGTGGGCAGGTCCAGCTATCTCGGCCTCGGCCAGCTACGTGATCAACCACACCGGCACGGGATGGTCCTCGACCAAGGACCTCAACGAGGCCGTGACCAAGCTTATCCAGCAGGTCGAAGGTGGGGCAGGTGGCGGCGGATCAAGCAGCGGGTACGACAGCCGAGATCTCGCAGCAGCGGCGACCATTCCTTCATCTGCCAAGGTCGTCGAGACCAAGGGGCGGTTCTCGCCGCTTGACGGCGGCGGTGCACAGTATCTTCGCAACGCCTCTCTGATCCGCGGCGGCTTTCAGGACCAGTCGAAGGCGTATTGGCGACCGGACCCATCGTCGCCGATCAAGCCCGAGACCTTCGGCGCCAAGGGTACAGGGTCAGCGTTCGATGACAGCGTCGGCATTATGGAGATGATCAACGCGATCGCCGACAACAAGCGAGGCGTCGGCATTCTCACGCCGGGGCGGACCTATTTTTGCGGCGATGGCGTGGACATTGCGATCGACCCTTACATCCAGACGCTTCTTGGCTATGGCGGGACGCTCGACTTCTCAGCAAAGACGTTCGCCAACCCGGCGACGATGCCGGAGAAGCTGGCCAACCCGGAGTTCGCTGACGCATCCGCCTGGCTGCAGCTGCCGACCGGCGTGAAGAACTGGGACGTCGGCGGCGGCGTCCTCTCCTACACTCCGACCTCTGCGGAGGAATATGGCGGCGTCTACCAGGCCGTTCAGATGAAGCACAATACGCGCTACACGATCAGCGCGACGGTCAATCGTTTGCAGGCCGGCGTGCTGCTGCAGTACATCTACGTCGCATTGCGGACCGGCGGGCCTGACGCCGGTGAGACCATCGGCCTCTACCTAAGCCTTGCCAACGTCAACACCGGTCCTGGCCCCGTCACGATTACGCGCGAGTACACCTACACCGGCCCGACCGGCACCGCCTGGTTCCAGGTGAAGGGACAGTCGCGGACCATCATCGAGCGGGTTTCGCTGAAGGAGATCCCGCGCAACACCTGCCTCCTGATCGCGGCGAACGCTCGGTCGGACAGCTATTACGGGCAGGCCAGCCAGTATCTCGACGGCATCCGCCTGCAGGGGCCGGCCAGCGGCGACGGTCGCACCTTTGGGGAGGGCGTCTTCAGCGCCACGAACATCGAGGGCCTCAGCTCTCGCTTCTCGATGCGCAACTTCGACATCAAGCAGTTCGGCACCGGCATCAAGATGGGCGCCCGGACCTACCTCCCGCGGTTCATCGGCGGCGACGTCTACAACTGCGAGGTCGGCGTCAACTTCGTTGGCGGCGCGGACTCTGGCGAGAACATCCGCCTGTTCGAGACCGACATTTATAACTGCCCGATCGGCCTGCTGAACAATGCCGGCTACATGCATGCCACCATGTGCTCCTTCGACTACTGCATGACGCACCTCGTCAAGCTCGTCGGCGGCTACCTGCATGCCGTCGACTGCCACTTCGAGCGACATGCCGGCACGGTGAAGGCGAACTATCCGTTCCGGCTTGAGGGCGACGCCGAGCTGGTGACGCAGGGCGGCTATATCCAGATCAACGTGCCGACGACGCTCGTGATGGAGCGGATGGTCTGGCTGGAGAACCAGCGCTCTCGCTGGATCAGCCGCGACACTCGCGTCTACGGCCTCACGACGCTGGGTGGCGAGATCGTCGGCGGCGCAGGACGCTTCGTCGGCAACCTAGCCGGCATCGGCAACAAGGGCTTCCAGCCGGGAGCCATGATTAGCCGAGACGCCAATCATACCCTGATCACGCCCTCTGCCGGCTCCGGCAACGGGAGCAAGAACATCAGCTGGGATGTCTATGCCATCTCCGGCGATCGGGCAGACCGCTTCACGACCTCGGACATCGCGCTGACGGTCGACACCACCAACATCCGGACAGGCGGAAACAACGCCCTCAAGGCGAACAAGATCAACCAGTACCAGACGCAGGCGACCGTTACGCTGCTGATCCCCTACACCGAGCGAGCGCAGGCGGTCCTTGAACTCTGGGCCAAGTGCATCCCGGCCGCACCCATTACTGCAGCGACGTCGGCCGAGCTCTACTTCGTCATGAACTGGGTCAACGTCGCTGGCCTCACTGTCAGCGGCGCCCCCAACATCACGAAGAAAGCTTACAACGGCGAGACCAAAATCGTCGTGCCGTTGAATGGGGCAGACACTGGCTGGCAGCGGCAGCGGTTCACCTCGCTTTACGACGACGACTCGTCGACACAGACGGACGGCTACAAGCCCCAGTGGGCCACCCACATCCAGATCGATATCAACCCAGTGCTGCTCCCGCCGGGCAGTCAGTTCTGGCTCTGCGACGCGGTGGCTAACGCCGCCTGACGACCTGCGATCAAGGCCGCCGTCCACCGACACTCCACAGCTTATCCCCCGCTCTTCCACAGGCTCGCTCGCGCGGCGGCCTGCCTTTCCGCGTCCAAAAGGAGCCTGCCATGTCCATGTCCAACTATCTCGAATCCGCCCTTTGCGCCTGGCTCAAGGGCACGGCGATGCCGACCGCGCCAACGGCCGTCTATGTAGGCCTCTTCAACGGCGATCCGACCGACACCGGTGCGGCTGGGACGGAAGTCACGACGACTGTCCGCGCTGCCGGGCGTCCTGCCGTGACCTTTGGCGCCGAGACCAATGGCGCGATCAGCAACTCCGCCATCGTCGACTTCGGCAACGCGGCGGGTGCGGCGAGCGTCACGCACTTCGCCATCTTCACGGCCGCCTCGGCGGGCAACGCCCTAATGGTCGGGGCACTCACGGGCTCTGTCAGTGTGGCCTCCGGCGCGCCGACGACCTTCGCGATCGGCGCGCTGACACTCACCTTCGACTGATCCCGTCATCGGCACACTGGCTCGCCGGGAACGGCGAGCCTTCCCTTGCGCTCGTCATAGGAGGCCGCGATGGCTGATGATGCACTCCCGATCGTCCGTGGCTACCGGTACGCGCTGCGCATGACGGTGACGGGCGACGATGGGGCAGGGCCGGTTTTCCCGTTCGGCTCTACGTTTCATGCTCAAGCCAGAGATTTCCAGGGCTCGGTCTTTCCATTTGCAGAACTGACGTCGGCGAACGGCGGCATCGTTCGCGTGTCGGACGACACCGTCGACATCATCATCGAACCCGGCGACACGGCGCGAAGCGGGAACACGACGGCGGTCATCGACTTCGCCCGCTCCGATCCCGACCCCGACCAATATCTCTACGTCCTGCTGCAGATCCCGGTCATCAAGCCGGTCACCGAGGGGCTCTAATGGCGACCATCAAGCGCTTCCCGACGCCCATCATCATAACAGCCGCTGCCGGACTGACGGTAACGCTCTCCGCTGTGCCGGCGGGCGGGCTCGTCGGCCATCTTTCCGGCATCGCCGCTGGCGCCGGTGCCGCGCTTGCGACGCTTCTGGCGCCGGCGGTGACGACGCTTTCGGGCGCCGCCATGGGCGCCTGCATCGCATCTGGCTCGCTTACGTCCGATCCCGTCACGCAGCTCGTCGGGTCGGCCGTTTGCTCAGGCTCCGGATCAGCCGCTCTGGTCTCGCAGTTTCCAGGCGATTTGGCTGGCTCTGCGGTCGCCGCCGGCGCTGCCACAGCGACGATGGTCTCAGTCTCGCCTGCTGTCCTTTCCGGCGCGGCGGCCGGGACAGGCTCGGGGGCGGGCTCGCTTTACGTCGTGACGCTGCTGTCGGGCTCGGCGATCGGCAGCGGGTCAGGAGGCGGTACGCTTTCGTCTCAGGTCGTCGTGGCGCTGAGCGGAACGGCGACAGGTGCGGGACTGGCGATAGGCGAAATCGCGACAGGTGGCACGTCAGCCAGCTTCGACAGCAGCTCCACCACCTTCGACAATTCCAACCTCACATTCGATAAGGCGGCTTAGCCATGGGCATTCAAAATCTGAACCTCGGCGCCGCTGCCAATGACGGCACCGGCGACAACCTCCGCACGGCGGGCGGCAAGCTCAATGGCATGATGGCCGAGCTTTACGCCGGGTGGCGGTCCGCCCGAACGCTTCTCGTTGCGGTTATGGGCGACAGCATCACCGTCAACAACGGCGGCCTCACCGCTTGGAATAACAACGGCTACATCACATGGGCGCGCATGCTGTCGCGTCAGGCGTTCAATGTGCCAGCGGGCTATATCAAGGCCACCGGCGGCTACAACATGGCACAGATCAGGGACATCCATCTCCCTGCGGTTCTGGCGCTGTTTCCGCGCCCTGACGCCTGCGTCGTCTACGCCGGCACGAATGCGGGTGGCAACAGTCGCACGATCATGACCGACATCATCAAGCAGCTCTGGGCCGCCGGTATTGTCCCGATTATCATCGCCGTTGCTGCCGCCGGTTCGGACCCTGCCGTTCGCCGAGCGCAGGCCGATTACAACGTCTGGCTTCGCGACATCGCTCGTGAGTCGCCTAGCGCCTATGCCGCGGCTGGGTTCAAGTCTGAACGCATCGGCCTCGTTGACGACACGCGATACATTATGGACTTCGCGTCGACGACCGGCGTGCCGATCTCGGGCATGAAGACAGACGGGCTGCATCCGGGGCCTCGCGAATCCTTCTTTAAGGGTCGTGAGCTTTGGCGAGTGATCCGGCATATGTTCGGTCTACTCGAAACACCGTTCTTCGGTGACATCTACGACACTTATGCGGCCGGAACGCCGGGTGATCCGTCTTCCGCCGTGTCTGGAAACCTGCTCGCGCCGCAACTCGGCATCATGCAAGGTGTCGCCGGCACCACGACCGGCGACACGTATACGGGCTGCACCCGCGTCAATAACGGCCTTGCCACCGGACTGATTTACACGCGTTGGGGCGGCAACTCGACCTGCAACGTCACGCTGTCGAAGATCGCGAAGGAAGATCCAACCGTCAGCGGGGATCGCCAGTGCATCGAGATCGCGAACACGGTTCGCGCGGCCGCTAGCCCGCAGGCCTTCGATCATTTCCGCTTCACGATGAATGCTTCGGCGGCGAACCTTGCCGTGGGAGATTGGGTCGTATTCGAATGCGACTACGAAGTGATCGGCACGCCGAATCTTCTCCGCGCAGTGTTCGGGTCTGGCGGCGGCGGCTACAGCGACGCTGGCGACACCGGCGCAAACCTTCAGCAGGTCCCGCACGTCGCAACGCTGCGGACTCCGCCACGCCAGCTGACCTCGACGGCCTCGCAGGCATGCAGCTTCAACATATACACCGACACGACGATCGACGGCGCTGCGGCGAAGATTGCATTCGACCGGGCCAGTCTTCGCAAGGTGCCGAGCCAGCTCGGCTGATAAGAGGATCCAACCATGACCATCAAAACACTGCTCCAGTCACTTCCGGCTAAAAAGCTAAGCGATACCGAGCACCCGGCGGAACGCGAAGTCGGCGACGCTTTTGCCGCTCGTCTGGCGGCGATCACCGGGGCACGCAGCGCTCGGGTCGATCCGATCCTCGCTCAGCTTAGTGATGCGGAGTTGCCAGGGACGGTTCGTCTCATCGTCGAAAACCTAACGGCGCAGCTCGCCGTCTGTGCCCAGCAGGCGTCCGCCACTAAGGACGAAACCGAGCGCTGGTTTTACACCGTCGATCAGCCCGACCGGCTGCTGGCGCATCACTCGGCCCAGGCTATCGAAACGATCGACTAGCTGTCTTCCTACCCTTGATCGGTTCTCCCAGTCCCATTTGCATCCCTTGGCTCGCCTTCACCGGCGGGCCTTTTTCATGAGGTCAAGTGACATGATGTGCGACGAGCCCGACGAGCCGGTAGCTACCCCGAGTTTCGTGCGTCTCAGCCTCCTCGGCCTCGCCCTGTCATCCATGATGAGGGCGGGGATCATCTGGGCGGAATCAACGGAAGCGACACCGCCCGTTCTAACGTCGATATCTAGCACGATCAGCTTGGCCTGGCTTTTGGCGGAGAACATCTTCAACCAAGCAGTAGGTAAGGACTAAGCAGAAAAATCCCCATACAAGACTACAGAAGGCAACGTACTCGGCATTTATTTTCAGGCCGTCATCGTTCCGCGAGATCCACACAAAATACCCGCCGACGGCGCAACCAATGAACAAGTAAGACACGACAAAAAAACCTATACTGTTCACCTGCCACCTCGCGGGAAATATGATGCGCGGGAGACTGGAGGGTTGCGCCTCGGTATCCCCGTCCACATTTCGCTTCCATCCACTCTTGTGAGCCACGGGCGATGAATGCCGCTCGGGAGAGGACCCTACTAGATCTCTCGTTCACTGAACTCACCCGAAAGGGTGAGTTTCGATCTCTTTTTGGCATTGGGACTGCCAAGTGATCGAGAACTCTCCGTTAAACCTCAATAGCCTGCTAGCCTATTAATTCAAAATTGAGTTAAACCTCTTAAACAGGTGATTCTTTGGGGGAACAATTACATGATGTGCGATGACAGCGACGAGCCTGTACCCATGCCAAGGTTCGTTCCGTTTGGCCTATTCGGCGTCGCTCTGATCGCTGTGATCGGCGCGATGTTCGTCTTGCCGATGCAACCCCACGAAGCCATAGCTTCGCATCGAGCATTGCCTACCGCCATTAGCGTTGCCGAAGCAAACGGTCCCTAAACTTGACTAGTTTCTCGCCTCGTATCCGGCTGATTATTTGACACTCGACGGTGGGCAATATCCGCACCAGGGAGGAACTGCTACGCGCACACCATTCCCAACCGACCGAGGTGTTGAGGTCGCCGCTCATCCGCTTCAGACGGCTGAAGGGATAATGCTCGGATGCAGTATTACCGCGTTGTTTTGGTCCGGCCTCTGCCTGCTTGCCGGATAGCAAGGGTACTTAAAGCCAGTTGACGATCGCTCCGCCGAGAAACTGTAAGCCCCAAAAAATAACAATTGCCCAAGCGCCGAGGATGGTTAAAGCGAAGATCACAGATACGGCGAGCATCGCGATCTTGGCTGGCGATCGTCCTATTTCGACACTCTCCACCGGAGATATCGACCCCGTAATCGGGGCAATTGTTTCATTCTGGTTCAGCGTTTTCATCGACATGCTCTCTCCCAAGCGCGCTGACCAATAGATGCAGCTTCCGTGCCGTTTGGATGACACTCCAGCATGGGCACTACTGAACAGGGTCGAGCTACGCCTGTTCCACGCTTAACCAATTCCTCCATCAAAACGACCAGGGCTCGCTTCGGCGGGCCTTTTTCATGTCCGGAGTAAAACCATAGAACTCGAGGCGCGAGCCCCATCCTTGGCGCCGAAATTATCTAAGCGATGTAGGCAGGAGCAAAACGACCCCCGGCACGATGCAGTCGGTTGCCTTAATCTCACTTGGGAAGACGCTGGCGTTCCAGGCAAAAACTCGTAGCCAAAAATGGCTGCTGCCGAGTTCTATAAGCGCAATGCTTTCAAGCGTTTCTTTGTCAGTGACGATGTAGCGGCGCATATGGTCCCGATCCGGGCATCAGCGCCCCAAGCCCAAACAAACAACTCTCTCTGATCCTCGTTCCAACCTGGAGCAACCTATGGAACTCGTCCCTCACTGGCGCCGGGTGCTTCGGCACGCCTGGTCGATCCGCCTGATGCTTCTCGCCGGTCTGTTCTCCGGCCTCGAGGTCGGCCTGCCGCTGATCGATGGCCTCTTCGAGATTCCGCAGGGCGTGTTCGCCGCGCTGTCCGGCATCACCACGGCCGCGGCCTTCGTCTCCCGCCTCGTCGCCCAGTCCAACGTTCCAACATCCGGAGTACCTGAATGAACTGGTTCATGAAGTCGGCGCCCGTCACGCCGTCCAACCCCAAGGGCAGCCGGGTGGCGAAGTCGCGCCTAGTCGGCGCGGTCATGGCGCTCGCCGTTGCCACCGTTGGCGGCTACGAGGGGCTGCGGACGAAGGCCTACATTCCGATCCCTGGCGATGTACCGACCGTTTGCTTCGGCGAGACGCGCGGCGTGAAGCTCGGCGATAGCTACACCGTCGACGAGTGCAAGGCGATGCTCGGCGTGGGCCTGGTCGAGTTCGAGGTCGGCATGAGGAAGTGCCTAGTCGCGCCCGACACGCTGCCGGCGAAGACCTATGTCTCGCTCCTGTCGATCTCCTACAACATCGGCACCGGCGCTTTTTGCAAAAGCACAATCGTCCGCAAAGTGAATGCCGGCGATCTTCGCGGGGCCTGCGAGGGCTTCAAGATGTGGGCAAAGGCGAAGGGGAAGACGATCCCCGGCCTAGTCCGCCGACGCGCTGATGAGCGGGCGCTCTGCCTGGCTGATCTCTGATGTTCGGCGACATCAAAGCAGTCGTCGCCGCCATCGCTGGCCTGCTGCTCGGCGCGGCCGTGATCGTCCTCTACACCTCGCTGGTCACGCTCCCCCACGAGCGGGCCGCGTCCTTCTCCGCCGGCAAAACAGAGTCCGACGACGCATGGCGGGAACTCCAGCGTCTGGAAGAGCGCAAGCGGGCCGCGGAGAAGGCCGTAACGCAAGCCGAGATCGACGCCGTCGAGGCTGACTTCCACCGGCAGGTTGCTCAGCGCGAAGCCCAGCACACCGCTGAAATGACCTCTCTCGATCAAGCTCTTCAAGAGGAACTGGCCAATGCGTCCATCCCTGTGCCTGGCGCTGCTTGCCGCGCTGCTATCCCTCGCAGCGTGCGCGACCGCCTCGACAATGTCGGTCGCGCCGCGCCTCGCCACGATCCCGCAGGTGCTTCTCCTGCCGTGCGCTGACGTGGTGGATATCCCAGCTCGTGACATTGCCATGGGCGAGGCCGTGCAGCTCTGGGCGCAGGATCGGCAGTCTCTCGGTGCGTGCGGAGATCGGCAGCGCGCCTTGGCCGCGGCGGCTTCATCGCTGCAAGCGCAGGGGCGGCAGGAGTGAGCAACATGGAAATCGAGCGGATGAAGAACGACCCGGATGCTCTGGTCACCCGCGTCCATCGTGTCGAGGGGAGCATCACTGATCTGACGCGCCGCCTCGACCTTCTGCAGCAGGCCGACACCTTCTCGGATCGCGCCCAGACAACGCGGGACACCCATTTGGAGAACCGGTTCACCGGCCTAGAAAAGAAGATCGACGACTTCCGATCCGAGGTTACGAAGAAGGCCGAGAAACAGGACGCGTTTCTTCGGCAGATTTTCCTCATTGTGGCCGCCGCTATCATCGGCGTCGTCGTCACCTTTGCCATGAAGGGAGGTTTCAGTGTCCCTCGCATTTGAACCCGCGCGCCGGTGGTTTGCGCACCTGCTGCTGATCCTTGCCGTGCTGCCGGCCTTCTTCTCGGTCGTCTACGGCGTCATGATCTACCAGGCGAAGTACCAGCCGGTCATAACGGACTTCACCGCTTCGGAGATGGCTCGCCGATCGCCTACCAGCGTTGCGTTCTACGGCACGATGAACAAGCGCTTCGAGCTGGTGAACAGCATCCCCCTTTGCCGCTACTCGAACATGACCTGGTTCGGCACCCGGCCAGGGCGCGCCGATGTGCAGATCCGGCAGTTCACCGAGGAGCACCGCGAAAACGGCCCGGTGAGCCGGCAAACAGGCCTGCAGCGCTTTGGACCGTGGGTGCTGGACTATTCGAACATGCCGGATGCGACAGGCGCCTATGGCGTCGTGGATCACTGGTGCATGTGGGTCTGGCCGACTCGGACGCGGATCGGGCCTATCGAGATCGACATTCCGTAGCCCAAGGCAATAAGCAAAAAAATGCAAATTGCTCCTTCGTTGATATCAGCAAGCATATTCAGTGCATTTGCGGATGCTCGGAAAAAGCTCGGGTTAGAACCCCTTGAGCTTCTATTTTTGGCAACTGGAATCGTTTAGATATCCGGTTAGCCAGACTTTCCCTATCGTGTGACCAGCGGTCATGAAAGTCTAAGATTGTAACGCCGACAAGCTGGCCAGCAAGATTATACCGCCATAACATGCCTTGCTTATCCAAAGAGGCACTGACATCATGGTCTGTTGGAGTGCTAATATAAAGCACATCTGTCTTGGCGTCATAAGAGACGGTAAACAAGTTATTAATCATTTTCCGCCTCCTCTGCTTCTCCTGCTGCCTCATCTTCTCTGCTACCAAAGAAGAAAGTCTTAACAAGGCCTGAGTTGCTGTCGCTGAAAATCTTTACTGGCACGTTTAATGGATGGCCTGACGCGTTGGTGCTGCTGTAATCAACAAAAACCAATGAATTCCCATAGCTTTCCTCTGTGCGTGACGGTGTCCTGATCGCCTTTCCGACGGCCATAATCACGCTAGGAAAGTCCACCGGAAACTGGTTCCCGTGCGCTTCCCGCACATGAACTAGCGTCTCCTCATATAGGCGCACCGAGGTCAAACTTGGATGGGCGGATGTCGGGATCGTTACGTACCCGTCCGCTTCGTTGATCTCGGTTGAGGCAAACGTCAGAAGTTGGCCGACGCTATAATTAGATCCGCTGCCGCTCACTTTTCAGCGGCTCGACTTCTAGTGAAACTTGTCTCAACGCGCCCCCAAACGCGCTCGTGCTGTTCGACATGCTCGGCCAAAATAACTGAAAGATCTTTGGCAGTTTGGATGCTCATGTCTACGATCGCGACCGGCGCAGCCATAGAGGCACTTATCATCCCGTTTTCATGAGGAACCTCAAAGGGGACCGTCCGCGCGAGGACCAAACTCACATTGTTCGGATCGACAGACAACTTGAAGCTCGTAACGTAGAAATTAGGCGCATGGATCGGCTGAGGCTGCGCGCCGGCTGCTAGCGCGCGCTTCAACTCTTCCTGCTGTTCTTCATCGAATGTGCTCAATGCCTGTCTCCCACCAAACGTTAGACGGTGCTTCTCGCCGCGCCTACTGTGACTACAATGAAAATGCAGCGGGAGGTAGGCTTGCCGCGGCGAATGGGTCTGCTTGCATGTCGCACTCAAGCCGTCGCCTAACTGACGGCGGGTCTTACTTGCGTTCAAGCGTTCCCACTCATCCAGGCGCTGCGCCCGGTTATATGCCGAGTCGCCCCGGAACGAATGGTGAAGTTCGTTAGGATCAGACCGAGGCCATCAAAGCTCAGACCGCGGCCATCAACAAGCTCGTCGAAATCGCGCTCCGGTACATCGAGGACCAGGAGGAGCGCTGGCCTGAGCAGCGGGCTGAAGCTTCGGAAGCAGAGCTCGGGCGATTGCGCCGGGAGAATGAGGAAATCCGTCGGCGATGGGTGATGGACCCGATGAATCGCGACTGAGCCTCGACTGCAAGTTTTAGGTGCCGGATCAGACGAGGACCTCGGGTGAGATGGCTGTCAGCCGCGGCCAGATCTCACTTATTGGTCATCACTCAATGTCACTTTTGCATTGACGGAACAATCGTTTGCCGAATAGCCTTTGCACTATGACGGAGGAAAAACCTCTGCAAGGGAGGACAGATATGAGCACTGCTACATTCTCAACAGCCCGGCACCGTACCTACCAAGCTCGTCGCCGAGTTAGGCCCGCAGAAGCCCTGTCCCCGGCTCGCGGCATGATGATAGGTCTAGGCCTTTCATCCGCGCTCTGGGCCGGACTAGCTTTTCTAGTCTTCTAAGCTTTTCCATTCTCCGTTGAGAAAGCCGCCGTCGCCTTTCACTGGGTGGCGGCGGCCTTTTTGTCTCTCCCTCGAAGGATCGAGATGGGAACGGCGAGCGTATCGCTGAGCCTTACCGCCTCGACGTTCGTCATGCGTTGCCCGCTCTCGATACTCAGGACGCGGTGGTATGGAAGGCAAGCTTCTGTAGCCAGCCGCTCTGACGTGATCCCGGCATAAAGGCGGAAGGCCTTCACCGGCGCGACCCGGTGTCGGATGGCATATGCCACCGGGCGCGGCACGTCGGCATCTGTTATGAGAGGAAGAGGCAGTTTCATCGCTCGTCCCGGTTGCGGCGTGGCTTCGGCGCGCCTTTAGTGTCGTATCCCTCGAACGGGCTGCCTTGGCCCTTCAGCAGCCTGTCGACCATGTTGGCGGTTCCCATGCAGCCAAAGCAGAGGCTCTCGCACCTTCCTTTGTGGCTGCAGATCGCCCATCGAGCGATATCGTCACGGTTCGGCCGACTGCCCAGCGCCCGCAACGACAAGGCCACCAGTCGCGCCGTCTGCGGGGTCAGCCTCGGTGTCCGCCCTTCGTCGGCGGCCGTCTCGAGCATTTGCGCCAGGTCCGAGATGCTTCGCCAGTTGGCCATAACCAGTTCCTGTCAGGACGAGAACGGATATAGAACATCGCTTGGGAATCCTATCCCCAAATTCGAGCGGCGGCGCGTGCCTGGAACAGGGTGGTTGCGTCCCGTCTTCTGGTCCTGGCCGTCGTCGCCGGCAGGGCATCAATTCGGGCGCTGCGCCCGGCTATATGCTAATTCGCCCGGAACGAACGGTGAAGATCGTTCGCGAACGTCCGTCAATATCGTTAGCAAAAAGGTGAGGGCGGCGCGGCGAATTACCCAACCGCTTCAATGGGGGATAGAAACGCCCGCACCTTCGCCACAAGCTTTGCTCTGTAGGGCTTTGCCGCGCAAACTTGCGTCCCAGCCGGTGTTCGAACCGCATGCCCTTGGGCGCGGTCGCCGAGGCAGCGCCAATCCACGCGCTGCGCCCGGCGATAGGCCAATTTGCCCAGAGTGAACGGTAAAGATCGGCCGCTAACGATCGAGAAGATTGCCGGTTTTCATGGACGTTCGTCACAGGCCTAGACGTTCGGACCAGGGGCGGCAGCTTCTGCCAGATCGTTCCAACTATGGCGGTTCTTGCACGGCTAAACGCATGCTCAGAAACTGGATGCGGCGTTGTGTTTGTTAGGTTTCCGATTGTCCTTCTAAGCCGATGACGTATGTCAAGATTGACCCAAAGGCATGCGGGTCTTATGGCTTCGTTGCTTGAGCGCGGTCTAATTTATTTCAAACGGTAAGGAACAGATGGTAGGTAAGTCACTTGATCAATTTGCTCTGAACTCACCTGCGGAAATCGCGGCTCTATTGGCAGTTCTGAAAATAGTTCCCAATGAGTTAACATATAAAGCACTAGTATCAGAGAGTTTACGAAAATTACCATATTTTGAAGACAGAAAGACATTACTGGAAACTGGACACTTCAGCAGGACTGATTTTTTACAACTTATACACTACATAAGTGGAAGCGGCAGCACTCCTGTTCAAAACATAATGCCCCTTCTTGGCAGATTAATCGAGTGGGGACTTGTTATCGATTTAAACGTTATCGGCCAAAACCTGCTTGTTACACACCAGTGGGCTAAAGGGCGTATCGATCATTTTAATAAGCTTGGAATAACCGACAACATTATTTTAGGCCCCATTTTTATTGTCAATAAGTATACGAAAAGCGTACCGGCTATATTTGTACATAAAGGCGAAGACGAATTTACTGGAACCGGTTTCTATTGTTCCAGCCTTGCTGATACAAGCATCGGCGTTATAGTTACTGCCAAACATAATGTAGACCCTGAGCAAGGTATAACTGCTTGGAGATTAAGCGAGCCAACAGGAGTAAGGTTCTCGCCTTTGCTATCTAACTGGGTTCTTCACCCAAGTCTTGATCTAGCGCTAATGCAAGTGACGACAGAGGGTATGCCCCCGCTAATTTTTCCGGTTGGTGAGAATTCGGTTTTATCGAAGACAATCACACTCGGATATCCCGTCGTCGGACGCGCAAGGGAATCTTATCTACTTGCGCACGGGGGGGAAATTAACGCAGTTGTAACGACATATGACGGAGAAGAACGCATTATTATTTCAAATTTGGTATCGCCGGGGAATAGTGGCGGTCCAGTTTTAGACGAGTCAGGACTTTGCATAGGGATTGTAGTAGAATCTCTCGAAAGTCAGCATGAAGGAGGTTTAGAGAAAGTCAATTCTGCATTACCTGCGCATCACGTACTAGAATTTATTTCTGCGTACTGCCTGTAGAATTCAATTATTTGAAATTTTAAAATGGCCTTCTAGGTTGGTTGTCAGTGACCGGGCAGGGCATGCAGCTGAAAATAAGTGCGGGGCGGGCTAGAAAATACCTATGAGTTTCTAGGGGGTCAGTTTCCCCGTACTTCTCTGCAAGTTGTTGAAGTTTATAAAGAATATTACATCCTCCACCCGCACCAGTATACCCTCAAGCCATTGATCAGGCGGTATCAAACACGTTTGGCTCGAATTCGAGACAGTCAGGGGATCCGGCGTTCGCATTGTCATCCTGACGCCCGCGAGAAGCCTCCGACGTACTGTCTAAGTATCAGGAGATAATAGGCCTCGCCCTGGGCTGAAACCGCTCCAGCGTGTGATTGCTTCCAGACCGCAGCTTAGGCGCGCCTCAAGCGGAGCACGCGTAATTTACGGAAGAGGCCGATGATCTCCTGCTCTGGGCCTTTCGGATAGGACTCCAGTCGCCAGGCCAGAAGCAAAGTTGCGAGATAGACGACGCCTGATACCGCGACGGTTCCGAGGATCGTCAGCGGCAGGCCGATGACCTGTCCCTCGGATCCGACCAGCATCTGGAAGCTGACACCGGTCACGACCATGCAGGCGATGGCGATGAAATTTCGTCGGTTCGCCGTCAACTGCTGCGCAATCTTGAGATCCAGAAGCCTGCTGACCAGAGCCATCTCGATGAGAGTACCGATCGTCGTCGTGATTGCCCGCGCGATCAGTATGCCGGGCAGACCGCCCAGGATCAGGCCGAGGAAGGATATCGGAACGCGGGCACAGAGGATGATGGCATCGCGCTTGAACAGCGATTTGGTTTTTCCGAGCGCCATTGCCGTTGGTTGAATCGGACTGCCGATCGTCTGAAGGGCCACCGTCGCCGACACCACCTGTATGACCAGTTCGGCACCCAGCCACTTCTCGCCGACGGCCAGCAGGATGAAAGGGTGGGCGATAATCGCGAAGCCGATACCGATCGGAAACGCCACCATGGACAGGCTGGATTGGGCGAGCTGATAGGAGGATCGCAGCCGCTGGTGATCGCTGTTCATCCGCGCGAAGGACGGAAACAGCATTTGTGAAATCGGTGTCGTCAACTCCCGCGTCGGCAGGTTCGCCAGATTATCGCCAAACGAATAAATGCCGAGCTTCTCACTGCCGAGATAAAAGCCGATCAGAAGCTGATCGATCTTGTTGCTGACGGTATTCACGATCTGCGAGTAGGATAGCCAGATCGAGAATGACAGCAGCTCTCTCGACCGCTTGAACGTCATGGCGGGAAGATAAGGGAGCTGAACGTAGCTGATGATGACGAATGATACCTGGGCGGCCAGCGAGCCGACGACAAGCGCCCAGTAGTTTCTGTAGACCAGAGCGAACACGATCCCGACGATGAACCCGGTCAGCTTCATCGCGATGCCCTGGACGAAGTCGGCATGGAAGTTGAGTTCGCGCGTGAACAATACCCGCTTCGGATTGCTCAAACACATGATGAAGCTGCTGAGCGACAAAGCCATGATCAGCTCGAACAGGCGCGCATCGCCGTACCAGACGGAAATGGGATAGGCGGCGGCGGCGACACCGGCGGTGACCAGCGCAGAGCGGATGAGATTCAGGGTGAAGACGGTATTGAAATGCGTTTCGTCGGGTTTCTCGTGCTGAATGAGCGCCGTCCCCAAAGGAAGTTCTGTGAACGACGAAACAACGGCGAGCATCGTCGTTCCGATCGCCACGAGGCCGAAATCATCCGGCGTGAGCAATCGGGCAAGAAATAGTGTGCTGACAAGCCCCAGCAGATTTATCGCGATTCTGGCCGCGGCAACCCAGGCTGCTCCCCGCAGTGCCAGCGACCTGATATCCATAGACGTCCCTCGAATTCAATAACGCGACCGCATTGTATCGAACGTTTGCCAGTGAATGTCTGTAGCTCACAAGACACATTGGCCTGATGACGCTCGGGAAGGCGAGGGCCTGAGAAAAGCATCAAGCTTTCAGCGTATTTCTGCCGCCGCGCGGCGCATGTTATCTGGAGGGCCTGCCGATCCGCATCTAAAGGGACTGCCGATCCGCGGGTTCGAATGACGCAGCTGTTCCCTCGAGAGCAACCGGTTCGGCAAGACTGGCCTTCGTCGGCCTCAGGGTCTGGAATCTGCCCTAACGGACAGCTGACGCTTCGATCGTGATTTTTGCGGAGGATGCCGCACCGTCCGTCGAACGGAGGCAACAAGTACCCCGCGCTTTGCACTTCCCGGCTTATAACGATTCATCCGCCGGATGCAGTTCGTCGGAAGAAGAACCAGCGGAAGGGCATGCTGACGCTTTGCAGGGACCTCCAGCCGAAGCGGCTGCTCGCCATACCCCTTTTATGGTCGGCTGGTAAGCGGCGGTCATTCCGGCGGTGCTGGGAGGGGAGGCGGCCGCTCGCGCGACGGATCTATCCCGCGGTAAAATCGGTTCGGTTGCTTCAACGGGAGGTGGCTCGAACGTAAGCGGAGCGATTCAAAGCGGTGGTGGGAGCCCTGCAGATTGACGCGGCGTTATAAGCGCGCTGGAGGGCAAGCGCCCTGCCGAGGTCTGATGGCTCAGCCGAGGTCTGATGGCCCCATTGTTTCGCTCTGGCCCTTGTCCGTACCGCAGGCCATCGTACGGGCGGCAGGTGAACCTGCCGCCCGCCGCGAAAATTAGGAGAAAGTGACCTGGCTGAACGGGGTGCCAGCCGGGAACATCGCATCGAGGCTGTTGCCGGTGGAGCCGCCCTGGGTCAGCTTCTCGATCGAGCCGTGAGCGCGAAGGGTAGGGGCCTGGTAGGTTTTCTTTGCCATTTTAGTCCTTCCGTCGCCTTCAAAAGGCGACTTATGTTCGGGTTATGTAGCTACGCTGCACAGTAAACCGTGCATCTGGCGTTATAGGCTTCAGTGAGCGTTTGGCAACAAATGCCGACCCTGCCGCTGCGAAATGGCCCGCGGCGGTGACGGCCTGCCAGTAAGCGGCTTGCTCGAGCCTGAGACACGGCAAGGTTGTCGGAGTAAATTAAAAGCATTACTTATATTTCTGAGGGCAAACTCGGTCGTGCCATCAATGTTACCGAGGAAGGTAGCTGGCCTTTGGGCTGTGAACAGCTTTACTTGAATGCCAATAGATTTCTATGAAGGGATATATTTGAAAAATAAACTGGGCCGGGCTGCGCGTTAGCATGATACGTCTTGAATTACCCAAAACTCGAATTTCTTGTACGCGAAATTCAAGGCGTTTAATAAATCAAATTATACGATATGATTATTATTTTTTTGATACTTTCTTTTGTAATGATAAATATAAATAAATGATTTTGAGAATTATCCGGCATAAAAAATGTCGATGAAAGCAATACCTAGCAAATAATTTTGTAAAAACTAGAAAATATACTGATCTGCGTGGCTCCAGGCTATCCAAGAATTGGAATGGCGGATGAAGTGTCCAGGGCGTCAGTCGCTTAACGCAGGAGTCTATATTCCTGACGGATCCGCCTCAAGCCTCCCGCAGATTTCAGACATTCCCGCTTGCAGTTCGCCTGGAAGATTGGTCGTCGGTGCGAATGTCCGGCATCTGCCCCTGTTCTCGCACCGTGCCAAAAAGGGTGTGGCGCCGAGGATGGTTCGGCTCCAGCTTTTGACGGCATGCCGGGACGATCTTTCACAGGGTCGCGTTGTGCCGAACGGATCATGGGCGACGTTACCGCGTCCGCAACGCTCGTTCGGCGAGGGCTATGAGCTGGCTGAGATGGTCGGGCGCTCGCAGACCAACGGTAGCCGCCGGCGCCGTCCACCAGTTCCATCCGTCTTCAGCCTCCGAGGCGAACCGGTGACGCGCGGTCCGATGGCGACGTCAGGAGGCTAGAGGCGGTGCCCTGGTTCGCCGGGCCGCCAGCTGGCGCGATTGGTTTCCTTCGCCGTGCCGGCCGAAAGCCGAACGCAACGCGTCCTCCATTCGCCTCAGCCAGGCTTCGGCCTCGGCGGCGCGGTTGTCGGCACGGGCGGCATCCTCATAGGCCAGCTGAGTTTCTTCCTTCGCCAGCGTGAGAAGCGATTGCAGGGCCCGGTATTCCTTCATCGAGACGCCGCGCTGCAACTGTATCTGCAGCCGGAGCGCCGCGATCTCCATGTCCTTGTTGTGCAGCGAGTCGCTGCAGGGCTCCACCGCCCGCCGCTCCACCGCCCGCGGCTCCACTGCAACAGCGTTCGCCGGGGCGACGACGGCTACGGCCGCGATGCGGTAGCCGAGGTCCCTTGGGAAAACGGGCTGGTCGTCCCGAGCGATCGGTGGCATCCAAGTAGTGTCCAGCAGGGCTCCGTCGCCGGGTTGGTCCATCTCATGTCCTTGAAGAACTATTCGGGACGAAATGCGCCTTCCCTTCTCATATACAATATTCCGTCACCCGCCGACTGCTTTCGATGGTCACGGCTAAGGACCGGCCTGCTCGGCAGGGCACTCGATATTCGGTTTCCAGCTTTCTCTAGACGCCCCTCAGCGCCCGATAACCGTCCAACGCATCGTGATCCCGTCGAAGCGGGGAGGGCGAGGTGCAGGCGGCTGGCCTTTGCGGGTCGTGTACGGGGCCTGTGGCCGCCGGCAGGGCTTGGCGGGACGCACCCGGCGCGCGCCCCCTTGCGACACAGGGACCCCTGCGATAAAAGCCGCCTCAGGTCTCGGAATTGGATATAGGGCCTGGTGCCTGACTGCGTGGAGACAGCGCACTCCACCCGCCATTACCGACGGGACAGAATTTTTCCATTATCGCACGGCGGACGTTCGAAAGCCCGCCGCTCGCAAAGGTCAAGGGTTGAGACAATGCAGGTTACCGAAACCAAGGCCGAAGGCCTGAAGCGCGAAATCCAGGTCGTGGTCCCGGCCTCCGACCTGCAGACTCGCCTGCAGACCAAGCTGCACGAGGCGAAGGGCCAGGCGAAGCTCAAGGGTTTCCGCCCGGGCAAGGTGCCGATGGAGCATCTGCGCAAGATGTACGGCCGCTCGATGATGGCCGAGATCGTCAACCAGATCATCAACGAGTCCCCGCGCTCGATCATCGCCGACCGCAAGGAGCGCTCGGCGATGCAGCCTGAGGTCGCGATGACCGAGGATGAGGCCGAGGCCGAAAAGGTGCTGAAGGGCGCCTCCGACTTCACCTTCACGGTGACCTACGAGACCTTGCCGACCTTCGAGCTGCAGGAGACCAAGGGCATCAAGATCGAGCGTCCGATCGTCGAGATCGCCGATGAAGAGGTCGAGGACCAGGTCAAGCGCATCGCCGAGAACGCCCGCAGCTTCGAGCCGAAGGACGGCGCGGCCGAAAGCGGCGACAAGGTCACCATGAGCTTCCTCGGCAAGATCGACGACGTGCCGTTCGATGGCGGCCAGTCCGACGAATCGAGCCTGGTGCTTGGCTCCGGCCAGTTCATTCCGGGCTTCGAAGACCAGCTGATCGGCGCCGCCGTCGGCGAGGAGAAGCAGGTCAACGTCAGCTTCCCCGAGGACTACAGCGCGCCGCACCTCGCCGGTAAGGCCGCCGTGTTCGACGTCGTGGTCAAGTCGGTGTCGAAGCCGAACGAACTGGAGCTGAACGACGAGCTCGCCAAGCAGCTCGGCCTCGAGTCCATCGAGCGCCTGCGCACCGTCGTCCGCGAGCAGATCGAGAGCCAGTACGGCTCGGCCACCCGCCAGAAGGTCAAGCGCCAGCTGCTCGACGCGCTGGACAAGGACTACACCTTCGAGCTGCCGGAGAAGCTGGTCGAGGCGGAGTTCAACAACATCTGGCTCCAGGTCACCAGCGAGCTGACCAAGAGCGGCAAGTCGTTCGAGGATGAAGAGACGACCGAGGAGAAGGCGCGCGCCGAGTACCAGCGCCTTGCCGAGCGCCGCGTCCGTCTCGGCCTCGTCCTGTCGGAGATCGGCGAGAAGGCCAACATCCAGATCACCGACGAGGAGATGCAGCGCGCCGTGTTCGAGCAGGTCCGCCAGTATCCTGGCCAGGAGCAGCAGATCTACGAGTACTTCCGCAGCAATCCGGAAGCCGTCGCGAGCCTGCGTGCGCCGATCTACGAGGAGAAGGTCGTCGATCACCTGCTGGCGACCGTCGACGTCACCGACATCGTGGTCTCCAAGGAAGACCTGATGAAGGAAGAAGAGGAAGAAACCGCCGCCGTCGCCTGAGACGCCTTGGTCAAAATTTGAAGCGGGAGGCCGGCATTTGCCGGCCTTTTGCGTTCGTGCAAGGGTTTTTGCCGTGCACGCGGGATGGAGGCGGGAGAGGCCTCAGTCTCGCCAAACCAGGCCTTTTCATCGGCCAATGCGCTGATGCGCCGGGCGCCGGCCATGCAGCATCCAGAATGCTGCGCCGGGCCGCCGGTGCCGACAGCCACACCAGAAGCGAAGTCATGGTTTCCTGATGCCAAAACTGATCCCAGCCCTTGCCGCCCTGCTGTTCGGGCTGACGCTGCTCATCACCACGGGTGCCGGCGCGCAGGTGCCGGGCCTCTCGTCCCTGACCAAGCCCGCCGCGGCGTCCGAGGCTTCCGCCAGCGATCCGACGCTGGCCGATCTCGTCAAGATCCTCGAGAACGACACGACGCGCCAGAAGCTCGTGGAGGCACTGAAGTCGGCGGCGGGGACGGCGGGGACGACGGCGGCAGAACCGGAAGCCGAGCCGCTGGCGGTCTCCGTGCCCGACGAGGTCGCGCGCGCAAGCCAGGTGCTCTTCGTCAACGCCTTCGCGCTGGCCGAACAGGTGGGGCAGTCCGCGGAGAGGGCGCAGAAGCTCCTGGCGGGCGCCGGCTCGCTCGATCTGCCCCGCATCTACGCGGCGATCCTGCCGGTCGTGCTGGTCGCCTTCGCGGTCTTCGCCGCCTATGCCGCCCTGCAGTTCGTCAAGCGACCGATCTTCGCCCGGCTGGAGGCACGGGCGGCCTTCGCAGGACCGCTGGCAAAACTCCTGCTGCTCGCGATCTTCGCCGCCGTCGACGTGCTGGCGATCGTCGTGTGCCTCGCGGCGGGCTATGTCACCGCGATCCTGTTCTTCGGCGGGCCGCCGACCATCAACCAGGCGATGTTCCTCAACGCCTTCCTGTTCATCGAACTCGTCAAGACCGCGTTCCACGTGTTTGTCGTGCCCGGGCATCCAAAACTGCGGCTGACGCCTTTCGGCGACCGCCACGCCCTCTACTGGTCGTTCTGGATCTCCCGCCTGATCTCGATCCTCGGCTACACGTTTCTCTTCGTGGCGCCGGTGGTGGAGAAGAACTCGAGCACCGCCGCCGGCGACGCCGTCCGTTTCATCGTCGCCTTCATCTCGCTCTGCCTCATCATCTTCCTGATCCTGCGCAACCGGGCGACCGTGCGTGAGAGGCTCGGCCGCCAGCGGGCACGCGGAGACCGCAGCTACAGCGCGCGCTTCCATGCCTTCCTCGGCAAGATCTGGTGGGTGCTGGCGATCATCTTCGTGCTGTCGCTGTTTTCCGTCTGGCTGAGCAGTCCGGACGAGGGCCTGCGCTTCATGACCTTCGCGACGCTGAAGTCGGTCGGCGCGATGGCGCTGGGCGGCCTGATCGTCTCGACGCTGACCAAGATCATCGTCAAGGGCATCCCGGTGCCCGACCGGCTGAAGGACCGCCTGCCGTTGCTCGAGCGCCGGGTGAACTCCTTCATTCCCAATGCGCTCACCATCCTCCGCGTCCTGGTGGTGATCGTCGTCATCGGCTTCATCCTGGAGGCGTGGCGGCTCTTCGATCTCGGCGGCTGGGCGACGACCGAGGTCGGCCAGCGCGTCGTCAGCGGCACGATCGGCGCCGGCACGGTGATCCTCCTCGGCTTCGCCGTCTTCCTCGGTGTCTCGTCCTGGATCGAGTACCAACTGAACCCGAACTTCGGCTCGGTCCCGACGTCGCGCGAGCGGACACTGCTGTCGCTGCTGCGCAATGCCTTCACCATCACCCTGGTCGCGATGATCATCATGCTCGTGCTGTCGCAGATCGGCCTCAACATCGGGCCGCTGCTGGCGGGCGCCGGCGTCATCGGCCTTGCCGTCGGCTTCGGCGCGCAGAAGCTGGTGCAGGACATCATCACCGGCGCCTTCATCCAGTTCGAGAACGCCATGAACGAGGGCGATGTCGTCCTCGTCTCCGGCGTGTCCGGCGTCGTCGAGCGGCTGACCATCCGCTCGGTCGGACTGCGCTCGATCGATGGGACCTATCACCTGATTCCCTTCTCCTCGGTCGACCAGGTCGCCAACATGACTAAGGATTTCTCGCAGTTCCTGATCGATCTCGGCGTCGCCTACCGCGAGAACATTGCCGAGGTGAAGGCGCTGATGCAGGAGGCCTTCGACGAGGTGCGGGCGATGCCCGTCGGCACCGACATCATCGCGGACTTCGAGATGTTCGGGGTCAACGAGCTCGGCGACTCCGCCGTGGTCGTGCGCGGACGGATCAAGACACTGCCTGGCAAGCAATGGGGCATCGGCCGTGCCTACAACGAGATCGTCAAGCGCCTCTGCGACGAGCGTAGCGTGGAGATCCCGTTCCCGCACATGACGGTCTGGTTCGGCGAGGACAAGCGGGGCAACGCGCCGTCGATGCATCTTGCCGCAGCCCCGATCGCGGCGGCTGAGGCGGCGCGGTCGCTTGCGCCGACCCAGCCGGACGCCTCGCGATACGGCTCCGTCAACCTCGACGGCTCGCCGGTCCCGCCGGCGGTGGGCGATATTGATGCTCTGGACGACCCGCAGGACGAGCGCTGAAACCGCCGAAGGCATTGAACTCGGCAGGAGTGGCGGAAGCGCAGGTCCCGCGACGGACGCACTTCGGGGTTGCCTCTGGGATTAAGCCTTCGCGCGGCTTCCCGGAGAGCCATCTTGCACAGATGGGGCGTCACGCCCTATCTGTGCTCTGGGCCAAGGCCGACTGATTCCCGGGGTGCGGTTCCGCCGCGCCCGAAACACCAGCACCGAAAGCACCCCCATGATGCACCCCGTGGAAAGAGCGATGAACCTCGTGCCGATGGTGGTCGAACAGACCAACCGCGGCGAGCGCGCCTACGACATCTTCTCCCGGCTCCTCAAGGAACGCGTGATCTTCATCACCGGGCCGATCGAGGACGGCATCGCGACGCTCGTCTGCGCGCAGCTGCTGTTCCTCGAGGCGGAAAACCCGAAGAAGGAGATCGCTCTCTACATCAACTCGCCCGGTGGCGTCGTCACCTCGGGCATGGCGATCTACGACACGATGCAGTTCATCCGTCCGCCCGTGTCGACGCTCTGCATCGGTCAGGCTGCCTCGATGGGCTCGCTGCTGCTCTGCGCCGGCGAAAAGGGCATGCGCTTTGCCACGCCGAACGCCCGCATCATGGTGCACCAGCCGTCAGGTGGTTTCTCGGGCCAGGCGTCCGACATCGAGCGCCACGCGCTGGACATCATCAAGCTGAAGCGTCGCCTGAACGAGGTCTACGTCACGCACACCGGCCAGGATCTCGAGACCATCGAGCGCACCCTCGACCGCGACCACTTCATGACCGCAGAAGAGTCGCGCGAGTTCGGTCTGATCGACATGGTCTACTCGTCGCGTGACGAGCTCGAGGCGCATGTGCCCGGCTGATACCGGCTTCGCCGGCGTTTTCGCCGGCTGAGCAGCTTGACCGGATGCGCTCTTTCGGCGCATCCGGTCCGGGCGGCTTCACCGTTTCGTGCGGTGCTGCCGCCCCGCAGGACAGCCAGCCGAGCCGCGGCTTGATCTGTCAGACGCCCGCTTCTACCTTGCGCCGAGCGCCCGACAGCATCGCTCAAGGTTGCCCCTGCATCATCGACAACGAGCTAAAGTGTCATAAACCGAGAAGACCGACTGCAAAATGCTGCAGTTGCAATCGGCTCGGGCTGGCATAAATTAAGGTCCGATACGACCGGCTTGACGACGGACACCGGACCGGAAGGAAGAACCAATGAGCAAAGTGAGCGGCGGCGATTCGAAGAATACGCTCTACTGCTCTTTCTGCGGAAAGAGCCAGCACGAAGTCCGCAAGCTGATCGCCGGTCCGACGGTCTTCATCTGCGACGAGTGCGTCGAGCTGTGCATGGACATCATCCGCGAGGAAAACAAATCCTCGATGGTGAAGTCGCGCGAGGGCGTGCCGACGCCGCAGGAGATCATCGCGGTTCTCGACGACTACGTGATCGGCCAGGCCTTCGCCAAGAAGGTGCTCTCGGTCGCCGTGCACAATCACTACAAGCGGCTGGCGCATGCCTCCAAGCACAACGACGTTGAACTGGCGAAGTCGAACATCCTGCTGATGGGCCCGACCGGTTGCGGCAAGACGCTGCTCGCGCAGACGCTCGCCCGCATTCTCGATGTGCCCTTCACCATGGCCGACGCGACGACGCTGACCGAGGCCGGCTATGTCGGCGAAGATGTCGAGAACATCATCCTGAAGCTCCTGCAGTCGGCGGACTACAACGTCGAGCGGGCCCAGCGCGGCATCGTATACATCGACGAGATCGACAAGATTTCGCGCAAGTCTGACAACCCGTCGATAACCCGCGACGTGTCGGGCGAGGGCGTGCAGCAGGCATTGCTGAAGATCATGGAAGGCACCGTCGCCTCCGTGCCGCCGCAGGGTGGGCGCAAGCATCCGCAGCAGGAGTTCCTGCAGGTCGATACGGCGAACATCCTGTTCATCTGCGGCGGCGCTTTCTCCGGCCTCGACAAGATCATCTCCGACCGTGGTCGCAAGACCTCGATCGGCTTTGCCGCCAACGTCTCCTCGCCCGAGGATCGCCGCACGGGTGATCTGTTCCGTCAGGTCGAGCCTGCCGATCTCCTGAAGTTCGGCCTCATCCCGGAGTTCGTCGGCCGTCTGCCGGTGCTGGCGACGCTCGAGGATCTCGACGAGCCCGCTCTGGTGCAGATCCTGGTCGAGCCGAAGAACGCGCTGGTCAAGCAGTACCAGCGGCTGTTCGAGATGGAGAACGTCGAGCTGTCGTTCCACGATGATGCGCTCAAGGCGATCGCCCGCAAGGCGATCGAGCGCAAGACCGGCGCACGTGGCCTTCGCTCCATCATGGAAGCGATGCTGCTCGATACCATGTTCGACCTGCCGACCCTCGAGGGCGTGCAGGAAGTCGTGATCTCCGAGGAGGTCATCGATGGCAAGGCGCGTCCGCTCTACATCTATGCCGAGCGCAAGGACGAGAAGGAAAACGTCAGCGCCTGATACGGCGGCGGCGTTGCCGCCGACAAGAATTGGGGTCCGACGGACAGAGTTCAGCCCGTCCCGGCTCCGCCGGGACGGGCTTTTTCATTCGCTCTCTCATTGTTCGAAGATCGTGAACAGTGATTTGGTGAGACGCTACGGGCCTGCGAATCATTGAAGCAGAGACGGCACCAGCCCACATGCACGGGGCAAGAGGCGTTTCTCCAGATGCTCGCGTGAGGTCTGCGAAGAACGGCCGCGATCGGCGAAAGCCGAAGAAAGGAATTCCCATGTCCAATACCATCGAGGGCGACGGCGGGGCAGTGCTCTATCCGGTTCTTCCGCTTCGCGACATCGTCGTATTCCCGCACATGATCGTGCCGCTGTTCGTCGGCCGCGAAAAGTCGATCAAGGCGCTGGAAGAGGTGATGGGTGCCGACAAGCAGATCCTGCTGGTCACCCAGAAGAACGCGGGCGATGAAGATCCCGCCCCGGACGCCATCTACGACCTCGGAACGCTCGCCAACGTCCTTCAGCTGCTCAAGCTTCCCGACGGCACCGTCAAGGTGCTGGTCGAGGGCATGAAGCGCGCGCGCATCGATACTTTTTCCCCGCGCACCGAGTGGCACGAGGCGTCCGCTCGCATCGTCCCGGCCGTGGAGGAGGACGAGGTCGAGATCGAGGCTCTCGCCCGCTCGGTGGTCTCCGAGTTCGAGAACTACGTCAAGCTGAACAAGAAGATCTCGCCGGAAGTCGTTGGTGCGGCTGGCCAGATCGACGATTACTCCAAGCTCGCTGATACCGTCGCATCGCATCTCGCGATCAAGATCGCCGAGAAGCAGGAGATGCTGGGCCTGACCAGCGTTCGCGACCGTCTGGAGAAGGCGTTGTCGTTCATGGAGGCCGAGATCTCGGTCCTGCAGGTCGAGAAGCGCATCCGCTCGCGCGTCAAGCGTCAGATGGAGAAGACCCAGCGCGAGTACTATCTGAACGAGCAGATGAAGGCGATCCAGAAGGAGCTTGGCGACGGCGAGGAAGGCCGCGACGAGGCGGCCGAGCTGGAAGACCGCATCAAGAAGACCAAGCTCTCGAAGGAGGCGCTCGAGAAGGCCAATGCCGAGCTGAAGAAGCTGAAGCAGATGAGCCCGATGTCCGCGGAAGCCACCGTCGTTCGCAACTACCTCGACTGGCTGCTGGGCCTGCCCTGGGGTAACCGCTCCAAGGTCAGGATCGACCTGAAGAAGGCCGAGGCGATCCTCGACGAGGAGCATTTCGGCCTCGACAAGGTCAAGGAGCGGATCATCGAGTATCTGGCGGTGCAGAGCCGCCAGGCGAAGATGAAGGGCCCGATCCTCTGCCTCGTCGGTCCTCCCGGCGTCGGCAAGACATCCCTTGCACGCTCTATCGCGCGGGCCACGGGGCGCGAATACGTCCGCATGGCGCTTGGCGGCGTGCGTGACGAGGCCGAGATCCGTGGTCATCGCCGCACTTACATTGGCTCGATGCCCGGCAAGGTCATCCAGTCGATGAAGAAGGCGAAGAAGACCAACCCGCTCTTCCTGCTCGATGAGATCGACAAGATGGGCCAGGACTTCCGCGGTGATCCGTCTTCGGCTCTGCTCGAAGTGCTCGATCCCGAGCAGAACGCGACGTTCATGGACCACTATCTCGAGGTCGAGTACGACCTCTCCTCGACCATGTTCGTGACGACGGCGAACACGATGAACATTCCGGGTCCTCTGCTGGACCGCATGGAGGTCATCCGCATCGCCGGCTACACCGAGGACGAGAAGGTCCAGATCGCCCGCCGGCATCTTCTGCCCAAGGCCATCCGTGACCACGCCTTGAAGCCGGAGGAGTTCTCCGTCAGCGAGGATGCGCTGCAGGAGATCGCGCGTCGCTATACCCGCGAGGCCGGCGTCAGAAACTTCGAGCGCGAGCTGATGACGCTCGCGCGCAAGGCGGTGACGCAGATCCTGAAGGGTGAGCGCACGTCGGTCGAGATCACGGCGGAGAACCTGCCGGACTATCTCGGCGTCTGGCGCTACCGCTACGGCGAGGCGGAGCTGGAGGATCAGATCGGCATCGTGACCGGTCTGGCCTGGACCGAGGTCGGCGGCGAACTGCTGACGATCGAGGGCGTCATGATGCCGGGCAAGGGCAAGATGACGGTCACCGGCAACCTGAAGGACGTGATGAAGGAATCGATTTCGGCGGCCGCTTCCTACGTCCGCTCGCGTGCGATCGACTTCGGCATCAAGCCGCCGCTGTTCGACAAGCGCGACATCCACGTGCACGTGCCGGAAGGCGCGACGCCGAAGGATGGTCCGTCGGCGGGCGTCGCGATGGCAACGGCGATCATCTCGGTGATGACCGGTATCCCGGTGCGCCGCGACATCGCGATGACCGGCGAGATCACGCTGCGCGGCAGGGTGCTGCCGATCGGTGGTCTGAAGGAGAAGCTGCTGGCTGCCCTCCGCGGTGGCATCAAGACCGTGCTGATCCCGGAAGACAACGCCAAGGATCTGGCGGATATTCCGGACAACGTGAAGAACGGGATGGAGATCATCCCGGTCGCGCGGATCGGCGACGTCCTGAAGCATGCCCTGGTTCGGGAGCCGGTGCCGATCGAATGGTCGGAAGCCGAGGAGCCGGTGGCGGCAAATGCGCCGGCTACCGATGGTGCGACTGCCGTCGCTCACTGAGCCTAGCGAGCGTCGTAGACTCTGAAAATGCCGTCCTTCGGGGCGGCATTTTTCGTTCAAAGCCTTATTTTGCACCGTTTGGAGGCTATGTCCGCTTGAATGATGCGGCGGAGTCGCCCATCGTCCGACGCGAGTCGTGAACGACTTCCAGAAAATCAGGAGAATGTCCGATGAACAAGAACGAGTTGGTTTCCGCCGTTGCGGACAAGGCTGAACTCTCCAAGCAGCAGGCCGGCCAGGCCGTCGATGCGCTGTTCGAAGTGATCGAAGGCGCGCTCGCCAGCGGCGACGACATCCGTCTCGTCGGCTTCGGTACGTTCTCCGTGTCGCACCGCGCCGCCTCCAAGGGCCGCAACCCCTCGACCGGCGCCGAGGTCGATATCCCGGCCCGCAACGTGCCGAAGTTTGCGGCCGGCAAGGGCCTCAAGGAATCCGTCAACAAGTAAGCCGCAAGGCTCTGTTGAAAACGGCCGGGATCGCGATCCCGGCCGTTTCCGTTTGGGGGTCTTTCCAGACGATCTCTCCAACCCGGCGCGGCGGCGATTCCTTGTTGGTCGCGTAAAGCGCTCCCACAAAATGTATCCAGCGGTTGTGTACAATCGTCGTCGACAGGAATCGCGCGTCCACGGGGACGCAAACCATGCGTCAGCTTGGTAGCAACCGCAGGTCGGTGCTTCCGACCGGCCGGACCTCCAGCCGGGGCGGTGAGACAAGGCCGGAGGGCTGACGGGCGGCCGCGTCGAATTCCGTGCCGGCATAGTAGCGGTTGGCGGCGGTGTTGCGGATCGCAAGGCCGACGGTGACTTTGCCCTCGCCCAGCGCAAAGGCGGCTTCACCCGCGACCGAACGGCCGACGGGCAGGCCGTCGACATCACAGACGACGGTGTCGCGGAGCCCGGGCAGGACAAGATGCCAGGCATGGCCAGCCGGGCAGGGCGGCACGTCGATCACCCGGCGGTAATGGCCTGTGCCGGCGAAGCGTTCATGGCCCTGCGTCTCCCAGCCCCGCCGCGTGTCGATCGCCCGGAAGGGCAGCCCATCCGTCCGGAACTGCCATCCGTCCGCCAGCGCAAATGCCGCAGGGAGTTCGGCTGCGACGAGCTCTCTACCCGGCGGCGGCTTGGTTTTGCGAGCGGCCGGGCAAGGCGAGATCTCGAGACAGAGGAGGGCGCCGGGTGCGAGCGACAGGCGCAGCACGCCGTGCGTCTCCGCCAGGACGAGCCGAGTGCCGGTCTTGGCATCCCAGCGGACGATGCGCGAACCCGCGCTGAGGGGGATGGCAAGGTCGCGCCATTCGTCGCGGTCGTTCACCGTCGCGAGCCGGATCGTCTCGCCGCACCGGGCGGCGGCTGTCCAGTGCGGACCATCTCCCTCGAAATGGAGCAGGCCCAGCGGAAGAGCGCCGAAAGACAGGCCGCCGAGCGGTATGCCGCCGACCACCGCGACAACGTCCGCTTCTGTCGCTCCCGGCAGGTGGTCGCCGCTACGGACGGAGCCGTGCAACAGCGTCGCCAGCGCCGGATCTTCGCCGGTGGATTTGCTGTGATCGGGGAGCGGGCCCGAGGCGAGGATCCTTCCGCCGGCGGCAGCGAAGGCGGCCAGCGTCCGTGCGGTGCCGGGGCCGGCGAGCGTGCTGACGGCGGGAAGGATGACGCTGGTGTAACGCCCCGAGGGCAGCCGGAGTTCGCCGTCCTCGACAGCCGCCGCCGCGACCGCATCCTCGCTGACGATGTCGAAGCCGATGCCGGCCTCCGACAGCGCCTTCGCCCACCAGCCGAAATGCCGTCCGCAATCCGGCGCCATCGCCTCGGCGCGGATCGTCTCCAGCGGATAGAGCAGCGCGACCGGGCGGATCGGCTCGCCGTCTTCGAGAAACGCCGAGAGGCGCGCGATCTCGTCGAACACCAGGGGTACGTCCTGCCACCAGGGCTGGAAGTTGAAGCCCGGCGCGAAGTCGAAGCGCGGGTTGGGCCCCGGCGCCTTACCGGGCGCAAAACCGTCGCCGAGATAGAGCGCATGGAGGAGGATGCGCCGGGCGCCGAACAGCGTGTGCCGGATCGCCTGCGCCCGCAGGCGGCCGAGGGTCAGCCCCCATTGGCCCGCGGCACCCGGCATGCCGGTCTCGCGCCCGGTGGAATACTGCTCGACGGTACAGCGGCTGCGGCCATGCGCCCGGGCCACGGAGTCCCCGAACCGGGCCGAGATCTGCGGCGCATAGTCGGCAGCATCGACCGAGGTCGCGCTGCGGTAGGCGTCGACGCCGAAATAATCGGTGCCGGGCATGGCGCGCGGATCGATGCCGCCGAGGCCGTCGTGCAGCGTCCAGCCGCCGACATGGGTCAGGAGTTCGTGGCCGGAGAAGGCGAGGCCATGGCGATCGCACCAGCGGTGCAGCGTGCCGAAGAAGGCTTCGTGCAGCCGCGCCGAATAGGCCTCGAGGAAGCGCGCGCGGAGGCTCGACGTCCGCGGCCCGACGTCCCTGGTGAGTGCCAGCAGTTGCAGGCCCACCGGTTCGAACGGAAGAAGCTCGGGCAGCCCCGCATCCCAGAGGAGGCTGTTGCCGAAATCGCCCTCTAAGCCCTTCCAGACGTAGAACCCCGCATAGGGGTGGTCGAAGAAGACGCCGTCCGCCGATCCGCCCGACGCCGCCAGCAAAGGCGCATAGGCAACCTCGGCGAACCGCTCAGCGGCTTCCGGCAGAAGGTAGTTGATCATCCGCGATGTCCGGCAGCGGGCGGAGACGAACACCGTCACCCGCTGTCCCTCGTCGCCGGCGGCATCGACGCTGATCCGGCAGCCGGTGCCCTCCGATGACAGCAGCCGTGTCGTCGCCCCGACATCCTGCGGCCCGCTATCCGTCTCCACGACCGCGGCGACGATCCGCCATTCGTCGAACAGCGGCACGCCGCCCTCGTAGCACCAGTCGAGGCCGTCCTTGCCGAGGAATTCCAGGAAGGGCGACCGGATCTCCGCGATGGCAAGGGTCGCGCGCCCGTCGGCGCCGATGCTGGCGCTCACCCAGAACAGGTGGCGTTCGCGCAGGTGGTCGGCGCCCGCCACGGTGCGGCCGCCGCCATGACCGGACATCCACTGGTACTCGTCGTAGATCTCGACGCCGATCCCGAGCCGTGCCGCCTCTGCGCTCGCGAAACGGACGGCTGAGAGGTAATCCGGCGAAAGGTAGAGTGGCAGCGGCAGAGCGAGACGCGCCTGGATCATGATCGTGCCGAGCCCGGAGACGGCGATCTCGGCCAGCCGCTCGGCGATTTCCGGCTCGGTCGGCAGATGGTGCCAGAACCAGAACGCGGCCGGGCGAAAGCGGCGGTCCGGCGAGCGGAACCAGAGCGGCGCGTCGAGGGCCTCGGTCATCACAGGATGGCCGTCGGGGTGAAATGAACGTCGAGACGGCTGGCGCGGCCGAGGGCGATGCGGATGCCGCCGGCCTTGCCGATCGCCTCGGCCTCAATGGCGTCGAGCCGGACGGCAACCACCCTGTCGATCCCGATGCCGGGCAGCTCGAGCACGGCTCCCTCCGACGCCGTTGCGGGATCGAAGCGGCAGGAGAAGAGACCGGGACCCATGACGATCTGAGAGAGACGGCCGATGAAATCGGTGGCCAATACAATGCCGTCGGGGCGTTGAAGCGTCAGCCAGCCGCCCTCGGCCGCCACCGTGACCGGCCCGATCGGCGTTTCCACCCGGCCCAGCACGACGGGCTCGCCGGTATGGCGGATCTCCCATCCGCCCCAGGGATTGACGTCCATCACCTCGGCCACACCGAGCAGCGGCAGCAAGGCGGCCCAGGAATAGAACGGGTCGGTGTCCGGCTGGTCCATCGCCTCGCCGGTCTCGGCGCTGTAGTTCTCCGCCGCGATCCGCCGGCCGCTCCAGGACTGTTCGAACAGCGCCAGGCTCTTTTCGGCGAAGGCCGAGGCCTCGGCGTCGAAGCCGTAACGGCGCAGGCCATGCCAGACGAAGAAGTTGACGTTCGGCCAGATCCGCCCGCGCCAATAGACGTTGTCGGCATAGGCCGGGTCGTCGCGCGACGCGTTCGGGATGACGTAGGTGCCGCCGAAGGTCGCGGGATCGCCGAGATGGCGGAGAAGGCTCGCCGCCTGATCGGGTGTCGCCGCTCCGGCGATCAGCGGGTAGAAGCTCGTCGGCCCGAGGCTGCGGACGAAGCCGCCGCTCCGCTGGCGGTTGGCGAAGATGCCGCGCGTCTCGTCGTAGAGTTCGTCGCGGATCTTCCGCCGGCTGGACGCGGAAAGGCCGGCAAACTCTGCGGCGTCCGCGGCAAGGCCGAGCTCGGCCGCAATCAGCGACAGCATCTCGGCGTCGAGCGCGAGCGAGCAGTTCAGCCCGACGTCGAGGGTCGAGAGCGTCCGGCTGGCCTTGTCGTAGACGGCCTCGTCGTGCGTCGCCGAATTGTCCATGCCGGTTTCGTTGCGGGCGCCAAAATGCATGCCCTTGTAGAGGCCTTCGCCGACGTCGGATGTGCCACAGGAGACGAGACCCAGTCCCCCGGGATCGCGCATCGCCCGCCACCAGCGCTGGTTCCGGGCGAGTGGTTCATAGACGAGATCGAGCAGAGCGCGGTCGCGGCTGCGCAAGAACATCATCCAGGCGATGAAGGCGCCGTTCGGTGCCTGGCTGCGGTCGACCCAGCTGTCGCTCTCGTTGACGATGCAGGCGAAATTGCCTTGCGGGGTCGCGTTCGACATCGCGACCGCCATGTTGCCGATGCCGGCATGGCGCGAGAACAACCCCGACATCAGCGCCGCGTAGGTCTGGTCGTTGAACCAGACCGCGGAGCCGCCGAGGTCCCACATCCGGCTGGTGGCGGTGAACTGGCGGTGGTTGGCGCCGTCGTGCAGCGTGTTCCAGGCGATGACGTCGCGCACGGCGTCCAGCGCGCCGGCATGGCGGCCGGTCTGTTCGGCAAGGGCCGGCAGCGCGGCCGCGTCGTCCAGCGCCGCCCGCGCCGTGGCGATGGCCAGCGCACGGCTGTCGGCGACGGCCGCCGCGAACCGGCCGCTCAGCGACATCTCCAGCTCGAACCGCAGCGCCAGGACGGGCGCGCGGTCGCCGCGGCTGCCAAGATGGAAATAGCCGTTGGCGTCGAAGTCCTCGACGACGGCCTCGATGCTCGGATGCGCCGTCACCTGGACCGGCTCGCCTTCCGTCACGAGGGCGACGTAGCGCGTGCCGACCTTGATGACGGCCGAACCGGCTGCGGCATCATACTCGGCCACCGCACCGTTCTCGGCGGAGAGGCAGATCGAGACCCAATAGCGCAGGCCCCACTCCTGGAGCTCCAGCGCCTTCCAGCCGCCGCGGACGGCGTAAGAGCCGGTCTTGTCGTACTGGAAGGCGAGGCGGCTTCCCCCGTGGCGGGTCTCGAACTCCACCAGCTCGCCCGACGGCGCATGGCGCCCGAAGAGGAGATCGGGGCCGGGTCGGATCGTCGTCGCCTTGCCCAGGCGGTTGGAGAACAGCACCGGCGTCAGCCGCACGCCGAGCGGCAGGAAGACCATCTCCGCCGGGCGGTTCGACCAGGTGTTCCAGGCCTCGGCGTGGGGGACGGTCGGATCGACGAGCATCGGTTTCATCCTCATGGCCTCGAACCGCCGCACAGGGGCGCCGGAGATCGCGCAGCAGGCACGGCGAAGGTGATCTCCCGCCCACTGCCGGTGGTCAAGTGCGCGGGTGCGACGCGCCGCGGTTCACCGGACGGGCCGCCGGGGGTCTCGCGGAGCGGTGGCGGCGTCCGCCCAAGGGCTGAGCGCCGCTCGACGGTCAGAGCGTCGACGGCCGCGGCTGGATCGGCGGCGTGACGTCGGCCGGGATCGGCGAGGCGTAGGGCTTCTTCGCCAGCCGGGCTTGGTGATCGGCCTTGGCACGGGCGAGGAGCGCCGGATCGTTCAGGAGGTCGACGGCGGTGCCGGCCATGGCTTTGGCGGCATAGACGAGGCCCTTCTTGGCGGCCGGGGCCTTGCCTTGTGCGGTAATCTGCCAGGAATGGCCGGGCGAGCCGATCGCGTGCGTGGCGACCAGCGCCTGCACCGTCGGTACCGCCCAGGACACGTCGCCGACATCGGTCGAGCCGAGCATCGGCTCCCCGACCGAGTTCAGCGGCACGATGAAGTCGCAGAGCGGCGTGTTCGCCCGCTCCTCGATACCGCAGCGCAGGTAATCGTTGGCGATGTCCTCCTCGCTCAGCGTCGCCTGGATCCGCTCGGCATAGGCGCGGTCCTCGGCGTCGAAGGCGACGGGGCCGAGGCGCTGAAGATTGGCGTGCATGGTCTCCTCCATCGGCGTGTTGGCGAGGAGGTTGGAGACGGCGCTGAGGATGCGGACCTCGACCTCGGTGCCGGTCATCAGCGCCGCGCCCCGGGCGACATTGATCACCCGCTCGTTCAGCACCTTCATGCCGTGGATGTCGCGCGAGCGGACGGCGTAGCGCACCTTCGCATGCGCCTGGACAACGTTCGGCGCGATGCCGCCGCCGTCGATCATGGCGTAGTGGATGCGGGAATCCGCGGGCACGTGCTCGCGGAGATAATTGACGCCGACATTCATCAGCTCGACCGCATCGAGCGCCGAGCGGCCGAGATGGGGCGCCGCCGCGGCATGCGAGGCGCGCCCCTTGAACGAGAAGTCGATGCGGGTGTTGGCGAGTGACTTGGCGTCGTCGACGCGGGTCAGCGAGGCCGGATGCCAGGTGATGGCGGCGTCGACGTCGTCGAAGAGGCCGTCGCGCACCATGAAGGCTTTTGCCGCGCCGCCCTCTTCGGCCGGGCAGCCGTAATAGCGCACGGTACCCGGCAGCTTGTTTTCGGCGAGGTAGTTCTTGAATGCCGTGGCGGCGAGGAGGGCGGCCGAACCCAGCATGTTGTGGCCGCAGCCATGGCCGTGACCGTTGCCGCCGAGCGACCTAGGCTCGGCGATGCCGGCTTCCTGGCCGAGGCCGGGCAGCGCGTCGTATTCGCCGAGGAAGGCGATGACCGGGCCGCCGGAACCGGCCTCGCCGATCACCGCCGTCGGGATGCCGGCGGGCGCTTCGGTCACCCTGTAACCCTCGCCCTGCAGCATGACCGTGTGCTCGGCGCAGGAGCGGTATTCGGTATAGGCGATCTCCGGCATGCCCCAGATGCGGTCGCTTAGCGCTTCATAGTCGGCGCGGCGGGCGTCGACGAGGTTCCAGATGCTTTCGGCGTTGGACGTGGACATGGATCTTCCTCTGGTCTTTCCGGAGCGCCTTCGGTGCACGGGTGATGCCAAGGCGCTTTCGTTCCGCAACCTCCATACCGGATGGAGGGGGATGGCGGTGGGTGGGAGGGATAGATCATCCACCGGCTTTTGTCCTCCGCAGGCCGGCCACGAACCCAGGCCACGAACCCAGACTGAGGCCGCCCTGTTGAAATGCGGGCCGGGAAGCCGCCTTGCCGCTTCTGCCAGGCTCGCCAGGCCTGCATCCTTCGCCTAGTCTCCGGCCGAAATGATGGGAGGATCGCGCGTGACGGCAAGCTTGGGGAAGGCGGAGAACTTCGACCTCGGCGGCCGCACGGCCTTCGTCACCGGCGCGAGCCGCGGCATCGGTGCCGCGCTCGCCCTCGCGCTGGCGAAGGCCGGGGCGCAGGTCGCCATCGCGTCCCGGCGAATCGAGGACCTCGCAGAGACCGCAGCCGGCATCGACGCCGTCGGCGGACGCGTGCTGCCTCTCGCGCTCGACGTCACCGAGACCACGACGATCCCCGCGGCTTTCGATCTGGCCGCCAGCCGTCTCGGCCCCGTGGACATTCTCGTCAACAATGCCGGGATGGAGGAGGTGAGGCCCTCGCTCGACGTCGACGAGGCGCTGTGGGACCGCATCCTCGACACCAACCTCAAGGGCGCTTTCTTCACCGCCCAGGCCGCCGGACGGCGGATGGCGGCAGGTTACGGCGGCAGCATCATCAACCTCTGTTCTGTCACGTCCTTCGTCGGCATCCCGACGGCCGTTCCCTACGGCTCGTCGAAGACCGGCCTGCTTGGCATGACACGCGCGCTCGCCGCCGAATGGGCGCCGCTCGGCATCCGCGTCAACGCCATCGCCCCCGGTTATTTCCGCACCGCGATGACCGATGCCTTCTATGCCGATAGCGCGTGGGAGACGGGGATGCTGGCGAAGATCCCGATGGGGCGTTTCGGGCAGATGAGCGATCTCGGCGACGTCGCGGTCTTCCTGGCCTCGCCCGCTTCCGGCTACATCACCGGCCAGTGCCTGACCGTTGACGGGGGCCTGCTGGCGTCGATCTGACGGCCGGGGGGCAACAGGCTTAGGCGGCGTTTTTGGACGGCTGCCGAGATAGGCGTCATTTCGGCGGCTGCCTCGTCTTGATGCAGCGGTCTTAACCTGTATAGACTTGTCTAGATGTTGTGCCTCGACGGGGCAGGGAAGCGTGGACGATTTGCGAATGGTTGTGTCGAACGTCCACGCTGCTGCCGAGGTCGCGGTCTCCGTCCGGCATGTCGACATGGTCTACAACGGCCAGCATGCGGTCGCCGACGCGACGTTCGAGCTTCATCGCGGCCGGTTCCTGACGATTCTCGGCCCCTCCGGCTCGGGCAAGACGACGCTCTTGCGGATGATCGCCGGCTTCCAGGCGCCGACCTCCGGCGAGATCGCAATCAATGGCCGAAAAGTCTCCGCCGATCCGCCGCACAAGCGATCGATCGGCATGGTGTTCCAGAAGCTCGCGCTGTTCCCGCATCTCACCGCCGCCGAGAACGTCGCCTTTCCCCTGAAGATGCGCCGCTTCGATGCGCGCGAGATCCCGGCGCGCGTCGCCCGCTATCTCGATCTCGTGCAGCTCGGTGGCTATGGCGATCGGCGTATCCACGAGCTCTCCGGCGGCCAGCAGCAGCGCGTCGCCATCGCCCGCGCGCTGGTGTTCGAGCCGGACCTGCTGCTGCTCGACGAGCCGCTCGCCGCCCTCGACCGCAAGCTGCGCGAGGAGACCCAGCTGGAGTTCCGCCGCATCCAGAAGGAGCTCGGCGTCACCACCATCAACGTCACCCACGACCAGCGCGAGGCGCTCGTGGTGTCCGACGAGGTGATCGTGATGGACAAGGGGCGGATCCAGCAGATGGCCGAGCCGACGGTGACCTATCGCCAGCCGGCGACGCCGTTCGTGGCCGATTTCATCGGCGTGACCAACCGGCTGGAGGGCCGTGCCGAGACGGTAGCGCCCGGCACCGTCATTCTGAGCATCGGCGGCATGCCGCTGTCGGGTCAACCGGCCGGTAGCGGGCCGGCTCCCGCCGCTGGTGACGCCGTGGTCGGTGCGCTCCGCGCCGAGCAGATCCGCATCGCACCGAGCGCCGACATGCTGTCCGGCCTCGAGACCTCAGTTGCCGGCACCGTCGAGGACATGATCTTCGAGGGCGAGCGCGTGGTCTACCAGGTCGCCGTCCCGGCGCTCGGCGGACTGGTGCTGAGCGTCTTCGACCACGATCCCGCCGGCCATGCCCCGCGGCCGGTCGGCAGCGCCGTGGCGCTCGGCTGGAACACCCGCGACCTTCTGATCTACGCAAAACCCTGAAACCCGACCCCCCTGAAACCCGACCCCCTGAAACCCGACCCAAGGAGACCCGCATGGCCGATGGCATGAACCTCACCGCACTCTCCCGCCGCCGCTTTCTCGCCGGCACCGCCGCGGTCGGATCGCTCGCCGGCGCCTCCGCGCTCGGCCTCGGCCGCGCCTTCGCCGCCGAGCCCGAGAAGCCGTCGGAGATCATCGTCCGCGCCTGGGGCGGCAGCTGGGCCGACGCGCTGAAGGCCGGCGTCTCCGACAGCTTCACCGAGATGACCGGGATCGCGGTCCGGCATGACCTGACCGAGGACAACGAGATCCAGCCGAAACTCTGGGCCGCCGTCGCGCAGAAGCGGGTGCCGCCGATCCACGTGAACTGGGACACCACCACCAACGCCACCAAGTCGGCGCTGCGCGGCGTGACCGAGGACCTCTCGGACCTGCCGAACCTCAAGGACGTGACCGACCTCGCCAAGCCCGTCGGCCTCGACGGCTATCCGATCGTCAACACCTACGGCTACGTCTATGTGCTCGCCTACCGGCCGGAGGCTTTCCCGGACGGCCCGCCGACCTCGTGGAAGGCCATGCTCGACCCGAAGTTCAAGGGCCGCATCGCGCTCTACAATGACGGCATCGGCTTCCACTTCCCGGCGCAGGTCGCCGGCGGGGGCAAGCTCGAGGATATTCCCGGCAACATGCAGCCGGCCTGGGATTTCATTGCCAAGATCAAGGAGCAGCAGCCGCTGCTGGGGGAGGATCCGGACTTCACCACTTGGTTCCAGAACGGCGAGATCGACCTCGCCTGCACCATCTCGACCAACGCCCGCGAGGCCAGGAAGAACGGCGTCAAGATCGCCTGGGTCGTGCCGGAAGAGGGCGCCAAGTTCGACACCGACGGCCTGTGGATCCCGAAGGGCCTGCCGGAGAACGAGCTCTACTGGGCCAAGCAGTACATCAACCATGCGATCACCAAGAACGCCCAGCAGGTCTGGCTCGATGGCCTCGGCTTACCCGGCGTCGTGCCCGGCTTGACGCCGCCCGCCGATCTCGTCGGCGACGCGTCCTATCCGACGCAAGCCAAGGACTTCGAGCACCTGATCCGCATCTCGTCGAAGGTGCAGGTCGAGAACGAGAGCGAGTGGTTCGGCAAGTTCAAGGCGATCATGCAGGGCTGACGTCCGACAGGGACCCGCCGCATCACCGGCGGGTCCTTCCATCTCGTTTCTGAAAGACTGCATGCCGCTTCGTCCCGCCCGCCGCGCCTATCCGCTGTCCTGGCGTGTCCTCGATGCCCTCGAGGCCGCGGCGGGGGCCGTCTGGCCGCGCTCGTTCGCCAAGGGCTTGCCCTATCTGATGCTGCTGCCGGCGGTGCTGCTGGTCGGGCTGCTCGTCCTCGGCCTCGTCGAGATCGCCGACCTCAGCCTGCGCACCCTCGACACCGCCACCTTCCTGCCGTCGGCGGACTGGTCGCTCGCCAACTATATCAGAGCCTTCTCCGAGCCGCTGTTCTTCAAGGTGGCGCTACGCAGCCTCGGCGGGGCCATCCTCGTCACCGTCGTCACGCTGATCCTCGCCTTTCCCTACGCTTATCTGATGGTCCGCACGCCCTCGAAGGCCCTGCGCAAATTCCTGTTGATCGCGCTGTTCCTGCCGTTCTTCATCGGCCAGGTCGTGCGCGCCTATGGCTGGCTGATCATCCTCGGCAATCAGGGGCTCGCCAACGAGTTCCTCGGCCTGTTCGGCATCGGCCCGGTGCGGCTGCTGTTCAACTACTGGGCCGTGCTGTTCGGCCTCGTGCAGTACATGCTGCCGTTCGCGGTGCTGATGCTCGCACCGGCGTTGACCGCCATCCCGGAGGAGATCGAGGCCGCCGCCGGTTCGCTCGGCGCGAGTTGGGTCAAGGTGTTCAGCCATGTCGTCATCCCGATGGCGAAGCCGGGCTTCATCGGTGCCGGCCTCGTGGTGCTGACGCTGTCGCTGACCGATTTCGCCATTCCCGCCATCCTCGGCGGTGGCGGGCAGGACTTCATCGCCAACGCGATCTACGACCAGTTCTTCCGCACCTCCGACCAGGGCATGGGGGCGACGCTGACCATGCTGCTCGTCGTCGTCGGCTCAACGCTCGTCGGCGCGGTCTTTGCGGTTTTTGGCGCCGGCACGCTGGCGCTCGGAGCCTCCAGACGATGAGCACCGCCCGCGGCAAGTCCTGGACGCTCAACGGCTTCGTCATCCTGGCGCTGCTGATCCTGTCGGCGCCGACGCTGGTGGTGCTCGGCGCCTCGTTCACCTCCGGCAACCTCATCACCTTCCCGCCGGACGGGCTCTCGCTGAAATGGTACGCGAAGGTGTTCGCCGCGAGCGATCTGCGCCAGGCGTTCTTCCGCTCGCTCTACGTCGCGGTGATTTGCACGCTGGTCGCCATTCCCGTCGGCACGCTCGCCGGCCTCGCGCTGACGAAATACCGCGTACGCTTCGGCCAGGCGCTGCAGATCTACCTGCTCCTGCCTTTCACCATTCCGCTGATCGGCTCCGGCATCGGGCTGATGCTGGTGTTCGGCAAGGCGGGAATGCTCGGCTCGCTCTGGCCGGTCGGCATCGCCGCCTGCGTCATCAACCTGCCCTTCATGATCTGGGCGGTGACGGCGAGCGCCGCCTCGGTCGATCCGGATCTGGAACTCGCTGCCGCCAGCTGCGGCGCGCCGCCGCTGCAGGCCTTCCTGTTCGTGACGCTTCCGGCGGTAACGCCGGGCGTCATTTCGGGTTCGCTGCTGATGTTCATCCTGGCGCTGAACGAGTTCCTGGTCAGCCTGCTGCTCGTCGACGCGCGGATCGTGACGCTGCCGGTACAGATCTACAATTCCATCCGCTCGATCATCACGCCGGACCTTGCCGCGATCTCGGTGGTGTTCATCGCCTGCGCGGCGGCGGCGATCTTCGCGCTGGACCGGCTGGTCGGTCTCGACATCTTCCTGAAATCCAAGTGACGGGCACGCTCATGTCTCACTGCTCCTTCCACGATCTGTTGACGCTCGATGCCAAGGGCCGTGCAGCGCTGATGAAGCGCTCGGAGACCGACCTCTCCGGCTTCGTCGAGCGGGTGAAGCCGATCATCGAGGCCGTGCGCACCGAGGGCGACGCGGCGCTGCTGCGGTTTGCCCGCGAGTTCGACAAATCCGAGGTGAAGGCCGGCCAGATAAAGGTCTCCGAGGCCGAATTCGACGCCGCCTTCGAGGCGGTCGAGCCGGAGGTCATCGAGTCCATCCGTTTCGGCATCGACAACATCCGGCGCTTCCACGAGGAGCAGAAGCCGGAGCCGATGTGGTTCAAGGAGATGCGGCCCGGCTCGTTTGCCGGCGACCGCTGGACCCCCATCCAGTCCGCCGCGCTCTACGTGCCGCGCGGCAAGGGCGCCTTTCCCTCGGTGACGATGATGACCAGCGTGCCGGCGGTGGTGGCCGGCGTGCCGAACCTCTGCATCATCACCCCACCGACGTCCGACGGCTCGGTCGATGCCGCGACCTTGGTCGCCGCCCGCACGGCCGGCGTCGAGACCGTCTATAAGGTCGGCGGCGCGCAGGCGGTGGCCGCCGTCGCCTACGGCACCGAGACGATCGCGCCGGTGCTGAAGATCGTCGGCCCTGGCTCGCCCTTCGTCGTCGCGGCGAAAAGCCTCCTGTCCGGCGTCATCAACACCGGCCTGCCGGCGGGCCCCTCCGAGGCGATCATCTTCGCCGACGAGACCGTCGACGGCGCGCTCGCGGCGCTCGACGTGCTGATCGAGGCCGAGCATGGCCCGGACTCCTCCGCCTACATCGTCACCCATGACCGCAAGGTGGCGGAGGCCGCGATGGCCGCACTTCCCGGCTTCTGGGAGAAGATGACCGAACAGCGCGTCGGTTTCTCGAAGACCGTGCTGCAGGGCGCCTATGGCGGCATCATCCTGACGGCGTCGCTGGAGGACAGCTACGCCTTCATCAACGAATACGCGCCGGAGCACCTCGAGATCCTCTCGACCGAGCCGTTCCGCCACCTCGGCCGAATCACCGAGGCGGCGGAAATACTGATGGGGCCGCACACCCCGATCACCCTTGGCAATTTCGTGCTCGGCCCGAACGCGGTGCTGCCGACCAGCCGCTGGGCGCGCACCTACGGCCCGCTGTCGGTCACCGACTTCCTCAAGCGCTCGTCGATCGGCTACGTGACGTCCGCCGGCTATCCGGAACTGGCGATGCACGCCCGCCGTCTCGCCCGCTACGAGGGCTTCTCGAGCCACGAGAACGCGATCTCGGAAATCCGCGACCAGCTGCTGTCGGGCACGCGCGGGTGAGGGCGGCCCGGCTCTATGCTGCCGGCGACATCCGCGCCGAGGAGATACCGGCGCCGCCGCCACCCGGACCGGGCGACGTGCTGCTGACGGTCGAGGCCGCCGGGATCTGTGGCTCGGACCTGCATAATTTTCGGACTGGCCAGTGGATCAGCCGTGCGCCGTCCGTCGCCGGTCATGAGCTGGCTGGCCGGGTGATCGCCGTTGGCGCCAGTGTCGCGAACCTTGCAGTCGGAGATCGCGTCGTGGCGGACTCGCGGGTCTGGTGCGGCATCTGCGCCGAGTGCCGAGATGGACGCCGCCAGTTCTGCGAGAGGCTGGGCTTCATCGGCGAGGTCTGCGACGGAGGCTTCGCGGAACACGTGCTGCTGCCGGCGCGATTGCTGCATGCCGTGGACGCCAGGCTCGACCCCGCCATAGCCGCGTTGGCCGAGCCGCTGGCGGTTGCGCTCCATGCGGTCTCGCGGCTGGCACCGGCACCCGGCGTTGCGGTGCTCGTCGCCGGCTGCGGGCCGATCGGTGCGCTGGTGGCGCTGCTGCTTTCGCGCCGGCATGACGGCCCCATCCTCATCGCAGAGCGCCATGCCGGCCGCGCCGCCCTTGTGGCCGACGTCACCGGCGCGCGCATCGTGACGCTCGGTGCCGAGGATATCTCTGCTGCGCTTGGCGGTGACCGGCTGCTGGCGGCTGTCGAGGCGACCGGCCAGGTGCCGGTTCTCGCCGCTCTGCTCGATGCCGTTGCCGGGGGAGGCCGGATTGCTCTCGTCGGCATCTTTCACGGCAAGTTCGACCTCGACCCGAACCGGCTGGTCGAGCGCGGTATCGCCCTTGTCGGTTGCCATGCCTTCGAGGACGAGATGGCGGAGGCTGCCGTTCTCTTGCCCGAACTGGCGCCGCAACTCTGCCGCTTCGTCGCCGAGGAGATCACCATCGAGGGCGTGCCGGACGTCTATGAGCGGCTCCTCGCTGGGGAAACCGCCGGCCTGAAGACCATCATCCGCCCAGCGCTGCCATGAGCGTCCTCCGGGAGGCGGCGAGCCCGCTCTACGAGAAGGTAAAGGTCTATGTCCTCGCCGAGATCGAGAAGGGGGCGTGGGCAAGCCATGACCGGCTGCCGTCGGAGAACCAGCTGGTCCAGTCGCTCGGCGTGTCCCGGATGACCATCAACCGGGCGCTGCGGGAGTTGACGACCGAGGGCGTGCTGGTCCGGGTGCAGGGCGTCGGGACCTTCGTCGCCGCCCCGAAGCCGCGCTCGGCGCTGCTCGAGATCGCCAACATCGCCGCCGAGATTTCCGCCCGCGGGCATGTCCATCGGGCGGAGGTGCTCGCCCTCGACCGTTTCGTGCCCGAGCCCGACATCCTGGCATCCTTCGAGTTCGCCCGGCCGCGTCCCGTGCTGCATTCGCTGGTGCTGCATTTCGAGGACGAGCGGCCGGTGCAGCTTGAGGAGCGCTTCGTCAATCCGGACCTCGCGCCCGCCTACGACCGGCAGGATTTCACCGCCATGACCACCTACGACTATCTTCAAGGGGTGACGCCGCTGACCGAGCTGGAGCACGTCATCTCCGCCGTCGCCGCCGATGTGGCCAGCGCCGGCCATCTCGGCATCGAGGCGGGCGAGCCTTGCCTCCTCCTCCACCGGCGCACCTGGACCGGCGCGACGGTCGCCACCGTCAACCGGCTGACCTATGCCGGCAAACGCTATTCGCTCGGCAGTCGCTACAGCCTGGAGACGCGGTCATGAGCCCGACCTTTGCCAGCGTCGGAGACGCGCGCCTCGCTGCGAAGCGGCGGCTGCCGAAGATCTTCTTCGACTACATCGACGGCGGCGCGTCCGCCGAGGAGACGCTGCGGGCGAGCACGGGCGATTTCAGCCGCTACCAGCTGCAGCAGCGCGTGCTGGCCGGCGTGCAGCCGCGCCAGCTCGCAACCGACTACCTCGGCCGCCGCAACGCCTTGCCGTTCATGCTGGGCCCCGTCGGCTTCCTCGGCCTCTTTGCCGGCAAGGGCGAGATCCTGGCGGCCAAGGCCGCGCATGCCGCGGACATTCCGGCCTGCCTCTCCAATTTCTCCATCGCCTCGCTCGCCGACCTTCGTCACGCCGGCTGCCGCGGGCCGCTGCATTTTCAGCTCTACGTGCTGAAGGACCGCGGCCTCGCCGAAAAATTCGTCGCAGCGGCCGAAGCGGCTGATGTCGACACGCTGTTCCTCACCATCGACACCGCCGTCACCGGCATCCGCGAGCGCGATGCGCGCAACGGCTTTCGCGCGGTCACCCGGATCGGGCCGCGCATGGGCCTCGGCATGGCGCTGCGCCCCGCCTGGTGCCTCGACATGGCGCGGGCAGGCAGGCCGGGCGTTGGCGCCGTGCGCGGGCAAACGGAGTTCGGCCGAGGCATTCTCGAGCAGGCGGCGACGCTGTCACGGCTGATCGACCCCGCGCTGTCGTGGGCCGATGTCGCCTGGCTGCGCCAGCGCTGGGCGGGTCGGCTGGTGATCAAGGGCATTCTCCACGCCGACGACGCGCGGCGCGCCCGCGACGCCGGCGCCGATGCGATCGTCGTCTCCAACCATGGTGGTAGGCAGCTCGATGGAGCCCCGTCGACGATCTCGGTGCTGCCGGAGATCGTCGATGCGCTGGCTGGGTCGATCGAAGTGATGGTCGACGGCGGCTTCCGGCGCGGGACCGACATCGTCAAGGCCATCGCCCTCGGGGCGTCCGGCGTGATGCTCGGGCGTGCCTACGCGTTCGGCGCGGCGGCGGGCGGCGAGGCGGGCGTCGCGCGGGTCATCGATCTGCTGCGGCAGGAGATCGACGTGACGCTGGCACTGATGGGGCTATCGTCGATCGATGAACTGAAGGCGCAAGGCCGCAGCGTGTTGCGGAACGCCGCCTGACGCTTTCCACTGCGGTGGCGCCGGCTTTGCGCTCAGCGCCGTGGTTCGGACGAGGGAGCGTCGTCCACCCGCTCGGCCGACCGGGGCACGCCATCGACCTCCTCGGTCCTGTCGCGGTAGAGCGCGGCGCGCCCGAGGAGCATCAGGCTGATCGGCGTGGTGACCACGAGGAACACCGCGAGCAGCACCTCGTGCAGCACCGGCTTGGTGCCGAGGACGCTGAAGCAGATTGCCGAGGCGGCGAGGATGCAGAGGGCGCCGCCGGTATTGCCGAGGGTCGGCGCATGGATGCGCTCGTAGAAGCTGCCGAACCTCAGGAGCCCGATCGTTCCGAGCAGCGTGACGCCGGCCCCGACGACGATCAGGATTCCCACGGCCACTGCCGCCCAGACGGGTAGGTTTGCGAGATGGTTCATTCGATGACCTCGCCGCGCATGAGGAATTTGGCGAGCGCGGCCGTCGAGACGAAGCCGAGCAGCCCGATCACCAGCGCCGCCTCGAAGTAGATCACCGATCCCGTCCGCACGCCGAAGGTGACGACGAGGAGCATCGTGCTGACATACAGCGCGTCGAGTGCCATCACCCGGTCCTGCGCCCTCGGCCCGAGCATCATCCGCGCGGTGCAGCAGGCGATGGCCAGGAAGAGGAGAAGCTGCGCCACGGTGATCGCGGCCAGGAGGACGGTCTCGGTCATTCGAACAGCTCCAGCAGCAAGGGCTCGTAGCGCTTCTTGATCAGGTCGATCCAGTCCTGTTCGTCGACGAGGTCGAGCACATGCAAGAGGAGATGGCCGTTCGACGAGCGGTATTCGAGCCAGGCGGTCCCCGGCGTGCAGGTGAGGATGCAGGCGAGGATCGCCAGCGCCGTCGGATGGCGCAGCGTCAGCGGGATATCGACAAAACCCGACCTCTGGGCCTCCCGCGACGGCATGACGATCAGACGGGCGACCGCGAAGTTCGAGCGGACGACGTCGAGGCTGACGGTGCCGACGAGCTTCGGGATCGCCGACCAGCGCCGGATCTTCACCTTCTCCGGCCGCAATGGCACGACCAGCAGCGAGGTGATGACGGCGATGATCCCTCCCAGCAGGAATTGCCCGGCCGAGAAGCCGCTCAGAAGCAGCCACATCAGGAGAAGGGACAGCGTCAGCAGCGGATAGGGGAGGAGGCGGCTCATGGGTGCGCCTCCGCCGCTGGTGGGACACGGGGAGCCGACAACACGTCGGAGATATAGCCGGAGGGCGCGTGGAGCGCCGCCGCCGCCGCATCGGTGAAGCGCAGGATCGGGCCGCCGAACACGGTCATCGCCACGCCGATGGCAAGGAGGAAGCCGATCGGGGCGATCTCCAGCAGCCGCACCGCCGGCACCGTTCCGGCGATCGGCGCCCAGAAGGTGCGGATGCCCGCGCGCATCATCGCGATCATCGAGGCAAGGCCCGAGAGGATCAGCATCGCCGCCAGCACCAGAGCGGCGTTGGACATCGCAGCAGGAGCGTTCGATCCGTTCGCGGGAATCAGCGCGCTCAGCATCGCAAATTTCGCAACGAACCCTGACAGCGGCGGAAGGCCCGCCAGCAGCAGGCCACAGACGGCAAACGAGATGCCGAGCACCGCCAGCGTCCCCGGTATCAGCGTGCCGACTTCCTCTGCCTGCTCGCTCTCTTCGTCGGTCTCGCCATAGGCCTCGAGCGTCACCGCCAGGACCGAGGCCGCCGGGTCCTGGATCCGTTCCACGAGTTCGATGAGCAGGAAGAAGGCGCCAATCGTCAGCGTCGAGCTCACCATGTAGAACAGCGCGCCCGAGGTGACCCCGACATCCCGCATGCCGATGGCGGCCAGAAGCGTTCCGGAGGAGACGAGGATGCTGTAGCTCGCCAGTCGGCCGAGCGCCTGGGAGGCGAGCACGCCGGCAGCGCCAAAAGCGATGGTCGCGATGCCGCCGATGATGAGGAACGTGCTGCCAAAACCGGCGGAGCCGCCGGCCTCGGCGCCGAAGACCAAGAGCGAAAGCCGCAGCAAGGCATAGGCACCGACCTTGCTGAGGATGGCGAAGATTGCCGCGACCGGCGCTGCGGCCGCCGAATAGGCGGTCGGCAGCCAGAAACTCAGCGGCCACATGGCGGCTTTCGCGAGGAAGGCCATCCCGAGGATGGCCGCGCCGGTCTGGAGGAGCGTACGCTCCTGGCCGCCGAGCAGCGGCACCTGGCGCGCGAGATCGGCCATGTTGAGCGTCCCGGTGGTGCCGTAGATCATGCTGACGCCGATCAGGAAGAACAGCGAGGCGACGAGGTTGACGACGATGTAGTGCAGGCCCGCCCGGACCCGGGGGACGCCGATGCCATGCAGCATGAGCCCGTAGGAGGCGGCCAGCATCACCTCGAAGAAGACGAAAAGATTGAACAGGTCGCCGGTCAGGAAGGCACCGCTCAGCCCCATCAGCAGGAACTGGAACAGGCTGTGGAAGTGCGGGCCGCTGCGGTCCCACCGCGCCAGCGCGTAGAGGAGCGCCGCCACCGCAAGGACGCTCGCCAGCAGCACCATCAGGGCGGACAGGCGGTCGAGGACGAGGACGATGCCGAAAGGTGCCGGCCAGTTGCCGAGGAGATAGGCGTTCGTCAGCGTCCGGCCATCCGGTGCGCCACCGGTGTCGGCGATGCCGACGAGCATCACCGCGACTACGGCGAGTACGAGGGTCGAGACGAGGGAGATGGCGGCCTTCATGCCGTGACGCCGCTCGTCGAGCAGCAGCAGGAAGGCGCCAGCGACCATCGGCAGCAGGATCGGTACGATGATCAGGTGGTTGCGGATCATCCGGGATCCTTTCCGTCGACGTGGTCGCTGCCGGTCAGGCCGCGCGAGACCAGCAGCACCACGAGCAGCAGCGCCGTCGTCGCGAAGCCGATGACGATGGCCGTGAGGACCAGCGCCTGCGGCACCGGGTCGGCGAAGTCGGCCGGATTGATGGCGGCGGTATCGGCGAGGATCGGCGGCGCGTTGAGGCGCAGCCGTCCCATGCCGAAGATGAAGAGGTTGACGCCGTAGCCGATCAGCGACAGGCCGATCACCACCTGGAAGGTGCGGGGCCTGAGGATCAGCCAGACGCCGGAGCCGACGAAGGCGCCGATGAGGATGGCGAGCAGGAACTCCATCAGCCGTCCTCCCTTTCCGCTGCCGCGAGGCGGCTGGCGCGCAGGCTGCGCGTCGACTGGTGCGCCAGGGCGATCAGCATCAGGACCGTCGCGCCCATCACCAGCGAGAAGACGCCGAGATCGAAGAACAGCGCGGTCGCCATCGGCACGTCGCCGATGATCGGCACGCTGAGATACTGCGAATGCGAGGTGAGGAACGGATAGCCGAACACCCAGGAGCCGCAACCGACGATCACCGCCAGCAGAAGGCCCGCGCCCATCCAGCGCACCGGCAGCACCCGAAGCCGGTCCTCCACGGTCCGCGTGCCCAGCGCCATGTACTGCAGCAGGAAGCCGCAGGCCATCGCGATGCCGGCCGCAAAGCCGCCACCGGGCAGGTCGTGTCCCCGGATGAACAGGTAGGCGGCAAACACCATGATCACCGGGAACAGCCACTGCATGATGACCGAGGGCACCAGCATGTAGTCGGTCAGCGTATCGCCGACGCTTCGATCGGAGCGCGCCGCATCGAAGGCGTTCTGCTCGATCTGCTGGGCTGGCGCCTCGATGCTGTCCGGTGCCGGCCTGAAGCGCCGCAGCAGCGCGAAGATCGTGATCGCGACGATGGCCAGCACGGTGATCTCGCCAACGGTGTCGAAGCCGCGGAAGTCGACCAGGATGACGTTGACGACGTTCCGCCCGCCGCCTTCGGAATAGGCGCGCTCGAGGAAATAGTCGCCAAGGCTCGCAGGCACCGGGCTCGCCATGACGGTGTAGGCGAGCACGGCGATGCCGAGGCCGCAGGCGAGGGCAATGGCAAGGTCGAAACGGCGGAGGCTCGCGATCACGCGCTGCGTCGTCGAGGCGATCGCCTCGGAGCGCTTCGGCAGCCAGCGCATGCCGAGCAGGATCAGGACCGTCGTCACCACCTCGACCAGCAGCTGCGTCACCGCAAGGTCCGGTGCCGAGAACCAGACGAAGCTGATGCAGGTCACGAGGCCCGCCCCGCCCATCAGCATGAGGGCGAAGAGCCGGTGGAACTTCGCCTGGTAGGCCGCCCCGATGGCACAGACGACGCCGATGGCGCAGAGCCCGGCATAGGCCGGATCCATTCCGGCAAGCCGCAGCGTCGGCCAGCTGAAGCCGCCGGCTTCCAGCGTCGCCAAGGCGGCGAGGAAGGCGATGACGACGAGCCAGCGAAGCTGCGTCTGCAGCCTGCGGGTCCCCAGCCGCTGCTCGATGAACCTGGCCCAGCGCCAGGAAACCATCACCAGGATGCGCTCGAAGATGCGCTGGCCCTTCAGACGGCGGAAATAGGGCGGGCCCTCCTCGCAATGCGCGAGATAGGATTTCAGCCAGACATAGAGCAGCATGCCGGCGGCGAGCGCGAAGATGCTCATCAGCAGCGGCACGTTGATGCCATGCCAGACCGAGAGGCTGTATTCCGGCGTCGCCTCGCGCAGCACGGAGCGCACGGCGACGTCGAGATAGGGACCGATCGTCATGCCCGGGATGATGCCGACGACGAGGCAGACGAGGACGAGGAGGCCGATCGGAAACCGCATCAGCATCGGCGGCTCGTGCGGGACGGTCGGCAGGTCGGAGGAGAGCGGGCCGAAGAACACGCTGTGGATGAAGCGCAGCGAATAGGTCACCGCAAACGCGCTGGCGAGGACGGCGGCATAGGGCGCTGCGGTGTCGAGCAGCGAGTTGGCATGGGTTTCAATCGCCTCGGCGAAGAACATTTCCTTCGACAGGAAGCCGTTCAGCAAGGGCACGCCCGCCATCGACGCGCTCGCGACCATGGCCAGCGTCGCGGTCACCGGCATGAACCGGAACAGCCCCCCGAGATGGCGCATGTCGCGCGTGCCCGTCTCGTGGTCGATCACCCCCGCAGCCATGAACAGCGAGGCCTTGAACGTCGCGTGGTTCATCATGTGGAAGATCGCGGCGACCGCACCGAGCGGGCTGCCGAGGCTGAGCAGCAGCGTGATCAAGCCGAGATGGCTGATCGTCGAATAGGCGAGGAGGCCTTTGATGTCCTGCTGGAAGATGGCGAAATAGGCGCCCAGCACCATCGACATCATGCCGGCGAAGCCGACGATCCAGAACCATTCATAGGTGCCGGCCAGCACCGGCCAGAACCGCGCCATCAGGAACACGCCGGCCTTGACCATCGTCGCCGAGTGCAGGAAGGCCGATACCGGCGTCGGTGCCGCCATCGCGTTCGGCAGCCAGAACTGGAACGGAAACTGCGCGCTCTTGGTGAACGCGCCGAGCAGCACCAGGATGAGCGTCGGCAGGTAGAGTTCGTGCGAGCGGATGAGGTTGCCCGAGGCCAGCACCACGTCGAGGTCATAGCTGCCGACGATGTGGCCGATGAGGAGGACGCCGCCGAGAAGGCAGAGGCCGCCGACGCCGGTGACCGTCATCGCCATGCGGGCACCGTCGCGCGCCCCGACGTTGTGATACCAGTAGCCGATCAGCAGGAACGAGAAGATGCTCGTCAGTTCCCAGAAGACGACGAGGAGGATCAAATTGCCGGACAGGAGAATGCCGAGCATCGCCCCCATGAACGCCAGGAAGAAGGCGTAGAACCGGTGCACCGGATCCTCAGGCGACATGTAGTAGCGGGCGTAGATCGCGACGAGCAGGCCGATCCCGCCGACGAGGACGGAGAACAGCCAGGCGAACCCGTCCATTCGCAGCTTGAAGTCGACGCCAAGGGTCGGGAGCCATTCGAGCCGGAAGACCGCGACGCCACCGGCGGAGACGCTGGGATAGGCGGCGATCGCCAGGATCAGCACGCCGAGCGTCGTCGCGACCGCGAGCGCTGCATGAAGGTCGCGCAGGCGCGACGGCAGCAGCGGCATCGCGAAGCTGCCGAGGAAGGGCAGCGCGATCATCCAGATGAGCAAGGCGCCCCCGGTCATGTCATCGATGATCCCCAAATCGTGTGTTTTGCTATTTCACCCAATATGGTTGATATTATCAAGGTTCAATAGGGCCAGCCGTATGCTTATTTTCCCGGAGCAATGCCGTGCCGCCCGCGGCCTGCTCAATTGGAGCCAGGAGAACCTGGCGCTTGCGGCAGGCATCTCGCGCAGCACGATCAAGGATTTCGAGGCGCAGCGGCATTGCCTGCAGCGCGCCTCCGAGAAGCTGCTGGTCGAGACGTTCGAAATCGCCGGCGTCGAACTCCTGTTCGACGATACCGGCGGCCGCGGGGTTCGCTTCAAGCGCTCAACTGACGCCGGCGGATGACAGCGTCAGATGCGGACCCAGGAAGGCCCGGTTTGGCCTCGCCCTTTCAGTCAAACTGGCGCTTCGACAAGATAGCGCATTCTGCTGCCGGCCTGCCCTCGGAGCGGGGGGCACTAAACGCCTCCTTGAGGTTTATCGCGCAGATTTGACGGATTGCCGACCTTTTACCACCGCTCGAGACCGGACGCCCCCGCCATGCGCAAAGCCCATCTCCTCGCCTTTTCCCTCCTCGTCTCCGCGATCCCGGCAAAGGCGCAGGAGGAACGAGCCCTCTCCGGGGCGGAAGTCGCCCAGATCATCTCCGGCAATACGGTGCAGGGCAACATGGCGGCGGGCGGTCCCTACCGGGAGTTCTACCTGCCCGACGGGACGCTGCGGGGCTCCAACTACGACGGGCGCTGGAGCGTCGTCGGCGACACGCTCTGCTTCACCTATGATGCGACGACGCCCGCGCAGTGCTGGAGCGCGCGCATCAACCGGTCGAAGGAGATCTCCTGGATCAAGAACGGCATCGTCGACGGGACCGGCGTCATCCAGCCTGGCAACCCCGCCAACTTCTGAACGAGCGCCCAGCGAGGCGGCCCGAGATCAGGCGGCCCGAGAGCAGGCCGCCTTAGATCAGGCGGCCTTGGTCGCTGCGACCGAACCCTCGACGAGGGACGCGCTCTGGAGGGCTGGCAAGGGACGGCCGAAGAAGAATCCCTGCACCTGCTGGCAGCCTTCGCGCCGGAGGAACTCGGCCTGCTCGGCGGTTTCGACGCCCTCGGCCGTGATGATCATATTGAGGCTGTGGCCGAGCCCGATCACCGATCGAACGATGGCATTCGACTTTTCCGCCGACAGGTCGGCGATGAAAGACTTGTCGATCTTGATCTTATCGAAGGGGAAGGAGTTGAGGTAGCCGAGCGAGGAGTAGCCGGTGCCGAAGTCGTCCATGGCGATCCGGACGCCCAGCGCCTTCAGCCGGTTCAGCGTGTCGCGCGCTCCCGCGCCGTCGCGCAGCAGAACGCCCTCGGTGATCTCGAGCTCGAGCTGCGCGGGCGCCAGCCCGGTCTCCTCGAGGACTTGAGCCACGAGGGCGACGATGTCGCGCTGGATGAACTGCACCGGCGACAGGTTGACGGCGATCACGATGCCCGGCCATTCGGTCGCCTGGGCGCAGGCCGTGCGCAGCACCCATTCGCCAAGCGGCACGATCATCCCGGTCTCCTCGGCCAGCGGGATGAAGTCGTTCGGCGGCACGAGGCCCCGCGCCGGATGGCGCCAGCGCACCAGCGCCTCCATCCCGAGAATGCGCCCGTCCTCGAGCGCCACCAGCGGCTGGTAGTGCAGCTCGAACTGGTCGAGTTCGAGTGCCTGGCGGAAATCCTGCTCCAGCGCCCGGCGGGCATCGCGGTCGAGGCCCATGTGCGCCTCGTAGACCTGCGCCGTGCCGCGACCCGCCTCCTTGGCGTTGTAGAGCGCGATGTCGGCGTTGCGCAGGAGGAGGTCGCTGGACACGGTGCTGCCGTCGGGCATGGCGATGCCGATGCTGACGCCCAGATGGTGCTCGCGTCCGGCGATTTCGTAGGGCGCCTTCAACGCCGCCTGGATCCGGCGCGACAGCGCCATGGCGTCGAGCGGCTGCGCAAAGCCTTGCTGGACGACGACGAACTCGTCGCCGCCGAGCCGTGCGACCGTGTCGTTGGCGTGGATGGACGACTGCAGCCGCAGCGCCACCTGCTGCAGCAGGCTGTCGCCGGCCGCGTGTCCCTGGGTGTCGTTGACGTCCTTGAAGTGGTCGAGGTCGAGGCAGAGGAGGGCCAGCTGCGTTTGCCCGAGCCTGTGGGTTTCCAGCGCGCGGTCGAGCCGCTCGCGGAACAGCGCGCGGTTCGGCAAGCCGGTCAGCGTGTCATGCAGCGCGAGATGCTCCGCGCGTGCCTGTGCCTCGACTTCCCGGGTTATGTCTGTCGCCGTGCCGCGATAGCCCATCCAGACGCCATCGTCGCCGATGATGGAGCGGGCCGAGACGCGCCCGATCCGCGGCCGGCCCTCGCCGTCCTCGTAGCTGTAGCGCAAATCCCGGACGCGGTGACCGGCCGACGATGAAGTCGACGGCCGCAGCCAGCCGGCCTCGGAACTGTCGACCCGGAAGAAGGTCTCGAGCGGCATGCCGATCGCGGCCCGCTCGGAAAGTCCCGTTACCTCTTCGAAACGCGAGGACACGAAGACCAGCCGCATGTCGCTGTCGCATTCCCAGATCCAGTCGGACGAGGCTTCCGCCACGTCGCGAAAGCGCGCTTCGCTCTTCTGCAAGGTTTCGGCGTAGGCATCGATCGTCCGGGCGGAGGATGTCAGCCGGTCGTTGGCGCGTCGGGAGTAGCGGTACGTCAGGCCGGCGAGAACCGAGAACACCGCGAAGGCGGCTCCCATCGGCGGGAGAACGAACCCCATGAGCTGGTCGCCCGGCCGTTCCGGTATCCAGGTGACGTAGCCGATGGTCCCGCCTGTCGGCGCATGCAGGGCCAGCGACGCGCCGAGGTCGGCGCCCTCGCTTGGCCGAAGCCGGAAGCGGTTCAGAAGATAGTCGCTGCCAATCCGCGACAGCAGCGGTCCGTTCAGCTTCTTCGAAAACACGAGGACAGGGGCACTGGGCAGTGCAGCTGCCGTCTCCGCGCGAATGGCGGCGGCGGCCACGAGGAGAATGTCGTCGCCCGAGCGCAGGAGCCCAACCTCGGGCATGCTGCGGTCGCGCGCGCGGTCGACCAGGTCACGCAGGCCGGCGGGGATCGCGGCGAAGGCGTCCAGCGCCACCGAACGGCCTTCCACCACCGCGTAGCGCGTCTTGTCGTCGGCCGACAGCACGAAGGCCATCTCGTAGCCGAGGCTGGCGAAGATGTTGGCGCCGAGATTGCCGTCGCCGGACGCCCAGCCGAGGTCGTCGGAGCGGGCGAACCGCTGCCTGAAATCCTTGCGCTCGGTGTAGTCCTTGAGGTTGCGGGCAATTTCGCGGTGCTTCACGCCGAGCGCCGTCTCGGCCAGCTTGACCGACGCCTCGATGGCGGCGTTGTTCTGCCGGTGAGCGCTGATCAGGACCAGCGCGGTACCGACCATTCCGGCAGCCGCCAGCATCGCCAGCAAGGTGCCCACGACCCGCCGGCTATAGCCGCTCCCCACGAACTCACTTGCTTTGCTGCCCACTGGACGCTCCCGAACGTTCGGTGACGCTGCCAGAAAGAGGTGAAGCAATTGCCACCAGACCCCTTGGAAAAAGGGCCTGGAGCCCTGTTTCCGGCGCGCCGCGCGTCAGGTGGGAGCCACCATTGGGGCGAGAGCGAGAGCGAGGGCGACGGTGGTGAAGATCGCGGTCACCACGAAGAGGGTCGCCATCACCGGGGCGAGGGCTGCGGCGTATCCCACCCTGGCACGAAGGACGAACCAGCGGATCTCGACGGCGACATACCAGACAAGACCCACGAGACGACTTCGTCCAGCAGCTCCTCGATGGATACCGCGACGGGCCCGGCTACCAGCAGGTGAAGCCGCCATCGACCGCGACGATCGCCCCGGTCATCAGGCTCGCGGCATCGGAGGCGAGGAAGAGCACGGCCGAGGCGACTTCATCGGGCTGGCCCATGCGGCCCATCGGCGTATCGGCGAGCCAGCCGGGAATGCGGTCGGCGTTCAGCGGATTGGCCTGCACCATCGGCGTCTCGATATAGGTCGGCGCCACGGCATTGACGCGGACGCCGTGGTGCGCCCATTCGGCGCCCATCGACTTCGTCAGATGGTGCACGGCAGCCTTGGAGACGTTGTAGGGCGTCTGCGGCTGCGGGCGGTTGGCGATCGTGCCGGACATCGAGCCGATGTTGACGATCGCCCCGCGCTTCGCGGCGATCATGTGCCGGCCGAAAGCGCGCGAGCACCAGAACACGCCGTTGACGTTGACGTTCATCATCCGCAGCCAGGTGGCGTCGGTGACGTCCTCGGAGGAAATGCCGCTTTCGCCGATGCCGGCATTGTTGACGAGGATCGTCGCCGGCGTGCCACGTGCCGCCAGCATGTCGGCGATCTCCGTCATCCGCTCGGACGAGGTGACGTCGCCGACGATGGCCTCGGCCTCGAACCCCTTGGCCTTGAGCGCGGCCACGCCCGCTTGCCCTGCCTCTTCCGTCGGCTCGAGCAGCACCAGCGTCGCGCCCGCCTCGGCGAACACTTCGGCGCAGGCAAGGCCGATGCCCCGGCCGCCGCCGGTGATCACGGCGACTTCGCCGTCGATCCTGAAACGTTTCATCTGCATGTCGCTACTCCCATAACGAAATCTATCGAGGCCGGACCGCCCGGAACGGACGCCCAGCCAGGTCGGCGTCAGCGCGTGGTGTAGCCGCCATCGACGAGCAGCACCGAGCCGGTGACGTAGGCCGAGGCCGGCGAGACCAGGAACAGCACGCAGTTGGCCACTTCCTCGGCGCTGCCATAGCGGCCCATCGGCGTGCGGCCCCGCCAGACCGGATCCCATTCCGGATTGGTGAAACCGCCGCGCGACATGTCGGTGTCGATGTAGCCCGGTGCGACGGCGTTGACGCGGATGCCCTCGGCGGCGAACTCGCTGGCGAGGCTCTTGGTCATCATGTGCACGGCGGCCTTGGAGGCGTTATACATCACCTGGCGCTGCGGCATGTTGGTGGCAACGCCCGACATCGAGCCGACGTTGAGGATCACGCCTTCGCCCTGGCTCTGCATGGTCGGCAGGACCGCGCGCGAAAATCGGAAGACCTGGGTGATGTTGGTGGCGACCAGCTCGTCGACCCGTGCATCGTCGAAATCGGTGGTGTCGCCATGCCGGGCGATGCCGGCATTGTTGATGAGGATGTCGATCCGCCCGTATTTGTCGAGCGTGTGCTTCACCAGCCGCTCCGGCGTGTCCTCGGCGGTCGCGTCGGCGGAGACGAAGTCGTACTCGTAGCCCTTGGCTTTCATCAGTGCGTCGGCTTCCGGATTGTCGCGCCGGGCGGTGAGAACGGACCTGGCGCCCGCCTCGCCGAACAGTTCGGCACAGGCAAGGCCGATGCCGCGGTTGCCGCCGGTGATCAAGGCCACCTTTCCATCGAGACGAAATTGACCGAGTGACATGGATCCCTCCCAGGTGATGTCCGTCCCGGACGGCTGTCCGGAACGCAGGCTATGCTTCGCTCAGCCGGCGCGGGCCGTCCGGGCGATGAAATCGTCGAGCTCGGCGCGCGAGCCTGCGCCCTCCATGGGCCCGCGCACGCCGACATTGCGGGCGCCGGCAGCATTGGCGTAGTCGAGCGCCGCAGCCGGCGAGAGGCCGAGCCGCCGGCACGCGACATAGGCACCGCCGAAGCAGTCGCCGGCCCCAGTCGGGTCGACTTCCGCGACGGCAAAGGCCTTGGCATCGACGCGGGTACCGTTCGCACCGAAGACGGTCGCGCCGTGCTCGCCGCGCTTCAGCGCGATCTCGCCGATGCCGCGGGTGAAGAGCGCCGCGACGGCTTGTGCCTCGCCCTCGACACCGGCGGCGACGAACAATTCCTCGCCGGACGGCAGGAGCAGGTTGGCGACGTCGATGAGCTTCTGGAAACGGATCTGCGTCTGGCCATGGCCGAGCAGTTCCTTGCGCAGGTTCGGGTCGAAGGACACGCTGCCGCCGCGGGCCTTGATGGTGTCGACGGCGCGCTCGATCAATTCCCAGGCGCCGGGGATGGCGAAGGCGGTGCCCATGACATGCAGATGGCCGGCGCGCGCGAACAGCTTTAGTGCCGCCTCGGTCGGGCCGATCTCGGCCGCCGCCGAGGTGCCGATGTTGTAGACGAAGTCACGTGCGCCATCGCCGCGGTAGCGCACGAAGGCGCTGCCGGTCGGCAGTGTCCGGCTGACGGAGATGGCGGAGATGTCGGCGCCGTCGGCACGGAGCCGCGCGATGTTGAGCCGGCCGAAATCATCGTCGCCGACGCTGGCGACGATGCCGGCCTGGCCACCGATCTTGGCGCACTGGTCGATGAAGATCGCCGGCGCACCGCTCGGATAGGGGCCGACCAGCTGCAAGGGCTCGAGGAAGCCGAGACCGGGCTCGACCGCCATGATCTCGACCAGGATCTCCCCGATCACCACCGTCGGCCCGAGCGCGTCCGGCGCCAGCCCGGAGGGGCGGGCCGTGGCGCTAGCCATTGCAGTCGACGCTTCCGTGCCCGGCGTTTTCCATGACGATCCTCCCTTTTCGGCCATTCTCTGCCGTCCTCCGATGATGTCGGGAGATGAACGCTGCCGTGACGAGGGTCACGGCGCGCGCAGGTGCCGCTTTTCAGTCAGGGGTAAACAACTTTGTTTCGGCGTGCAACATATTCCCGTGGCAACGCTCAGATCGGCGCCGGTCGCGCGCTGTCGCCGATTTCGCAAATCGCACCCGGCGGCGGCTTTGGCGTATCGTCGGCTGGCGTCGCGTCCTCGACGTAGCGGGCGGCCTCCACCGACAAAAAGCGCTTGTGCATCATGGAGGCCGCACCGAAAGCGCCACCGAAGGCCGCCTCCTGGTTGACGCTGATCTCGGGGCTCGGGAAGCTACCCTCCTGCGCCTGTTGCATGTAGGCGGCGACGCGTTTGGCGACGAGCGGGTAGAGCGCCGCGACCGAGCCGCCCAGCACGATCCGGTCGGGGTCGATGATGCGGCAGGCCTGAACGAGGCCGAAAGCGAGCGCCTTCGCCCATTCCTCGGCGATGGCGATGGCGCGGGGCACCCGGTCGCGGACATCGGCGACCAGTTTTTCGAAGCCGGGCGGGGCCGCTGTGCGCGACTCGCGGTAGGCGGCGATCAGGCTTTCGAGGCCGATCGCCTGTTCCAGCGTGCGGCCGGGCTCGCCGTCCAGCACCTTCAGATGGCCGATCTCGCCGGCCAGCCCATGTGCGCCGCGCAGCAGCACGCCGTCGACGATGATGCCGCCGCCGACACCGCTCTCGAGCACCAGGAACAGCGTGACACCGGACACCGGCGCCGGGCGGCCATAGGTCGCGCCGATGGCGAAGGCGTTGGCGTCGTTCTCCGCCATGACGGCGACCGGGACGGGCAGGGCCTTCTCGAGGAATTCCGCGGGATCGAGGTTGCGCCAGCCGAGCAGCGGCGCGATGCGGACGCGGCCGTTCTTGTCCATCTGCCCGGGCACCGAGAGGCCGACGCCTTCGCAGCGCTCCCAGCGATCCGCCGGTATCATTCTGGACGCCTGCTGAACGGCTTTGGCCACCGCCGCCTCGATGCCGAGCGAGGGGCCGTCCAGCGGCTCGACGCTGGAGGAGACGATCTTCGCCGCCAGATCTAGCTCGACCACGCTGATGTGCTCGACGCCGATCTCGATGCCGAGGAAGAACATTGCCTCCGGCACCAGCTGCAACAAAATGCCTGGCCGGCCGGCCCGGGCATAGCTCGGCCGCTCCGCAGCCGCCTGCGCCACCTCGCGCACCAGTCCGCTCGCCGTCAGCCCGGCGATGATGTGGCCGGCGGACGAGCGGTTCAGCCTCAGCTTGCGCGCGAGCTCCGCCCGGCTGAGATGGCCGAACTGGTGCAGGGCCTGGAGGGCGGCGACCTCGTTGCTCTGCCGCACGCGGCGCGGGGAACTGGCGATCGCGGCGGGATCGGACAACGGCGTTTCCTTGGCCACGGGGCAGCGCGGCGGACAGGTGGGGCTCCTTGCATAAGGCCGGGACCGAGACGTCACAAGCCCCGTGCCGGCGGAACGTCATGGTGACGCGCCCCGGCATCCTCAGCCGGTTAAAGGTCGACGGCCGGAGCCTTTGTTCGGAAGCCAGATCCTAAGGCTGAAACGCCTGTAGCGCCTGCACCACCAGCGCATGGTCCTCGACATCCGGCAAGCCGCTGACCACGGCGGCGCCGATGCAGCCGGTGCCGGTGAGGATGATCGGCACGCCGCCGCCGCTGGCGGCATAGTCGCTGTCGGCCAAGGCGTAGCGCTCGGCCAGCGACTTGCCCTTGAACTCGCACAGCAGACGCATGGCGAGCGAGGAGCGGCGGAAACGCATCACCGTGTTGCGCTTGCGGCGGATCCAGAAGGCATTGTCGGGCGTCGCGCCGGGCAAGGCGGCGGCAAACAGCACGTGCCCGGCGACGCTGATCTCGACCGCGATCTTCAGCTGCCGCTCGGCCGCCTGCGCCCGGATCCAGCAGCCGACCTTCCAGGCGAGGTCGGCGTCGAAGGCGGGAAAACCGAGGCCCGCTTCCTGCCGTTCGACATCCTCGAGGGTCAAGATCGTCATCCACGTCTCCCCGCTGCTCTTCCGGCCGGTCAGACCGCCGGCGTTTAGGTTGTGCCATCCGCATCGAGGGCGAGGGCGCCCCAGATCGCCGCCTGCCAGCCGAGACGGGTATAGACGATCCCGGGCGGCTGGACACCGCTCTCGGCCGGCAGGCAGGCGCGGATATGCTCCGCCAGCGCGGCCCGTGGAAATCCGTCCATCTCGGCGACACCGCCGCCGATCAGCAGCCGGCGCGGCGAGAACAGCGCGAGGGCGGTGACGATGCCCAGCGCCTGGTCGCGCACGAGCTGGTCCAGCGCCGCGCGGAAGGCCGGATCGCCGCCGCCGAGGAAGGCCGTTGCCACGGCGATGCCGGAGCGTTCGGCAAGCGCTGCAAGGGCCGCGCCGGAAGCGTGGTGCTCGAGGCTGTCCGGAGGGGAGCCCAGCTTGGCGGGGCGCAGCGGGATGTGGCCGATCTCCAGCGCCCAGCCGCCGCCGCGAAAGATGCCATCCCGCCCGAGATAGGCGGCGCCGATGCCGGTGCCGATATAGACGGCGAGAACCTCCGTCTCGCCGACGACGGCGCCGGCCTTCGCCTCGCCGAGCAGCTGCAGCACGACATCGCGCTCCAGCCGCACCGGAAGTCCGAGGGCTGCGAACAGCTCCGTCGCGATCCTGTGGCCGTCGAGCTCGGGAACATTCTTGGCGCGCAGCACGGTATCGAAGTCGTGGTCGAGGAAGCCGGGAACGGTTGCCACCACCCGGGTCGGGGCGAAACCGGCAGCGGCGCTCGCCTCGGAGATCAAGGCGGCGAGGGCGGCGGCTGGATCCTCAGTGCGGATTCGCATCGTCGGAAAGGTTCGGGTGATCTCGCTCGGCCGGCCTCTTTCGGCAAAGCCGATCTTCACCGTGGTGCCGCCGATCTCGACCACCGCGAGGACGCTCACGCCACCCGCTCCAGGAAGGCTGCGAGCGCGCTCCGGAAGTCGCGGGCGTATCGGTCTCGGTCGACGGATTTCGGCGTGATGCGGACGAGTTCGGCGCCGGGGATCAGCGCCGCCAGCATCTCGGCCATGGCTTCGGGGTGGGCGAGGTCGTGGCCGTGCCCGATCACCAGCACCGGCAGGTCGATCGCGGCGATCTCCGTTTCCGTCACGCCCGGCCCGTCGGCGGCGATGGCCGACAGCAAGGCACCGAAAGTCTTCGGCTCCGGCCGGTCGAAGAAACCGATGAGGCTCGCGAGATTGTCCGGCGCAAGACGGGCGAGTTCGGCTGCGGTGTCGCTGGCCTCGAAACGCCGGCGCGCTTCTGGCGGCGTGTAGCGTTGCAGCAGTTCGCCGGCGAGGGCGTAGGGCGCCATGTTCGGCGGACCGGGCTCGGCGACCCAGGCGGGGCGGGCGAGGATCAGGCCCCGCAGCCGTTCCGGCTGTCGCACGGCGAGGCGGAGCGCGATCGCTGCGCCCATCGAGATGCCGCCGATCACCGCCGGCCCGAGCTTCAGATCGTCGGCGAGGGCGGCGAGGTCGTCGGCGAAGGTGGCGATCGAGAAGCCCTCCGCCGGACCGAAGGGTGAACCGCCCTGGCCGCGGCATTCCAGCGTGAGCCGGCGGACGGCGGGGGCGGCGGGAAAGATGCCGGCGACTTGCGCCTCGTCGCCGCCGAGCCCGTGCTGGAAGAGCACCGGCGTGCCGCTGCCGACATCGCGGTAGCGCAGGTCGAGGCCTTCACGCGGGAAGCTCGCAAAGCTCATCGGCTGCCGCTCTCGGCCAGCACGCCCCGGAGATAGACCGCAACGCCCGCCGCCTCGGCTTCGGACAGGCCGTGCGTGACCAGCGGCCCGTCAAAACCGGCGCTGCGCAGCCGGGCCACGAAGTGCGCGAAGTCGATGACGCCGCGGCCGGCGGCGGTGAAGCCACCTTGGGGGTCGCGGTCCTTTGCATGGGCCATGGCGATGTCGTCGCCGATGAGGTCGACGGCCTCTTCGACGAGGCGGCGGCGCTCAGTCGGCTCGGCGATCTCGAAGAGGTTGGCGGGATCCAGTACCACGCGCAGCCGGCGGCTTCCCATCGCCGCGATCAGCCGACGGGCATCGGCGGCGGAGGCGACGACATTGGCAAGCTCCGGCTCGATGCCAAGATCGACGCCGTGTGTCTCGGCGATATCCAGCGCTTTCGCCATTTCGGTGCTGAGATCGCGCCAGGCCTCAGGCGTCGCGTTGTCGGGGTGGAAGCGCCACTGGTCCTCGGCGTCGCGGGTGCCGGTGCAGAGCGTCACCAGCCGTGTGCCCATCGCTTGGGCGGCGGCGCAGAGCACCTCCAGCCGTGCGAGACCTTGCCGGCGCACGGCGGGGTCCGGGTGGATCATATTATAGGTGCCGGACACCGCCTCGATGGCGATGCCGGTGGTGCGCGACGCCGCGCCGATCGAGGCGGCGGTCTCGGCGTCGATCGCATCCGGCATCGACGGCAGGCCGAGGCAGGCGAGGTTGAACTGCGCGCCGGAAAAACCGGCGGCCGCGACCGCCTGCAGCGAGGGCTCGGCGCCGACGGCAGCGAAGGTTTTCGCGAAGATCCCGAGCCGCATCAGACGGCTCCCGTGACGTCGGCGAGGCGAACGAGCTTGCCGCCGGCCTCGACCGAGCGGGCGACGGCGACCATGGCCCGCACCGAGGCGAGGCCCTCGTCGATGTCGGCGCCGACCATCGGCGCGCCGTCGAGGATGACGCGGGCGAAGGCTTCCACCTGACGGCGGTAGAAATGCCCGTCGGCGCCAAGCGTCCGGTGCCAGCCGCCGTCCGCCTCGCGAAAAATGTCGACGTCGCTGCTCTTGTAGAACCAGGGATTATAGATCTTGCCGAGCACACTGCCGTTCTCGCCGTAGATCTGGAACCCCTCGTGCCAGTCCATGCGGACGGCGACGGTGAGATCGAGCTGGCCGATCGTGCCGTCGGCGAAGTGCGCCGTGACGAACCAGCAATGCGCGCCGAAACGCTGGGTGAGGTGCGCCTCGACCGCCTCGATCGGGCCGCCGAGATGGCGGGCGGTGTCGAGCATGTGGCAGCCATGCGCCAGCATGTAGTAGCGCTTGAGGTCGGCTTTCGGATTGACCGCCGGCTTTTTGGCATTGGCCGAAGTGACGATCAGCGGCTGCACCGCATCTGTCATCGCATAGCGGTGGGTGTTGTCGCAGTACCAGCCCTTGTAGCCGAGCTTCTCGCCCATCTCGGTATCGACGAAGGCCTTGGCGCTCTCGATGCCGGGATCGAAGCGCTTCATATGACCAACCTGCAGCACCTTGCCGGAAGATTCCACCGTCGCCTTGAGGCCCTCGACTTCCTCGATCGCGACGCCAACCGGCTTCTCGCACAAGACGTGCTTGCCCGCCTCCAGCGCCATGCGGGAGGCCTCGACGTGGAAGGTGTCGGCGGTCGCGATGATCACCGCGTCGACGTCGGGATCATCCAGCATGGCGCGGTAGTCGGAAAAGGCACGCGTCGGCGCGAAGGTCGCGGCCATGCGCTCGCGCAGATCGTCGGCCACGTCGCAGATCGCATAGAGCTCGGCATTGCGGGCCTTGGTGCAGGACTCGAAGTGCGCGGCCTGGGCGATCGGTCCGCAGCCGAGAACGCCGATCCGCAACCGCCTGTCGTCTTTTTTCATCGTCCGAATTCCTCGTTCGACCGTGTAACGCACCGCAACACCGGAGGATGCGAGCGTATTTGTTCTGAAAAGCAACTAATATGGAGGGCGTTCGCCGTCAACCATTCGGCCATGCTGCGCTGCACGCATTTTCAGAAGCAGTGCGAAAATTGACGCACGCTCGTTTGTCTGGTTTGTTGAAAGAAAATACAAATAAAGCGGGAGGGGATAACTTGGCGGTGCTGGCCAGTCTGAAGAACATCGTCATGGATTTCGGCGCCATCCGCGCGCTGAACGACGTCTCGCTGGATATCCACCAAGGTGAGGTGCTGGGCCTGATGGGCGACAACGGCGCCGGCAAGTCGACGCTGGTCAAGACCATCGCCGGCAATTTCCAGCCGACCTCCGGCACCTTCACCATGGAGGGCAAGACGCTGGCGCTCTCGGGCCCCGCCGATGCCCGTCGGCACGGGATAGAGGTTGTCTATCAAGACCTTGCGCTCTGCGACAACCTCACCGCCGCCGCCAACGTCTTCCTCGGCCGCGAGCTGATGAAGCAGGTGGGGCCTTTCAAGGTGCTTGACCGGCCCCGCATGAACGCCCGCTCGGCCGAGCTCTTCGCCGAGCTGAAGTCGGAGACGCGGCCGGCCGACCTTGTCAACCGCATGTCCGGCGGCCAGCGCCAGGCCGTCGCCATCGCCCGCACCCGGCTGGCGCAGTCGAAGATCGTGCTGATGGACGAGCCGACCGCGGCGATCTCGGTGCGGCAGGTGGCGGAGGTGCTGGCGCTGATCCGGCGGATGAAGGACCAGGGCCTGTCGGTGATCCTGATCAGCCACCGCATGCCGGACGTGTTCGACGTCTGCGACCGTGTCGTGGTGATGCGACGCGGGCAGAAGGTCGCCGACAAGGCGATCGCGCAATCGAGCCCCGAGGAGGTCACCGGCCTCATCACCGGTGCCATCGCCACGGCCTGACCGCCCCCATTCGGAGCATGCAATGTCCTCTCCCAACCACATGCAGGTCGACCTCGGCGCCCCGAAGAAGTCGCTCGCCAGCCGGCTCGTCGGCACGCAGGAGGCGTGGATCGCGCTGGCGATCCTGGCGCTCGGGCTCGTCGTCTCGCTGATCGCGCCGCGCTTCGCCACCTCCGGCAACCTTCTCAACGTCTTCCAGAACGCCTGCTTCATAGGCCTGATGGCGCTCGGCATGACGCCGGTGATCATTTCGGGCGGCATCGACATCTCCGTCGGCTCGATCCTCGGGCTCTGCGGCGTGACGCTCGGCATCCTCTGTAATGCCGGCTGGCCGCTCGGCGCGGCGATCCCGGCGGTGCTGCTGCTCGGCATCGCCTGCGGCATGGTCAACGGCGCGGTCATCGCCTATCTCCGCCTGCCGCCCTTCGTGGTGACGCTGGCGACGCTGTCGATCGGCCGGAGCCTCGCGCTCGTCGTCAGCGACAACCAGGTCTTCTACGATTTCGGCACGGCGACCGACGCGCTGCTTGCGCTCGGCGGCGGCGCGACCTTCGGGCTCCCGAACGTCGTCTATGCGCTGATCGTCGGCGTCATCGTGCTGCACTCCCTGCTGACCATGACGCGTTGGGGCCGCTACATCTTCGCCGTCGGCGGCAACGAGAACGCCGCGCGGCTTGCCGGCATCCCGGTCGAGCTGATCAAGATCTCCGCCTACGCCTTTTCCGGCCTGATGGCCGCCGCCACCGGTATCTTCCTCGTCGGCTGGCTGGGAGCCGTCACCAATGCGATCGGCACCGGCTACGAGCTGCAGGTCATCGCCGCGACGGTGATCGGCGGCGCCAGCCTCGTCGGCGGCTTCGGCACGGCGATCGGCGCCGGCATCGGCGCGATCCTCGTCGAGGTCATCCGCAACGCCCTCCTGATCGCGGGCGTCAACCCTTTCTGGCAGGGCACTTTCGTCGGCAGCTTCATCCTGGCCGCCGTCCTGCTCGAACGCATCCGATCCTCGCGCTGACGGGGACGGAGAAACAAACGAAACCTGGGAGAGAAACGATGTCTAAACTGAAAAGCCTGGCGACGGTGCTGTCGGTCGCCTGCGTCACCGCCAGCCTCGGCATGCCGGCCAAGGCTGCCGACCGCGAGTTCGCGCTGGTGTTCAAGGTGCTGAACAACGCCTTCAGCCCGCCGATCGACGCAGGCTGCAAGGCGGCCGCCAAGCAGCTCGGCGACGTCACCTGCACCTATGTCGGCCCGACCGAATACGACGAGGCGAAGCAGGTGCAGCTGGCGCAGGACATCATCACCCGCGGTGTCGCGGGCCTCGGCATCTCCGCCGGCAATCCCAAGGCGATGGCCCGCATCCTGAAGCTCGCCAAGGCCGCCAACATTCCGGTCGTGACTTTCGACACCGACGTGCTGCCGGAAGATGCCGGCCTGCGCTCGACCTATATCGGCACCGACAACTACGAGTTCGGCAAGGTGCTGGGCGAGAAGGTGCTGGAGTCGAAGAAGAAGGGCGGCACCGTCTGCATCCAGTCCGGCGCTCCGGCCTCGGAAAACCTGAAAGCCCGCATCCAGGGCATCCGCGACACGTTGGCTGGGTTCGGCAAGGACAAGCCGGTCGGCATGCTGAAGGGCGAGAACGGCTGGACCGAGCCGGCCGGCTGCCCGGTCTACAACAATGACGACATCACGCTCGCCGCCCAGCAGGTGCGCGACGTCATGACCAACAATCCCGAGCTCGACGCCTTCGTGGCCGTCGGCGGCTGGGCGCAATACGCCCCGCAGGCCTACACCCAGGCGATGGAGCCGCTGAAGGCGCGGCTCGATTCGAAGGAGCTGGTGGTGGTGTTTGGCGACAATTTCGGCCCGCAGCTGCCGCTGCTGGCGAAGGGCCTCAGCCACTACAATGTCGGCCAGCGCCCTTATGACATGGGTTTCCAGACCATCATGGCGCTGGACAAGCTGACCAAGGGCGAGACCTTGCCGCCGATGATCATCACCGGCACCGAGGTCTGCACGCCCGAGAACGCCCAGACCACCTGCGGCAAGTCCGGTAGCTAGGCCGGCCGAAGCCGATCAGCCTTCATCATCCTAAAAACTCCCGCGTCGCCGCGTTGGCGGCGCGGGAGCCCGAAAGGAAGACCATGACCCGACGCCTGAGGCTCGCGATGATCGGCGGCGGAGAGGGCGCCTTCTTCGGCGCCGCGCACCGGGCTGCCGCCCGGCTGACCGACCGCTTCGAACTCGTCGCCGGCGCCTTCTCCTCCGATCCCGCCCGCGGTGCGGCGAGCGCTGCGGGGCTGCATGTCGATCCGGCCCGCAGCTATGCCGATGTCCACGCGCTGGCGGCCGCGGAGGCGGCGCGGCCGGATGGCGCCGAGGTGGTGACGATCGTCACGCCCAATCATTTGCACCACGCCGCCGCCCGCGCCTGCCTGGAGGCGGGGCTACACGTGATCTGCGACAAGCCGGTCACGACGACGCTCGCCGATGCGCTGGATCTTCAGGGGCTGGTGGAGGCGACTGGGCTGCAGTTCAGCGTCACCTATACAAATGCCGGCTACGGTCTCGTCCGCGACGCGCGCGCGATGGTGGCCGATGGCCGTCTCGGCGCGATCCGGATCGTTCGGGTCGAATTCCCGCAGGCATGGCTGGCCGGGCCGGTCGAGAACGCCGGCAACAAGCAGGCGGAGTGGCGCACCGATCCGGCGCGGAGCGGCGCCGGCTGCCTTGCGGACATCGGCACCCACGCCTTCCATCTCGCGGAATATGTCTCGGGCCTTCGCTGCATATCGCTGCTGGCCGAGATGCGTAGCGTCGTGCCGGGACGGCGGGTCGACGACCAGGCCGATCTGCTGCTGCGTTTCGAGGGCGGCGCGACCGGTGCGCTCTGGGCAAGCCAGGTGGCGATCGGCCAGAGCGGCGGGTTGAAGCTCGAGGTCTACGGCGACCGCGGCGCGCTGCAGTGGCGGGCCGCGGACCCGAACCACCTGCTCCTGTCCGATCTCGACGGGAGGACCGAGGTCGTCGAGCGGGCAGGGCGGGGTACGCAGTTTCCAGGGAGACTGCCGGCGGGGCATCCGGAAGGGTTTCTCGAGGCGCTCAGCCAGCTCTACGAGGACATGGCCGAGAGGATTTTCGCGGCGCAGGAAGCGCGGGCACCCACGCCCGAAGCTTTGTCGTCGCCGGGGATTGCCGAGGGCGTTCGCGGCTTGCGGATGGTCGAGGCGGCGCTCCGCTCCCGGGGCGAGTGGACGTCTCTCTAGCGATCGAACCGGTCCCTGGGGGCTTCTCGCCTATGAAGGCTGGGGTCAGCCAGCTTCATCAGGACATTGCTTCAGAGGCGAAGCCCCGTGTCGGCATTGAAGACGTGCGCTTCTCCCGGCAGCGGCGTGACGAAGGCGGTGTCGCCGGGCGCGTGACGGGCGCGGCCATGCACGGCGATGACCGCCGCCTGGCCGGCAAGGCGGCCGTAGAGATGGGATTCGGCGCCGGTCGGCTCGACGAGATCGACGGTGAAGGGCAAGCCGGTCGCGGCGGTCGCTGCCGAGACGAGGTCGGCGTGTTCCGGCCGGATGCCCAGCATGACGGCGGTGCCGGTGGCGGCGTCGAAGCCGCCCTCCAGCGCCAGTCGCGTCTCGCCGATCTGGACGAAGGTCTTGTCCCCGTCGCGCCCGAGAACGCCAAGTAGAAGGTTCATCGCCGGCGAGCCGATGAAGGTCGCGACGAAGAGGTTGGCGGGGCGATCATAGACGTCGAGCGGCGCGCCGGTCTGCTCGATCCGGCCGCCGTTCATGATGACAATGCGGTCCGACATCGTCATAGCCTCCATCTGGTCATGGGTGACGTAGATCGAGGTGGTGCCGAGCCGCTTCTGCAGCGACTTGATCTCGACCCGCATCTGCACGCGGAGTTTGGCGTCGAGGTTCGACAGCGGCTCGTCGAACAGGAAAACCTGCGGCTGGCGGACGATCGCCCGGCCCATGGCGACGCGCTGGCGCTGGCCGCCGGAAAGGGCGCGGGGCAGGCGGTCGAGATAGGGGCCGAGGCCGAGGAGCTCGGCTGCATCCTCCACCGCTTTGCGGGTCTCGGCCTTGGAGACGTTCCGCAAGCGCAGCGAGAAGCCCATGTTGTCGGCGACGGTGAGGTGTGGGTAGAGCGCGTAGTTCTGGAACACCATGGCGATGTCGCGGTCCTTCGGCGCGACGTCGTTGATGACGCGGCTGCCGAGCGAGACGGTGCCACTGTCGATCTCCTCGAGCCCGGCAATCATCCGCAGCAGCGTTGACTTGCCGCAGCCGGATGCGCCGATCAGCGAGACAAACTCGCCGTCGGCGATCGACAGGTCGATGCCGTGGATCACCTTTTGGGTGCCGTAGGCCTTGCGCACGTCTCGAATGTCTACCGTCGCCATGGGTCACTTCCGCTGGTTGATGACGCCCGCCGCCGCATTGCCGCGGCGGGCGAGAGGCCGGTTCAGGCGAGGACGACGACCTTCGAGAGGTGGCGCGGCGCCTCGGTATCGATGCCGCGCATTTCCGCGACCCGCTCGCCGAGGATCTGCATCACTGCGAGGGCTGCCAGTGCCCGGTCCTCGTTGCCCGCGGGCACGCCGAGCGACAGGTCGCCCGGGCCGCCGAGGCCGAGGACGAAGGCGCCCTTGGCCTGGACGTCACGGATGACGCCGGCCTCCTCCTCGGCGGTGTCGGCATTGTAGGTCATGACGACGAAGGTCTTGTCGTCGACGAGGCTGATCGGGCCGTGGCGGTATTCCATCGGGTGGAACGACTGCGAGTAGCTGAGGCTCATCTCCTGCAGCTTCAGCGCTCCTTCGGTGGCGAGGCCATAGAGCAGGCCCGAGCCGAGATAGACGAAGTGTGAGCGCCCCGCGATGACGCGCGCGAGATCCTGGTCGGCCTCCTGCATCAGCGCTTCGGCGGTGGCGGCGATGCCGGCGTCGATCGTCACCCCGGCCATGCGCAGGCCGGCGAGCAGCATGATCGAGGCCGAGGATGTCATCACGATACCCTCGTCCGGATGGGTCGGGATGAAGACCACGGTCTCGGCCGCACGGGCGATCGACGAATCCTTCTCGCAGGTGATGGCGATGGTCCTGAGGCCGGCCTTGCGGCTGACCTCGACCGCCTGCACCGTCTCGCTGGACTCGCCGCTGCGCGACAGGGCGACGACGGTGACGTCTGCCGAGCCGGCTGCGTAGCTTTCCCGGCGGCGCGCCCATTCGGCGCCCGGCACAGCGATTGCCATGTGGCCGTTCCGGTTGAAGGTCGCGGCGATGCTCATCGCGAGATAGTAGGACGTGCCGCAGCCGACGATGACGTTGAGGCCGTTGCCGGGGGTTGGCAGCGCGATGTCGAGGGCGCCGCTCCAGAAAGGGAACTGCTCGCGGATGACGCGTTCGGTGACGTTCATGGGATCTGTCCTTGAGGGAAGGCTATTTGCCGGCACCGGCCATCAGGCCGCTGACGAGGTATCGGTTGAGGAAGAGCACGACGAGCACCGGCGGGATAATCGCCAGGATGCCGGCAGCGTTCATCAGCCCGTAGTCGACGTAGTTGCGGGTGACGAATTCGGGGATCAGCACGGTCAGCGGCTTGGTCGCCAGCGTCGGCGAGAACACCAGCGGCACCATGAACTGGCCCCAGGCGCTGAGGAAGGTGAGGATCGACGCGGCGATCAGCCCGGGCGCCGCCAGCGGCAGCACGATGCGGATCAGCGTGTAGGTGCGCCCCGCGCCATCCAGCCAGGCGGCTTCTTCCAGCGACAGCGGCAGCGACTGGTAGACGCTGCGCATCAGCCACAGCGCCAGCGGCAGGAAGGCCGAGACGTAGATCAGCGTGACGCCGAGATAGGTGTCGATCAGCCCGAGCGCGATCATCAGCCGGTAGAGCGGGATCATCACGGTATAGGCGGGGATCGCCAGCGTCGCGACGACGAGGACGAAGAGCACGTCGCGGCCGGGAAACCGCAGGCGCACGAAGGCGTAGCCGGCGAAGGCGGCGAGGACGATCGTCACCACCGTCGAGGCGAGCGAGGTGACGAGGCTGTTGAGAAAGGCGGCCGAGACCTGCGGCCAGATCGACTGCGTCTCGTTGCCCTGCGAGGTGCTCGTCGCCCCGAACAGCTTGGCATAGTGCTCGAAGGTGACGTTCGGCGGCCAGAAATGCGGGGTCCGCGAGACGAGGTCGGACGGCGTCGAGAGGCTGGTCACCAAGGCCCAGTAGATCGGGCCGAGCGACCAGAACAGCAGGACGAGGACGGCGGCGGCGATGCCGATCTTGCCGGCGAGGCGGGAGAGGCTGCGCTGGGTCATCATTCGTACCGCGTCTCGCGGTAGACCCGCAGCACATAGATCAGCGACACCACCAGCGAGGCGATCATCGCCAGCACCGACAACGCCATGCCGAGCGAGAATTTGAGGTTCTGGAAGGCCGACATGTAGACCTGGATGATCACCGTGCGGGTGTCGAGGCTCGAGCCGGCGAGGATCCAGGCCTCGTCGAACAGATTGAACGCGAACACCGTCGACTGGCTGAGCGCGATGGCGATGCCGCCCGAGATCAGCGGCAGCGTCACCATGCGGAACGCCTTGACGGGGCCGGCGCCGTCGAGTTTTGCCGCCTCGTAGAGCTCCTTCGGGATACTCTGGAGGGCAGCCAGCAGGATGATCGCCGTCAGCGGCAGCATGCGCCAGACGTGGACGAGGGCGATGAGGAAGAGCGCGGTGGTGCGGTCGTTGAACCAGACCTTGTTGGTCTCGATGATCCCGAGCGACTGCAGCACGGAGTTCAGGAGGCCGTAGCTCGGATTGTAGATCCACAGCCAGACGAGAGCATTGACCACCGGCGGCAGGCACCAGGGCAGCACGAGCGCGGCGAGCAGCCAGCGCCGACCGGTCTTCACACGGTTGAGCAGCAGCGCGGCACCAAGGCCGCCGACGGCCTGCAACGCGACGGCGATGACGACGTAGACGATAGTGTTGAACCAAGCCTGGCGGACGTTGGCGTCGCCCGCGAGCGCGGTATAGTTGCCGAGGCCGATGAAGGGCGTTCCCGCCTTCATCGGGTCGATGCGGTAGAGGCTGTCAACCACCGTCGAGATCACCGGCAGGAAGACCAGCCCGCCCATGATCGCGATGATCGGCACGACGAAGGCGAGGCCGAGCCAGGCCTCGCCGTTCAGGCGGCGAGGCCGCCGGACCGACGGAGGGGATGTGATGGCCTCGCCGGACATGGCTATTCCTGCGCCGTCTTCGCCGCGTCGGCGATCTGGGTAACGGCCTCGGCCACGGTGATCTGGCCCTTGGCCGCCTGGTTCAGGAAGGTGGCGACCGCGCTGGAAAACTCCGGGTACCAGCCGGGCGTGCCTTGCGCGAACAGCGGCTCGACGGTGGCGGCCTGCTGCAGGAGAACGTCGCCGCTGGCGAGCTTGCCATCGGCGTTCAGCTTCTCCAGCACGCTGGTCCGGGTCGGCAGATTGCCGAGCTGCAGATAGCTCTGGGTCTGGTTCTCCGGCTTCAGCAGCCAGGCGATAAAGGCAAGGCCCGCCTCCGGATCGGCGGCAGAGACCGGAATGCCGACGGCGCCGGGCAAGCCAAAGGTGCGCGATTTGCCGGTGACCGAGGGCATCAGCGCGGCCTCGGCATGCTCCGAGACCTGCGACTTCGCCTTGTCGGAGTAGACAGCGACATTGCCGGCCCAGCCGGCGACGTCGAACGAGATGCGGCCGCTCTTGAAGAGCTCCTGAATCTCGACATCCTTGAGGCCGGTGGCGGCGGGGTCGATCAGCCCGGCCTTCAGCGCCTCGATCTCGAATTCCATCGCCTTGTAGCCGGCCGAGTCCGGCGTGGTGAACTGCGGCGCGAAGGAAGCGTCGAACAGCTCGCCGCCAAACGCCTTGGTCAGGAGGTACCAGGCGGTGGCGCTGCCCTCGGTCGCCGAGAGGGGCAAGCCGATCGGATAGTCGGCGATGCCGGCGGCCTTGATCGCCTTGGCGGCGGCGAGCAGTTCGTCCGGCGTCTTCGGCGCGTCGGTGATCTTGGCGCGGGTCAGGTGGTCGCGGTTGAGGATCAGGATGCGGAAGTCGTTATTATAGGGGACGGCCAGCAGCTTGCCCTCGAACTCGAAGATCTTGGCGGTCGGAAGGTCCGCGAGGAGGGCCGGATCGACCTTGTCGGCGAGCAGCGAATACCAGCCGGCCGAGCCGAACTGGCCGACCCAGGACCAGTCGACCTCGGTGACGTTGGCCGGGGCGGTGCCGGCGACCATCGAGGTGACGATCTTGGTGCGGATGTCGTCCCAGCCGAGCGTCTGGGTCTCGAGGGCGACACCGGTCTCGGCGGTGAAGCGGTCGGTCATCTCCTTCGGCAGCGTTTCCCAAGGTGGGAGGAGGGCAGCGATTGCCTTCCCTGCCAATGGCTTGGCATCCTCGGCGAAAGCGGGAAGCGAGAAGACGAGCGGCATGGCGGTCATGGCGGCGAGAAGCGAACGTCGGTTCATGGCATTTCCCTTTGGCTGCGGTTGCGGAGGAGAATCGGGTGGTCGTCGAGCGCTGTGGCGAGCCGGTCGATCCACGCCCCGTCGACCGGCCAGCTGGCGCGCTGCGCGGCCCGGAGCAAGGCGCCGCCGATGGGGGGCAAGCGCGGCGCGACCGGGGCGGTGCCAAGACTTTCGGAGATGGCGGAGAGAAAGGTCGGGCTGGCGAAGACGCCGCCGGCATAGCTCCAGACGATCGGCGACGCCTCGCCGACCATCCGCCAGGCGGCGCCGGCATGGGCGGCGAGGTGGGCGGCGGCCGCGTTGATCAGGCGGATGGCGTCGGGGTCGCCGGTCTCGCAGAGCGCGGAGACGATGCGGGCGAGCGCTGCAAAGCCGGCGCGGCGGCTTTCGAGGCCGGCGGCCCAGGAGAGGATCTCTTCGGGGCCGATGTCGAGGCTGTCGACCACGGCGGCGGCGAAAGGCAAGGCATCGCTGCGGCCGTCGAAGGCGCGGGTGGCAAGGCTCAGCGCCTCGCGGCCGATCCAGAATCCGCTGCCCTCGTCGCCGAACGCTTCGCCCCAGCCGCCGACGCGGACCTGACGGGCTTCCGGGCCGCCGGCGCTGGCCCAGGCCATCGAGCCGGTGCCGGCGAGTAGCAGCACGCCGCCGGCGCCCGCCAATGCGCCATCGAAGGCGATGCGCACATCGTTCTCGACCAGCGCGCCATCGCCGGCGAGCGCTGCGACGACGCTTCTCTGATGAGCGCTCTGGGTGTCGATCTCGCCAAAGGACGACAGGCCAAAGACAGCCGCGTCGATCTCCAGCGCGGGGGCGCGGGCGGCGACCATCATGTCGCGCAGGCGGATCCCCCAGTCGGGGTCGGCGGCCGGGTCTGTCCCGGCGCCGGTCTCGATCCAGACGATCTCGGCGTCGCGGGTGGCCAGCGCCAGCAAGGTCTTGCTGCCGCCGCCGTCTACGCCGAGGATCAGCCCCATCAGCTCGGCTCCCCATCAGCCACGGCGGCGAGCGGAACCGATGCGACCGTGACGGCGCATTGCAGTTCGCCAAGCCGGTCCCGCCAGTCCGGCGAAAGTGCTTCGTCGGCCACGAGGTGCAGCGCGGGGCCGAGCGCGGTGACGAGATAGGTCAGGCGCTGTCCGAACTTCGTCGCGTCGACGAGGAGAACGGTCTTGGCGGAGCGCGCCATCATCCGCTCGTTCAGCCGTGCCTCGCTCTCGTCGAGGCTGTAGAGCCGGCCGTCACCAGCGATGGCGCCCGCGCCGAGGAAGAGCTGGTCGAACCACAGCCGGTCGATCATCGCCTCGGCCGCAGCGCCGACCAGGGAAGCATTCTCGGCGCGCAGCCGTCCGCCGATCACCGTGACCGACAGGCCGGGGATCTCCATCAGCGTCTGCGCGACGACGAGGCCGTTGGTGAACACCGCAAGCGGCATCGGGTCGAGCCGCAGGCGCCGGGCCAGCTGCAGCACGGTGGTGCCGGCATCGAGGAAGACCGAGCTGTGCGGCTTGATCATCTCGAAGGCGGCGTCGGCGATGGCGCGCTTGGCGGCAAGGTTTTCCTGCTCGCGCAGGGCGAAGGCCACCTCGACGCCGCTGCCGCTGGAAATGCGGGCACCGCCATGGGTGCGCGCGACGATGCCCTCGGTTTCCAGCGCCAGCAGGTCGCGGCGGATCGTGGCGAGCGAGGCGCCGACGGCATCGGCGATGTCCTGCACCGAGCTGAAGCCGTGCGAATAGAGATGCTGGCGGATGGCCGTCAGGCGGTCGTCCTTCATCGGGCAGGCCTCCGTTCGCGGTTCAGCCGTCGCGGCACCGTCATGGCCGCTGGCACGCTTGAAAACTGTCTGTGCCTCATTGATGGCCGCGTAAAAGATCAACGTCAATCAGAAAAATGACGAAGCTTGATCGATTTGATTCGGCAGGTTAGCGTCTGCGATAGGCCGCTTCTGGAAGGGGAGGATTGGAATGCTGCAGGAACTGAGGGCGTTGGCGGGACGCGATGCGGGTGAGGCGGGTTGTGGTATCGTCTCGGTCTGCTCTGCGCACGCCTGGGTGATCGAGGCGACGCTGCGCCATGCGATCGGGGGCGCAGGGCCTGTTCTGATCGAGGCCACCTGCAACCAGGTGAACCAGTTCGGCGGCTATACCGGCATGACGCCGGCGGATTTCCGCGCCTTTGTCGAGCGCATCGCCGCCTCGGTTGGCTTTCCGCTGGCGCGGCTGATCCTCGGCGGTGACCATCTCGGCCCGAATCCCTGGCGCGACAAGCCTGCAGAGCAGGCGATGCGGCATGCCGAGGCGATGGTCGCCGCCTATGTCGAGGCCGGTTTCGGCAAGATCCATCTGGATGCCAGCATGGGCTGCGCCGGCGAGCCGGAGGCCGTGGGCGACAGCCTTGCCGCCGACCGCGCCGCGCGCCTAGCCGCCGCGGCGGAGGCGGCAGCCGACCGATCGGGCGTCACGCCGCCGCTCTACATCATCGGCACCGAGGTGCCGACGCCCGGCGGCGCGCTGGAGGCTCTCGACCATGTTCTGCCGACCGCGCCCGAGGCGGCCCTCGAGACGCACCGCATCCATGCCGAAGCGTTTGCCGCTGCCGGCCTCTCGGACGCCTTCCACCGCGTCGTCGGGCTGGTGGTGCAGCCGGGTGTCGAGTTCGGCGATGCCGACGTCCTGCATTATCGTCCTGAGCACACCGCCGACCTCAGCGCGGCGCTGACGCAGCTTCCAGGCCTTACGTTCGAGGCGCATTCGACCGACTACCAGAGCGAGGCCGAGCTGACGGCGCTGGTCGATGACGGGTTTCGGATCCTGAAGGTCGGGCCCTGGCTGACTTTCGCGATGCGCGAGGCGCTGTACGGCCTCGACGCCATCGCCCGTGATCTCGGCCTGTCAGGTCCCGGCGAAGGGCTGGCGCCGGCCATGGAGCGGTTGATGCTGGCCGAGCCGGGATACTGGGCGAAATACTACGGCGGCAGCGCCGACCTCCAGCGGATGAAGCGCCACTTCAGCTTCAGCGACCGCATTCGCTATTACTGGCCGCATCCCGAGGCGCAAGCGGCGCTGGCGGCGCTGCTCGGGCGGCTGGAGGGCGTCGCCATTCCGCTGCCCTTGATCAGCCAGCATCTCGGCCGCATCGCCGGGCGTTTCGAAGCGCCCCAGGAGCCTGTCACCGCAGAGGCGCTGGTCTTCGCCTCGATCGACCGCGTCCTCGACATCTACGCGGCAGCGGTCCGCGCAGCGTGATCGAGGTTCGTCCGGCATCGATGCCGGGCACGACGCAAAGGTCCGAGGTTGCCGCGCGGGTATCTGCCGTCAGGCGGCGGACAGCGCTGGTCGCCTCGGCTGCTCGGTTGCGCCCCGCCTGCCGGCTAGTGCCGATGTGGCGTGGCGAAAAGCTTGAGGGCCGGAGACGACCGACTAGAATCGAGGTGATCGAAGGAGGGGGGAGAAGGGGAAACCCGCAATCCCCAATGGGGATATGGTGGGCGATGACAGGCTCGAACTGCCGACATCCTCGGTGTAAACGAGGCGCTCTACCAACTGAGCTAATCGCCCTCTGCGAGGTGCTGCCCGCATAGGCAATTCCATCCGCGCGCGCAAGCCGGCGGGAAGGTTTTCCACACGCACAGGGCGCCATCTGAAGATTATTTAGAAGAATTGCGATGATCGCCTGTTTCCGCCCGAACGCGCTTGACAGGGAAGGGGGGCTCTCGTAAATCACCGTCATCAGCCGCGACGAGCGGTGGAGCGCGGGTGTAGCTCAGTCGGTTAGAGTGCCGGCCTGTCACGCCGGAGGTCGCGGGTTCGAGCCCCGTCACTCGCGCCAGTTTTAACTCCTTGCTGCAAAGCATGGAATTGAAACTGAAACTCCAGATACTGAAACAGTAGTTCAACTCTACTGGTCAGTACGAGGCACGGCCTCTTTAGGTCATCTCACATATTTTATAATAGTAACGTCCTTGGGGACGGATACTTCTGTCGTCGAACGCGCTCTCGGTGGATCTGCCGGGTGGGCAGAGGTTTGCTCAACGGGTCGTCATGTGCGGTCGGCGACGTTTTCTGCGGCGTTTGTCGCGTTGCACTCTTCCCCTTCAACAGAGCTCGACGCCGCCCCTCCAGACCGAATTGATAGCCACCTAATATAGTAGCTGGCTATAAAACATGAGCTTGGTATTCGAGTTTCGTCACGGCATGATCACCGAGGTTGGGTCACCGTCGTTATCAAGGCCCAGCTCTTTCAGCTTTTCCTGCAGACAGTTCGGTTGGGGTGCCACGCCATCCAGGAGCGGAGATGGCAATGTCTGAAACAGCCTCTGCAGCCGGCGGTCCGCCAGCGTTCGCTTCGAAGTGTCCGACGATCCGGGAAGGTTTCGATGGGTCGTTCGACTTTCACAGCGGTTGCCGAATACAGTCTCACGGGTCGGTGGCGTCGACGTATTGTGAACCTTTGCTACCAAGTGCGCCAACCCCTCCGGTATTTGCAGCTCAGAGGTAGGATGATTGATGAGCATTTTCCTGCCGATCAATGCTGTCGACCATTCCGCCAACGATAACCGTGACGTCAACGTCGTCCCCGCGCTGATCGCCTTGTCGAAAACCACCAACGCCTTGCTGGCACTGCGGCTGTCGGCGATCGGGCTGAAAATCGGCCAGGATGAGGTGCTGATGGTGCTGAGCCCAGTCGAGCCGGTGGAGATCAGCACGGTCGCCGACCGGCTGTGCATCCGCGTCACGACGGCGGCGACGGTCCTGCGAAACCTCGCGGAAAAGGGGCTTGTCAGCTACGGCGCCGGCTTGAAGCCGGAGGAGCCGATTCGGCTGACGCCTGCCGGCGCCGCGCTCCAGCACAAGATCCGGCAGGTGCACTCGCAGCTCGAGCAAGACCTGATCGCGCCGGAGGGAACTCCAGGGCCGCTGCTGACGGATCTCACCAATCTGCAAAAGCGCCTCTCCAGCCTCATCCATTCCGTCAGATAGCCAGATCGACTGCTGCCTTTGACGGTTGGGCGCGCGGTCTCTCTGCTTATCCGGTCAGTGACGCCGGCAAGACGATGCTGCTCAGAGCGCTTCCATCGGCGCATTTCGCGGCGTTGGGTGAAAATCCGCCATCCGTTCGCGACGGGTATCGATCGGATGCAACAAGCTCGGCGGGGCGCGGGACGATCGAGATGCGGGGGGGGCGGTAAAGACGAATCCCGTTTGTCGGCTGCGGGAGATTGCCTTGTTTCCCTGGGCCGTTTCATACCGCGACCGGCGGGGCAGGGCGGGGCGTAAAGTCCGGCCCCTCTGAGCGGCGCTTGATCCGAGGTAACGAATCGCCGGACGTTGGCAGCTGGCAGTAGTCGGACAACGGACAGCATCGCTCAATAGCTGGCTATATTATCCAAGCAGGTACGTAGCCAAATAAGTGAACTCCTCGTGAAGCGAGAGATTTTCGGCCTTTCTCTAGCGCTCTACGACAGTCTTCCTCATCCGACGCACGGGATGTTAAGATGAGTTCACTAGCCTCCCCGGCGGGTGAATGGATTGTTTCGACCATGGCGCATACTCTTTCCAGCCTGACGTCGCTGAAGCTTTCGCGCTGGATCAGGGTCTGCACCGGCGGACTGCTCATTCTATTTTCCGCCGGCGTTTTCCTGATGGAGCGGCAGGGGGCTGAAGAAACGCTCCAGCATGCGGAAGATCAGTCCGAGACGATGGCGCGGTCGCTCGCGCAGCACGCCGGCGATACGTTCCAGATGGCGGACCTCGCGCTCGTCTCCTTGTCCCGCATCCTTGGGACCGAGCCGCCGACGCGGTCAAAACTGCTGTCGGTACAGACGGATATGCGCGAACTGCTCTCGCGGGTGCCGCGTCTCCATGGGCTGGCCTACTACGAAGAATCGGGTTGGCGGCTCGCGGGCTCCGAAAAGAATGCGAACGAGGTCGTCAACGAGTCCCGCAGCGCCTTCTTCCAGTTCCACCGCCGCCAGACGCAGGCCGGGCTGTTCGTCGGCCCGGCGATCCGGGAGGCCGACGGGACCTGGGTGATCACGATCAGCCGGCGCATCGCTAAGGAAGACGGCAGTTTCAACGGCGTGCTCGTCGCGACCATCGAGTCGCGCTACTTCTCCGACTTCTACCAGAGCTTCGATACCGGGATCGACGTCCGCGTCGTCATGCTGGGGCCCGACGGCGCGGTGATGGCCCGCAATCCCTACGATACCCAACTTATCGGCAAATCCGTAGCGAACACGGCGGTCGTCCTGGCGGTCCAGGCGGGCGATCGTTCCGGGGTGTTCCGGATGCCGTCGCCGCTCGACGGCGTCGAGCGGCTGTCGGCATTTCATGCCGTCGAGGGGGTCGGCGTGACCATCGTCTACAGCCTGTCGCGCAAGACCGCACTCGCACCCTGGCATCAGGGAATCTACGTCCGCGTCGCGGTATTCATTCTCCTGGCGATCGCTCTCGTGCTCGGCGGCCTGCGGTTGGCGCAGCAAGCGGAGAGACGCCATGCGTCCGAGAAGAACCTGCTGCAGCTCTCGCTCACCGATTCGCTGACGGGTCTCCTCAACCGCCGGGGCTTCGAACAGGCGGTGGCGATGGCGTGGCGGCAGAGTTCCGAGGCCGGCTTGCCGTTGTCGCTGCTGATGATCGACGTCGATTGCTTCAAGTCGTTCAACGACACCTACGGCCATCCTGCCGGCGATACCTGCCTGCAGCTGGTCGCCCTGTCGATCAGCAGCAGTGTGCCGTTTTCGGAGGAGCGCGTTGCCCGCTACGGCGGGGAGGAGATCGTGGTCATCCTTCCCGACACCTCCGCGGAGGCGGCGTTCGCGGTGGCCGAGGAGATCCGGTCTTCCATCTCGGCTTTGCATGTCCAGCACGCCAAGTCGGCGGCGGCGAACCACCTCACCGTCAGCATCGGCTGCGCCACCGAGCGCCCGGCTGCCGATTTCAGGACGGCGCCCGCCGAACTTCTCGCCGATGCCGACAGGGCTCTCTATGAGGCCAAGCTGTCCGGCCGGGACCGGGTCGTGTCTTTCGATCAGATCGAGTTCGAACGGCAGCGGACAGTACCGCCGCTGCGCCTCGTCACCGCCAGCGGCTGAACGCGCTCTTCGGCAGAACCGAAGCCTGCCGGATCATCGCGGCGGCCCGCATCGGGCGAACGCGGGCAGACTAGGGCGAAGACCAGCGTCAAGCTGAAACGGCGTAGTAGGTCACTTCCTCCTGCCACTCTTCCTCGAACCACTCGTCGAAGCCGGTGACGAAGACGATCTCCACGCCCTCTGCGCGCAGGATATCGAGGGAGGTGACGTCGGCCGTATCTGGGAGAGGCGCTGCCATCATCGCGCAGTCGACGCCGAGGCCGGTCGCCAGAAATGCCAGAGCCGCCGGAATGCCCGGAACCACCCCGACGAGAGTGCCGCCACTGTTCTCGATGTCCCGTGCCATATCGGCCGCAAGGTCGAAATCGGTCTCGATGGTGAGGACTCGGCGTCCGATGAGGGACGTGGTGGCCAGTCGGAACATGCTTTACCTCTATAGCGGGGGCCGCTCGGATCTCCGGCAGCGGCAAGTGGCGAGGAGAGTGGAAAGGACCGATGTTTCCGTCGATCCCCGTAGCCCCCTATGCTCGCCAATCTCGGTCCACTAGCTTTCGCGACGCTTACTTGTGTAGCAGGCTGTCGTTATTTATGTCTAAATAGCCAGCTAATCCAATTGGGCGTTTTGCTATGACTGTTCAGGATGGAATAGTTACGAACGGGACGAAGGCTGCCCCTCGCCGGGCAGCCGGCACCGTGGCCGACAACCCGCTGCGGCAGTGCCTCCACGCCTTGCTTCCGGTCGTGGAAGGGTTTAGGTCTCGCCGCATTGCGAAGAGGTCGGTTTCAGCGGCCTGCGACGCATTGACCCTGATGACGGCACTGTTCGCCCACCGCCGGGTTCGTATATGAGATACATGTGCAGTTTGAGTGGCTTAATCGGAAACCCTCAAACTCCTTTTGCACCAAGGGTCAGCCGCGATGCCTGAGCTTCTCGCTTCCTATCTTCCGATCATCATCTTCGTCGGCGTTGCGCTGTTCATCGGCCTCGCGCTGCTGGTGTCGCCGTTCCTGGTCGCCTTCAAGGCGCCGGACGACGAGAAGCTGTCGGCGTACGAGTGCGGTTTCGACGCATTCGACGATTCGCGCATGAAGTTCGATGTGCGGTTCTACCTCGTCTCGATCCTGTTCATCATCTTCGACCTCGAAGTGGCCTTCCTGTTTCCATGGGCAGCGTCCTTTGGTGCCGTGGGGTGGTTCGGTTTCTGGTCGATGATGGTTTTCCTCGGCGTCCTGACCGTCGGCTTCATCTATGAGTGGAAGAAAGGCGCCCTCGAATGGGATTGACCGATAGAGAGACCTTCATGCGGGCTGCTGCGGTGGAAGCGGGCAGCCGGTCGTCGGCCCTCCAGGTTCCGCCTGCGCAGGACCGTTTCCTGACGGACATCAACGACGAGCTGGCAGACAAGGGCTTTCTCGTGACGTCGACGGACGATCTGATCCAGTGGGCGCGCACCGGCTCGCTGATGTGGATGACGTTCGGCCTCGCCTGCTGCGCCGTCGAGATGATGCAGATGTCGATGCCACGCTACGATGCCGAGCGCTTCGGTTTCGCGCCGCGCGCATCACCCCGCCAGTCGGACGTGATGATCGTCGCGGGCACGCTGACCAACAAGATGGCGCCGGCGCTGCGCAAGGTCTACGACCAGATGCCTGAGCCCCGCTACGTCATCTCGATGGGCTCGTGCGCCAATGGCGGCGGCTACTATCACTATTCCTACTCGGTGGTGCGCGGCTGCGACCGCGTCGTGCCGGTCGATATCTACGTGCCGGGCTGCCCGCCCACGGCGGAGGCGCTGCTGTATGGCGTGCTGCTGCTGCAGAAGAAGATCCGCCGCACGGGGACGATCGAGCGCTAGGCGCTCTTTCCCGTCATGGCGTCCTGAAAGAAGAGGCCCGCGCGTCCGATGAACGAACTCGCCGAACACATCAGCACTGCCCTCGGCGCCAAGCTCGGCGAGTCGAGCATCCGCTTCGGCGAATTGACGCTCATCGTCGATGCCGCCGATATCGTCGAGGTGCTGACCTTCCTGCGCGACGACCGCAAGGCGCAGTTCCTGAACCTCACCGACATCTGCGGCGTCGACTATCCGGAGCGCCTGCGGCGCTTCGACGTCGTCTATCACCTCCTGTCGCCGCATCTGAACCAGCGCATCCGGGTGAAGGTCCGCACCAGCGAGGACGATCCGGTTCCGTCCGTCACCGGCGTCTTTTCCGGCGCCGACTGGTTCGAGCGCGAGGCCTACGATCTCTACGGCATCCTGTTCACGGGGCACCCTGACCTGCGCCGGATCCTCACCGACTACGGTTTCGAGGGACATCCGCTGCGCAAGGACTTCCCGCTGACCGGCTTTGTCGAAGTCCACTATGACGAGGTGCTGAAGCAGGTGGTCTACGAGCCGGTGGCGCTGCGCCAGGAGTTCCGGAATTTTGATTTCCTCTCGCCGTGGGAAGGCACCGAATACGTGCTGCCGGGCGACGAGAAGTCCAAGACGAACTAAAGCGTCCGACAGGGCAGGGCAGCGACAACTGCCGAACAGGATACACAGCCATGGCTGAAATCGACGTCCGCAACTTCAACATCAACTTCGGCCCGCAGCATCCGGCTGCGCATGGCGTTCTCCGGCTCGTGCTGGAGCTCGATGGCGAGATCGTCGAGCGCGTCGATCCGCATATCGGCCTGCTTCACCGCGGCACGGAAAAGCTGATCGAGGCGAAGACCTACCTGCAGGCGATCCCGTATTTCGACCGCCTCGACTATGTCGCGCCGATGAACCAGGAACACGCCTTCTGCCTCGCGGTCGAGAAGCTGACCGAGGTGACAGTTCCGATCCGCGCGCAGCTGATCCGCGTCCTCTACTCCGAGATCGGCCGCATCCTCTCGCATCTCCTCAACGTCACCACGCAGGCGATGGACGTCGGCGCGCTGACCCCGCCGCTCTGGGGTTTCGAGCAGCGCGAGAAGCTGATGGTGTTCTACGAGCGCGCCTCCGGCTCGCGCATGCACGCCGCCTACTTCCGGCCCGGCGGCGTCCATCTCGACCTGCCGCCAGAACTGGTCGACGATATCGGCGCCTGGTGCGACCCGTTCCTGTCGACGCTCGACGACATCGACGAGCTGCTCACCGGCAACCGCATCTTCAAGCAGCGGAACGTCGACATCGGCGTCATCGGCATCGAGGATTGCTGGGCGCTCGGCTTCTCCGGCGTGATGGTGCGCGGCTCCGGCGCGGCGTGGGATCTTCGCAAGTCTCAGCCCTACGAGTGCTACGCCGACATGGATTTCGACATTCCGATCGGCAAGAACGGCGACTGCTACGACCGCTACCTGATCCGCATGGTCGAGATGCGCGAATCGGTCAAGATCATGAAGCAATGCGTCGAGCGCCTTTCGGGCAAGGAGCGGATTGGGCCGGTGTCCTCCACCGAGGGCAAGGTCGTGCCGCCGAGCCGAGGCCAGATGAAGCGTTCGATGGAAGCGTTGATCCATCACTTCAAGCTCTACACCGAGGGCTTCCACGTTCCGGCTGGCGAGGTCTACTGTGCCGTCGAGGCGCCGAAAGGCGAGTTCGGCGTCTACCTCGTCGCGGACGGCACCAACAAGCCGCACCGCTGCAAGATCAAGGCGCCGGGCTTTGCGCATCTGCAGGCGATGGACTTCATGTGCCGCAAGCACATGCTGGCCGACGTCTCCGCCATCCTCGGCTCGCTCGACATCGTTTTTGGAGAAGTGGACCGTTAATTCGCCAGTCTTTGGCTGGCTCTGGATGTGATAAGGTGAAGGCATGAGCGCCGAAGCCGCCAGAACAGCCGCGATGAGTGCGGACGAATTCTTTACCTGGTCCGAGAGCTGGGGCGAGGGCGAACGCTATGAGCTCATCGAAGGGGACGCCGTCCGTCTCCAGTCGGAACGGGTCAGTCATGCCGAGCGCAAGGCGAACATCTGGCTCGCGTTGCGCCGGGCGATCCAGGCAGGCGGTCTCGATTGCCGCGCTTTTCCCGATGGGGTCAGCGTCAAAGTCAACGATAGGACGGTGCGCGAACCGGACGCTCTGGTGCAGTGCGGTCCTTACGACCCCAACAAGACCTATGTCCCGAACCCGGTCGTCGTGGTCGAGGTCATCTCGCCCTCCAGCGTTCGGACGGATGTCGACCGAAAGCTGATCGATTACTTCTCGGTGCAATCGATCCTGCACTACCTCATCGTCTACGACGACCGCCGGGTGATCCATCACCGGCGGGACTCGGCGGACGGCGAGATCACCACCCGATTGCTCGGGGCCGGCAGCACGATCCTGCTGACGCCACCGGGCATGGAGCTGACCGTCGAGAGCCTGTTCGCAGACCCGTGACGATAAGTCCGACAATTGATTTCCGATAGCCCGATGCTGCGGCTTTCGGCCACTGGCCTTTTGCGGCGCGTATGTTAGAACGCGCCGCAACATCGCGTTTAGAAACAAACCAAAAAGCCGAGGTCCGATGTCAGTCAGACGTCTCGCGGAAGACAGTGTCCAGCCCGCCAGCTTCGCCTTTTCGGCCGATAATTCGACCTGGGCGGAAGACACGATCCATAAGTATCCGGAGGGGCGCCAGCAGTCTGCCGTGATTCCGCTGTTGATGCGGGCTCAGGATCAGGACGGCTGGGTCTCCAAGCCCGCGATCGAGCATATCGCCGGCATGCTGAGCATGCCGCTGATTCGGGTGCTCGAGGTTGCGACCTTCTACACCCAGTTCCAGCTGAAGCCGGTGGGGACGAAGGCGCACATCCAGGTCTGCGGCACTACGCCCTGCATGCTGCGGGGATCGGACGAGCTGAAGCGCGTCTGCCAGTCGAAGATCCATCACGACCAGTTCCATCTCAATGCTTCCGGCACGCTGTCGTGGGAAGAGGTCGAGTGCCTTGGTGCCTGCGTCAACGCGCCGATGGTCATGGTGTTCAAGGACACCTACGAGGACCTGACGCCGGAGCGGCTGGAGCAGATGATCGATGCGTTCGAGCGCGACGAGGCCGTCAAGGTCGGTCCGCAGATCGATCGGCATCTGTCGGCGCCCGAAGGCGGTCTGACGTCGCTGACGTCCGAGGAAGCGCCGCAAGGCGCGGCAGCTCGGGATGGCGGCCGGGAGACAGGCGCCTCCGGCGAGACGGTGCCGTCGAACGCAGGTCGTCCGACGACGCATGCGCCGGAGACCGATCCGAGCATCGCAGCCCCGGGCAAGGCCAGCCAGAACAACGTCCCGCAGTCGGTCGAGACGGCCGAGAGCATCGATCCCGCCAAGGGCGCGCATGTGCCAGGCGCCGGAAAGACCGGCGGTTCCGAGGGCGGTCCGACGGGTGCGGGCGACAAGGAAGACGACGCCACCAAGGCGGCGACGACCGAGGCGTCGGAAAAGGGCAGTCTGGAGCCAGGCCAGTCGGCAGCAGCGCCTTTTGCAAAGAAGCGCAACGATGCCGAAGCGCCGACGGAAGGCGCACGCACCAGCGATGACGCTTCGCCGGCGCCGGACAAGGCCAAGTGATGCGGGCGACAGGACGGGGAGTCTGAGATGCTTCAGGACAAGGATCGCATCTTCACCAACATCTACGGCGTGAAGGACAAGAGCCTGAAAGGCGCGATGTCGCGCGGGCACTTCACCGACACGGCCGAGCTGATCGGCAAGGGCCGCGACTGGATCATCAACGAGATGAAGGCTTCGGGCCTTCGTGGTCGTGGTGGCGCCGGTTTCCCGACCGGGCTCAAATGGTCGTTCATGCCGAAGGAGTCGGACGGTCGTCCGCACTACCTCGTCGTCAATGCGGACGAGTCGGAGCCGGGCACCTGCAAGGACCGCGACATCATGCGGAACGACCCGTTCACGCTGCTGGAAGGCTGCGTGATCGCCGGTTTCGCGATGGGTGCACATGTCTGCTACATCTACGTTCGCGGCGAGTACGTGCGCGAGCGCGAGGCGCTGCAGCTGGCGATCGACGAGCTGTACCAGGCTGGCAAGCTCGGCAAGGACAACGGCTCCGGCTGGGACTACGACATCTACGTCCACCACGGCGCCGGCGCCTACATCTGCGGTGAGGAAACCGCGCTGCTCGAAAGCCTCGAGGGCAAGAAGGGTCAGCCGCGGCTGAAGCCGCCGTTCCCCGCCAACATGGGCCTCTACGGCTGCCCGACGACCGTCAACAACGTCGAGTCCATCGCCGTCGCGCCGACCATCCTGCGCCGCGGTGGCGCCTGGTTCGGTGCGCTCGGCCGCGCCAACAACACCGGCACCAAGCTTTTCTGCATTTCCGGCCACGTCAACAAGCCGTGCACCGTGGAAGAAGAGATGGGCATCACCTTCCGCGAGCTGATCGACACCCATTGCGGTGGCGTTCGTGGCGGCTGGGACAATCTGCTCGCCGTCATCCCCGGCGGTTCCTCAGTGCCGCTGGTGCCGGCGGCAGATATCATCGACTGCAAGATGGACTTCGACGGGCTGAAGGAGATCAAGACCTCCCTCGGCACGGCGGCCGTCATCGTGATGGACAAGTCGACTGACATCGTTCGCGCTATCGCCCGCCTCAGCTACTTCTACAAGCATGAGAGCTGCGGCCAGTGCACGCCTTGCCGCGAGGGCACCGGCTGGATGTGGCGTCTGATGGAGCGCATGGTCGTCGGCAATGCCGAGAAGCGCGAGATCGACATGCTGCTCGACATTACCAAGCAGGTCGAGGGTCATACCATCTGCGCGCTGGGCGATGCTGCGGCCTGGCCGATTCAGGGCCTGATGCGCCATTTCCGCGCCGAGGTGGAGCGCCGCATCGACGAGTTCTCCGCCAACAAGGCGCCGGGGCTGAACCGCCCGCTGATCCTCGAAGCGGCGGAATAGCGATGACCGAGATCATCGGCCGCGCCGACGTCCTGACGGTCTCGAAGGCCGACATCTCGCATTCCGCGTTTGCCGATGCGGACCTTTCGGAAGCCCGGTTCGAGAACGTCGACCTGTCCGGCGCCGAGATCACCAATGCCGATCTGGCCGGCACGCTGTTCTCAGATGTCGACATGACCGAGTCGCGGTTCAAGAATGCCAACTTCACCGACGCCGCCTTCGAGAACGTCAACACCGATGGCATGACGATCAACGGGATCGGCGTCGCCGAGCTTTTCGCCGCATACGCTGCGGCAAAAGACCTACGAGGCAACTGACATGGCCAAACTTCGAGTCGACGGCACCGAGATCGACGTCCCGGATCACTACACGCTGCTGCAGGCCGCCGAAGAGGCTGGCGTGGAGATCCCGCGTTTCTGTTTCCACGAGCGTCTGTCGATCGCCGGCAACTGCCGCATGTGCCTGATCGAGGTGAAGGGTGGACCGCCGAAGCCGGCGGCATCCTGCGCCATGAACGTGCGCGATCTGCGCCCGGGCCCGAACGGCGAAAGCCCGGAAATCTTCACCAACACGCCGATGGTGAAGAAGGCCCGCGAGGGCGTGATGGAATTCCTGCTGATCAACCACCCGCTGGATTGCCCGATCTGCGACCAGGCCGGCGAGTGCGACCTGCAGGACCAGGCCATGGCCTTCGGTGCCGACAACTCGCGCTACCGCGAGAACAAGCGCGCCGTCGAGGACAAGTACATCGGCCCGCTGGTCAAGACGATCATGACGCGCTGCATTCACTGCACGCGCTGCGTCCGCTTCACCACCGAGGTCGCCGGCATTTCCGAGCTCGGCCTGATCGGCCGCGGCGAGGACGCCGAGATCACCACCTATCTCGAGAACGCGATGACGTCCGAGCTGCAGGGCAACGTCATAGACCTTTGCCCGGTCGGCGCGCTGACCTCGCGCCCCTACGCCTTCCAGGCGCGCCCTTGGGAGCTGACTAAGACCGAGAGCATCGACGTGATGGATGCCGTCGGCTCGGCGATCCGCGTCGACACACGTGGCCGCGAAGTGATGCGCATTCTGCCGCGCATCAACGAGTCCATCAACGAGGAGTGGATCTCCGACAAGACCCGCTTCGTCTGGGACGGTTTGCGCACCCAGCGCCTCGACAAGCCTTATGTCCGCAAGGACGGCCGCCTTGTGGCCGCCTCCTGGACGGATGCGTTCGCGGCGATCAAGGCCAAGGTTTCCGCCACCACCGGTGCCAAGGTCGGCGCGATCGCCGGTGATCTCGCCTCCGTCGAGGACATGTGGGCGTTGAAGCGGCTGATGGGCGAACTCGGCTCGTCCAGCATGGACTGCCGCCAGGATGGCGCCGCGCTCGACCCGGCCGACGGCCGCGCGTCGTACATCTTCAACACGACGATCGCCGGTATCGAGGATGCCGACGCACTGCTGATCATCGGCGCCAACCCGCGCTACGAGGCATCGGTGCTCAACGCCCGGATCCGCAAGCGCTGGCGGATGGGCGGCTTCCCGATCGGCATGATCGGCGAGAAGATCGACCTCCGCTACGACGCCGTCTATCTCGGCGCCGGGCCGGACACGCTGTCGAACATCGAGGGCGCCAATCGCGGATTCTACGAGGCGTTGATGGCGGCCAAGAAGCCGATGATCATCGTCGGCCAAGGGGCGATCACCGGCAGTAACGGCGCAGCCGTGCTGGCGGCAGTGGCGGCGCTCGCCCGCGAAATCGGTGCAATCGGCGAGGGCTGGAACGGCTTCAACGTCCTGCACAACGCGGCGTCGCGCGTCGGCGGCCTCGACATCGGCTTCGTGCCAAGCGAGGGCGGCCAGACCGCGGCCGAGATGGCCAAGGGCGGCGTCGACGTGCTTTTCAACCTCGGTGCCGACGAGATCGACATCGCGGCAGGTCCATTCGTCGTCTACATCGGCACGCATGGCGACAAGGGCGCTCACCGCGCCGACGTCATCCTGCCGGCCGCGGCCTATACCGAGAAGTCGGGCACCTGGGTCAATGTCGAGGGCAGGGCGCAGACCGGCAGCCGTGCAGCCTTCCCGCCCGGCGACGCGCGTGAAGACTGGGCGATCCTGCGGGCGCTGTCGGCGGTTCTCGGCAAGACACTTCCGTTCGACTCGCTTTCGGCACTCCGCGCTGATCTTTACCGGAGCCACGCGCATCTGCGTTCGAACGCGGTGGTCGCTGCCGACGCATCGGTGATCACGACGCTCGCCGACCGAGCCGAAACCCTGTCCGGCCCGTCCTTCGTGTCCGGCACCGGGGATTTCTATCTGACCAACCCGATCGCCCGCGCCTCCAAGGTGATGGCGGAGTGCTCGCAGCTCGCGCATGCCGAACACCTGCAAGCCGCGGAATAGGGAGAGGGACCATGACTGACTTCTTCTCCGTCTACGCCTGGCCCGCGATCGTCATCATCGCGCAGTGCCTCCTGTTCCTCGTCGTCCTCCTGGTGCTCATCGCCTACATCCTCCTCGCCGATCGCAAGATCTGGGCGGCGGTGCAGATGCGCCGCGGTCCGAACGTCGTCGGTCCCTGGGGACTGTTCCAGTCCTTCGCCGATCTCCTGAAGTTCGTCCTGAAGGAGCCGGTCATCCCGGCCTCGGCCGACAAGGCGGTCTTCCTCTTGGCGCCGCTCGTCGCGGTGACGCTGGCGCTGGCGACTTTCGCCGTCGTGCCGGTCGCCGACGGCTGGGTGATCGCCGACATCAACATCGGCATCCTCTATATCTTCGCCATCTCCTCGCTCGAGGTCTACGGCGTGATCATGGGCGGCTGGGCGTCGAACTCGAAGTACGCCTTCCTCGGCGCGCTTCGCTCGGCCGCGCAGATGGTGTCGTACGAGGTCTCGATCGGCTTCGTCATCGTCACCGTGCTGCTCTGTGTCGGCTCGCTGAACCTCACCGACATCGTTCTCGTCCAGCGTGACGGCGTCGGGACCATGCTCGGTCTGCCGAACACGTTTCTCGACTGGCACTGGCTGTCGCTGTTCCCGATGTTCATCATCTTCTTCATCTCGGCCCTCGCCGAGACGAACCGGCCGCCCTTCGATCTGCCGGAAGCTGAGTCCGAGCTCGTCGCCGGCTTCATGGTCGAGTATGGCTCGACCCCGTACATGATGTTCATGCTCGGCGAGTATGCCGCCATCACCCTGATGTGCTGCCTGACGACGATCCTGTTCCTCGGCGGCTGGCTGCCACCCTTCGCTTTCGCGCCGTTCACCTGGGTCCCGGGCATCATCTGGTTCCTCGCCAAGGTGGCGCTGGTGTTTTTCATGTTCGCGATGGTCAAGGCCTTCGTGCCGCGCTACCGCTACGACCAGCTGATGCGGCTGGGCTGGAAGGTCTTCCTGCCGATCTCGCTCGGCATGGTGGTGATCGTCGCCTTCGTGTTGAAGCTCACGGGCTGGGGTCCGGCGTGATGAGCGCCGCCGTCATCGGCGCCATCGTCGGTCTGCTGGTCGGTGTCGCCGACTTTGTGGTCCTCGGGGCTGCAGGCCGTGCCAATGCGCGCGCCGCCGCGTCCGGGCCGCTGAAGCTCATCCGCATCATGTCGCTCTTCGTCTTCCCGATCGTCGGCTGGTTCGTCGGCCCGATCGTGGCGGAGAGCCTGTCCGCTTCAAGCCTTGGGGGCTGATCCATGACCGCCGTCACCCAGACCATCAAGTCGCTGTTCCTCGTCGAGTTCGCCAAGGCGTTCGTGATGTCGATGCGCTATTTTTTCGCGCCGAAGGCGACCATCAACTATCCGTTCGAGAAAAACCCGCAGAGCCCGCGGTTCCGCGGCGAGCATGCGCTGCGCCGCTACCCCAATGGCGAAGAGCGCTGCATCGCCTGCAAGCTTTGCGAGGCGATCTGCCCGGCGCAGGCCATCACCATCGAGGCCGGCCCGCGCCGCAACGACGGCACCCGCCGCACGGTGCGCTACGACATCGACATGGTGAAGTGCATCTACTGCGGCTTCTGCCAGGAAGCCTGCCCGGTCGACGCCATCGTCGAGGGGCCGAACTTCGAGTTCTCGACCGAGACCCGCGAAGAGCTCTACTACGACAAGGACAAGCTCCTCGCGAACGGCGATCGCTGGGAGCGGGAACTCGCGCGCAATATTGCGCTCGACGCGCCGTACCGCTAATCCGGGGCGGTGACGGGAAGGGCGCTTCGAGCCTTTTCCGAATCCCCGACATCGACAGACACGCAAGACGGCCAGCGGCAAAAGCCTTTGGCGAACGACGACAAGGAGCCCGACGATGCTGGGCCTGCAGGCACTTTTCTTCTACGTCTTCGCCGCCGTGACCATCGGCGCCGCCATCATGGTGGTGCTGTCGCGCAATCCGGTGCATTCGGTCCTGTTCCTGATTCTGACCTTCGTCGCCGCGGCGGGACTGTTCCTCCTGACCGGCGCTGAGTTTCTCGCGCTGATCCTCATCGTCGTCTATGTCGGCGCGGTGGCGGTGCTCTTCCTGTTCGTCGTCATGATGCTCGACGTCGACTTCGTCGCCTTGAAGCGCGGCGCCCTCGACTACGCGCCGATCGGTGCGATCATCGGCATCGTGCTGCTGGCGGAACTCGTCATCGCGGTGACCGGCAACGTCTATTCGCCGACGCTCGCCACGGCGACCGCCTACCCGACGCCGGCGCTTGCCACGACCTCGAACATCGAGGCGCTCGGCTTCATCCTCTACACACGCTACGTTTACTTCTTCCAGATCGCCGGCCTGATCCTGTTTGTCGCGATGATCGGGGCGATCGTCCTGACGCTGCGCCACAAGGTGGGCATCCGCCGCCAGTCGATCCCGGAGCAGGTGGCACGCACGCCGGAAACCGCGATCGAGATCCGCAAGGTCAAGAGCGGGCAGGGCATCTGATGTCGTCGGGGCAAGGATAAAGAACATGGAAGTCAGTCTCGGCCATTACCTCACCGTCGGTGCCATCCTCTTCGTGACGGGCGTCTTCGGCATCTTCCTCAACCGGAAGAACGTCATCACCATCCTGATGTCGATCGAGCTCATCCTGCTCTCGGTGAACCTCAACCTCGTGGCGTTCTCGGCCTTCCTGAACGATCTCGTCGGCCAGGTCTTCGCGCTGTTCATTCTCACGGTCGCGGCTGCGGAAGCGGCCATCGGCCTTGCAATTCTCGTCGTCTTCTTCCGGAACCGCGGCTCGATCGCGGTCGAAGACGTCAACACGATGAAAGGCTGATCGTCGATGTATCAAGCGATCGTCCTCCTGCCGCTGGTCGGCTTCCTGATCGTCGGACTGTTCGGCAATCAGATGGGCGCCAAGGCGTCCGAGTACACGACCTCCGGCCTTCTCATCGTTTCGGCCATCCTGTCCTGGATCGCCTTCATCTTGTTCGGCTTCGGCGAGGGCGAGACGCTGCGTGTCCCGCTGTTGCAGTTCATCCAGTCCGGCACGCTCGACGTGTCCTGGTCGCTGCGGATCGACCGGCTGACGCTGGTCATGCTGGTGGTGGTGAACACCGTCTCCTCGCTCGTTCACGTCTATTCCATCGGCTACATGCACCACGACCCGCACCGGCCGCGGTTCTTCGCCTACCTGTCGCTCTTCACCTTCGCCATGCTGATGCTGGTGACGTCGAACAACCTCGTACAGATGTTCTTCGGCTGGGAGGGCGTCGGTCTCGCCTCTTATCTGCTCATCGGTTTCTGGTACAAGAAGCCGTCCGCCTCTGCAGCGGCGATGAAGGCCTTCATCGTCAACCGCGTCGGTGACTTCGGCTTTGCGCTTGGCATCTTCGCGATCTTCGTGATGTTCGGCTCGGTCAACCTCGACACCATCTTCGCCGGCGCTGCGGACATGGCTGCCCAGCTGGGTGCCGGCGCCGCGCACGGTGCCGAGGCTGCCGCCGCAACGGCCGAGCCGGCCGCCAACGCGATGTCGCATGCGATCTTCACCTTCGCCGGCTACTCGCTGACGACCGGTGGTGCGATGACCGTCATCTGCCTGCTGCTGTTCATGGGCGCGATGGGCAAGTCGGCCCAGCTCGGCCTGCACACCTGGCTGCCGGACGCGATGGAAGGCCCGACCCCGGTCTCCGCGCTGATCCATGCCGCGACGATGGTCACCGCCGGCGTCTTCATGCTGGCGCGCATGTCGCCGCTGTTCGAGCTGTCGCATTCGGCACTGACGTTCGTGACCTTCATCGGCGCGACGACGGCGTTCTTCGCGGCGACGATCGGTCTCGTGCAGAACGACATCAAGCGCGTCATCGCCTATTCCACCTGCTCGCAGCTCGGCTACATGTTCGTCGCGCTCGGCGTCGGTGCCTATGGTGCCGCAGTCTTCCACCTCTTCACGCACGCCTTCTTCAAGGCTCTGCTGTTCCTCGGCGCCGGCTCGGTGATCCATGCCGTCGACGGCGAGCAGGACATGCGCCACATGGGCGGCCTTCGGAAGTACATCCCGAAGACCTACTGGATGATGGTGATCGGCACGTTGGCGCTGACGGGCTTTCCGTTCACTGCCGGCTACTTCTCGAAGGATGCGATCATCGAAAGCGCCTTCGCCGGCCACAACGCCTTTGCCGGCTACGCCTTCGGCATGACGGTGATCGCCGCGTTGATGACCAGCTTCTACTCGTGGCGCCTGATCTTACTCACCTTCCACGGAAAGCCGCGGGCGTCGCACGAGGTCATGCACCACGTGCACGAGTCGCCGATGGTCATGCTGGTGCCGCTGTTCATCCTGGCCGCCGGCGCACTGCTGGCCGGCATTGTGTTCGAGCCGTACTTCCTCGGCGAGGGCTACAACGAGTTCTGGCGCACCGCGCTGTTCTCGGGACCGGAGAACCACATCCTTCACGACCGTCACGAGGTGCCCGGTTGGGTGGTCGCGTCGCCGTTCGTCGCCATGGTCGTCGGGTTCGCGCTGGCGTGGCAGTTCTACATCCGCTCGCCCGGCACGCCGAAGAAGATCGCTGAGACGCACCGCGGCCTCTACGCCTTCCTGCTCAACAAGTGGTATTTCGACGAGCTCTACGACTTCCTGTTCGTCCGAACCGCCAAGCGCGTCGGTCGCTTCCTCTGGAAGACCGGCGACGTGAAGATCATCGACGGCTTCGGCCCCAATGCGATCTCCGCCCGCGTGCTCGACGTGACCGGTCGCGCGGTCAAGCTGCAGAGCGGCTACCTCTATCACTACGCCTTCGCCATGATGATCGGCGTCGCGGTCCTCGTCACCTGGATGATGGTCGGAGGAGCAAGCTGATGACCGGTTGGCCGATCCTCTCCGCCGTTACCTTCCTGCCGCTGGTCGGCGTCATCCTGATCATGCTGGTCAAGGACGACAACGAGCTCGCACGCCGCAACGTGCGCAACATCGCGCTGATCACCAGCGTCTTCGTCTTCCTGCTGTCGCTCCTCATCTGGATCGACTTCGACTACACCGTGACCGGCTTCCAGATGGTCGAGCAGGTGCAGTGGCTCGGCGATGGCGGCATCAGCTACCACATGGGTATCGACGGCATCTCGATGCTGTTCGTGATCCTTACGACCTTCCTGATGCCGATCTGTATCCTCGCGAGCTGGGAGACCATCCAGACCCGCGTCAAGGAATACATGATCGCGTTCCTGCTGCTCGAGACGCTGGTCGTCGGCGTGTTCTGTGCGCTCGATATCGTCCTGTTCTACGTCTTCTTCGAAGGCTCGCTGATCCCGATGTTCCTCATCATCGGCGTCTGGGGCGGGAAGCGGCGCGTCTACGCCAGCTACAAGTTCTTCCTCTACACCTTCCTCGGCTCGGTGCTGATGCTCGTCGCCATCATGGCGATGTCGTTCACCGCCGGCACGACGCAGATTCCGGATCTCCTGGCCTACAACTTCCCGGCCTCGATGCAGACCTGGCTCTGGCTGGCCTTCTTCGCGTCCTTCGCGGTGAAGATGCCGATGTGGCCGGTCCATACCTGGCTGCCGGACGCGCACGTCGAGGCGCCTACTGCAGGCTCGGTGATCCTTGCCGGCATCCTCCTGAAGCTTGGCGGATATGGCTTCCTGCGCTTCTCGCTGCCGATGTTCCCTTTGGCCTCCGCGGATTTCGCGCCGCTGGTGTTCACGCTGTCGGTAGTGGCGATCATCTACACGTCGCTGGTCGCGCTGATGCAGGACGACATCAAGAAGGTCATCGCCTATTCCTCGGTGGCGCACATGGGCTTCGTCACCATGGGCATCTTCTCCGGCAGTGATCAGGGCGTGCAGGGGGCAATCTTCCAGATGCTCTCGCACGGTCTCGTCTCCGGCGCGCTCTTCCTCTGCGTCGGCGTGGTCTACGACCGCATGCACACCCGCGAGATCTCCGCCTATGGCGGTCTCGTCAGCCGTATGCCGAAATACGCGACGGTGTTCCTGATCTTCACCATGGCGAATGTCGGCCTGCCCGGCACCTCGGGCTTCGTCGGCGAGTTCCTGACCATGCTGGGCGCCTACCGCGCCAACACCTGGGTCGCGATCTTCGCGACGACGGGCGTCATCTGGTCGGCCTGCTACGCGCTGTGGCTCTACCGCCGGGTGATCTTCGGCGAACTGGTCAAGGACAACCTCAAGGACATCCTCGATCTGTCGCGCCGCGAGAAGATCCTGCTCTACCCGCTGGTGGTGCTGACGATCTTCTACGGCGTCTATCCGATGCCGGTGTTCCATGCGACCGCAGCCTCGGTCGACGCGCTGGTGTCGAACTACACCGCTGCGATCGAGGCGGCCCATTCCCTCGCGCTGGCGCAGTAGCCGGAGACGATGATGACACCCGATTTCCTCTCCGCCAGCCTGCCGATGATCGGCCCCGAGATGATCCTCGCGGTGGGTGCGATGGCTCTCCTGATGCTCGGCGTCTTCATCGGCGAGAAGAGTGCCCGGCTGATCACCAAGCTGGCTGTCGTGCTGCTGCTCGTCTCGGCGCTCTGGCTGATCTTCGTCGCGCCGAATGGCGTGGCTTTCGGCGGCTCGTTCGTGCTCGATCCGTTCGCGCGCTTCATGAAGGTTCTGGTGCTGATCGGCTCGGCCGCCGCCGTCGTGATGTCGGTCGGCTTTGCCGGCAGCGATCGTCTCGACCGCTTTGAGTTCCCCGTGCTGATCATCCTTGCCACCGTCGGCATGATGCTGATGGTCTCGGCCGGTGACCTCATCGCCCTCTATATGGGCCTCGAGCTGCAGTCGCTCGCGCTCTACGTCATCGCTGCGTTCAACCGCGACAATGTGCGGTCCACCGAGGCGGGCCTGAAATACTTCATCCTCGGCGCGCTCTCCTCGGGCATGCTGCTCTACGGCGCGTCGATGGTCTACGGCTTCACCGGCCAGATCGGCTTCCAGCAGATCGCCGCGGCACTGTCGGCCGAGGGCCGTTCCTTCGGTCTCGTCGTCGGCCTCGTCTTCGTGATCTCGGGCCTTGCCTTCAAGATTTCGGCCGTGCCGTTCCACATGTGGACACCGGACGTCTACGAGGGCGCACCGACACCGGTGACGGCGTTCTTCGCGGCGGCGCCGAAGGTTGCGGCGATGGCGCTGCTGACGCGCTTTACCATCCAGGGTTTCGGCCCCTACACTGGTGATTGGCGCCAGGTCATCGTCTTCATCTCGATCGCCTCGATGGTTTTCGGTGCGTTCGCGGCGATCGGCCAGCGAAACATCAAGCGGCTGATGGCCTATTCATCGATCGGCCACATGGGCTATGCACTGGTGGGCCTCGCCGCCGGCGACGCGCTCGGCGTGCGCGGCGTCGTGATCTACATGGCGACCTACATGGCGATGACCCTCGGCACGTTCGCCGTCATTCTCGCGATGCGCCGGAAGAACGGCATGGTCGAAGAGATCCAGGAGCTTGCCGGCCTGTCGCGGACCAACCCGATGATGGCGCTGGGACTGACCGCGCTGATGCTGTCGCTCGCCGGCTTGCCGCCGCTCGTCGGTTTCGTCGGTAAGTACTACGTCTTCATGGCGGCTGTCGGCGCCGGACTGGTGCCGCTCGCGGTGATCGGCGTCGTCGCGTCGACGGTCAGCCTGTTCTATTACCTGCGCATCGTGAAGGTGATGTGGTTCGACGAGCCGGCAGAAGGCTTCGTTCCGATGACGATCGAGCTGCGCGCCGTCCTCCTGGTGTCGGCACTCTTCGTCTTCCCGCTCTACATCGTCGTCGGACCCTCTCTTCTGGCGGCGGCGACGGCGGCTGCGGGGACGTTCTTCTGACCTTGGCCCACCGGCCCCTTCGACGGCGCCTGGCTCTCGACGAGGTCGGATCGACTAACGTCATCGCCCTCGAGGCGGCACGGTCTGGGGATCCGGGTCCGCTGTGGGTTACCGCCGAACGCCAGTCTGCCGGAAAGGGCAGGCGGGCGCGCCCTTGGGTTTCCGAGCGGGGTAATCTATATACCAGCCTACTGCTGATCGATCCGGCTGCGATGGAGCATGTCTCCAACCTGCCGCTGGTCGCGGCGTTGGGTGTCCGAAACGGTCTCGCATCGCTGAATGGCGGAGAACGCCGGGACATCCGGATCAAATGGCCGAATGATATCCTGATCGAGGGAAAGAAGACTGCCGGCATTCTGGTCGAGAGTGAGCGCCTTTCCGACGGGCGGCTTGCGACGGTGATCGGCTGCGGTGTGAACGTCGCGAACGTTCCGGAAGGAACACCTTATCCTGTCACCGGATTGCGGCGCGAGGGGATGGAGGCCGAGGTGGCCGACGTATTTGGCGCGGTCGCGACGGGTGTCGAGGATGCCATCGCCCTCTGGCGACGCGGCTCGAATTTTGCTGCCGTCCGGCAAGCGTGGATCTCCCATGCCGCCGGAATCGGCGGACCCTGCACCGTCAACCTGCCGGACCAGTCGGTCGCCGGGATCTTTGCCGATCTCGATCCCACCGGTCGGCTGGTGCTGGACGAGGCTGACGGCAACCGCCGGCTGGTATCGGCAGGCGATGTTTTTCTGCTGGGCTGAACGAGTGCGAGCAATCTGCAACTTCGGTCCGGACAACCATTGGCGCCTGGCGCCCACGATATGAACGACCCCACTGAAACGGCGGAATCGCCTTACGAAGATGAAGTGACAAGATATTGACAGAACTGGTATTTGTGCCGCTCGGCGGCATTGGCGAAATCGGTATGAATTTCGCTTGCTACGGCTATGGCCCCGAACATGACCGCGAATGGATCATCGTCGATTGCGGCGTCTCCTTCGCCGGACCGGACCTCCCGGGCGTCGACCTGGTGTTCCCCGACATCCGCTTCATCCAGGAGCAGCGCGGCGCCCTGAAGGGCATCGTCATCACGCACGCGCACGAGGATCACTACGGCGCGCTGATGGACCTCTGGCCGATGCTGAAGGTGCCGGTCTACGCGACGCCGTTCACCGCGGCGCTGCTCTCGGCCAAGCGCGAGGGCGAGGCGGGAGCGGCGAAGATCCCGGTGACGATCTTCAATGCCGGCGATCGCTTCAAGGTCGGCCCGTTCGACATCGAGGCGGTGAACGTCACGCACTCGATCCCCGAGCCGGTGGCGCTCGCCATCCGCACGCCGCTCGGCACCGTCGTCCACACCGGCGACTGGAAGATCGACGCGACGCCTTCGCTCGGCAAGCCGACCGATGAGAAGCGGCTGCGCGAGATCGGCGAGGAGGGCGTGCTCGCCCTTATCTGCGACTCCACCAACGCGATGCGCGAAGGTGTCTCGCCGAGCGAGAAGGACGTCGTCAAGTCGCTGCGCGAGGTGATCCAGGAGGCTAGCGGCCGTGTCGCGGTGACGACGTTCTCGTCGAACGTCGGCCGCATCCGCTCGATCTCGACCGCCGCGACCGAAGCTGGCCGCCAGGTGCTGCTGCTCGGCCGCTCGATGAAGCGCGTTGCCGACGTTGCCGGCGAACTCGGCTATCTAGAAGGCCTGCCGGACTTCCTCGGCGAGCAGGATTTCGGCTACATCCCGCGCGAGAAGGCCGTGATCATCCTCACCGGCAGCCAAGGCGAGGCCCGCGCGGCACTGGCCCGTCTGTCGCGCGACGAGCATCCGTCCGTCGCGCTCTCCAAGGGCGATACGGTGGTGTTCTCCTCGCGTGCCATTCCCGGCAACGAGCGGGGCATTCTGGAGATCAAGAACGCGCTGATCGACCGCGGCATCCTCATCGTCGAGGACAGCGACAAGCTGGTCCATGTTTCCGGCCATCCACGCCGCAACGAACTGCGCCAGATGTACGAATGGGTGAAGCCGAAGATCGCCGTGCCGGCGCATGGTGAAGCCGCGCATCTCTCGGCGCATGCCGAGCTCGCGCGCAGCCTCGGCGTTCCCGAGGTCGTGTCGATCCGCAACGGCAAGATGGTCCGGCTCGCGCCGGGCCGGGCCGAGGTGATTGACGAAGTGCCGGTCGGCCGGATCTACAAGGACGGCAACCTGATCGGCTCGATCGAGGAGATGGGCATCGGCGAGCGCCGCCGCGTGGCCCAGGTCGGCCACGTCACGGTGCTGATCGAGCTGACCAGCAAGCTGGAACTGCGCAACGATCCCGACGTCGTCTGCCTCGGCCTGCCGAAGTTCGACGTCGCCGGCGAGGAGCTCGAGGAGTTGCTGATCGATGCGGTCGCCGAGGCGATCGGCAGCATTCCGCGCGGCCGTCGCAAGGACCTGGAGCTGGTGCGCGAATCGGCGCGACGGGCCACGCGTTCGGCGGCCTATTCGCACTGGGGCAAGAAGCCGATCGTCACGGTTTTCGTGACGCAGTCGTAAAAGCCGGCAATCTTTGAAATGATGGGTGCCCGGGCGCAGTGTCCGGGCATCTTGCTGTCGGCAAGGTGCTGCAATCGTCCTCGCGTCACAGCGGGGGTGACTGGGGCGAGGGGGAAGACGCGATGCTGGGCAGGCTGAACCACGTGGCCTTGGCCGTGCCGGACCTCTCGGCCGCCATCGCCCGCTACCGCGATGCGCTCGGCGCCAGCGTCACGGAGCCGCAGTCCTTGCCGGAGCATGGCGTGACCGTTGCCTTCGTCGACCTCGTCAACAGCCGGATCGAGCTGATGGAGCCGCTTGGCGACGCGTCGCTGATCACGGCGTTCCTCGCGAAGAATCCGCGCGGCGGGATGCACCACGTCTGCTATGAGGTGGACGATCTGGTGCGGGCGCGCGACATGTTGCTGGCCGAGGGTGCCAGGGTACTTGGGGAACCGAAGATCGGTGCCCATGGCCGACCGGTGATCTTCGTCCATCCCGCCGATATGCTGGGAACGCTGATCGAACTCGAGGAGATCTGAGAATGGGCTGGCCGACCGGATTGGCGATCTACTTCATCATCTGGTGGACAGTGCTGTTCGCCATTCTTCCGATCGGTCTGCGCTCGCAGGCAGATGACAACCAGATCGTCGATGGTACGCCGGCGAGCGCACCGACTCATTTCAGCTTCGCGCGGACTGCGCTGTGGACGTCGGCGGTATCTCTGCTGGTGTTTGCGCTGTTCTACTGGGTGACCGAAATTCTCGGCGTCGGTCCTGCGAGCTTTCCAAACTTCCTGCCCGGGGCCGGGTAAGGCCGGGCCGGGGTGGCGTGCGCACGACCGCGCCTTGCGGTTCATTAAAATAAGCACAAAAAAAATGCAGAGCGTGAGCCCTGCATTTCCTGAAATGACGGTCCGGATTTTCTACCGGCTACTTCGGCCGGGGCGCGAACTGACGTTGCGCCGAAAACCACGTCCTCCCGAGACTAGACCGTGTTTAGAGCGTCTTTCCGACGTCCTGTTTATGCCCTGACGTTAGCGGCCTAAAAAGCGCTTGTCACGATAAATTTCAGTTTTATGACGGTCGATATACAAAGCTGGCGTCTGATTAAGCTTCTCGCGCCTCTTCCTTGGGCAAGGTCGCCGTGGCTTTTCAAGCGGGCAGTGGCGGGTTAAGAACCGGTTGAAGAAGAGGGTGGTCGGGGCGAAGGTGGATGCTGATTCCGGCAGTCATCGTCTGACATCCAGAAGTTTTCCTCGGTCGCCTTGTTCCAGCCCCATCGTGGCAGCACGAGGCAGTCCTCGTCACACTCGGAAAGTGCGGTCCCAGCATGCGCATGTCGCGTTACTTCCTGCCGATCCTCAAGGAAACCCCGAAAGAGGCCGAGATCGTCTCGCACCGGTTGATGCTGCGCGCCGGAATGATCCGCCAGCAGACGGCGGGCATCTACTCCTGGCTGCCGCTCGGCAAGCGCGTGCTCGACAAGATCTGCCAGATCGTCCGCGAGGAACAGGACCGCTCGGGTGCCGTCGAGATGCTGATGCCGACGATCCAGTCGGCCGATCTCTGGCGCGAGAGCGGTCGCTACGACGACTATGGCAAGGAGATGCTGCGGATCGAGGACCGGCAGAAGAAGGATCTGCTCTACGGTCCGACGAACGAGGAGATGATCACCGACATCTTCCGCTCGTACGTGCGCTCCTACAAGGACCTGCCGCTCAACCTCTACCACATCCAGTGGAAGTTCCGTGACGAGGTGCGGCCGCGCTTCGGCGTGATGCGCGGACGCGAGTTCCTGATGAAGGACGCCTATTCGTTCGACGTCGACTACGACAAGGCGAAGACCGCCTACGACCGCATGTTCGTCGCGTATCTGCGCACCTTCGAGCGGCTGGGCGTCAAGGCGATCCCGATGCGCGCCGATACCGGCCCGATCGGCGGCGAGCTCAGCCACGAGTTCCTGATCCTCGCCGCGACCGGCGAGAGCGGCGTGTTTCTGCACCGCGACTATCTCGACCTGGCCCCGCCCGGCGACGGGGTGGACTTCGACGATGCCGCCGGGCTTGCCGCAGTCGTCGAGGCCTGGACGACGCCCTATGCCGCGACCGAGGACATGCACGACGCCGCGGCCTTCGAGGCCGTTCCGGAGGCGGACCGCGTCGAGGCGCGCGGAATCGAAGTCGGCCACATCTTCCACTTCGGCACCAAGTATTCCGAGCCGATGAAGGCGCTGGTGACCGGCCCGGACGGCAAGGACACCCCGGTGTTCATGGGCTCCTACGGCATCGGCCCGAGCCGTCTGGTCGCCGCGATCATCGAGGCCAGCCATGACGAGGCCGGCATCATCTGGCCGAAGGGCGTCGCGCCTTTCGATGTCGGCGTGATCAACATGAAGCCGGGCGACGCCGACTGCGACAAGGCCTGCGAGGATCTCTACCGCGATCTCGGCGCGGCCGGTTACGACGTCCTCCTCGACGACGAGGACACACGGGCCGGCGCGAAGTTCGCGACGATGGACCTCATCGGTCTGCCGATCCAGGTGATCGTCGGCCCGCGCGGTGCCAAGGCCGGCGAGGCGGAGATCAAGATCCGCGCCACCGGGGAGCGCTTCGCCTTGCCGCTTGCCGACGTCCTCGCCCGTATCGCCGCGTGAGCGCCGTGGCGGAGACCGAGGTGAAGGGGCCGACGCCGATGATCGGGGCGACGAAACCTTTCGCCCGGTTCGAATGGATGATCGCCGGACGCTATCTCCGCTCGCGGCGCAAGGATGCCGGCGTCTCCGTCATCGCCGGCTTCTCTTTCATCGGCATCCTCCTCGGTGTCGCCGCGCTGATCATCGTGATGTCGGTGATGAACGGGTTTCGCACGGAGTTGCTGACCCGCATTCTCGGCGTCAACGGCCACGTCATCATGCGGCCGATCGACACGCCGCTCAACGACTTCGCCGAGGTGACCGACCGCATCGCCAAGGTGCCGGGCGTCACCAACGCCATGCCGCTGGTGCAAGGCCAGGCGCTGGTCAGCGGCAGCGGGGCGGCGCGGTCCTTCGCGCTGGTTAAGGGCGTCCGCGGTGACGATCTGATGAAGCTCGGGCCGGTGGCGAACAACGTCATTCTCGGCACCATCGGCAATTTCGACGCCAGCGGCGGCGTCGCCATCGGCAGCCGTCTCGCGCAGACGCTCGGGCTGAACCTCGGCGACAGCATCACCTTGATCTCGCCCGACGGCGACACGACGCCGCTCGGCACCGTGCCGCGCGTCAAGGCCTATCCGGTAGTGGCGATCTTCGAGATCGGCCTGTCCGATTTCGATGCCGCCTATGTCTACATGCCGTTCCCAGAGTCGCAGCTGTTCTTCAACGCCGAGGGACAGGCGCAGTCGATCGAGATCTTTGCCGCCGACCCGGACGACGTGCGCAACCTGCAAGGGCCGGTAGAGCAGGCGGCCGGGCGGCCGAACTACACGACCACTTGGCAGCAGGACAACCAGTCCTTCTTCTCGGCCCTGCAGGTCGAGCGCAACGTCATGTTCATCATCCTGACGCTGATCGTGCTGGTGGCGGCGCTCAACATCATCTCCGGCCTCTTCATGCTGGTGAAGGACAAGGGCCGAGACATCGCTATTTTGCGCACCATGGGGGCGACGCGGGGCTCGGTGATGCGGGTGTTCTTCATCACCGGCGCATCGATCGGCGTGTCCGGAACGCTCGCCGGCCTGTTTCTCGGCGTGGTGTTCTGCCTGAACATCGAGAACATCCGGCAGTTCTTCTCCTGGGTTTCGGGCCGCAGCCTGTTCGATCCGGAGTTCTACTTCCTCAGCCGCTTGCCGGCGGAGATCGACGTCAGCGAGGTGGTGCTGGTCACCGCCATGGCGCTCGGGCTCTCTTTCCTTGCGACGATCTTCCCATCCTGGAAGGCGTCGACACTCGATCCCGTCGAGGCACTGCGCTACGAATGACCGAACAGCCGCATTCCCTCCGCCTCGACAAGGTGAGCCGCCACTACGCCCAGGGCGAAGAGAAGCTCGTCATCCTCGACGCCGCCGACTTCGAGATCCAGCCGGGCGAGATGGTGGCGCTCGTCGCGCCATCCGGCGCCGGCAAGTCGACGCTGCTGCACATTGCCGGCCTGCTCGAGCGGCCGACAGAGGGCGAGGTCTTCATCAACGGGGAGGCCTGTGGCAGCCTCGGCGACCAGCGCCGCACCCAGATGCGGCGCCAGTCGATCGGCTTCGTCTACCAGTTCCACCATCTCCTGCCGGAGTTCTCGGCGCTGGAGAACGTGATGCTGCCGCAGTTGATCTGCGGCCTCGGGCACAAGGAAGCGGCCGAGCGGGCGCAGCAGTTGCTCGACTACATGCGCGTCGGCGCGCGGGCCAGCCACCGTCCGGCCGAGATGTCCGGCGGCGAGCAGCAGCGCGTCGCCATCGCCCGTGCGGTTGCCAACAGCCCCTATGTCCTGCTGGCCGACGAGCCGACCGGCAATCTCGACCCGACCACTGCCGGCTACGTCTTCGACGCGCTGACGGCGCTCGTTCGCCAGTCGGGGGTTGCGGCCCTCATCGCCACCCACAACCACATGCTGGCCGCCCGCATGGACCGGGCGATCACCCTTGAGGGCGGCAAGATCGTGCCCTTCGTTCTCGACGACGCCCACCGGTTCTAGCTCCCTGATTACGGCCGTGATGAAGCGCCCGCTGGCCAAATCCAACGGACGCGTCGTCGCGGCCTTAACCATGTCTTGCAAGTCCAGGCCCCGCAGCAGCCGGTCGGACCGACGCCGCTTGACTCAGCGCGCATAAAGGAACAAAAAGAGAACATAGAACAAGTAGGGAACACTCCGATGCTGCTTTTCGCCAAAGACCTCGCCTCGCTTGCCGCCATCGCCCTGTTCATCGCCAGCTTCTCCCTGATCCTCAATTCGATCTGATCCTTCGTCTGTTGATAGGCCCCGCATCGCCCTCGACAGGCCGGTGCGGGGAGACGAAGGTGCCGACCGACGGACCGGGAGAAGAACATGGGCGAGAACACCAGCGGACCATCGACCCTCAAATTCGTCCACCTGCGCAGCCACAGCGCCTTCTCCTTGCTGGAAGGCGCCCTGCGGATCGAGCAGATCGTCAAATACGCCAAGGCCGATGGCATGCCCGCCGTCGGTATCGCCGATACCAACAACCTTTTCGGGGCGCTCGAATTTTCCGAGAAGGCGGCCAAGGCGGGAATTCAGCCGATCGTCGGCTGTCAGCTCGACGTGGACTTCGCCGACGCCGACCCGGAAGCTGGAAATTCGCACCGCGAGCGGGCAACGCTTGCGGCTCATGCGGCCATGGTCTTCATCGCAGCCACGGAGCGCGGCTACGAGAACCTCGTCGAACTGGTCTCGCTCGCCTACCTCGAACACGACGGAAATGTGCGCCCGCACATTCGCCTCGACTGGCTGCAGGCGCGGGCGGAGGGGCTGATCGTCCTCACCGGCGGATCTCTCGGGCCGGTGGGCGCGGCGATCCAGGCTGGCCGGGGGCAAGTGGCGCGTGAACGGCTGGAAAGCCTCTCCGCGATCTATCCGGGCAACCTCTACGTCGAGCTTCAGCGCCATGCCGGTCGCGGCCGCCGCATCGAGAGCGAGATGGTGGCGCTCGCCTACGATCTTGAATTGCCGCTGGTGGCGACCAATGAGCCATATTTCGCCACGCCCGAGGACTTCGAAGCGCATGACGCGCTGATGGCGGTGGCGAGCAACCGGCTGGTCAGCCACGAGGATCGCCGCCGGATGACGCGCGATCACTGCCTGAAAAGCCAGGCGGAGATGGCGGTCCTGTTCGCCGACCTGCCGGAAGCGCTCGAGAATACCCTCGAGATCGCCCGTCGCTGCTCGTTCCGGCCGCGGACCCGCAAGCCGATCCTGCCGCGCTTTGCCGGCGCCGACGTCGACGCGGCGGAGGCCGAAGAGGCCGAGATCCTGGAACTGCGCCGCCAGGCCGAGGAGGGGCTGGAGGCGCGGCTTGCCGCGCATGGCCCTTGTCCCGGGCAGACCGCCGAAGTGTACCGCGACCGGCTTGCCTTCGAGCTCGGCGTCATCGAGCGGATGAAGTTTCCCGGCTACTTCCTGATCGTCGCCGACTTCATCAAATGGGCAAAGGTGCAGGGCATTCCCGTCGGACCCGGCCGTGGCTCGGGCGCGGGCTCGCTCGTTGCCTATTCGCTGACCATCACCGATCTCGATCCGCTGCGCTTCTCGCTGCTCTTCGAGCGCTTCCTGAACCCCGACCGCGTCTCGATGCCCGACTTCGACATCGACTTCTGCCAGGATCGGCGCGGCGAGGTGATCCGCTACGTCCAGGACAAATACGGCCGCGAGCAGGTCGGGCAGATCATCACTTTCGGAACGCTGCAGGCCCGCGCTTGCCTGCGCGACGTCGGCCGCGTGCTCGAGATGTCGTACGGCCACGTCGACAAGCTCTGCAAGATGGTGCCGGCCAATCCGGCCAACCCGGTCACGCTGGCACAGGCGCTGATCGAGGAACCCCGGCTGCAGGAGGAGCGCGAGAAGGAGGAGATCGTCGACCGGCTGATCACCATCGCCCTGAAGCTCGAAGGTCTCTACCGCCACGCCTCGACGCATGCCGCCGGCATCGTCATCGGCGATCGTCCCCTGTCGAAGCTCGTCCCGATGTACCGCGATCCGCGGTCCGACATGCCGGTGACGCAGTACAACATGAAATGGGTCGAGCAGGCCGGCCTGGTGAAGTTCGACTTCCTCGGCCTGAAGACGCTGACCACGCTGAAGACGGCGGTCGACCTGATCGCGCGGCGCGACGTCGCCATCGATCTCGGCAGCCTGCCGCTCGACGACAAGCTGACCTTCGACATGCTGACGCGTGGAGAGACCGTCGGCGTGTTCCAAGTGGAATCGGTCGGCATGCGCAAGGCGCTGATCGGCATGCGGCCCGACCAGTTCGAGGACATCATCGCGCTGGTCGCGCTGTATCGGCCGGGCCCGATGGAGAACATCCCAACCTACAACGCCCGCAAGCACGGCGAGGAGGAGGCCGACTACATCCACCCGCTGATCGAGGTGGTGCTGAAGGAGACTCAGGGCGTCATCATCTACCAGGAACAGGTGATGCAGATCGCGCAGATCCTGTCCGGCTACTCGCTCGGCGAGGCCGATCTCCTGCGCCGCGCGATGGGCAAGAAGATCCGTGCCGAGATGGATCAGCAGCGGGTGCGTTTCGTCGAGGGCGCAGTCAAGAACGGGCTGACCAAGCCGCAGTCGAACATGATCTTCGACCTTCTGGCGAAGTTTGCGGATTACGGCTTCAACAAGAGCCATGCCGCCGCCTATGCGCTGGTCGCCTACCAGACGGCCTACCTGAAGGCCAACTATGCGACCGAGTTCCTGGCGGCGTCGATGACGCTCGATATCGGCAATACCGAGAAGCTGAACGATTTTCGGCTGGACGCCATGCGCCTTGGCATCGAGGTCGTGCCGCCATCGGTCCAGACCTCGCACAAGGCCTTCGAGGTCGAGGACGGCCGCATCTTCTACTCGCTCGCCGCCATCAAGGGCGTCGGCGAGCAGGCAGTCGAGCATATCGTCGAACGCCGCAAGCAAGGCGGGCCCTACAAGAGCCTCGAGGATTTCTGCGCGCGGATCGACCCGAAGGTCGTCAACAAGCGGACGCTGGAAAGTCTCGTCGCCGCCGGTGCGCTCGATCTTTTCGGGCACGATCGGGCGCGGCTGACGGCCAATCTGGAACTGCTCGCCGGCTACGCGTTGCGCCTGCATGAGGCGCGGATTTCGGGACAGAACGACATGTTCGGCACGGCGGCGGGCGGCGATCCCGAGCGGCTGCGGTTGAACGATACGGCCTTGTGGACGTCGACCGAGAAGCTGATGCGCGAGTTCCAGGCGATTGGATTCTATCTCTCCGCCCATCCGCTCGACGAGTACAAGGAGACGCTGAAGCGGCTGAGGGTGCAGACCCATGCGGAGGTCGTCGCGAGCGTGCGGCGCGGCGCGGCCGCCGGCAAGCTCGCCGGTACCGTCACCTCGCGGCAGGAGCGCAAGACCAAGAGCGGCGGCAAGATCGGCATCGTCGCCTTGTCGGATCCGAGCGGCCAGTACGAAGTCGTGCTGTTCACCGAGGCGCTCGTGCAGTTTCGCGACTTCCTCGAGCCTGGCGCGTCGGTGATCCTGATGGTCGGTGCCGAGGAGAGGCCGGAAGGCATTTCGCTGCGGGCGCAGAGCGTCCAGTCGCTGGAGGACGAGGCGGTCCGCATGCAGAAGTCACTGCGGGTCTTCATGCGCGATGCCGGGCCGATGAAGGCGTTCCGAAGCCAGTTGCAGGCGGGCGGCGATTCGGAGGTATCGGTGGTGCTGATCAGGGCCGGCGGCGAGCGGGAGATCGAAATCGCACTGCCCGGCCGCTACCGGGTCTCGCCGCAGATGGCGAGTGCGATCAAGGCGGCGCCCGGCGTTCTCGACGTCGAGCTTGCCTGAATCAAAATCTGAGGCTGTGGACTCAATCTCTCAGCGCTTGGCCGGCGGCCTTTGTTCGGACTGGCCCTTTTCGTCCTCGAGAACCCGCAGCGACGTCTCCGGCGCATCGACAGGCTTGGCCCTGAACGTATAGCCGGTCTCGATCGCCGCGAGGCCGAACTTGGCACGGAGGCGATCGAAGGCGCCTTCGGCCTTTGCGCGCTTTTCCGCCAGCGGATCGACGAGGTCGGCGGGATCGGCGAGGGCCGCATCGGCAAAGTCGTTGCAGCCGATGCCGATCAGGCGGAAGCGGGTGCCGTCGAGTTCCCGGTCGATCAACTGTCGTCCGGCCTCGAAAATCCGGTCCGCCAGACGTGTCGGGTCGGCAAGCTTGCGGCTGCGTGTGCGCGTCTTGAAGTCCGCCGTCTTCAGCTTCAGAACGATCGTCTGTGCCGCCATGTCGGTCGCCTTCAGTCGCCGTGCGACCTTTTCGCTGAGGCTGCGCAGGATCGGGATCAGATCCTCGCGGCGTGAAAGATCCTCGTTGAATGTGGTTTCGGCCGAGATGCTCTTCATCTCGCCGACCGGATTGACGGCCCGGGGGTCGATCCCGCGGGAGAGGCGTGCGAGACGCTGGCCCATGACGCCATAGCGGCGCATCAGGACGCTTTCCTCCATGGCCTGCACCTGCCCGATGGTGCGCAGATTGTCGCGCGCCAGCGTCGCATCGGTCGATGCGCCGACGCCCCAGATCATCGAGATCGGCTTGTCATGGAGAAAGGCGAGCGTCTCGGCCCGGCCGATCACCGAAAAGCCCCGCGGCTTGTCGAGGTCGGAGGCGATCTTCGCGAGGAACTTGTTGTGCGACAGGCCGATGGAGACGGTGATCCGCAGGTCCCGCTGGATCTCGGCGGCGAGGCGAGCGAGCGTTAAAGCCGGCGGGCGGCCGTGCAGGCGGGCCGTCCCGTTTAGATCCATGAAGGCTTCGTCGATCGACAGCGGTTCGACCAGCGGCGTGATCGACCGCATGCGCTCGCGCACCTCGCGGCCGACCTCTGCATATTTCGCCATGTCCGGCTTGATGATGACGGCTTCCGGGCAGAGCTTCAGCGCCTGGAACATCGGCATCGCGGATCGCACGCCGGTGATGCGGGCGATATAGCAGGCGGTTGTCACCACGCCGCGTCGGCCGCCGCCGATTATCACCGGCTTGTCGGCAAGGTCCGGACGGTCTCGCTTCTCGACGGCGGCATAGAAGGCGTCGCAGTCGAGATGAGCGATGGAGAGGTCGAAGAGTTCGGCATGGCGGGCGACCCTAGGGCTGCCGCACGCCTCGCAACGCCGTCCGCCGCCCCGCTGGACAGCCAGGCAATCGCGGCAGAAGGCCGGGATCGCGGCGGGGTGGGGGGACTCGCTGGTGGCCATGGCGGAGTTTATTCCCCGCCGATAGCCGTCCGCAAGCACCGACTTGTCGGTGCACTGTGCACCAACGGTGAAAGATTAGTCTTCCACATCAACGCCTTCGATGATGAAGACGCGATAGTCCGCAGCTTTCAGCCGGTGCTGCATGGCCGCCTGATAGGCGGGGCTGTGGTACCATGCCTCGGCCGCCGCCCTGTCGGGGAAGCTGAGGATGACGCTGCCCTCGATCGGATCTCCCTCGAGCACCTCGAAGGATCCGTAGAAGGCGAGGGGCGTGATCGCGTGCCCTTCCATCGCGGCGCCCGCCATCTCGCCGTAGCGCGCAAACTCGGCGGTATCGTGCATGCGTTCGCGGGTCAGAACGATGTAAGCGGTCATGTCGTCACTCCCTTGGATCGAGGGCCGGTTTCCGGCCCGCGCCTTGATCTAGCGGAGGCAGGCGGGAGGGCGAGCGCAAGAGCCCGTCGTCAGCGTGCCTTGCCCGCGAGCAGGCTCTCGATGAGGGCCTCTGCCTCGTTCCAGTCGGCGGCACTCAGCGCGCCCTCGGGAAGCGGCGGGAGATGCGGGCGAAAAACCTCGTTGGCCATCAGGTGGATCAGCCGGGCGCGGGGCAGGCTGCGCCCGGCGGAGACGAGATTGGGCGGCAGATCGTCGGCGAAGACGATCGTTCCAGGCCAGCGCGCGGCCAGCTCCGCCAGCACGCCGCCCTTGGCGCGTTCGGTGGCGATCATCGGATAGCCGAGGCCGGCAGCGTCCAGCAGTCGCCGACGCTGGGGGTAGTAGGCAGGCGTCATCGCGGTCAGGAACACGATGTCGGCTCGCTCGAACAGGCGCGCGAGCGCTGCCTGGACGCCTTGCACAGGCAGCTGTCGAACTTCCTGTTCCTCGTAGAGCCGAACGGTGACCTTATCCAGTTCACTGCCGCTGATGGCCGCACCGGTCGAGACGGAGCGCACGTTGCCGGTCAGCCGGAAGCTGTCGACGTGGAGCCGGGCGCCGAACTCTTCCAGGAGGTCGCAGAAAGGAGAGATGAAGTGCAGGACCACCTCATCGATATCGAGAACGATCAGATCGGACCGGCTGACGCTGAGATCCGCGATGGCGGGTCCCGCCGTGACAAGCCCCCGGCTCATGGCGCGGCCGTGCCGAAGGACTGGCTGAGGGTTTGTCGCGCGGCCATCACCGCGGCGGGAGACAGGTCGGCGTGCGTTGCGAAAGCGAGGAGCGTCGGCTCGTGCGCCAGCAGGAAATCGAGGAGGCCGGCGAAGAATGCCGGCTGGGCCGCCGCTTCCCGCAGCTGGCCAACGTCGAGACCGGAGAGATCGAGGAAACGATGCAGGTGCACCGGGTCGCCCGCCAGGAACTCCAGCGCCTGCACCCCGATCGCCAGCGCGGCTTCCGGGCCGGGCTGTGCGGCTTGGCCTCGATCAGTCTTCAACATTCACCCGGTCCTTCAGCCTGCCCATGATCCGATTCCCAATTCTTAAATCAAATTGCGATAGGTCTCGATGAACCTGGCGCTGAAACATCGGCGAACAGGCTGCATTTTTGCAAAGTGGAGTGTCGCGGATGCCAAAGACCGTGATGATCGTTGAAGACAACGAACTGAACATGAAGCTTTTCCGCGACCTGATCGAGGCCCATGGCTACCGGACCGTCCAGACCCGCAGTGGCCTGACGGCCGTCGATCTGGCACGCCAACACCATCCGGACCTCATCCTGATGGACATCCAGCTACCGGAAATCTCCGGCCTGGACGTCACGAAGACGTTGAAAGCCGATGCCGAGCTGCAGAAGATTCCGGTGATCGCCGTGACGGCCTTTGCCATGAAGGGCGACGAGGAGCGGATCCGGCAAGGCGGCTGCGAGGCGTACATCTCCAAGCCGATCTCGGTCACCAAGTTCATCGAGACCATCAAGTCCTTCCTTGGCGACGCCTGAGAGAAACCATGACCGCGCGAATCCTGGTCGTCGACGACATCGAGGTTAACCTTCGGCTGCTGGAGGCGCGGCTTCACGCCGAGTATTTCGAGGTGATCACTGCGTCGAGCGGCGCAGAGGCCCTGGCGATCTGCGCCCGCGAGACGATCGACCTCGTCCTCCTCGATGTCATGATGCCGGACATGGATGGCTATGCCGTCTGCCGCGCCTTGCGCCTGAATTCCCGCACGCAGCACCTGCCGATCGTCATGATCACCGCGCTCGACGAGGCCAGCGACCGCCTGAAGGGGCTCGAGGCCGGCGCGGACGACTTCCTGACCAAGCCTGTTCGCGATCTCCAGCTGTTCAGCCGCGTGCGCAGCCTGACCCGGCTGAAACTCCTGACCGACGAACTGCGGGAGCGGGCGGAGACCACGGTCGACCTCATGGCCGGGACGGACATCCTGGCGCGGATCGCCAATGGCGGATCCGGGGGGCGGGTGCTGGTGTTCGGCGAGAGCGACGGCACGGCGGGCCGCGTGCGGAAATATCTGCGCAGCGATCACGAGGTCATCGGGGTAGCCGACCCGTCGACGGTCCTCAAGGACGAGGCGACCGGCAGCTACGACATCTTCATCATCAGTCTTTCGGCGGTCGGCTACGATCCGCTGCGGCTTTGTTCGCAGATCCGGTCGAGCGATCACCTTCGCCAGATCCCGATCCTGCTCCTCACCGATCCGGCCGACGAGGCACGCACGGCCAAGGCGCTCGAGCTCGGCGCCAACGATTATCTGGTCCGGCCGATCGACCGGAACGAGCTTTCCGCCCGTGTCCGCACGCAGATCAAGCGGCGGCGCTACGACGAGGGGCTGCGGCAGACGCTGAAGGCGACGATCGAGATGGCCGCCATCGACGCGCTGACCGGTCTCAACAACCGTCGCTTCTTCGAGACCTATGTTCCGAGCGCCATTGCGCGGGCCCGCGCCGACGGCAAGCCGCTCGCCGTGCTGATCGCCGACATCGATCACTTCAAGCGGATCAACGATGGCTGGGGCCATGACGCCGGCGACGCCGTCCTTCGGCAATTCGCCGGGCGGCTGAAGGAGAGCCTGCGCGCCAGCGATCTCGCCTGCCGTTTCGGTGGCGAGGAATTCGTCATCGTCATGCCGGAAGCGGACGCGCGGGTCGCCTTCACCATCGCCGAAAGACTGCGGGAGCTCGTCGCCGGGCATCCTTTCGAGATCTCGCAGGAGAAGATCACGGTCACCGTCAGCATCGGGATCGCGGTCCTCGACCAGCCGAGCGACGACCGGCAGAGCCTCCTGCAGCGGGCCGATCTCGGCCTCTACGCGGCCAAGCACAATGGTCGCAACCGCGTGATCCACCTCGGCTCCGAAGAAGAGCGCCGTTTGTCAACCAGCTGCTGATTCGACCATTGCCGAGCGATTGCTTTCCGCTGCGAATCGCGTGACCTTCCGTGGCGGAAAAGGCGTTGCCGGCTCTGGCCGGCGCGGCTGATTCTCCCTTGGCCGGCTCAGCCTCGTCATATCCTCTGGGCTCCAACGGGTGGTCGGTCGGCTTCTACGGCCCATGGCGGTGTCCTCGCACCGTCGCCGGAAGCCGACCGACCCGATTCCGTCCGGGCACCCCGCATCCATTTCCCGTCATGCCTTCGCCGACATCGCGGGAAGAGACGTGTCGTGAGCCCGCGGGGGTGGGAAACGCCAGAGGGGACCACCGAAGATCCGGCTCTGCGAACTGCGGATCCGGCCGCAGTCGCTAGAGGGCCTTACATCCGGAAGGGCGTACAAAGGAGCTCTATCCTACTGAAGCTGGAGCATCTTTCCCTGATGGGGTGAGCCCACCCAGCCTCAAGATGTTCCGGCCAGTTTTTCAGTCGCCCAACGCAAAACGCCGCCCCGAGAGGGACGGCGTCTTCAGCGACCAATCAATAAAGCCAGTGGCTTACTTGATTTTGGTCTCTTTGAACTCGACGTGCTTGCGCACGATCGGGTCGTACTTGGTCTTCGTCATCTTGTCGGTCATCGTGCGGCTGTTCTTCGTGGTCACGTAGAACGAGCCGGTGTCAGCGGTGCTGAGCAGCTTGATCTTGATGGTGGTCGCCTTCGCCATATCCGTATTCCATTGTCTTCAGAAGGAGGTCTAGCAGGTCCCGGCCGGTCGGGGACCGTGCATGAGGCTTGCGGCAATGTCGGGTTTGACCGGGAACCCGATCCGGAAGCAGACTTGCCTCCAAGAGCGCGGCAGCCTGTCTCCAAGGCCGATCAGACTAATGTCCGCGCCGACCCACTATTTCGCGCGAACACTAGCCGAGCCGCGCGCGAAGTCAAGACTGCTTTCGGTGAAGCACCAGTCGCGCCAAGGTCAGGATGACATAGGCGGCGAAGAAGAACGCCAGCGCCCAGGCAAATCCGGACGGGCCGAAGAGATCGAGCGAGCTGCCGATCGTCTGCGGTCCGATCAGCATGCCGGCCGAGTAGCAGAAGATGAAGGCGGCATTCGCCGACGCGAGCTCCGAGCCTTTCAGCTCCGAGCCGAGATGCGCGAGGCCGACGGTGTACAGTCCCGCGACCACGCCACCCCAGAGGAACAGGACGCTCGCCATCATCCACCAGCTGTTGATCAGCAAAGGAAGGCAGAGCGATCCGACCAGGCCAACGGTTGCGAAGAACAGGAGAAGCGAACGACGGTCCTTCACCCGGTCGCTGAACAGGCCGATCGGGATCTGCAAGAGGACGTTGCCAAGCCCGATCGCGGTCAGCAGCTGGGCGGCGCTCGCCTCGGTAAAATTCATCATCTGGCCGTAGATCGGAAACAGCGCGAATCCGCCGGCCTCGACCGCGCCGAAGATCAGCACCGCGCCGGTCGCCGTCGGCACGGCGTAGAGATAGCGCCAGAACGCGCCGGGACGGTGTCCGCCGATCTGCGGTTGCCGGTTCCAGGCGAGCGCCAGCGGCAGAAGCGCGGCCAGAATGACGCCGGCGGCAATGGCGAAGGGAAGGATGCCCGTCGAGCCGATCTGCGAGAACAACCAGGGCCCGAAGGCAAAGCCGAGCGACAGGAAGGTCGCGTAGATGCCGAGCATCAGGCCACGCTTCTCCGAGGGCGCTGCCGCGCTGATCCAGAACTCGGAGAGGATGAACAGCGCGGTGATGGCGAAATGGAACACCAGCCGCAGCGGGAACCACATCCAGAATTCGGTCAGGAAGTAGAAGGCGAAGGCCGAGGCGGACGCCGCGACGATCGACAGCGCCATGGTCAGGCGGACGCCGAGGCGCCGGGCGATGGGCGTAATCAGCGGCGCGGCGGCGAGCGAGGCGATGCCCGCGACGGCGGTGTTGGCGCCGATCATCGTCGCCGAGATGCCGCGCTGCTGCAGGATGACGCTAAGCAGCGGCAGGCCGAGGCCCAGCGCGATGCCGACCGCGCTGATCGAGGCGATGGCCGCCCCGGCAGCCACCCAGTCGACGGCCTCGAGCTCGGTCTCGATGTCCTCCGAGAGGCTCGTTTTCTGTCCATTGTCCATGCGAGTCAGATCATCTCTCGAACGGGACGGCCATGGCGCGTCCGATAGAAGGGCATCGCCCGGCTGATATCACGCCAGCTGCCGTCGCGCAGCCTGGTATCGATATCGGCGAGGACGTGCCGGGTTATGCCGGGAAGATCAAGCGTGTCGAGCTTGTCGAGGCGAAACCAGTCGACATGATCGAACTCGTCGTGGTCGTGCATAGCGAAGGATTGCGGCGCGACGACGCTGTCGGCCGAGACGCAGAAAAACCGCGTGTCGAAGCGGCGGATGTGACCGGGCGGCGTGATGGCCCGGGCCATCGGCGCCAGATTGCAAACGTCGGCTTCCATGTCGCCATCACCCAGGCTGCCCACGCGGACCCCGACTTCCTCGAACGTCTCGCGGACGGCGGCCCGCGCGATGGCGATGGCCCGCCGCTCCGTGAAGCCGGAGGCGGTTGCGGCCATCAGCCGGTCGCGTGTCGGGAGAGGGAGCGTCATGCGTCCGGCGGCGCGAAAATCGCCGGTCTCCACGCGGCCACCGGGAAACACGTACAGGCCGGGCAGGAAGGCGAGCCGGGCGGCGCGGCGTCCCATTAGGAGGCGCGGCATGCCGCAGCTCTCGTCGATGATGATGAGCGTGCCGGCATCGCGGGGCCGCAATGGCGAACCGGAGACTCCAGGCCCCGGGCGAGCCACATCCGAAGACACCGCAGCAGACCTAGTGGTCGGCGCCATCGGGCGATTCGCCAAAACCGTGCATGCGCATCGCCCACTGCAGCCCGATCGTCGCGCCCTTGAACGGACGGAGAAGGGCGAGGCAGAGCACCAGCGTGATCGGGATCCAGATCGCGAGGTGAGCGACGAGCGAAAGGTCGGCCATCTGTTCGGCCGCCATGAACAGCGCGATCACCAGATGCCCGACAACAAAGACCGTCAGGTAGGGCGGCAGGTCGTCAGCACGGTGATGCGTGAATTCCTCATGGCAAACAGCGCAATGGTCGACACTCTTCAGATAACCGTCGAACAGTTTTCCCGTGCCGCATTTCGGGCAGCGGCAGAGAAAACCGCGCCCGATCGACCGCCACAGCATGCGGTCGCTGATATCCGGCATGCCGGTGGCCGGTGAAGCGCCGTCGGTCATCGCTTGTTCCTTCGGCCCGCGACGTTTCTGTCCGACCGACCCGGGCGCCCCGATGCCCGCGGCCGTCCCTTGTGGAACGAGGCCGTGGAGCCCGGCAAGGCCCTCGGCTCACTCAGCATCTCGAACCGCATCGAGCCCGCCAGCGGCACCGCCTCGGCCAGCCGGACCTCGACGGTATCACCGAGCCGATAGCCGGCGCCGGAGCGGCTGCCGACCAGCGAATGGCTGACCTCGTCATAGTTGAAATACTCGTTGCCGAGCGTAGAGATCGGCACGAAGCCATCGGCGCCGAAGGCCGGAAGCTGGACGAACAGCCCGGCCTTGGTCACCCCGGTAATGCGGCCGTCGAAACCTTCGCCGATGCGGTCCGCCAGGTGGTGGGCGATGAGCCGGTCGACGGTATCGCGTTCGGCCGACATGGCACGCCGCTCGGCACGGGAGATTTCCTCCGCGACCTTGTCGAGCTCCAGCGACTCTTCGCGGCCGAGGCCGCCTTCGCCAAGGCCGAGCGCGGTGACCAGCGCCCGGTGGACGATGAGGTCCGCATAGCGCCGGATCGGCGAGGTGAAGTGCGCGTAGCGCATGAGGTTCAGGCCGAAATGACCGATATTCTCGGGCGAATAGGCGGCCTGGCTCTGCGAACGCAGCACCACTTCGTTGACGAGGCTTTCGTGCTCGGTGCCCTTCACCTGGTGAAGAATGCCGTTGAAGTGGAAGGGCCGCAGCGTGCCGGACTTGGCGAGGCTGATGTCCAGCGTGCGCAGGAAGTCGCGCAGCGATTCGAGCTTGGCGAGCGAGGGCGTGTCGTGCGCGCGGTAGATCAGCACCTGGCGCTTGGCTTCCAGCGTTTCGGCCGCCGCGACATTGGCGAGGATCATGAACTCCTCGATCAGCCGGTGCGCGTCGAGGCGCTCGGGAATCATCACCGTCGCCACTCTGCCGTCGGCCCCAAGGATGATCTTCTTTTCCGGCAGGTCGAGATCAAGCGGCTGGCGTTTCTCGCGCGCCATCTTCAACAGCGCATAGGCGTCCCAGAGCGGCCGGAGCACGGTGTCGAGGATGACGGGCTCGACCGTCGTCGTCTCGCCATCCACCGCCTTCTGCGCGACGGCATAGGCGAGCTTGGCGTGGCTGCGCATGAGGATGCGGTGGAAGGAGTGGCGGATTTTTTCGCCCGCGGCATCGATCGTCATCCGCACGGCGATGGCGGGACGATCGACGTCCGGCTTCAGCGAGCAGAGATCGTTGGAGATGCGCTCCGGCAGCATCGGCACGACGCGGTCGGGGAAGTAGACGGAGTTGCCGCGCAGCCGCGCCTCGGCGTCGAGCTTCGAGCCCGGACGGACGTACCAGGAGACGTCGGCGATGGCGACGGTGAGCACCATGCCGCCGGGATTGGCCGGATCGTCGTCGGGACGCGCGTGGACGGCGTCGTCGTGGTCCTTGGCGTCGGCGGGGTCGATGGTCACCAGCGCCAGCTTCCGCCAGTCTTCGCGGCCATCCAGCGGCACCGTCGACGGCGCTTCTTCGGCCTCGGCGATCACCGGCTTCGGAAAGACATGCGGAATGCCGTGGACATGCAGAGCGATGGTCGAGATCGCCTTCTCGCTGGTCAGCGAGCCGATGATCTCGGTGACCCGGCCGACCGGCAAGCCGGCGCGGGAGCGCTCCGACGGCTCGACCTCGACGAGGTCGCCATCCTTGGCGCCGTTCGTCTGGTCGGGGTCGATGATGTATTCGAGCTGCCGTCGCTCCACGGGCTCGATCCGGCCACCGCCGCCGGGAACGTCACGGAAGACGCCGAGGGCAATGGTCTTCTTGCGCTCGAGAACGCGGATGACCGAGGCGGTCTGTTCGTCGGGATCGCTGCGGTCGAGTTTGGAGAGGATCTGGTCGCCGATGCCGGCGACGGGTCCCTCGCGCTTCTGCCGAACGACGAAGACAGGGCGCGGGCCGTTTGCCGTGACGTCCCAGCCGAGCGGTTCGGCCAGCAGTCCGCCCTCGTCGTCGCGCCGGCGGATTTCGAGGACGGTGATGTCGGGGAGGGCGCCGGGCCTCGAGAACTGCTTACGACCGCCCGCAAGCAGGCCATCGGCCTGCAGGTCGGCGATGATGTCCTTCAGGAGAATGCGGTCATCGCCCTTCACCCCGAAGGCCTTGGCAAGCTCGCGCTTGCCGGCTTGATCCGGGTTCTCGGCGACGAAGCGCAGCACCGCCTCGCGCGTCAGCACCGTCCGGATGTCGAAGGGTTTGTCGCGCTTGGCCATTCTGTCTATTCCGCTGCCGGCTTGGCGGCCTTGGGCGCCTTGATCAGCGTCATCGTCGGAGCCGCCTTCACCGACGGCGCCGCTGCAACCTCCACCTTGGGCTTGGGCTTGGCACGCGCGCTGGTCTTGGCTGCGCCCTCGGCCGCAGGCTTCTTGGCGGCGGGCTTCTTGGCCGCCGCGGTCTTCGTCCCGGCCACCTTGGTCGTGGCAGCCTTCGCCTTGGTGCCGTCAGCCTTCGCGCCGGCGGCCTTCTTGGCAGGAGCCTTCTTCTTCGGCGCCTTGCCGGTCTTCTCGGCCCGCTCGTTCAGGAGGATGATGGCCTCCTCGAGCGTCACGCTGGCCGGATCCTTGCCTTTCGGCAGCGTCGCATTGACCTTGCCGGCTTTCACATAAGGGCCGAAGCGGCCCTCGCGAACCGTGATCTCGCCGCCGAGGTCGGGATGCTCGCCGAGGGTCGCCAAGGCTGCGGGCGCGGACCGGTTTGCAAAGCGATCCTTCTTCTCCGCGATCACTGTGACGGCGCGGTTGATGCCGACGGTGAAGACATCTTCGATGGTCTCGAGATTGGCGTAGGCGCCGTCGTGCTGCAGGAACGGGCCGTAGCGGCCGAGGCCGGCGAGGATCGGCTTGCCGGTCTCCGGGTGCACGCCAACCTCGCGCGGCAGGCTGAGCAGCTGCAGCGCCTTGTCGAAGTCCATCTCCGCGGGCATCCAGCCTTTCGGCAGGGACGAGCGCTTGGCTTCCTTGCCTTCGCCGCGCTGGACGTAGGGACCGAAGCGGCCCGAGCGCAAGGTCACGGGTTCACTGGTGTCGGGGTCGACGCCGAGTTCGCGCGGCTCATCCGAGCCACCGTCCGCAGCTTCCGCCGACAAGTTGCTGCCGAGCTGACGCGTGAAGCCGCAATCGGGATAGTTGGAGCAGCCGACGAAGGCGCCGAACTTGCCGAGCTTCAGGCTGAGCTGCCCGTTGCCGCAGCGCGGGCAGGCGCGCGGATCGGTGCCGTCCTCCTTCGGCGGGAAAGCGAGCGGCGCGAGCTCGATATTCAGCGCATCGAGAACGTCGGTGACCCGCAATTCCTTGGTGCCATCGACCTGGGCGGAGAAATCCTTCCAGAACTCACGCAGCACGTCCTTCCAGGCGAGCTCGCCCGAGGAAATCCGGTCCAGCTGCTGCTCGAGATCGGCGGTGAAGTCGTACTCGACATACTTCTCGAAGAAGTTGTGCAGGAAGGCCGTCACCAGGCGCCCCTTGGAGTCGGGGATCAGCTTGCGGTTCTCGTTGATGATGTATTCGCGGTCCTGCAGCGTCTGCAGCGTCGCGGCATAGGTGGAAGGCCGGCCGATGCCGAGCTCCTCCATCTTCTTGATCAGCGAGGCTTCCGAGTACCGCGGCGGTGGCTCGGTGAAGTGCTGCGACGACAGGATCTCGCGCTTGTCGGCCTTTTCGTTCGCCTCGATGCGCGGCAGGCGCGCCGATTCGTCCTCGTCGTCGCCGCCCGCTGGCGCGCTGTCGTCGCTGTGCTCGACATAGGCGCCGAGGAAGCCGTCGAAACGCACGACCGAGCCGGTCGCCCGCAGCGTCGCGCTTTCGGCGCCGCGGCTGGCGGCGATCTCGACCGTCGTGCGCTCGATCTCGGCCGACGCCATCTGGCTGGCGATGGTTCGCTTCCAGATGAGATCGTAGAGCCGCGCCTGGTCGCGATCGAGATACTGCTCGACGTCCTTCGGCAGACGGAAGAACGAGGTCGGGCGGATCGCCTCGTGCGCCTCCTGGGCGTTCTTCGCCTTCGACGTATAGATGCGCGGCTTCTCCGGCACATACTTCTGGCCGAAGGTCTCGACCACCGCGCTGCGGGCCTCGTCGATCGCCTCGGGCGCGATCTGGACGCCGTCGGTTCGCATGTAGGTGATCAGACCGACCGTCTCGCCGCCGATCTCCATGCCCTCGTAGAGCTTCTGGGCGATCTGCATGGTGCGCGAGGCCGAGAAGCCGAGCTTGGCGGAGGCCGCCTGCTGCAGCGTCGAGGTGGTGAAGGGCGGGCCGGGATTGCGCTTGGTTGGCTTAGCCTCGACCGAGGCGACCTTGAAGCTTGCGCCATCCAGCATGTCGCGGATGCGACCGGCGCGTTCGCCATTGTTGACCGACAGGCGCTGCAGTCTGTCGCCCTCGAACCCGGTCAGGCGGGCGGTGAACTCGTCGCCGCGCGGCGTCGCGAGCCGGGCGGCGATGTTCCAGTATTCCTCCGGCTTGAAGCGCTCGATCTCGCTCTCGCGGTCGCTGACGAGACGCAGCGCCACCGACTGCACGCGGCCCGCCGAACGGGCACCGGGCAGCTTGCGCCACAGGACCGGCGAGAGCGTGAAGCCGACGAGATAGTCGAGCGCGCGGCGGGCGAGATAGGCATCGACCAGCGGCACGTCGATCTCGCGCGGATTGGCCATCGCGTCGAGCACGGACTTCTTGGTGATCGCGTTGAAGACGACCCGGCTGACCGGCTTGGTGCCGATCACCTTCTTGGCCTTCAGCACTTCCAGCACATGCCAGGAAATCGCCTCGCCTTCGCGATCCGGATCGGTCGCGAGAATCAGGCGGTCGGCGGTCTTCATCGCCTGGGTGATCTCGGTGAGGCGCGGGCCGGACGACTTGCCGATCTCCCAGCTCATCGAGAAGTCGTCATCGGGCAGCACGGAGCCGTCCTTGGCCGGCAGGTCGCGGACATGGCCGTAGGAAGCCAGAACCTTGAAGTTCGAGCCGAGATACTTGTTGATCGTCTTCGCTTTTGCCGGCGACTCGACGATGACCAAATCCATGTGCTGCCGGTCCTAGATTTTCAATGTCAGTGGGGGTTGCTCGGAAGGGTTGTGCGTCGCTTCAGAGCCGAACCATCTCCGCACACATGGACAGCGAAGAACGAGCGGTCAAGCCCCGGCGAAGGGGTGGACGACGACGCTTATGCAACCTAAGATAGATTTATTGAAATGATAGCAACCGATAGGTGCCGTATGGGTGCCGTTTCGGCCCCGATCGCCTGTGAGCCTCGATAAGCCGATGGATGAACCCCACCCACATCGTCCGCCCGGCGGAAACCTTCGCTACGTCAGCGATATGCTATCGCAATTGAAGGTTGTGTCGGGGCGGGAGGGCGGTCCATTTCTCGCCTACCTGCTCGAGCTGGCCCGTGCCGAGGCGATCGAGCGCCTGACGATGGCCGGCGCCTACCCCGCCAGCGACACCCTCCCATCGGAGTGACGCTCCAGTCGCCCGGCGAGGTCGAGTTCCAAGAGCGTCAGCTGCACCACGCCCGGCGAGGCGCCGGTGTGGGCAATGATGTCGTCGACCGCGATCGGCGTTATCCCAAGGGACTCGACGATGCGGGCCCGGTCGGTTTCGCTCGGCACATCCGCTGCCATCTCGCCCATCTCCTCTTCGACGATGTCCGCATGGCCCCTTCGTATCCGTTCGTCGAAGGGTCGCAAAGCCTCGATGATGTCGGAGGCGGACGTGACGAGGAGGCTGCCGTCCTTCAGCAGCTGGTTGGTGCCGGCGGCCCTGGGGTCGAGCGGCGAGCCCGGAACGGCGAAGACGATCCGGCCCATCTCGGCGGCGAGCCTTGCGCTGATCAGCGAGCCGGACCGTGTCGCAGCCTCGACGACGAGAAGGCCATGCGCCAGGCCCGCGACGATACGGTTGCGGCGGGGGAAGTCGGCCGCCCGCGGCTCCCAGCCGAAAGGCATTTCCGACACGAGGCAGCCACCGCAGTCGACGATGCGCCGCATCAGCGGCCGGTTCTCCTTGGGATAGGGTCGGTCGAGCCCGCCGGCAAAGACGCCGACGGTGCCGCTGTCGAGGCTCGCCTCGTGCGCTGCCGCATCAATGCCGCGGGCGACCCCGGAGACGACGACGAAGCCCGCACGGCCGAGTTCGGCGGCGATGTGCTGGGCAAACTTGATGCCGGCAAGGGAAGCGTTGCGGGCGCCGACGATGGCGACGCTTGGCCGGTTCAGCGGCTCGGCCTTGCCCATGACGGCGATGACCGGCGGTGCGCCGTCCGCGGCGCGCAGAAGCGCGGGATAGTCGGGTTCGCCGAGACAGACGAAGCGGGCACCGAGACGGTCGGCCTGCGCCATTTCCGCCTCGACCTCGGCAATCCCTGCGATTCGCAGCGAACGCTCAGAGCCGCCGCGTCTTGCAAGATCTGGCAGCGCCGCCAGCGCCGCGTCGGCGCCGCCGAAGCGGTTGATCAGCGTCCGGAAGGTCACCGGTCCGACGTTTTCGCTGCGGATCAGCCGCAGCCAGGCCAGCCGCTGGGCGGGTGTCAAACGGATGCCGGAAGGGGCATCCGCGCCGCTCACCCCTTGCCGCCGATCCGGCCTTCCGTGCCGGCGAGCAGCCGTTCGATATTCGGCCGGTGCTTGAGGTAGACGATCACCGTCAGGACGCCGGAGAGGACGGCGGCCGTCGTGTTGCCGATGAGCGCGTAGCCGATCGGCACGACGAGGGTCGCGGCAAGCGCTGCGAGCGACGAGAAGCGGAACGCTGCAGCCGTCGCGACCCAGACGGCGGCGAAGATCAGGACGCCGACCGGTGCGAAGCCGAGGAGGATGCCGATGTAGGTCGCAACGCCCTTGCCACCCTTGAAGCGGAGCCAGACCGGGAAGAGGTGTCCGAGGAACGCCCCGACGCCTGCCGCGGCCGCCGCCAGTTCGCCGAAATGCCAGCCGATGAGGACCGGCACCGTGCCTTTCAGCAGATCTCCGGCGAGGGTCAGCGCCGCCAGCAGCTTGTTGCCGGTGCGCAGCGCGTTGGTCGCGCCGATGTTGCCGGAGCCGATCGCCCGGAGGTCGCCGAGCCCGAAGAGCCGGGTGAGGATGAGGCCAAACGGAATCGTGCCGCAGAGGTAGCCGAGCAAGAACAGCCCGGCGATCACCGTGGCGCTGGCGGAATCCTGCAGCATGCTAGCCCCTGTCGTCGCCGCGTTCGTACACCGTGCGGCCTGCGACGATGGTGCGCAAGACCTTGCCCTGGAAGCGGGCATTCTCGAAGGCCGTGTTTTTCGATTTCGAGCGGATATCGGCCTTGGAATAGATGAACGGCGCGTCGAGATCGACGATCGCGACATCGGCGACGCTACCCGGTCGCAGCGTGCCGCGCTCGAGTTTCAGGAGCCGCGCGGGCGCCAGCGTCAGCGCCTCGACGATCCGCATCATCGACACCTCGCCGGAGTGGACGAGGCGCATCGCCGCCGGCAGCAAGGTCTCCAGCCCGATCGCGCCGACATCGGCCTCGGCGAAGGGATGGCGCTTGCCGTCTTCGTCGTGCGGATCGTGCGAGGAGACGATGATATCGATGGTGCCGTCGGCGAGGGCCGCCACCATCGAGAGCCGGTCGTCTTCGGTCCGCAGCGGCGGCGACAGGCGGAAATAGGTGCGGTATTCGCCGACGTCGTTCTCGTTCAGCGAGAGATGGTTGATGGAGACGCCGGCGGTGGCGTGCGCGCCGCGCTGCCGCGCCGAACGCATCACTTCGGCCGAGGTCGAGACCGACAGTTTCGAGGCGTGGTAGCGGCAGCCCGTCAGCTCGGCCAGACGAAGGTCGCGCTCCAGCGGGATGATTTCCGCCTCGCGCGGTGCGCCCGAGAGGCCGAGCCAGGAGGCGACGAGGCCCTCGGTCATCACGCCGGCCCCCGTCAGGTCGGCATCCTGCGTCTCGTGCATCACCAGCGCGTCGAAATCGCGGGCATAGGTCATGATCCGCCGTAGCAGAGCGGGATTGCGGATCGTCTTGCGGCCCTCGGTGAAGGCACGCACGCCAGATTCGCCGAGCAGCCCGATCTCGGTCATCTCGGCGCCGGCCAGCCCGCGGGTGAGGGCGGCGGCAGGAAAGACGTTGATGTCGGCGGTCTCGCGCGCCGTGCGCATGACGAATTCCGCCAGCGCCACATGGTCGACCACCGGATCGGTGTCGGGCATGGTGAGGATCGAGGTGACGCCGCCGGCGGCCGCAGCCCGGCTCGCCGAGCGGATCGTCTCCCGGTGTTCGCCGCCTGGCTCGCCGATGAACACCTGTGCGTCGATCAGTCCGGGCAGCGCGACAAGGCGCGAGCCGTCGATCACCTCGGCGCCGTCCGGTACGCCCTGGCCGAGCGCGTCCGGTCCGGCGGCGCTGATGCGGCCGTTCTCGATGATCAGCGTACCGACGGCGTCGAGCTGACGCGCGGGATCGACGATGCGGATGTTCTGGTAGACGAGGGGCGAGGGGCTCATGTGTTGCTTCCGGCCATCGGCAACAGCGCCTGGATGACCGCCATCCGCACGGCGACCCCCATCTCTACCTGCTCCTCGATGACGCTCTGTGGCCCGTCGGCGACTTCGGAGGCGATCTCGACGCCGCGGTTCATCGGGCCGGGATGCATGACCAGCGCATCGGGCTTGGCGTAAGCGAGCTTCTCGGCGTCGAGGCCGAAATAATGGAAGTATTCGCGCACCGACGGCACGAACGATCCCGCCATCCGCTCGCGCTGCAGCCGCAGCATCATCACCACGTCGGCGTCCCGCAGGCCCTCGCGCATGTTGTGGAAGATCTCGACGCCCATGTTGGCGATGCCAGCCGGCAGCAGGGTCGAGGGGCCGACCACCCGGACGCGGGCGCCAAGCGCGTTGAGGAGGAGGATGTTGGAGCGGGCGACGCGGCTGTGCAGCACGTCGCCGCAGATCGCCACCGTCAGCCGCGCGATCTTGCCCTTGTGGCGCCGGATCGTCAGCGCGTCGAGCAAGGCTTGCGTCGGGTGCTCGTGCGCGCCGTCCCCGGCATTGACCACCGAGCAGCCGACCTTCTGTGCCAGAAGAGCGACGGCACCGGCGGCATGGTGGCGCACCACCAGGATATCGGGATGCATGGCATTCAGCGTCATCGCGGTATCGACGAGTGTTTCGCCCTTCTTCACCGACGAGTTCGACACCGACATGTTCATGACGTCGGCGCCGAGGCGCTTGCCCGCCAGCTCGAAGGAGGCCTGGGTACGGGTCGATGCCTCGAAGAAAAGGTTGATCTGGGTGCGACCCTTCAGCACCCCCTTCTTCTTGTCCTGTCGTCGCCCCACCTCGACTTCGGCTTCGGCGAGATCGAGCAGTTGCTCGATCTCGTGCGGCAACAGATTCGCCATGCCGAGGAGATGGCGATGGGGAAAGACGGAGGGAGTGAAGGGCGCGCTCATGTCAGGTGCGGGCTATAGGGAAAAGCTGGGGAGGCGGCAAGCGATGCCGCCATCCGCACGCCGGAGTTCACCGATTTTGCCGGGCTTCGGCAGGGCCGGGCAAGCGGGTTAAGCCTCTTCGGCGAATGCCGTTGCCCTCGGCGCCGCGAAAGCGGAAGATCGCTTAACGATCCGATAACCATGATGAGCGCCCCATGCGACGTCTTCCCACAACCCTCGCCTTCGGCGCCTGGATCGGCTTCCTCGCGGTCGAGGTCTTCCAGCGCGTGGCCGGACTGGGCGATATCCTGCGCCAGTCCGGTCCCGTCGTCGAGGCGACGGCCGTGCTTGCCCGCATCGACCTGCCGACCTTACTGCTGCTGCTGGCCGGTGCGCTGCTCGCGTCCGGCCTCTGTTTCCTCAACGAGGAAAGGACGGACCGACGGCCCGCCGGGGAGCGGCTTGGAATGGTTGGGCTCGGCGTTCTCGCCTTGCTGGCGTCGGCCCCCGGCCTGGATGCAACGGCGCCCCTCGGGGCGTCTCTCGGCTTCTGGGCCGCGCTGGCCGCGACGGTGGCGTTTCTAACCTTCGACCATTTCATCACCGACGAGGCCCCCGACGACGAGGCCGAGTTCCGCGCGGGGATCGCCGTCATCGCCGCCGCCATGGCGCAGCAGACCCGTCTCTATGTGGAGCCGGCTGGCCGAGACCATCAGGACCGCCGCCGTTGATCAGGAAGCTGGCCCTCGGCTGGGTCTGTCCGGTCGCCGGCTTCTGGACCTGGCACTACCTGGCGATGCTCGACATCGGACCGGGCATCTTCTCCCGCGCCTTCCACCTTGGGCTGCTGTCGGCCCTCGCTGATGTCGTCGGCGTCGATCCCGAGCTTCTGTTGCCGATGCTGGCCAAGGGCATTCTCGCCGATGCGCTGATCGTCGGCGTGGTGCTTGCCTTCGCCCGGCGCCGCAAGCTGGTGACGCACTACCGGCGCTGGCGGCTGGGCCAGTCTCAGCCGGTCATGTCGGGCCGGGAAAGCCTGTCCAACGCACCCTGAAGAATAAAGGCGGCCGCCGCCGAGTCGATCCGCTCCGCCCGCTGTTTGCGCGAGACGTCGGCGTCGATCAGGCTCCGCTCGGCCGCGACCGTCGACAGACGTTCGTCCCAGAAGGCGATCGGCCGCGCGTCCACGCGCATGAGGTTGCGCACGAACGCCCGGGTCGACTGGGCACGCGGCCCTTCGGAACCATCCATGTTCAGCGGCAGCCCGATGACGATGCCGCCGCAGCGCTCCAGCTGCAGCATCTGCAACAGGGCCTCCGCATCGGCGGCGAACTTCTTGTTGCGGCGAATGACCTTTCGCGGTGTCGCGAAGCGCAGGCCGAGATCGGAGATCGCGACGCCGATCGTCTTGGTGCCGAGGTCGAGGCCGGCGACGACGGTGCCAGCCGGCAGCATCGCTTTCAGGGCGGTGATATCGACGATGCTCATGCGACTTCTCCGATGACGGGCCGGCTTTGCGCCGAGCCCCCGACCGGTCTTGACGCCGCTCCAGAACCGGTCACTTACCGGCGAGATGGACCGGGTGATAGTCCCCGCCGCACCATAGCCGACTGAGAAGCAAGGATTTCCATGAAGATCACCTATTTCGGCCATTCGGCCTTCCGGATCGAAACCGGCGCGTCGGTCATCCTCATCGACCCGTTCCTGACCGGAAACACACACTTCAAGGGCGATACCGGCGAAGCGGCAAAGGGCGTGACGCACATCGTCCTCAGCCATGGCCATGCCGACCATGTCGGCGACACCGTGGGCCTTGCCCAGCAGCACAACGCCAAGGTCGCCGCGACCTATGAGCTGTGCCTGTGGCTGAACAAGAAGGGCGTCGCCAACATCGAGCCGTCCAACACCGGCGGAACGCTGAAGTTCGACGACTTTTCCGTCACCTTCACCCAGGCTTTCCACTCGTCCGGCCTTCTCGAGGACGACGGCACCGTGACCTATCTCGGCATGCCGAACGGCCTCGTCTTCCACTTCAACGACGGTCCGACGGTCTATCACATGGGTGATACCGACATTTTCGGCGACATGGCGTTGATCGAAGAGCTGCACCACCCGAAGATCGGCCTGGTTCCGATCGGCGACCGCTTCACCATGGGCGGCGCCGTCGCGGCACTCGCCTGCCGCCGCTATTTCGATTTTGATACCATCGTCCCCATCCACTACGGCACCTTCCCGCCGCTGGATCCCGACGCGAACAAGTTCGTCGAGGCGATGGAGAGTGATGGTCGCAGGATCCGCATGCCGAACATCGGCGAAGTCTTCGAGGTCTGACGGCAACCGGTCGGGCAGGCGGGTTTCTTGCCTCGCCCGACCAGCCTCGCTATAGCCAGTCACCACGCGGTCGCCTCGGGCGGCCGCTGTCGTTTCCAGCATTTTCGGGGAATCCCATGTCCGTCGACACCGCCACAGTCCGCCGCGTCGCGCGTCTCGCGCGCATCGCCGTCAGCGAGGAGGACGTCGTCGCGATGCAAAGCGAGCTCAACGCCATCCTCGGATTCGTCGAGCAGCTCGGCGAAGTCGACGTCTCCGGCGTCGAGCCGATGACCTCCGTCATCCCAATGGAAATGCGCAAGCGCCAGGACGTGATCGACGATGGCGGCAAGGTCGCCGACATCATGCTGAATGCCCCGGCGCACGACGAGAACTTCTTCATGGTGCCGAAGGTCGTCGAGTAGGAGCACCGCGTGACCATCGAGATCGCCGTGGAATCGCCGCTTCAGGACGACGTCCGCCGCCTCATCGCGGCGCTGAACGCGGCGCTGTTCGAACTGTCGCCGCCCGAGCATTGCTACCACATGACGGTCGAGGAAATGGCGGATGCCGCGACCACCGTCTGGGTCGCGCGGCGCGACGGTGAAGCCGTGGGCTGCGGCGTTCTCCGGCGGATCGCCAGCGCCGACGGCTCCAGTGCCGGGGACGGCGAGGTGAAGCGCATGTACGTGCGCCCCGACCTTCAGGGCCAGGGCATTGCCGGACGGATCGTCTCGGCGATCGAGGCGATGGCCCGCGCCGAAGGGCTGTCGAGCCTGCTCCTGGAGACCGGTGACCGACATCCTGCCGCCTGGCGCGTCTACGAGCGGGCGGGTTTTAGCCGCCGAGGCGCGTTTGGTGATTATCCCGACAGCGGTTTTTCGGTATTCTACGAGAAGCCGCTAAGCGCTGCCTAAAACAGACCAGCCTTCGCTTTCGGGACGCGATCACCCGATCCCGACAGACCTCAGATCCGACGAAACGGACCCTTTATGACCGACCTTACAGCCCTCAGCATCGCCGAAGCCCGCGACGCGCTGCACCGCAAGGCCGCGAGCGCTGTCGAACTGACCGAGGCCTATCTTGGCGCGATCGAAGCGGCCAACGGTGCGCTCAACGCCTATGTCGCGGTCACGGAGGAGCCGGCCCGCGCGATGGCCAAGGCGTCTGACGAGCGGATTGCGCGCGGCGAGGCCGGCGCCTTGGAAGGCATCCCGCTCGGCATCAAGGACCTCTTCGCGACGCAAGGGGTCCATACCCAGGCAGCGAGCCATATCCTCGACGGTTTCAAGCCGCCCTACGAATCGACGGTGACGGCCAATCTCTGGGCCGACGGTGCGGTGATGCTCGGCAAGCTAAACATGGACGAGTTCGCGATGGGCTCGTCGAACGAGACCAGCCATTACGGCGCGGTCATCAACCCTTGGCGCCGCAAGGGCTCGAACCTCGACCTCGTGCCCGGCGGCTCGTCCGGCGGTTCGGCGGCCGCGGTAGCAGCACACCTCTGCGCCGGCGCGACGGCGACCGACACCGGCGGCTCCATCCGCCAGCCCGCCGCCTTCACCGGCACGGTCGGGATCAAGCCTACCTATGGCCGCTGCTCGCGCTGGGGCACCGTCGCCTTCGCGTCCTCGCTCGACCAGGCCGGCCCGATCGCCCGCGACGTCCGCGACGCGGCGATTCTCCTGCGGTCCATGGCGTCCGTCGATCCAAAGGACACGACCTCCGTCGACCGGCCCGTTCCGGACTACGAGGCCGCAGTCGGTCGCTCGGTCAAGGGGCTGAAGATCGGCATTCCCCGCGAGTATCGTGTCGAGGGCATGCCGGAGGAGATCGAGGCCGTCTGGCAGAAGGGCATCGCCTTCCTGCGCGACGCCGGCGCCGAGATCGTCGACGTCTCGCTGCCGCACACCAAGTACGCGCTGCCGGCCTACTACATCGTTGCCCCGGCGGAGGCCTCGTCCAACCTCGCGCGCTATGACGGCGTGCGCTTCGGCCTGCGCGTTCCCGGCCGCGACATCACCGAGATGTACGAGAACACCCGCGCAGAGGGCTTTGGCCGCGAGGTCAAACGGCGGATCATGATCGGCACCTACGTGCTCTCGGCCGGCTACTACGACGCCTATTATCTTCAGGCGCAGAAGGTGAGGACGCTGATCAAGCGCGACTTCGAGACCGTCTACGCCGATGGCATCGATGCCATCCTCGCGCCGGCGACGCCCTCCGCCGCCTTCGGGATCGCCGACGAGGACATGGCCTCCGATCCGGTCAAGATGTACCTGAACGACGTGTTCACCGTCACCGTCAACATGGCGGGCCTGCCGGCGATCGCGGTTCCCGCCGGCCTCTCCGGCGAGGGCACGCCGCTCGGCCTGCAGCTGATCGGCCGGCCCTTCGACGAGGAGACGCTGTTTGCGACAGCCTCGGTCATCGAGCAGGCCGCGGGCCGCTTCACGCCGGCAAAGTGGTGGTGAAGGTCGTCGGCGACAGCGCGCCGGCAGCAGGCGCTGCAGCGCCTGGCAGCCCGTCCGCGCCGGCGGCGGGTCTGCCGGAGGATCGCGGTCGCCGGCGCACCATCGAGAAGAAGATCGAGCACGGCATATTTCTCAGCCGCTGGATCCTTGCGCCATTCTACATCGGCCTGCTGATCGCCGCCCTCGTGCTGCTGCTGCATTTCGTCATCGAGCTGGTGCACTTCGTCACCCACAGCTTCTCGGCCACCGAGACCGAGATGATCATCGGGATCCTGACGCTGGTCGATCTGACGCTGATCTGCAGCCTGGTCCTCATCGTCGTCTTCTCCGGCTACGAGAATTTCGTCTCGCGCATCGATCCGGCCGAGCATCCCGGCTGGCCGGAATGGATGTCGAAGATCGATTTCGTCGGTCTCAAGCAGAAGATGATGGGATCGATCGTCGCGATCTCCGCGGTGCAGCTGTTGAAGGCTTTCATGACCCTTGGGGAGGCGACCAACTTTACCCAGATGTCCTGGCTCGTTGGAATCCATGTCGTCTTCGTCGTGTCGGCCGTGATGCTGGCCCTCAGCGATCGCATCTCCGGCGACCACTAGGGAGACCCTTGATGAGACAGCTACCCCGAACTGCCCCCGCCGCGTGCCGGTCCATGGCCGAGCTCCGCGCCGAGATCGACTCGCTCGACGCCGAACTGTTCGAACGCTTCGCCGAGCGGATGACCTACATCCACCGTGCCGCCGAATTGAAGCGCGGCGCCGGCATTCCTGCCAACGTGCCGGAGCGGGTCGACGAGGTCGTCGCCAACGCCCGTGCGCGGGCTGTTTCGCACGGCCTCGATCCCGAACTCTATGGTGACTTCTGGCAGCAGCTCGTCGCCGCCGCCATTGCGGAAGAGGAGAGGCTGGGGGTTTGAGCGCGAGGTCCGGCGCTCAGCGGACGTTCCGGTAGATATCCTCGAAGCGCAGTTCCGCGTCGATACCGGGGATCGCGACTGCCGAGTCCGGCTTGTCGAACAGGTCCGGCGACGCTGGCCACTCACCCTCGGCATCGCGGCTCCAACGCCACGCGTGGCGCTTCTCCTGATCGATGATCAGATAGGTGTTCAGCAATGGCAGGGCCATGTATTCCCGGGCTTTCGGGCCGAAGTCGATATGCGCTGTGCTGGGAGAAAGGATCTCGATGAGGACGACTGCTGCATCGGCCGTTCGCCCATCGAGAGTGTCTCCCAGCGGCTCGATCAGCACATCGGCATACCGAATGCTAGCCGGACCGGTCGCGACCGCGAAATCGGCCTGGTGAACCGCGTAGACGGCCCTATCCAGCTGCGTCTGCAACGCGAACGACACATTGCTCGCGATCAGCGAATGGCTTCTCTTGACCCAGGGCTGCAAGCGCGGGACTCCGTTGACGAGCTCGTATTTTCCATCACGCGTTTCTGCCCAACGGAAAAATGCCCCGACTGACATCTTCTGCGGGACGTCGCCCGGCGGATCGATCAACCTGGATTGGAAGGTCATCTCGTCTTCACTCGGCGATATGGGTGTAAAGGGAGCCTGTCCGAGCCAGAAGGATAGTCCATTTCCCGGCCTGATGCAGCCCCTCCTTGAACCCCCGACGCCTTTGCTCTAGCCATTTGCCAAGCCTTGCCGACCTCTTGAAAGCTCGCCCCCATGCTCGTCGACACCCGCATTCCTGATCCGAAGAAGTTCATCGCCGGCGCCACCGGCGACTGGGAGATCATCGTCGGCCTCGAAGTCCATGCGCAGGTGCTGTCCAACGCCAAGCTGTTCTCCGGCGCCTCGACGACCTTCGGCTCCGCGCCGAACGACAATGTCAGCCTCGTCGATGCGGCGATGCCCGGGATGCTGCCGGTGATCAACGAGGAGTGCGTGCGCCAGGCGATCCGCACAGGCCTCGGCCTGAAAGCGAAGATCAACCACCGCTCGGTCTTCGACCGGAAGAACTACTTCTACCCCGATCTGCCGCAGGGCTATCAGATCTCGCAGTTCAAGGATCCGATCGTCGGCGAGGGCGTCGTCCAGGTCGCGGTCGGCCCGAACAATAAGGGCGAGTTCGACGATGTCGAGATCGGCGTCGAGCGCCTGCACCTCGAGCAGGATGCCGGCAAGTCGATGCACGACCAGCATCCGTCGATGTCCTACGTCGACCTCAACCGTTCGGGTGTCGCGCTGATGGAGATCGTGTCGAAGCCCGACATGCGCTCGGCCGACGAGGCGAAGGCCTATCTCACCAAGCTGCGGACCATCGTGCGCTATCTCGGCACCTGCGACGGCAACATGGACGAGGGCTCGATGCGCGCCGACGTCAACGTCTCCGTCCGCCGCCCCGGTGGCGAGTTCGGCACGCGCTGCGAGATCAAGAACGTCAACTCCATCCGCTTCGTCGGTCAGGCCATCGAGGCCGAGGCACGGCGCCAGATCGAGATCCTCGAGGACGGCGGCACGATCGACCAGGAGACGCGGCTGTTCGATCCGGTGAAGGGCGAGACGCGGGCGATGCGCTCGAAGGAAGACGCGCACGACTACCGGTATTTCCCCGATCCCGACCTCCTGCCGCTCGAGTTCGATCAGGCCTATGTCGACGCGCTCGCACAGGATCTGCCGGAACTGCCGGACGACAAGAAGGCACGGCTCGTCGCCGATGCCGGGCTTTCCATTTACGACGCCTCTATCCTCGTCTCGGAGAAGGCGATCGCCGACTATTTCGAGGCGGTCGCCAAGGGGCGGGATGCCAAGCAGGCGGCGAACTGGGTCATCAACGACCTCCTGGGTGCGTTGAACAAGTCCGGCAAGGACATTGAATCGACTCCGATTTCGGCTGACCAGCTGGGCGGCATTCTCGACCTGATCCGGGCCGAGACGATCTCCGGCAAGATCGCCAAGGATCTCTTCGAGATCGTCTGGAACGAGGGCGGCGACCCCGCCGAGATCGTCGAAACGCGCGGCATGCGGCAGGTGACCGACACGTCCGCGATCGAGAAGGCGGTCGACGAGATCGTCGCTGCAAACCCGGACAAGGTCGCGCAGGCCCAGGCGAAGCCGACGCTCGCCGGCTGGTTCGTCGGTCAGGTCATGCGCGCCATGGGCGGCAAGGCCAATCCAGCGGCGGTCAACCAGATCGTCAAGGACAAGCTCGGGCTGGAATAAGACGCTGTGCCGCGGTGACTGAACCGAGGCCAGCCATATAGACTTTTCCCCTCCGCGGCAGCATAACGGCCGCACTGTCGGCAATGGACGCGATCCCATGAAGAGCACGCTGCTTCAAATCTTTACCTGGTGGCAGAGCCAGACGATCGGCACGCGCTTTCACACCTGGCGCTTCGGCAAGCGGGTGGGCGAGGACGAGGCCGGCAACGTCTACTACCAGTCTGCCGACGGCGTGCGCCGCTGGGTCATCTACAACGGTCCGGCAGAGGCGACAGCGATCGGACCCGGCTGGCACGGCTGGATTCACCACCGTGTCGACGTGGCGCCCTCGCAGGAGAGCTACACTCCGCGCAGCTGGCAGAAGCCGCACCAGCCGAACCATACCGGCACCGCTGCGGCCTATCGCCCGAAGGGCTCGCTCTTGAACACGGCCGAGCGTCCTCGCGTCACCGGCGACTACGATGCCTGGCAGCCCTGAGACCATCCGCCACAGCAAAGTCTCATCCTCGGCTTAGAGCCGTCTGCACGGCCAATCCGGGCAGGGGCCTTCGGGCAACGGCGAACGCCGCAGGAAACATTCGATGAAGCGACACCTCGTTCCCATCCTGGCGGCCATGCTGGCTGCTGGCGCCGCGATGGCGCAGGAGGATGTGCAACAGTACGATCTGCCGCCACTCGATGCGCCTGCCGAGGACCTGCCGCCCGCAGCCGAGCCGCTCACCGCGCCGCAGCCCGATGCCCCCGTCGAGGGCGTCCCGGCGCCGGCGCCCAAGGTCGACCGCATCAAGAACAAGGTTGCCGAGTTTTCCGGCATCGACAAGATCACCGGCCGCATCACCAGCTTCGACGTCTACATCGACGAGACCGTGCAGTTCGGCGCGCTGCAGGTGACCCCGCGCGTCTGCTATACCAGCCCGACCAGCGAGACGCAGAAGACGGACTCCTTCGTCGAAGTCGACGAGATCACCCTCGACCGCGAAATCCGCCGCATCTTCACCGGCTGGATGTTCTCCGACTCGCCCGGCCTCAACGCCGTCGAGCATCCGGTCTATGACGTCTGGCTGAAAGGCTGCAAGACCGACTCGACGGTGCCGGCGCCCGCCGGCTGAAACGTCGCCGTCAGCTGGATCGCCTGTTCGAGCAGCAGGTGATAGTCATCCCGCGAGATCTCGACGGCGCCAAACTGGGCTAGGTGTCCGGTAATGAACTGGGTGTCGAGCAGGCGATAGCCGCCGCGCCGAAGCCGGTCGACAAGATAGGCGAGCGACACCTTCGAGGCGTCGGTCCTGCGCGAGAACATGCTTTCCCCGAAGAACGCCGCCCCGAGGCTGACGCCGTAGAGCCCGCCGACGAGATGACCCTCGTACCAAGCCTCGACCGAATGGGCATGGCCCTCGCGAAACAGCGAGAGATAGAGCTCGCGGATCTCGGCGTTGATCCAGGTCTGCTTGCGGTCCGGCGCGGGTTCGGCGCAACCGTCGAGCACGGCCGCGAAGGCCGTGTCGACGCGCATTTCGAAAAGACCCTGGCGGATCGTCTTCCGGAGGCTTCGGGGCATGTGGAAACCGTCGAGCGGCAAGATGCCCCGCTCGGTCGGGTCGACCCAGAACATCGCCGGGTCGTCCGCCGTCTCGGCCATCGGAAAGATCCCGCAGGCGTAAGCCTTCAGAAGGATCGCCGGGGTGATCTCGAAGCGCTGGTTGCCCCGTCTGACCATGTCCGCCGTCAGGCCGGCTTGTCGCCGGCCAGGTACTTCTCCAGCCAGTGGATGTCGTAGTCGCCGGCGGCGATGTCGGCATTGTCGACGAGGTCGCGGAACAGCGGCAGCGTGGTCTTGACGCCGTCGACGACGATCTCGTCGAGCGCCCGGCGCAGCCGCATCATGCATTCCTGGCGGGTCCGGCCGGAAACGATCAGCTTGCCGATCAGGCTGTCGTAGAAGGGCGGGATCGAATAGCCTTGGTAGATGCCGCTGTCGACGCGAACGCCGAGGCCGCCGGGTGTGTGGTAATGGGTGATCGTACCCGGCGAGGGCGCGAAGGTCTTCGGATCCTCGGCATTGATCCGGCACTCGATCGCATGCCCGGAGAAGACGATCTCCGACTGCTTCAGCGAAAGGCCGAGGCCGGCGGCGACGCGGATCTGCTCGTGCACGAGATCGAGCCCGGTGATCGCCTCGGTGACCGGATGCTCGACCTGCAGGCGCGTGTTCATCTCGATGAAGTAGAACTCGCCGTTCTCGTACAGGAACTCGATCGTGCCGGCGCCGCGATAGGAGAGCTTGGCCATCGCCTCGGCGCAGATCGTGCCGATGCGGTTGCGCTGCTCGTCGGTGAGGGCGGGGGATCGGGCCTCCTCCCAGACCTTCTGGTGGCGCCGCTGCAGCGAGCAGTCGCGCTCGCCGAGATGGATGGCGTTGCCGGCGCCGTCGCCGAACACCTGCACCTCGATATGGCGCGGCTTCTCGAGATATTTTTCGATGTAGACGGCATCGTCGCCGAAAGCCGAACCCGCTTCGGTTCGGGCTGTCGCCAGCGCCAGCGACAGATCCTCGGCGGTCCGTGCGACCTTCATGCCGCGGCCGCCACCGCCGGCAGATGCCTTGACGATGACCGGGAAGCCGATCTCCTTGGCGATCTTCGCAGCTTCACCATCATCGGTGACGGCGCCAGGCGAGCCCGGGACGACCGGAATGCCGAGGCGCTTGGCGGTCCGCTTGGCCTCGATCTTGTCGCCCATGATCCGGATGTGATCGGCGGTCGGTCCGATGAAGGTAATCTTGTGGGCGTCGAGAATATCGGCGAAACGCGAGTTCTCGGACAGGAAGCCGTAGCCGGGATGAACGGCGTCGGCACCGGTGATCTCGCAGGCCGCCAGGATCTGGGGAATGTTCAAGTAGCTGTCGCGCGAAGGCGGCGGGCCGATGCAGACGCTTTCGTCGGCAAGGCGCACGTGCATGGCGGCGTTGTCGGCGGTGGAATGAACGGCGACGGTCGGAATGCCGAGTTCCTTGCAGGCGCGCAGCACCCGCAGGGCGATCTCGCCGCGATTGGCGATCAGGATTTTCTTGAACATGAAAAGTCTCTCCGTCTCAGCCGATGACGACGAGAGCTTCGCCGTATTCCACCGGCTGGGCGTTGTCGACGAGGATCTTCTTGATCTTGCCGGCGCGCGGGGCGGGGATCTGGTTCATCGTCTTCATCGCTTCGATGATGAGAAGGGTCTCACCCTCGACGACCGTCTGCCCGACCTCGATGAAGGGCTTGGCGTCCGGGCCGGAGGCGAGATAGATGGTGCCGACCATCGGCGACGGAACGCTGCCGGCCTCGGGTCCGCTGGCCATGCTGACCGGCGCCGACGGAACGCCGACCTCCTGCATCGGCATCTGCCCGGCATAGGGCTGCATCTGCATCTGCGGCATGTAGTTGCCGGAGAATTCCTTCTGACGCGAGACGCGGATGCGCAGCGTGCCTTGCTCGACCTCGATCTCGGTGAGATCGGTGTCCTTCAGGATGTCGGCGAGTTCGCGCACGAGGCCGCGGTCGACGATGTTGTCTTCATTCGACATGGTTTTCTTTCCGAACTTCATGCCGCAGTTTGGTTAGCGGCTGCGGGTGGCCGATCGGCCGCACGGGAAATGATCTGGCCGAGGCCGTGGTTGAGTGTCGTGCCGACCATTCCGGTCGAGAAGGTCTTGCGGCTTTCTTCAGACGAAGTGGCGCATGGCGAGCCATACGTCACCTCTGGAGTCGGCAGGGTATAGACTGCGCGAGAGACTTCGAAAAGCCGAAACCGTGCAGGAGCGATGGCTGTTCAGCAGCTTGTCTTGCCGCATTCGCGGACGCTGGCGATCTTCGCAGCGAGCCCATCCGCACCGATGGCGCCCGGCACGACTTCGTTGCCGATGACATAGGAAGGAGTGCCGCTGATCTTGAGAAGGCCGGCGAGCCGTTCGTTGTCGGCCAGGACCTCGGTCACCTCCGGCAACTTCATCGCCTCGCGCAGCGCCGGCTCCTCGACGCCGAAGTCGGCCGCGACGGCGATCGCGCGATCGGCATCGGCGACGCCCTTGGAGGCAAGGAGCTTCTTGTGGAAGTCGCCGTACTTGGCAGGCGCCAGATGACGGAAGGCGGTGCTCACATGGCTTGCCGCGACCGACTGCTCGCCCAGCACCGGGATTTCCTTCAGCACGAAGCGCAGCTTCGGATCGTTCTCGACCAGCGTCTCCATGTCACCGAGCGCATGCTTGCAGTAGCCGCAATTGTAATCGAAGAACTCGACGACGGTGACGTCGCCGCTCGGATTGCCGAGCACCGTTCCCTCCGGCGAGGCGTAGAGGCTGGATCCGGCCCCGGCGATAGCACCCTTCTGGGCCACCTGGTCCTCCGCGGCGCGCTTGGCCTGCAGCGCGTCCATCGCCTCCAGCAGAACCTCGGGATTACGGATGAGGTAATCGCGGACAACCGCCTCGATATCCGTCTTCTCGGCGTCGTTGAAGGCGAGCGCCGGCGGCGTAGCTGCCGCCGTCGCGGCCAGAAGAGCGGCGCCGAAGAGGTATGTGCGGATCACGTGTCTTCCTTCCGGATGTCCCGCGCGAAGCGGGCAAGAATCACTTGCTGTCGATGATGTCCTGCGCCTGCAGCCAGGCGGGGGATTTCGGTTTCAGCTTCATCTGGGCGCGCGCGGCAAAGATCCGCGCCTGCAATGTCGAACCGGCATGCCAGTAGCCTTCGGCCGTGGCAAGCTCGGCCAGCGGCTCTTCGCCGGTGCGGCCGTAGGCCATGGCAAGGAACCGATAGGCATCCGAGTTCGACGGATCGGCCTCGATCCCGCGCTTGATGAGGCCGATCGCCTTCTTCATCTCGGCGGGATCGCCGGTCGTCACCATGGCCTTGCCGACGGAGGCCTGCAGCATGCCCGAATTGGTGCCGTCGAGCTTGACCGCCCTGGAGAAGGCGGCAGCGGCTTCCTTGCCGCGCCCGGCCTCCAGCAGGATTTCGCCGCGCATCTCATGAAACCACGGGCTGTTGGGCTGTTTGGCGATCAGCTGATCGATCTTCTGCAGGGCCACCGCCGGCGCGTCGTCGAGATGGGCTGCGATGGCGTCGCCGTAGGTCGCGGGCAGGCCCCGCGGATCCTTGCGGAAGAGACGGCGGACCGAATTGGCGCCGTCGGCATAGGCGGCGATCTTCGCCCTGGCGAGGTCGTGCCGCAGCTGCAGCGCCGGGCTGTCGGCCTTCTCGTAGAACGGGCTCTGCTTGGCTTGCGTCTCCAACCGCGAGATGCGGTCGCGGGGGGTGGGGTGCGAGGTGATGTAGCGGTTCGGCGAAACGCCCGCCAGAAGGCTGCTCCGCTCGAGGCCCTCGAAGCTTTCGATCAGCCCGCGGGCCGACTGGCCGGTCTTCTCGAGATAGACCAGCGCAGAACCATCCGCGGTAATCTCCTCCGACCGCTGGTAGGCCTGCAGGCCGTTGACCGCCGCAGCGCCGCCGCCGGAGAAGATGCCGGTGCCGGCCCGCGCGACGTTGGAGTCGCCGGCAACCGCACCGGCCGCGGCGACGCCCATGCCGACGAGACCTGCGATCATCGCGATCCGCTGCGCCTGTTCCATCTGCTGGCGCAGGCGCTGCTGGTGACCGCCGGCGAGGTGCCCGATCTCGTGCGCGATGACGCCGATCAGCTCGTTCGGACGGTCCGAGCCGAGGATCGTGCCGGTGTTGACGAAGATCCGCCGCCCCGACACGAAAGCGTTGAACTGCATGTTGTTGACCAGAACCACCTCGATCCCCGCGCGCGACAGGCCGGCGGCCTTCAGCAGGGGGCGGGTGTAGTCCTCGATGAGGCCCTCGATCTCGGCGTCCCGGATCACCGGCACGTTGGGTCCGGGCGAGCGCGCGGCCATCGCTGGCAGCGGCAGGACGGCGATGGCTGCGGCGAGGAGCAGCGACATCAGGCGGCGGGGGAGGCGATCGGTCATCGGCAGTCCAGCTAACCCTATGTTCCCCAGCGGCATTGGGCCTCTGGACACATCCAATTCGGCGAATGTGAGGCTCCGGCGGAGCCCGTTCGAAAAATGCCGTCCCGCCGCCCTGATATCGCGGGATCGGCATGACGGCGCTGCCAACGACGCGGCGGGGCCAAAACGTCGATAGTGCCGCGCGTGCATTCAGACGGCGCTCTAAGTGTTTGAAACTACCCATCGGACTCTCCGCAAATCGATTCCGATTTACTGGCCGATGCTGTAGGCCGATGCTCCAAATGGCATCATCGTCGGCCAGCTGGCAGTGAGACAAACCCGAAGGACATCACAATGCAGGAAGATCGCCGCCTCCGCGGCTCCGCGCGTTCGGCGGTGGAGCCGTTCCATGCCATGGACGTCCTCGCCGAGGCAAACCGGATGATCGCCCGCGGCCAGAGCGTCATCTCGCTCGCCGTGGGGCAACCGGCGGCGCCCGCGCCCCAGGCAGCGCTCGCCGCCGCCCGCGCGATGCTCGACCACGGCCGGATCGCCTATACCGACGCGCTGGGCCGGCAGGATCTTCGCCGCCGGATCGCGCGCTATTACACCGAGGCGCACGGCGTCGACGTTCCCATCGAGCGTATCATGATCACCACCGGCTCGTCGGCCGGTTTCAACCTTGCCTTCCTCGCCGCCTTCGACCCGGGCGAACGGGTCGCGGTCGCCGCCCCCGGCTATCCCGCCTACCGCAATATCCTGAAGGCGCTCGGCCTGGTGCCGGTGGAGATCGAGGTCGACGCCGACGACGGCTACATCCTGTCCGCCGATCGCCTGGCCGCCGAGCATGCCCGCGCACCGCTGCACGGCGTCCTCATCGCCAGCCCGGCCAACCCCACCGGCACAGTGACGCCGAGGGACGAGCTGCGGCGCCTCGTCGAGTTCGCCGATCAGGCGCGGCTGCGCTTCATCTCGGACGAGATCTACCACGGGCTGGTCTACGGAGCCGGCGAGGCGACGGCGCTGGAGTTTTCGACGAGCCCGATCGTCGTCAATTCGTTCTCGAAGTTCTACTGCATGACCGGCTGGCGAATCGGCTGGCTGGTGCTGCCGGAGCCCTTGGTTCGTCCGAGCGAGCGGATCGGCCAGAGCCTCTACATCTCGGCGCCGGAGCTCTCGCAGGTGGCGGCGATGGCGGCAATGGACGCGACGGCCGAACTCGTCGGCGTGCGCCACACCTACGAGCAGAACCGCGATCTCCTGATGGCGGCGCTGCCGGCCCTCGGCTTCCGCGACATCGCACCGATCGACGGCGCCTTCTACGCCTATGCGGCGATCCCCGAGGGCTTCTCGTCGTCGACCGCCTTCGCCCGCGAAATCCTCGAGCGATGCCATGTGGCGATCACGCCCGGCATCGACTTCGATCCGCGCCGTGGCGAGCGCTTCGTCCGGCTCTCCTATGCCTGCGACACGCCTTCGCTGGTCACCGCGCTGGACCGACTGCGCCAGCACCTGCCGTCCGCCTGATCCGATAAGCTTCCACAATGGAGTTCAAAGAAAAAGGGCGGGGAAATCCCCGCCCTTTTCGCATTCCGGATCGAGATGGCTTCTAGAAGAAGCCGCGCGACCACCAGCCGGTGCGCTTCGGCTTGGCCTCACCGGTCTCGTCTGCCGCAGGTTCGGCAGGCTCTGCAGGCTCGGCAGGCTGGCTTGCGCCGACAGGCGCCTCGGCTGGCCGGCTCTCTTCGGCGACGACGGCCGTCGGCGCCGGCGTTTCGGTCGCGACCGGCGCAGGAGCGGCCGCGGCGGGAGCCGCTTCTGCTGCCGGCTCGAAAGCTGCCGGCTCAGGCTGGGCATAGACCTCCGCCGGGCTCTCGGCATGCGTCTCCGCGACGATCGCCTCGACGATGTAGGAACCCGCCGGGGCGGCATCCTCGCGAACCTCGGCAGCCGGCTCCTCGAAGGCCGAGACCGGGAAGCCCGCGTCCGAAGGCGCGTTCTCGGCGGCGTCGATGTCCTCGGACTCGCCCTCGGCCGTCACCGTCTCCTCGCCATCGCGGTTCTTGCGGCCACCCCGACGGCCGCGACGCCGGCGCTTGCGCGCCCGTGCCGCCTCGTCGTCACCCTCGTCCGTGCTTGTTTCACCGGCAGCAACCTCGTCGCCTTCGCTCTCCGGCTCGGCCGACGTCTCGCTGTCGCTGACGTCCGCGTCAGGACCCGAAGCGTCGAAACCGTCGCCGGCCTCCTGGCCGTCCTCGGACGTCTGGTCGTCCGAGCCGCCACGCCGGCGCCGGCGCCGGCGCTTGCGGCGCCGCTGATCGTCACCCTTGTCGCCGCCGGCGTCATCGCCCTTTTCGTCGGACGCCTCGACCTCGGTCTCGTCAGCGACGGCAAGCGCCTCGGCCTCGTCGGCGATCTCTGGCTCGACGTCGTCCTCGTCGTCATACTCCGGGAAGGCGATGGGGCTGAGAAGCGCCGGCTGCGGCTCGCGGCGGACTGCTTCGGCGCCGTGCTCGATCGCGACGTGCTGGTGCCCGTGCGAATCGTCGGCCTCGATGGTGATCCGAAGGCCGTGCATCGCCTCCAGTTCCTCGATCGTGCGGCGCTTCTCGTTGAGCACGTAGAGCGCCGTCGCGGTCGGCACCTTGACGATGATGTCGTGCGTCGACTGCTTCTGAACATGCTCCTCGATCGCGCGCACCACGTGCAACGCCAGCGACGAGTTGGAGCGGATGTGGCCGACGCCGTCGCAGGTCGGGCAGACCCGCGTGGTCGACTCGAGAACGCTGGCGCGGATGCGCTGGCGGCTCATCTCCATCAAGCCGAAATGCGAGATGCGGCCGACCTGGATGCGGGCGCGGTCGTCCTTCAGGCAGTCCTTCATCTTCTTCTCGACGGCGCGGTTGTTGCGCTTCTCGTCCATGTCGATGAAGTCGATGACGATGAGGCCGGCGAGATCGCGCAGGCGCAGCTGGCGCGCCACTTCCTCGGCCGCCTCGAGATTGGTCTGGTAGGCGGTGTCCTCGACCGAATGCTCGCGGGTCGAGCGGCCGGAGTTGACGTCGATGGCGACCAGCGCCTCGGTCTGGTTGATGATGATGTAGCCGCCGGATTTCAGCGTGACATGCGGCTGCAGCATGCGGTCGAGCTGTGCCTCGATGCCGCCGCGGGCGAAGATCGGCATGGTGTCGCGGTAGGGCTGCACGACCTTGGACTGGCCGGGCATCAGCATGCGCATGAAGTCCTTGGCCTCGCGATAGCCGGCTTCACCGGCGACGAGAACCTGGTCGATGTCCTTGTTGTAGAGATCGCGGATCGACCGCTTGATCAGGCTGCCTTCCTCGTAGACGAGGGTCGGCGCGGAGGAGGCGAGCGTCAGGCTGCGCACCGTCTCCCACAGCCGCATCAGGTATTCGTAGTCGCGCTTGACCTCGGCCTTGGTGCGCATGGCGCCGGCGGTGCGCAGGATGATGCCCATGCCCTTCGGCACGTCCAGCTCGCGCGCCACTTCCTTCAGCCGCTTGCGGTCGGCCATGTTGGTGATCTTGCGCGAGATGCCGCCGCCCCGGGCGGTGTTCGGCATCAGCACGGAATAGCGCCCGGCGAGCGACAGGTAGGTGGTGAGCGCCGCACCCTTGTTGCCGCGCTCTTCCTTGACGACCTGCACGAGCAGGATCTGCCGGCGCTTGATGACTTCCTGGATCTTGTACTGCTTGCGCGGCACGCGCGGCTGACGGACGGGGACTTCCTCCATCGCGTCTTCGGCGCCGATCTCGTCGACGATTTCCTCGTCGTCGTCGGAGGAGGGCGCCTCCTCGGCGTTCGACGAACCGCGGCGCGAGCGCGAGCGGCGCTGGCGCTTCTGGCCGCTGGCGGAGACTTCCGTCTCACCCTCGGTGCCCTCGTCCGAGGCGTCGTCGCTGCCGTCGTGATCGTCGCCGATCAGCTCGGGCGCATCGTGCTCGTCATGGGAAAAATCGTGCGCGTCATCGCCCTCGCTGGCCTCGTCGGACGAGAGCGATTCGGAGACCGTGTCGCGGTCGGTGGCTTCGGCGGAACGGATCGACTTGCCGCCGCCCGGACGGCGCGGATTGCGGCGGGGGGCGGCGAGCTTGCGCTCCTCGTCCTCTTCCTCCTCGCGGACTCGGGCGATCTCGTCCTCCATCAGCGCCTGACGGTCTGCGACGGGGATCTGGTAATAGTCGGGATGGATTTCGCTGAAGGCGAGGAAGCCGTGGCGGTTGCCGCCATATTCGACGAACGCCGCCTGCAGGGACGGTTCGACGCGCGTCACCTTGGCGAGGTAGATGTTGCCCTTGATCTGCTTCTTGTGTTCGGACTCGAAATCGAATTCTTCGATCCGGCTACCCCGGACAACGACGACCCGCGTCTCTTCTGGATGAGACGCGTCGATCAGCATCTTGTTTGGCATGGCGAAGGTGCTCCCGGACATCCGCCCTGGCGCGCATGCCGGCGACATGCGCCGAGTACCATGCGGGGGAAGGCGCGTCCGCTGAGGGCGCTCGATAGCGGCGGTGCTCTGCACGGGACGGCCGGAGCCAAGCCCGGAAGGACTCAGTCGATGGCGTCAATTTTCCGATGGAGGCTGGCGACACTACGAGGCGACCTGCAACAAATGACTGGCCACCAACGTGGCGACCGATGGATGTGGCGTTCAGGCGAACCTAATCTCGGCCCGGATGAACGGTGAAAGACAGATGTCCGGGGGAAATCCGACGGACGAAAAACATCTTCGAGGCTGGGAAACCTTGGAATTCACCGTCTCACGATCGCCACGCTCTGATCTCGACCCATGGGGGCGACCTCGACCGGCTCGCGGGCCAGAACGTCGTTCCGCGGCCCTTGCGTGTCGTGGACGGGAGCTTTCAAAGGTATGTGAGTCTTCCCGGCCTCACTTCTGCTTTTATGATGCGCGAGGCGGAGAAACAAGTGTAAAGCCCTGCACCGGCTTGCTCCAGACCGTTTAACCCACCGCTTCTCCGGTTTCGCGCAAGGAGAATGAAGGGTGTTGCGGCGAAATCGCCTTTCTCGGGATGCCATGCACCAGGCAAGTCTTCTCCATCATCGGCGCCTCCTTCTGATCTGCGGGGCAATGCTCCTCCTGTTCGCTGCCCTCTTCGGCGGCCCGGCGCACGCTCAATCGGCGACGTCGGTGGGAGAGGAGGCGGGCGACAGCGTTCTCGTCGGCCTTCGCCAGGCGGTATTGCCGAGAGGCTTCACCGCGACGCTCGACCTTCGCGGGACACCGCGCTCCAAGCTGATCCTGCTGCGCAACCCCAACCGGGTGGCGATCGACCTGTTCGACACCGTCTCGGCGCTCGAACCGGTGGAGGTCGAGACGAATGCGCTGGTCTCCGAGATGCGACAGGGGCTCGTGGCTTCCGATCGTTTCCGGATCATCCTGACGCTGAAGCAGCCGGCGCTGCCAAAGGCGTCGTTCGAGATGAAGGACGGTCACACCATCCTCAGCCTCGCCCTGACGCAGAGCGATGCGAAGAGTTTTGCGAAGGCCGTGGCGACGCAACCGGTCGGCCACGGACCGGATCCCGTGCCAGTCGCGGCGAGTGTTCCGGACGACGACGTGACGGTGGTGATCGATCCCGGCCATGGCGGCATCGACACGGGCGCACGCGGCCGCAACGGCACCCTGGAAAAGGACATCAACCTCCTCTTTGCCCTTGCTCTGCGCGACCGGCTTAAAGCCGAGGGCCACCTCAAGGTCATCATGACCCGCGAGGACGACCGCTTCATTTCGCTCGGCGAGCGCTCGGCGATTGCCCGCCGCGCCAAGGCGAACCTCTTCATCTCGATGCACGCCGATTCGATCCGCTATTCCGACATTCGCGGGGCCACCGTCTACACGCTGTCGGGCCGCGCCTCGGACGCCCTGTCGAGCGAAGTCGCCGAGAGCGAGAACTCTTCCGACCGCTTCGTCAATCCGGAATGGCAGAAGAACGAGCCGGAGGTCTTCGACATCCTGATCGAGCTGATGCGGCGCGAGACCGACAGCTTCTCCGAGCACTTTGCGGCCGGGCTGGTGCAGGAACTCGGCCGCCACAAAATCCGGCTGATCCGCAATCCCAAGCGATCGGCCGGGTTCAAGGTGCTGATGGCGCCGGACGTGCCGTCGGTGCTCGTCGAGATCGGCTACCTCTCCAACATCGACGACGAGAAGCTCCTGGTCGACGAGTCCTGGCGCAAGGATACCGCCGACGCCGTCGGCAGCGCCGTGGCGGACTTCTTCCGGCTGAAGCAGGCAAGCGACAAGGCGGCGCGCGACTGACGCCGAGCTGTGGGATCGCTGCCACACTGCCGCGTCAAGTCGGCGTCGGAACCCCTTATGGGTCATGCGCTTGCCGTATTTCGAGAGCATCGGCAGGACGACGGTCGCCATACCAGCTATAGCGGGTGAAACGGGGCCCGAGGGCTCGACGGGCCTCGGCCCGAAACGCAGGAGCCCAGCGGAAAAGCGGATCGGTCCGTGCGCGGGGACGGAGCTCAGATGATCAGACTGCTCGGCTATTTCTTCGGGATCGGCACGGTGATGTTCCTGATCGTGGCAGCGGGTGTCGCGCTCTACGTCCAGAACATGAGCGAAGACCTTCCGGACTACCAGGTGCTGGCCGCCTACGAGCCGAAGGTCACCACGCGCTTCCAGGCGTCCGACGGCTCGCTGATGGCGGAATACGCCAAGGAGCGCCGGCTGTTCCTGCCGATCCAGGCAATCCCCGACCGGTTGAAGAACGCCTATCTCGCCGCCGAGGACAAGAACTTCTACGAGCATCCGGGCATCGACATCCAGGGTCTCGGGCGCGCCGTGCTGATGTTCGCCAAGGGCGGCCCCCGCCAGGGCGGCTCGACCATCACCCAGCAGGTCGCGAAGAACTTCCTCCTCACCAACGAGCAGTCGATCGAGCGCAAGGTCAAGGAAGCCATCCTCTCGCTGCGCATCGAGCAGGCGTACTCCAAGGACCGCATCCTCGAGCTCTACCTCAACGAGATCTATCTCGGCCTCGGTTCCTACGGCGTTGCGGCAGCTTCGCTCGCCTATTTCGACAAGTCGGTGAACGAGCTGGAGATCCAGGAGGCGGCCTATCTTGCTGCTCTGCCGAAGGCGCCCAGCAATTACGATCCGTTCCGCCATCCCGACCGCGCGCTCGAGCGCCGCAACTGGGTGATCGACCAGATGGAGGCGAACGGTGTCATCACCCATGCCGAGGGCGCGGAAGCCCGCGGCAAGCCGCTCGGCATCAACCCGAAGCGCACCGGCACCTATCTCTTCGCCGGCGAGTACTTCACCGAGGAGGTCCGCCGCGAGGTGATCCAGCGTTACGGCGTGAAGGCCCTTTACGAGGGTGGCCTTTCCGTCCGCTCCACGCTCGACCCCGAGCTTCAGGTCGAGGCCCGCGGCGCCCTGCAGCGGGCGCTGCTGCGCTATGACGAGGCCCGCGGCTACCGTGGCCCCGTCACCAGCATCGACATCGACGGCGACTGGGTGAAGCCGCTCGGCGCCGTGCCGGCCTTCTCCGATGTGCCGGAATGGCGCCTCGCGGTCGTCTTGTCGGCCGAGCCCGACAGCGTCAGCCTCGGCCTGCAGTCGACCCGCGCTCTTTCCGGCGCGCCCGGACAGGACCGCGACCTCGGCACCTTGGCGCTCGCCGACATGAAGTGGGCGCTGCGGATGAACACCGCCGGCAAGACCTCGTCGGTCCGCTCGGCTGATCAGGTGCTGAAGCGCGGCGACGTGGTGTTCGTCGAGAAGAAGGCCGACGGCGAGGGCTACCGCTTGCGCCAGCCGCCGAAGATCCAGGGCGGCCTGATCTCGATGGATCCGCATACCGGCCGCGTGCTGGCCATGGTCGGCGGCTTCTCCTACGCGCAGTCCGAATTTAACCGCGCTACCCAGGCCTATCGCCAGCCCGGCTCGTCGTTCAAGCCGATCGTCTACTCGGCGGCGCTGGATAATTTCTACACGCCGGCCTCGGTGATCATGGATGGCCCGATCTCGATCCCCGACGGCAATGGCAACATCTGGACGCCGAAGAATTACGGCGGCGAATCGGCGGGTCCCTCGACCTTGCGCTCGGGCATCGAGCACAGCCGCAACCTGATGACAGTGCGCCTCGCCAAGGACATGGGCATGAAGCTCGTGGCCGAATATGCCGAGCGCTTCGGCGTCTACGACAAGATGGGCCAGTACCTGCCGATGGCGCTCGGCTCGGGCGAGACCACCGTGATGCGGATGGTCTCGGCCTATTCGGTGATGGCCAATGGCGGCCGCTCGATCGAGCCCTCGCTGATCGACCGGGTGCAGGACCGATATGGCCGCACCATCTACAAGCATGACAACCGGGGCTGCGAGGCCTGCAACGCGCAGACCTGGCAGGATCAGCCGGAACCCGAGCTCGTCGACAACCGCGAGCAGGTCCTCGATCCGATGACCGCCTACCAGATCACCTCGATGATGGAAGGCGTCGTCCAGCGCGGCACCGCGACCAGCGTCAAGGCGCTCGGCGTACCCGTCGCCGGCAAGACCGGAACGACCAATGACGAGAAGGACGCCTGGTTCGTCGGCTACACCCCGGACCTCGTGACCGGCGTCTACCTCGGCTACGACAACCCCCAGCCGCTCGGCAAGGGCCAGACCGGCAGTGGGCTTGCTGCGCCGGTGTTCACCGACTTCATGAAGCAGGCGCTGGCCGGCAAGCCCGTCGCCAACTTCCGCGTGCCGGAGGGCATGACGCTGATCTCGATCAACCGCAAGACCGGCATGGCCGCCAAGGGCGAGGGCACGATCGTCGAGGCGTTCAAGCCCGGCACCGGCCCGTCCGACAGCTATCAGGTGATCGGCGACGACGAGATGGCCTACGGCTCGGCGCCCGCTCCGGTCTCGCAGCAGACGCAGGACGCCATCGTCCAGGGTGGGGCCGGCGGTCTTTTCTGACCGTCGGAACCACCGCATACGGCGGCAAGGCGGAGGGTCAGCTGCTTTACAGCTGAAGACCCGGGTCCTATACCCGCCGCCATCCTTTCCATCCCAAACAGCGGGGTAGCGGCATGCGTGCCGAGTTCGAAACCATGACCTCCGACATCAAGCAGGCCATAAGCCTGCTGAGGAGGCATCTTTGACTGGGACGCGTCCCTTAAGCGCCTAGAAGTCCTCAACGCGCAGTCCGAGAACCCCAATTTCTGGAACGATGCCGCCGAGGCTCAAAAGCTGATGCGCGAGCGCCAGTACATCGAATCGTCGATGGACGGCATCAACAAGATCAAGCAGGGCCTGCAGGACAACATCGACCTCATCGCCATGGGCGAAGAGGAAGGCGATGCCTCGATCATCGACGAAGCCGAAGCCGCCATCCGGGCGATCAAGGCCGATACCGACAAGCGGCAAATCGAGATGCTGCTGTCCGGCGAGGCCGACAAGTTCGACACCTATGTCGAAGTCCACTCCGGCGCCGGTGGCACCGAGAGCCAGGACTGGGCCTCGATGCTGCTGCGCATGTACATGCGCTGGGCCGAGCGCTCCGGCATGAAGGTCGAGTTGCTGGAGCAGCATTCCGGCGAAGAGGCGGGCATCAAGTCGGCGACGATCATGTTCAAAGGGCACAACGCCTATGGCTGGATGAAGACCGAATCGGGCGTCCACCGCCTAGTCCGGATTTCGCCTTTCGACAGCCAGGCCAAGCGCCACACCTCCTTCGCCTCGGTCTGGGTGTATCCGGTGGTCGACGACACCATCAACGTCGACATCAACGAGTCGGACTGCCGGATCGACACCTACCGGGCCTCCGGCTCGGGCGGCCAGCACGTCAACACCACCGATTCGGCCGTGCGCATCACGCATATTCCGAGCGGCATCGTGGTGCAGTGCCAGAACGAGCGCTCGCAGCACAAGAACCGCGCGACGGCTTGGGACATGCTGAGGGCACGCCTCTACGAGGCCGAACTTCAGCGCCGCGAAGAGGTGGCGAACAAGGAAGCGGCGTCGAAGACCGATATCGGCTGGGGCCACCAGATCCGGTCCTACGTCCTGCAGCCCTACCAGATGGTCAAGGACCTCCGGACCGGCGTGCAGAGCACGGCGCCGCAGGACGTGCTCGACGGCAAGATCGACGAATTCATGGAAGCAGCGCTCGCGCACCGCGTCCATGGCGGCAGCGTCGATGTCGCCGACGTCGACTGACGTCACTACGAAGACCTTTCGGCTGAAGGCCGGCTGCAGATCCTGCAGCCGGCCTTTTTCATTCAGCTGACCGCGTCGAGCTTGCGTCCGGCGCGCAGGAAGCGCGAGGGATCGATCGGGCTGCCGTCGCGCCGGACCTCGTAGTGGAGATGCGGTCCGGTGCTGCGACCGGTCGAACCGACGCGGCCGACGATGGCCCCGGCTGAGACCTTGTCGCCCACCGCTACGGCAATGCTCGAGAGGTGGCCGTAGCGTGTCACCATGCCGCCGCCGTGGTCGATCTCGACCATGTTGCCGTAGCCGCCGTTGGCGCCGGCTTCCGTGACGGTTCCCGCCGCGGCCGCATCCACCGCCGAGCCGCTTTCGGCAACGAAGTCGATGCCGGTATGCATGGCCGCTTCGCCGAGGAACGGGTCGCTGCGGACGCCGAAGGCCGAGCTGATCAGCTTCGACGCGACGGGCGCTGCGAGCGGCAGTCTCGTCGTGCGCTGCTTCAGGAGCTGCAATTCGGTGAGGGCGCGGTCGAGTTCCTGGAAGCTTGCATCGAACAGCCGGTCGGCGGGAACTGCGACGAAGGGACCGCCTTCGCCACCGGCGACGGTCGTCAGATCCTGATCCTGATCCGGTACGGCGATGCCCTCCGAGCGCAGCACTGAAGCGATGTCGCCCGCCTTGCCGCGGGCCTTCTCGGCCAGCGTGGTGAGATCGGCGATCTGGGTATCCTGAACGCTGTCGATCGACTTGCCGATCTGGCGGATCAGGTCGTGCGCGATGCCGGGGGCCGGTTTTGCCACCTGAGCGGCCGCATCGCGCCGCAGCCACGGCCCCGCACCGGCGGAGCCGTCGACGAGATCGAAGCGGGCGAGGGCGGCGTTCGGCGCGGACCCGAGGAACGCGAGCGGCTTGGTTTCGGCGGCCGACGGCGAGGAGGCAGCGTCGGCGCTCGAGGGCTTCGGCTGGGGCACCGGCACTGGCGCCGGCAGAAGCCCGCTGTCACGGGCGCGGTCGAGCAGCGGCTGCAGCTTGTCGTACCGTGCCGATAGCTCGACCTGCTGTCCGATCAGCGCATCCACCTTGCTCTCGACGACCTGCTGGTCGAGCATCTGACGGCTGACGACACGATCGAGCTGGGAGCGGAGGGATGCGATCCGCTCCTCGTAGGATTGCTGGAGCTTCAACTGGGTATCGCTGGCAGAGACCCGGAGGTCGTTTTCCAGCAGCAGGTAGCAGGCGGTCGAGGCACAGCCGATGAAGAGGGCCATGGCGAGGGCGCCCGACATTCCGACCAGCCGTGCGGACACCGTGAAGTGCCGGACCTTCTCGCCCCGCGCGATGATGACCGTATGCGGTCGCTTCTGCTGGCCGAAGGTAGTCTGCAGCTGAGCCGAGGTCATGATGGGTCCCGATCAGGGGCGACTCATCGAGCCGCGTCCTGTCGGAGTAGACCTTGTTAGGGTTAACAAAGCCTGACCTGTCGCCCGCGGCCACTTCGTCGGAGGCCGCAGAATTCATACGTAAGACGACGGCATCGAAGAGCGGATCGCTTCGAAAGCCAGGTCACATATCGATCAGGCCGACAGGGCGCGGGCGGCCGTTAGGACCTCCTGTGCATGCCCTGGCACCTTCACCTTGGGCCAGAGACCGACGATGGTGCCGGACGCGTCGACCAGCGCCGTCGTGCGCTCGACGCCCAGATAGGACTTTCCGTACATGCTCTTGGTCACCCAGACGCCGAAGGCCTCGAGCAGCACCTTCTCCTCGTCTGACAGCAGCCGAACGCCGAGATCGTGCTTCTCGCGGAACTTGGCATGCTTCTTCACCGGATCGGGGGAGACGCCGATCACCTCGACGCCCGCTGCGGCGAAATCGCTCTGCAGGCTCGTGAAGTCGATCGCCTCCTGGGTGCAGCCGGAGGTGTCGTCCTTGGGATAGAAGAAGAGGACGAAGGGTTTGCCTTTCAGATCGGCCAACGCGACGGTAGTGCCGGCGTGATCGGGCAGCTGGAAGTCGGGGCAGGGCGTTCCGATGCTGAGCGTGGACAAGATGCCATCCTTTCGGCCAATTGGATTGTGATGGGACACGCGGCAATACCGCAGTCGCCGACGCCAGCCTAGAGCCGTGGCCGCCATTTGGCGACCGGCGGTGGGGGCTTTCGATGCCGCGATATTGTTTGCCGAGGTCATGTCGGAGTGAGCTTCGCGTGGCAAGGATGTGTGTGCTGCTGAGGGGTGGCGATTCGCGATGGCGGTAGCCTTGGGTGGTTCGAACGCATGAGGAAGACACTGACACCGCTTGGCGCGATCGACGGCGGTCGCCCTGATGTCAGCGGAACTTGCGTTTGAGACGCCTCGGTCGCTTGTCCTGCGCGGTTCTCAGCACTGGCATGACGTTCGGTGTCCTCGTCGGCAGCTTCGTCTTTCTGGCGCTCGGCACCGATAGCGGACAGGATCTGATCCGGCGCCAGACCGAGGCGGTGGTCGCCGATGTGCTGGGTGCCGACCTCTCCGCCCAGTTCGGCGACCAGCGTATCGGCTTTGCGGACGACGGCAATCTCGCTTTGGAATGGTCGGACATCCGCCTGATGCGCACCGGCCTGCCGCGGGCGCGCGTCGATTCGGTCAAGGTCGGTCTGCGGATCCTGCCGCTCCTGACCGGTCGCGTCCTGTTCAAGACGATCGAGGTTCGCGGCAGCCGGATCGACCTGACCGGTTTCCGTTCGATGCTCGGGGCAACCCGCCCGGGCGTCGGCGCACAGTTCGCCGCGACGGCGCCGGTGCCGACGCTGCCGAAACGCTCCGCGCGCGCCTTTCAGGTGATCGAGAAGCAGCTCGCCACCCTGCAGCGGGTCGGCATCGAGCGCATCGTCCTCGGCGACATCGAGGTCATCGTGCCGCTGGGGACCGAGGGCGACAGCATCACCGGGCGGCTCGAGCGCGGCAATTTCCAGCTCTCGAACAACCGGGCATTGACCGCTACCGCCGATCTTAGGGTGCGCGGCATGTCGGTGCCGCTGACCGGGCGCGCCGACTATGATGCCAGGAGCGCCCGCTTGCAGTCCCTGCAGCTGTCGGCCGGCCCCGTGGCGCTCGGCGATCTGCTGCCCGCTGCACCGGAGAGCGACACGCTCGACATGCGCCCGATCGGCATCGAGGCACCCCTGACGGTCGCACTGGATGTCAACACCCGCAACGAGGACGATGCCCGGGTCGCGACCCTCTCGCTCGATCTCGGTGCCGGCGATCTTCAGGCTGGACGCGGCCACACCAGGATCGAAAACTTGAAGGCCAAGCTCCGCTATGTCGAAGGCGAGGAGTCGATCGAGATCGCCGACACCAACGTCGCCTTCGACGGCATGTCGATGGGCCTCGAGGGACGTGCGGTGGCGCTTTACGACCGTCCGGTCACCGGGGAGTTCAACGGTTTCGGCTTTTCCCTGCAGACGCGGGACATGACGTCGTCGATCGGCGCGGCCGCGGGCAAGGCGCTGGAAGGCAGCCTGCTGATCGAGGGTCGCAACGACATCGCGGCGAACGCGGCCGTGCTGTCCAAATTCGCGCTGGAGACGGACGGCGGCACGCTCGGCGGAACCGCGGCGCTGCGTTTCGGCACGCCGGACGCGCGCACGGAGCTGAAGCTTGCGGCCACCAACCTTCCGGCCGCGAACATCAAGGCGTTCTGGCCGTTCAACCTCGCCGTCAACACGCGCCGCTGGGTGCTCAGCCATCTCGGCGACGAGGGCAATGTGCCGAGCGGCACCATCGCCCTCGATCTCCGCCGCGATCGCCTCGGTCCTGCTTTCAAGCCCGGCAGCCACCCGACGCCCGAGGAGATGGACCTCGCCTTTGCCGTCGAGGGGGCGAGTGCCCTGACGGTCGGCGATCTGCCGCGCCTGACGAATGCCAAGGGCACGATCCACACCTCCGGCGGCGATACGCAGATCTCCGTCGCCGATGCCAAGGTCGATGGTCTGCCAGACGTCGTGATCGCCCCCAGCAGCATCGCGTTCCTGCGCGCCCCGGAGCCGGCGCTTCAGGACATCGACGGCCAGGTCGATCTCGCGGTCAGCGGCAACGTCCCGGATCTCCTCGAGATCGCCGCACGCAAGCCGCTCGACGCGCTGCGCAGCCTGCCCTTCAAGGCGATGGAGGCGACGGGCAAGGCGACCGCAACGGTCAGCCTGCCGTTCATCCTCGGTGACGACGTGCCGAAGGATCAGCAGTTCGGCGCCTGGAACGTCGCCGTTTCCCTCAGCGATGCCGGCCTCTCGGTCCCTTTCGAAGGCCGCAAGATCGAGGGCATGACGGGTTCGGTCGATATTCGGCCCGGTGTCGCCACCGGCGAGATGAAAGGCAAGGTCGACGACATTCCGTCCCGGATCGCCTTCACGCAGCCCTTTGGCCCAACGTCGGGAGCCACCAAGCATCTCGAGGTCGGCGTTTCGCTCGGCGATGACGATACGCGGAAACTGTCGCCGCAGCTGGCTGAGATCGTCGACGGTCCGATCGAGGGAAAGCTGCTGCGCGATGGCGATTCGCCGATGAAAGGAAGTTTCGACCTGAAGGCGACAACGCTGAAGCTGCCTTGGGTCGGCTGGCGCAAGGGCAAGGGCGTCGCGGCTGCGCTCGCCTTCGACATCGTGCCCGGCGACAACGGCGTCGACTTGAAGAACGTGTCCCTAAAGGGCGACGGTTTCTCGGCTGCCGGCGACGTGGCGTTGGACAAGAACGGCATTCGCAAGGCGCAGCTGAGCGAAGTCGCGCTCAACGACGGCGATGACGTGGACGTCGGGTTCGAGCGGGTCGCCAACGGGTTCAGCATCCGCGTCGACGGCAAGCGCTTCGACGCGCGGCCTTTCCTCAACGACCTCAAGGCCAATCTCGGCGCCAAGGCCGCCAACCCGACGACCGCCAGCAAGCAGCAGGTCGATATCGGCATCTCGCTCGACAAGGTCCTGGGCTTCGGCAACCAGACCATCGGCAGCTTCGCGCTGAACTATGCCGGCAGCGGCGGCAAGGTCGCGGCCCTGTCGATTTCCGGCTCGACCCGCAGCGGCGGCTTTTCCGCCGACATGTCGCCGCGCGGCGACGACCGGTCGATCGCGCTGCGCGCGCCGGACGCCGGCCTGCTCGCCGCCTTCACCGGCATCTACGGCCGCATGCAAGGCGGACAGGTCGCGCTCGATCTTCTCGGCTCGACCGAAAGCGGCTACCGCGGCACGCTCAACGCCGAGAACTTCACCCTGGTGGACGAGCCGCGTCTCTCGAGCCTCGTCGGCACCTCGCCCGCACCGAACGCGGCCAGCCTCTCGCAGGCCGTCGGCAAGAATCTCGGCACCGAGAGAGCCTATTTCGACCACGCCTCGGTCGGCATCGACTACGGCAAGAACGGCCTGCGCGTCTCCAACGGTATCATCCGCGGGCCGGTCTTTGGCTCAAGCTTTTCCGGCACGGTCTACGATTCCGCCAACCGCGTCGACGTCGTCGGCTCGTTCATGCCGGCGTATGGCGTCAACCGGATCTTCGGCGCGATCCCGCTGGTCGGCCAGATCCTCGGCAACGGCAATGAGGGCGGCCTGATCGGGATCACCTATCGGCTCGACGGGGCGTTCGCCTCGCCGAAGCTGACCGTGAACCCGATCTCGGCCATCGCCCCCGGCATTTTCCGCAGCATCTTCGCCTATCAGTAGGCGTCGTCGCCCATCATCCCCCAGCATCCTCCCGGATGCCGAGGGCTCAGCCGACGGGGCGGATGAGGACGTGCTTCTTGCGGCCGAGCGAGATTTTCACGACATCACCCGCGACGAGGTCGGCGGGGCCGACGATCCGCTTCTCGTCGGCGACGGCGGTGTCGTTGATGCGCACGGCGCCGCCCTGGACATGGCGGCGAACCTCACTGTTGCTGGCGGCCAGACCCGCGCGGACATAGAGCGTCAGAAGTCCGATGCCGGCCTCGAACTCGGCCGCCGGGATCTCGACGGTCGGGAGGTTCTCCGCCAGCGCGCCTTCCTCGAAGGTCTTGCGGGCAGTCTCGGCGGCCTCGAGCGCAACCGCCTCGCCGTGCAGCAGCGACGTCACGGCATTGGCCAGCAGCTTCTTCGCCTCGTTGATCTCCGATCCGCCAAGCGCTTCCAGCCGGGCGATCTCGTCCATCGGCAGCGTCGTGTAGAGCTTGAGGAAGCGGCCGACATCGGCGTCCTCGGTGTTGCGCCAGTACTGCCAGAACTCGTAGGGGCTCAGCATGTCGGCGTTGAGCCAGACCGCGCCGTTCGCCGACTTGCCCATCTTGGCGCCTGAAGAGGTCGTCAGCAGTGGCGAGGTCAGCGCGAACAGCTGCGGCGTGCCCATGCGGTGGCCGAGGTCGAGGCCGTTGATGATGTTGCCCCACTGGTCGGAGCCGCCCATCTGCAGCCGCACGCCGTAGCGCTTGTTCAGCTCGACGAAATCATAGGCCTGCAGGATCATGTAGTTGAATTCGAGGAAGGACAGCGACTGCTCGCGGTCGAGGCGCAGCTTCACCGAGTCGAAGGCGAGCATGCGGTTGACCGAAAAGTGGCGGCCGACGTCGCGCAGGAACTCGACATAGTTCAGGCCCAGCAACCAGTCGGCATTGTTGACCATCAGCGCGTCGGTCGGACCGTCGCCGAAGGAAAGGTAGGGTGCGAAGGCCTGGCGGATGCCGGCGAGATTGCTCTCGATCCCCTCGGGCGTCAGCAGCTTGCGCGCCTCGTCCTTGAACGAGGGATCGCCGATCATGCCGGTGCCGCCGCCCATCAGCGCGATCGGCTTGTGGCCGGTGTTCTGCAGCCAGTGCAGCATCATGATCTGGATCAGCGAGCCGACATGCAGGCTGGTCGCGGTCGGGTCGAAGCCGATATAGGCGCTGACGGTCTCGGTCGAGAACAGCGCATCGAGCGCCTCGTCGTGCGAGGTCTGCTGGATGAAGCCGCGCTCGGACAGCGTGCGCATAAACTCGGACTTAAAGCCGGACATGGAGAATGATCCTTGACGGGGCCGGACGCATCCGGCCGATGAAGGCTGCGGTTTACCAGCATTCCCGTGGATTTAAAGAGCGAGCGACCGGATTGACCGACAGAGCCTCCCTGCGTGCCATCGGCCTGATGAGCGGAACCTCGATGGACGGAATCGACGTCGCGCTGCTCGACACCGACGGCGTCTCGTCGCCCAAGCGCGGCCCGGCGCGGACCTATGGGTTCGATGCGGACTTCCGCGGCCGTCTCGCCGCCGGGCTGGAGACGGCGAAGACGATGACGAACCGCGACGAGCGGCCGGGCACGCTGGCCGAACTCGAGCGGGAAATCACCGACCGCCATGCAGAGGCACTTCGCGCCTTCTCCGCCGAGACCGGCATCGACCTCGGCAGCGTCGACGTCATCGGCTTCCACGGGCAGACGGTACTGCATCGGCCCGACGAGGCGCTGACGGTGCAACTCGGCGACGGGCAGCGTCTGGCCGATGCCGTCGGCTGCCGCGTCGTATCCGACATGCGCGCCGACGACATGCGGGCGGGCGGGCAAGGGGCGCCCCTGGTGCCGGCCTACCACGTGGCGCTCGCCGGTGCGCTGCCGGCAGCCATGCAGGCGATGCCGGTGGCCTTCGTCAACATCGGCGGCATTTCCAACATCACCTGGCTCGGCGACGCCGATGCGCCCATCGCCTTCGACAGCGGACCCGGCAATGCGCTGCTCGATCAATGGGTGGCGCGCGGGGCCGGTATCGCCTTCGATGCGGATGGCGCCATCGCCGCCAGCGGGGCGATCCTGCGGCCGCTGGCCGAGCGCTATCTCAGCGCCGCCTTCTTCGAGCGACCCGCCCCCAAATCGCTCGACCGCTTCGACTTCGGGGCGCCGGCTTCCGAGGACGGCACACTCGAGGACGTCGCGCGGACGCTCTGTTTCGTCGCGGCAGAGGCCATCCTGAAGGCGGCCGACCATCTGCCGGCAGCGCCAAAACTCTGGATCATCTGTGGCGGCGGACGGCGCCATCCCGTCATTATGCAGGATCTGAAGGAGGGCGCGGCGCGGACCGGTGCACGCGTCGTCTCGGCGGAAGAGGCGGGCTTCGACGGCGACGCGATGGAAGCGGAGGCCTGGGCGTTCCTCGCCGTTCGCGCGTTGCGCGGCCTGCCGCTGACCTGGCCTACCACGACCGGCTGCAGCACCCCGACGACAGGCGGCGTCGTCTCAAATCCTACGTAGACGAGGGCTGAACAGAAAACGGCGCCCCGAGGGACGCCGCTTGTCATATCCAGATATCCGGATGCGTTGAATCAGCGCAGGCGCTTGGGGCGGACATCGACCAGCTCGCCGGCGAGGCGGCGGTCGAGATAGTCGGCGCATTCCGCCATCAGCTCCTCGGAGTGCTCGCCGTAGAAGTGGTTGGCGCCGGCGAGGATCTTCTGGGTGATCAGGATGCCCTTCTGCGTCTTCAGCTTCTCGACCAGAACCTGCACGTCCTTCGGCGGCGCGACGCGGTCCTTGTCGCCATGGATGATCAGGCCGGACGAGGGGCAAGGCGCGAGGAACGAGAAGTCGTAGGAGTTCGGCTGCGGCGAGATCGAGATGAAGCCCTCAATCTCCGGCCGGCGCATCAGGAGCTGCATGCCGATCCACGAGCCGAAGGAGTAGCCGGCGACCCAGCAGTGCTTGGAATCCGGGTGCAGCGACTGCACCCAGTCGAGCGCGGCCGCCGCATCCGACAGCTCGCCCGACCCGTGATCGAACTCGCCCTGGCTGCGCCCGATGCCGCGGAAGTTGAAGCGCAGCGTCGTGAAGCCGCGTTCCACGAACATGTAGAACAGCTGGTAGACGATCTGGTTGTTCATCGTCCCACCGAAGCGGGGATGCGGGTGGAGGATGATCGCGATCGGCGCGCTCTTCTCCTTGCCGGCCTGGTACCGGCCCTCGAGGCGGCCCGCGGGGCCGTTGAAGATCACTTCGGGCATATGCTTATCCTATCCAGCCTGACGCGCGATCGGAGCGCGCGCCTTGACGAAGAACACGCGGCCTTTTAGGTTCTACTTTAGAACAATTCAAAACTACACGCTTCCACTGAAGGCGCTACATAGGCCATTTAGGGGTCGGATTTCAAGAATTTTGCGCTTTCTGGCGGGCGGACATAGGTTGGCCCGGTCGGAGCCGCCAACACGGATGAGATGACCGTTCGAAACCCGCGCATCTATCTGGACTACAATGCCACGGCGCCGCTGCTGCCGGAGGCGCGCGATGCCCTGATGTCGGCCCTTTCCCTCACCGGAAATCCGTCCTCGGTGCATACAGAGGGACGGGCGGCCCGCGCCGTCGTCGAGGACGCCCGCCGCAACGTCGCCCTGATGCTGCACGCCTTGCCCGAAAACCTCGTCTTCACCAGTGGCGCGACGGAAGCGGCAAACACCTGCCTGACCGACCGCTGGCTGGTCGGCGGCGAGCCGCTCGAGCTGGCAGGCCTTGCGGTCGCCGACAGCGATCATCCCGCGACCCGCGAGGGCGGACGGTTCGATGCCGCCAAGGTGTGTCGGCTGCCAGTGGATGCAGCTGGCGTACTGAAATCCGCCGAGTTCGAGGCCTGGGTCGGCGAGAGCGACGCCCCACGCATGCTCAGCCTGACGCTCGCCAACAGCGAAACCGGCGTCATCCAGCCTTTGGCGGACATCGCGCGCCGGCTCGCCGGAACGGGCATTCTCCTCGTTCTCGACGTCGTGCAGGCGGTAGGCCGCATCGATCTCTCGGAGGCCGCGGCCTTGGCGGATGCGCTGCTGGTGTCCGGCCACAAGCTCGGCGCGGCCAAGGGCATCGGCGCCTATGCGCTGCGCAACGGCAGCACGCGCCCGTTTGCGCTCCTGACGGGCGGTGGCCAGGAGCGCCGACACCGTGGTGGCACGGAAGCCGTTCCGCTCATCGCAAGCTTCGGTGCGGCGGCGGCAGTCGTCCAGGGACGCTGGCCCCTGGCGTCGTCCAGAATGGCAGGACTGCGCAGCCGGCTTATCGGCGCGCTCGACCGCAGCGGTATGCGATACGTCGCTCTGGGCGCCCCCGCGACGGGACTGCCGAACACCGTGGCCATCGCCGCCCCAGGGCTTCGCGCGGAAACGGCGCAGATCGCGCTGGATCTCGCCGGTTTTGCCGTTTCGTCCGGCTCGGCCTGCTCGTCCGGAAAAGTTGGTCCGAGCCATGTCCTCAGCGCAATGCAGGCCGGCGGGCTCTCCATTGATGCCGCCGCCGGTGCAATTCGCATCAGTTTCGGCTACGAGACCAGTGAATTGGAAATTGATGCCGTTGCCATCGCGCTCGTCGGCCTGCTGGAGAGGGCCGATGCTGCGTCATCGAGCCGCCACGCTGCCTGATTGAGACGAATTCACGGTCTTATTGCTTCGAAGGCTTCTAATTTGGGCCAGGAAAGACCATCTAACACCCAACGCTAGCGCCGATAATGACGCTGGCAGAACCAAACCACCGGACCTTGAATCCGGCGAGGGCGGAGACATCCCATGGCTGCAGTCCAGGAAACCATCGACCAGGTCCGATTGATCGACGTCGACCAGTATAAATACGGCTTCGAGACGATCATCGAGTCCGACACGGCGCCGAAAGGTCTCGACGAGACCACCATCGCCTTCATCTCGGCCAAGAAGGACGAGCCGCAGTGGATGCTCGACTGGCGCCTCGAGGCGTTCGAGCGGTGGAAGACGCTGGAAAGCCCGAGCTGGGCGAAGCTCGACTACCCGCCGATCGATTTCCAGGACCTGCACTACTATTCGGCGCCGAAGTCGATGTCCGGCCCGGCCTCGCTCGACGAGGTCGATCCCGAGCTGCTGCGCACCTACGAGAAGCTTGGCATCCCGCTGCGCGAGCAGGAAATGCTCGCCGGCGTCGTCAAGCCGGTCGCGCCGATTGAGTATGACGAGAATGGCGACGCCATCGAAAGCGTCGAGCGGCGCGTCGCAGTTGATGCCGTGTTCGACTCGGTTTCGGTTGCCACGACCTTCCAGAAGGAGCTGAAGAAGGCCGGCGTGATCTTCATGCCGATCTCGGAAGCCATCCGCGAGCATCCTGATCTGGTGAAGAAGTACATGGGCTCGGTCGTCCCGGTCTCCGACAACTTCTTCGCGACGATGAACTCCGCCGTCTTCACCGACGGCTCCTTCGTCTACGTGCCGCCGGGCGTCCGCTGCCCGATGGAGCTGTCGACGTATTTCCGGATCAACGAGCGCAACACCGGCCAGTTCGAGCGCACGCTGATCATCGCCGACAAGGGCTCCTACGTCTCCTACCTCGAAGGCTGCACCGCGCCGCAGCGCGACGAGAACCAGCTGCATGCCGCCGTGGTCGAGCTGGTCGCGCTCGAGGACGCCGAGATCAAGTACTCGACCGTCCAGAACTGGTATCCCGGCGACAAGGAAGGCAAGGGCGGCATCTATAACTTCGTCACCAAGCGGGGCGACTGTCGCGGCGACAATGCCAAGATCTCATGGACGCAGGTCGAGACCGGCTCGGCGATCACCTGGAAATACCCGAGCTGCATCCTGCGCGGCGATAATTCGCGCGGCGAGTTCTACTCGATCGCCGTTTCGAACGGCCGTCAGCAGATCGACAGCGGCACCAAGATGATCCACCTCGGCAAGAACACGTCGAGCCGCATCATCTCCAAGGGCATCGCCGCCGGCCAGTCGAACAACACCTATCGCGGCCAGGTGACGACGAACCGCAAGGCATCGAACGCCCGCAACTTCACCCAGTGCGATTCGCTGTTGATCGGCGAGGAGTGCGGTGCTCACACCGTGCCATACATCGAGGCGAAGAACGCAACGGCGCAGTTCGAGCACGAGGCGACGACGTCGAAGATCTCCGAGGACCAGCTGTTCTACTGCATGCAGCGCGGCATCCCGCAGGAAGAGGCGGTTGCGCTGATCGTCAACGGCTTCGTGCGCGACGTCATCCAGCAGCTGCCGATGGAGTTCGCCGTCGAAGCGCAGAAGCTCATCGGCATCAGCCTTGAGGGCAGCGTGGGGTAATGGCTGACGACATCGCCGACCAGATCCTCGAGCTCGTGCAGCTCATGCGCGCCGACATTTCGGCGCTCGGAGATCAGGTGTCGGCGCTGTCAGCCGACATATGGCGGCTCGGCCAGCAGATGGCCGTGATCGCCGAAACCTATGCCCGACACGCACCGGAAATGGAATCGATCGGGTTCGCCTCGACCCCATCGAGAGATGTCTGGAACTGATGGATTGAGGCTGACGGGCCTGAAATTCGAAGAGCCTGAACCGCCAACGCCTGGCCTCGCCGATCCAAAATATTGACTATGACCCGCACCAAAGGGTGCGCCGTTCAAGAAGCAGAATTGACCATGCTGGAAATCAATAACCTTCATGCCCGCGTGGCGGGCACAGACACCGAGATCCTCCGGGGGCTCGACCTCACCGTCCAGGACGGCGAAGTCGCCGCGATCATGGGCCCGAACGGCTCGGGCAAGTCGACGCTCTCCTACATCCTCGCCGGTCGCTCGGACTACGAGGTGACCGACGGCGACATTCTCTACAATGGAGAGTCGATACTCGAGCTCGACCCGGCCGAGCGTGCGGCCGCCGGCGTGTTCCTCGCCTTCCAGTATCCGCTGGAAATCCCGGGCGTCGCGACCATGACGTTCCTCAAGACCGCCGTGAACGCCCAGCGCAAGGCGCGCGGCGAGGGCGAGCTGACCACGCCCGACTTCATGCGCCGGGTGAAGGGCGCCGCGGAAAACCTCAAGATCGACTGGGCGATGCTGAAGCGGCCGCTCAACGTCGGCTTCTCCGGCGGCGAGAAGAAGCGCGCCGAAATCCTGCAGATGGCGCTGCTCGAGCCAAAGCTCTGCGTTATGGACGAGACGGATTCCGGCCTCGACATCGACGCGCTGAAGATCGTCTCCGACGGCGTCAACGCGCTGCGCTCGGCCGACCGCTCCTTCCTCGTCATCACCCATTACCAGCGCCTGCTCGAACACATCGTGCCGGACACGGTGCACGTCCTCTACAAGGGCCGCATCATCAAGTCCGGCGGCAAGGAACTGGCGCTGCGCCTGGAAGACCAGGGCTATGCCGAGATCATCGGCGAGGCGGCGTGAGATGACCGTTCACCAGTTGCGTCGCCTGACGCCGCCAGAAGAAGCCCTGATCGCCAGTGCCGAAGCCGGCCTTTCGGCGGGCGACGAGACCCGGCGCAATGCCATCGCAGCGCTGCGCCGTGATGGCCTTCCGCACCGCCGCATCGAGGCCTGGCACTACACCGACCTGCGCTCGCTCGTCGGCGGTACCCAGCGCGGCCTGATCGGCAAGATCATCGACGCGGTGATGCCGGCCTCCGAGCCGACGCTTGTCGCGCCGCTGCTCTCCGGCAGCATCGTCGTCGACCTCGGCGCCGAGGCGGCCTTGCCGGCGCACCTGCCGGAAGGCGTCACGGCCTCCCGCTCCGCCGAGGTGCCGGACTGGCACCAGGTGGTCAATCATCTCGACCGCGACGTCGACACCATCCGCCTGGTCAGTGCCGCCTTTGGCGCGACGGCGACGCATCTCTCGATCGCCGCGGGTTCGAATGTCGAGCAGGCGATCGAACTCCGCGCCGAGCCACTCGACGGTGGCGACCGTGGCTATACCCGCTTCGACGTCGGGGCGGGCGCCAAGGCGCTGATCGTCGAGCGATTGTCGGCAGGCGCCGCCGGTGCCCTTTCGACCGGCGTCGCGCATCTGACCATCGGCGAGGGCGCCGAGGTGCTGTGGATCATCGATCAGGCAAAGGGCAAAGGCGAGACCCATCTCGGGCAGCTCAACGTCAGCGTCGGCAAGGATGCCCTGTTCCGGCTGTTCGTCCTCAACGCCGGCGGCGCGCTGGTGCGGATGGAAGTCCATACCGAGACGGCCGGCGAGGGCGCCGACATCCAGATGCGCGGTGTCAACCTGATCCATGCCAACCAGCATATCGACGTCACCACGACGCTGAACCATACGGTCGCCAACACGACGTCGACGGAGACTTTCCGCAACGTCGTCATGGGCGGCCACGGCGTCTTCCAAGGCATGATCAAGGTGTCGCGCGGTGCGCAGAAGACCGATGCGCGGATGGCGTGCAACAGCCTGCTGCTCTCCGACGACGGCGACTTCTCGGCCAAGCCCGAACTCGAGATCTTCGCCGACGACGTGCAGTGCGGCCATGGCGCGACGGCGGGCGAGATCGATGCGAACCACCTGTTCTACCTGATGTCGCGCGGCATTCCGGAGCGCGAGGCGCGGTCCTTGCTGGTCAAGGCCTTCGTCAAGGAAGTCGTCGAGGAGCTGGAGCACGAGGGTGCGATCGAGGCACTCGAGGCGCGGATCGACGCCTGGCTGGCGACGGATCACTAGGAGCCGGGGCAACCGGTTCGGAAGGGAAGCAGCATGAACGCGGAAAGCCCGATCAAGGCTGGCTACGACGTAGAGGCGATCCGGCGCGACTTCCCTATCCTGTCGAAACAGGTTTATGGCAAGCCGCTGGTCTACCTCGACAACGGCGCCTCGGCACAGAAGCCCCAGGCCATGCTGGACGCGGTCCAGAAGGCCTATGCGGAGGACTATGCAAACGTCCATCGCGGTCTGCACTACCTGTCGAACAAGTCGACGGAAGAGTTTGAGAACGCTCGTGAAACCGTTCGAGGCTTCTTGAATGCCGGCAGCGTCGACGAGATCGTCTTCACGTCTTCGGCCACCGAGGCGATTAATCTCGTCGCCTATGGCTACGGCATGCAGGAGATCGGCGAGGGCGACGAGATCGTCCTGACGATCATGGAGCATCACTCCAACATCGTGCCCTGGCACTTCCTGCGCGAGCGCCGCGGCGCCAAGCTGGTGTTCGTGCCGGTGGAGGACGATTGCTCGATCTCGGTCGAGGCGTTCGAGCGGGCGATCACGCCGCGCACCAAGCTCGTCGCGATGACGCACATGTCGAACGTGCTGGGCACCGTTACGCCGGTGAAGGAAGTCGTCGCGCTCGCACAGGCCCGCGGCATCCCGGTGCTCGTCGATGGCAGCCAGGCGGCCGTGCACCTGCCGGTCGACGTCCAGGATCTCGGCTGCGACTTCTACGTCGTCACCGGTCATAAGCTCTACGGCCCGACCGGCATCGGCGTGCTCTACGGCAAGGCGGCGATGCTGGAGGGGATGCGCCCGTTCAACGGTGGCGGCGAGATGATCGTCGAGGTCACGGAAGAGGGGGTGACTTACAACGCCCCGCCGCACCGCTTCGAGGCGGGGACGCCGCAGATCGCTCAGGCGATCGGCCTTGCGGCATCGCTACGCTACATGGAAAGTCTGGGGCGAGAGGCGATCCTGTCGCACGAGACCATGCTGCGGGACTACGCGACCGAGAGACTGTCGGCCATCAACTCGCTGCGGATCTACGGCAATGCGCCCGGCAAGGGCGCGATCCTGTCGTTCGATCTCGAAGGCATCCACGCCCACGACGTATCGATGCTGATCGACCGCGAGGGGGTCGCCGTTCGTGCGGGGACGCACTGCGCCCAACCGTTGCTGAAGCGCTTCGGGGCGACATCGACCTGCCGCGCATCGTTTGGCCTGTATAATACGACGGCAGAAATCGATATCCTGGCTGCGGCCCTGGAAAAGGCGAGACGGTTTTTCGCTTGAAGGACAATATAATGATCGAAGATCTGAAGCTCGACACGGCGATGGCGGACGATACCGCCGCAGCCAACATCGGCATGGCATCCGGCGGAGCGACGATCTCCGCGATTCCAGCCGAAGAGTTGACCCGGATGACCGATGACATCGTCGCAGCCCTGAAGACCGTGTACGATCCGGAAATTCCGGCCGACATCTACGAACTCGGCCTGATCTATAAGATCGACATCGAGGACGACCGAAGCGTCGGAGTCGAGATGACGCTGACCGCACCGGGCTGCCCGGTCGCGGGCGAGATGCCGATCTGGGTGGAGAATGCGGTGTCTTCGGTCGGCGGGGTATCGCATGTGACGGTGAACCTCGTCTTCTACCCGCCGTGGACGCCCGACCGCATGAGCGAAGAGGCCCAGGTCGCCGTCGGCTGGTTCTGACGCCAGGCTTGCGGGCGCTGCGCGCTGTGCCCTCGGGGCTGCTTGCGCCGGGGCTGAATAAGGCCCATTTTCGGTGTGGCCATTGCTTGGCCACCTCGTCTCTTGAAAGGATGCCATCATGAGCCGCTTTGCCGTGATGAACCTCACCGATGCCGCTGCGCTTCGGGTTCGCTCGATCCTCGCTGGCCGTGACGCGCTCGGCCTGCGGATCGGCGTCAAGAAGGGCGGCTGCGCCGGGATGGAGTACACCGTCGATCTCGCCACCTCGACCAAGCCGTTCGAGGACGTCGTCGAGAAGGATGGTGCGCGCGTCTACATCGCGCCGGAGGCCGTGCTGTTCCTGCTGGGGACCGAAATGGACTACGAGGAGACGACGCTCCGCTCCGGCTTCACCTTCAAGAACCCCAACCAGACATCCGCCTGCGGCTGCGGCGAGTCGGTCGAGTTGACGCCTGCCGATGCCTCCGTGCTGGAAGCCCGCGCCAACTAGACTTCGGGGACGTCGGCTTTGGATCCCGATCAGCTGTACGAGCTCTTTGCAGCGATCGGCCCGATCCGGATCAGCAAGCTGTTTGGCGGTCAGGGTGTCTACGCCGATGGCTTGATCATCGCGATCGTCGTCGGCGGCGAGCTGATGCTGAAATTCGACAGCGTGACCGCGGATGAGTTTGCCTCCGCCGGCAGCCGGCGCTGGCACTACGCCCGGTCCGGCAAGAAGCCGGTGGCGATGCCCTATTCCACCATGCCGGATGAAGCTTTCGAGGATAGCGACAGCGCTGCCTACTGGTCGCGTCTTGCCCTTGCGGCAGCCCGCCGCGCCAACGCTTCCAAGCCAGAGCGCCAACCTCGCTTACGTCGAACAGCCCATAAAAAAGGGTGATGCCCGCTGGGAGCATCACCCTTTTTCGTTTGGCTGGATGCCGCCTTAGGCTTCGCTGTTGGCCAGCATGCCCGTCTCGATCAGCATGAACGCCGGCGTATCGTCGCCAAAGCCAATCGGCGAGGGGCCGCCGTCATCCGAACGGCCGCGACCACCGCGTTCGCGGTTCGGAGCGTCGCTGTAGGAAGAGCCGCCGCGCGGCTGCTGCTGCTGCTGCTGCTGCTGACGGGGAGACGGTACGGGCGCAGCAGCAACTGGCGCTGCTACAACTGGCGTTGCTGCAACTGGCGTTTCGACCGGACGGGGTTCCATGATCGGCGGCTGCAGGAAGATGGGCGCCTCCACCTCGACATGCGGCGCTTCGACCGTCGGCGCTGACAGGACCGTCTCGAGGGGAACGTCGTCCTCGGCCACCGCCTCGATGACCCGGGGCGCCCGCGGACGGCGTGTCGTTCCGCTGGCGCTCTTGCGACCGCCGGCCCGCTTCTCCGGACGTTCCTCGGTTGTGGTCTCGGCCGCCGTCACGGCGGGAAGGTCGGATACGGTCCCGTCGAGCCACGGCAGCTCAAGGCCCAGCATCTTCTCGATGGCGTCGAGGTGCTTCTTGTCCTTCGACGTCACCAGCGTGAACGCCTTGCCGGAACGTCCGGCACGACCGGTGCGGCCGATGCGGTGGACATAGTCTTCGGCATGGATCGGGACATCGTAGTTGAAGACGTGGCTGACGGCCGGAATGTCGAGGCCGCGCGCGGCGACGTCTGACGCCACCAGAAGCTGCAGCTTGTTCTCCCGGAAATTGTGCAGCATCGTCATGCGGGCCCGCTGCTCCATGTCGCCATGCAGCGCACCGGCGGAGAAGCCGTGCTTCTCGAGCGACCGGAAAAGCGAGGCCACGTCGATCTTCCGGTTGCAGAAGATGATGGCGTTGGTGATGTCGTCCTGGCTGCGCAGCAGCTTGCGGAGAGTCTCGCGCTTGGCGAAGTCCTCCTTCTGCGACGCTACGACCTTCTGCTCCACCGTCAACGCGGCGGAAGAGGCCTTCGCCACCTCGATACGGACCGGGTTCTGCAGGAACTGCTCGGTCAGGCGCGTGATCTCCGGCGGCATGGTGGCCGAGAAGAACAGCGTCTGGCGGGTGAACGGGATCATCTTGCAGATCCGCTCGATGTCGGGGATGAAGCCCATGTCGAGCATCCGGTCGGCCTCGTCGATCACCAGGATCTCGACGCCGGTCATCAAGAGCTTGCCGCGCTCGACGTGGTCGAGCAGACGGCCTGGCGTCGCGATCAGCACATCGGCGCCGCGGTCGATCACCTTGTCCTGCTCGCCGAAGGACATGCCGCCAATGAGGAGGGCGATGCTGACCTTTTGGTCCTTGCCGTACTTGGTGAAGGTCTCGGCGACCTGCGCCGCGAGCTCGCGCGTCGGCTCGACGATGAGGGTGCGGGGCATTCGGGCGCGGGCGCGGCCCTTCTCAAGCCGCGTCAGCATGGGAAGGACGAAAGAGGCGGTCTTTCCGGTTCCGGTCTGGGCGATGCCCAGCACGTCTCGGCCTTCCAGCGCATGCGGGATAGCCTGGGCCTGGATCGGGGTCGGCTCGGTATAGCCGGCGGCTTCCACGGCAGCGAGAACCTTGGCGCTGAGGCCCAGTTCGGAAAATAGCATTGAGCTGTGTAATCTCGCGATTGACGAAGGGTGAGGTCGGACGCCTCGATCCGCCCGTGTCTAGCATGGGCGATACGGCGTAGGCTTTTTCAAGTCAACCTCCCTGTCTATATGGGAGGCCTTCCGAGGTTTCACATGCTTAAGCGGTACAACTGTTCAGATTGTCGTCCGCCGGAGACAGCATCCGACGGCTGGCGGGCGAAGGCAGCACTTGGCCAGCCTTCGCCAATTGCCGGAGTTCAGTTCGTCGACGGTCCAAAAGTGTAGGTCCGATCCTCCTGGAAGTGCAATTCGTAGGTCTCGGCAATCTCGCCATCGCTCGGCACGATGTCGAAGAAGAGGGTCAGACCGGTGGTGTCACCCTCCGTCGGCTCGTCCGCGCGGTAGCCGACGATGGCGCCGTTGATGCCGGTGACTTCCTTGATCTCGGTCGAGGTCAGAACCGTCGCGACGCCGGCTGCCTTCTCGACCTGCTGGATGAAGAAGCGGTAGCTCTCCTTGTCGCCGGTGCCGACCTGAACCATCGCGGTACGCCAGACACCGCTCTTGTCCCCGTCGATCCACGGCCCGACCACCTGCACATCCTCGATGCCGGTCGGCAGGCTGGCGATGGAAGCCGCCACCGCATCGTCGGCGGCGGGCAACGGCGCAGCCGCCGCCTCGGCAGGAGCCGGTGCAGTCGGCGCGGCGGGCTCGGTCGGGGCCGTCGCTGCTGGCGGGGTGTAGGGGGCAGGCGCTGTTGGTGCCGCCGGTGCCGGCGCGGTGATGCCAGGTGTTTCCTGCGCCGAGGCGGCGCCAAAGCCGAGCGCGAACATCGCGATGCCGGCGAAAAGGCGGGTGCGGTGGGTCATCGTTTCATTCCCTGCTCTGGCGGCTCGTATCTTGACGGTCGGCTCGGCGGAAAGCCTGTCGTCGCTCCTATAACGGACGAGGATGTCGTTTGAAGGCGTGTCCGGCATTCATTTCGAGCGCAGACGAAAGATTATACGTCGAGATCGACGGCGAAGGCGGCCCGGTCCTGGATGAACCGGAAACGCAAGTCGGGACGGTTGCCCATCAGCGCATCCACCGCATCGGCGGTGCCGATCTCAGGCGTCTCGTCGATCGCGACCTGCAGCAGCGTGCGCTTCTTCGGGTCCATCGTGGTCTCCTTCAGCTGCGAGGGCAGCATTTCGCCGAGGCCCTTGAAACGGCTGATCTCGACCTTGCCCTTGCCCTTGAAGTCGCGCGCCATCAGCCGCTCGCGGTCCTTGTCGTCCCGCGCATAGGCCACTTTCCCGCCCTGGGCGAGGCGGTAGAGCGGCGGCACGGCGAGGAAGAGGTGTCCCTGACGGATGAGGTCGGTCATCTCCTGGTAGAAGAAGGTGATGAGGAGCGAGGCGATGTGCGCCCCGTCGACGTCGGCGTCCGTCATGATGATCACGCGCTCGTAGCGCAGGTCCTCTTCGCGGTAGCGCCCCTTGGTGCCGCAGCCGAGAGCCTGGATCAGGTCGGAGATCTGCTGGTTGGCCCCGAGTTTCTCGCGGCCCGCACTGGCGACGTTGAGGATCTTGCCGCGCAGCGGCAGGATCGCCTGCCGTGCGCGATCGCGCGCCTGCTTGGCCGAGCCGCCTGCGGAGTCGCCTTCGACGATGAACAGCTCGGCCCCGGCCGCACCGCTCTGCGAGCAGTCCGCGAGCTTGCCCGGCAGCCGCAGCTTGCGCGTCGCGCTCTTGCGGTTGACTTCCTTTTCCTGGCGCCGGCGCAGCCGCTCGTCGGCGCGGTCGACCACCCAGTCGATCAGCTTCGCGGCATCCTGGGGGGAGGAGGCGAGCCAGATGTCGAAACTGTCGCGCAGGGCGTTCTCGACGATCCGCTGCGCTTCCGTCGTCGCCAGCCGGTCCTTGGTCTGGCCGACGAATTCAGGCTCGCGAATGAACACCGAGAGCATGGCGGACGCCGTGATCATCACGTCGTCGGCGGTGATCACCGAGGCCCGCTTGTTGCCGGACACCTCGGCAAACGCCTTGAGGCCGCGCAGCAGCACCGCGCGCAGGCCCGCCTCGTGCGCGCCGCCCTCGGGCGTCGGGATGGTGTTGCAGTAGGAGCGAACGAAGCCGTCGCCGCCGGTCCAGCTCACCGCCCACTCGACGGCCCCGTGACCGGAAAGCTTTGCGGTCCGCCCGGCAAAGCTCTGCGAGGTGATCCGTTGCTCGTCGCCGAGCGAGCCCTCGAGATAGTCCTTCAGGCCGCCGGGAAAGTGGAAGGTGGCGCGGGCTGGCGTCTTGCCGTCTGCCGGCAGCAGCGACGGGTCGCACGACCAGCGGATCTCGACGCCACCGAAGAGATAAGCCTTCGAGCGCGCCATCGCGAACAGGCGGGCCGGATCGAACGCCGCCTTGGCGCCGAAGATCTGCGTGTCCGGCAGGAAGCGAACCTTGGTGCCGCGACGGTTCTGGACCTCGCCGACCTCTTCGAGCTCGGTCACAGCGACGCCGCGCTCGTAGATCTGGCGGTAAAGCTTGCGGTTGCGGGCGACCTCCACCTCCAGCCGCGACGACAGCGCGTTGACCACGGAGACGCCGACGCCATGCAGGCCGCCGGAGGTCTCGTAGACCTTGGAGTCGAACTTTCCGCCGGCATGCAGCGTCGTCATGATGACTTCGAGCGCCGAGCGGTTCTTGTATTTCGGGTGCGGATCGACCGGGATGCCGCGGCCATTGTCGGAGACGGCCAGCATGCCGTCGGCCTCCAGCGCCACCTCGATGAAATTCGCATGACCGGCGACGGCCTCGTCCATCGAGTTGTCGATCACCTCGGCGAAGAGGTGGTGCATCGCCTTCTCGTCGGTACCGCCGATGTACATGCCGGGGCGGCGCCGGACCGGCTCCAGCCCTTCGAGCACCTCGATGTCGGCAGCGGTGTAGTTCGATCCCGACGTATCGACGGCGTCCGCGAAGGCCGCGCGCAGCGGGTCGACCGGCTTCTGCCGTGGTGCTGCCTTCGGCGCGCGGACCTTGGCGGCGGCGGCGCCGGAAAAGAGATCGTCGCTCATGAGGACCTGGAAGCCGCCTTGCGACGGACGTCGGGGGCGAAGGGGAATGCCATCCTCTGGAGCTACACTTTCACGAAATGTTCTTCAAGGCGGAGTGACCGACAAACGCCGAAAGAGCAGGGTTAACCAACAGGTTTTCGCCCTTGCGTGACTTGCAAAACACGCTGAACACGGCAAGGAGGTTCGCATGTCCGGACACGCCATCAGACGCTTCCTTCTCGCCGGCTTGCTCGGCGGCCTCCTCGCCAGCGCCGCCGCAGCAGGCCCTCCGCCACTGGCGCCGTTCAAGGACGCGCTGTTCGCCTATCCGCCGCTCACCGCGATCCTCGACGGGGGTGCCGAGATCGACGTCGACTATTCCGAGAAGCGCGACATCGACCAGCGTGACGAGATCCCGGAGCGGCGGGTAAAGTCCGCCTATGTCGATCTCGCGCCGCTGCGGAGCCAGGCGGAGAGCGTGGTGCAGACGCCAGCCGGCCCGCTGAAGATCGTCACCGTCGGCGAGACCAAGGCACCGACGACGATCGTTCTGTTCATCCACGGACGCAATGGGGACCGGCGTCTGGGGATGAACGACCGCAGCTTCGGCGGCAACTTCAACCGGCTGAAGAACCTGATGCAGCGGTCCGGCGGTGAATACGTCACCGCCGATGCCGGCAGTTTCTCCACGACAGATGCGGCGCGGATCGACGCACTGGTCGAGGGATTCGGCCTCGATCATCCGACGGCGACGATCGTCCTAGCCTGCGCCTCGATGGGCGCCGAGTTCTGCTGGGATCTTGCCGGCGACCCCGCCGTCATCGGCGTCGTCGACGGCCTCGTAATGCTCAGCGCCAACACGCCACCCGCCAAACTTGCCGCCATGCGCAAGGCCGCCGGCGCCCGGCGGGTGCCGCTGGTGCTGGCGCACGGGACCCGCGACAAGGTGTTCGCTTGGGATAGCGCCAAGGCGGTCTACACCTCGCTGCATGAGGAAAACTATCCCGTCCGTTTCGTGTCCTTCGACAGCGGCAACCACGGCACGCCGCTGCGCATGCTGGACTGGCGCGACACGCTGAACTGGCTGTTCCAGCGGATGGGCTAACGGTCGGTTGCCCGATGCCGTTTTGCATTATTGACGCATTGGGACGAAAGCCCTGCCGCCAATCCTCGCCCCTCCGGGGAGAGGGTGGATGCGAGCGATAGCGCGCAGCCGGGTGAGGGTTTGCGCCATCGGACTTCAGGCTCCGGCGAACCCAGGTTGACGTCAGCCCCCTCATCGCCCTGCCGGGCACTTCTCCCCGGAGGGGCGAAGGACGACACCTGTCGACGCTCCAAATTTCCAAGCAAAAAAGCCCCCGCCGAAGCGGAGGCTCTCATCTTCTTCACCGCAGCCGAAGCCTACAGCGAATAATACATGTCGAACTCGACCGGGTGCGGGGTCATTTCGAAGCGCAGGACCTCGGCCATCTTCAGGTCGATGAAGGCGTCGATCTGGTCGTCGTCGAAGACGCCGCCGGCCTTCAGGAACTCGCGGTCGGAGTCGAGGTTCTCCATCGCTTCGCGGAGCGAGCGGCAGACCGTTGGGATCTGCTTCAGCTCTTCCGGCGGCAGGTCGTAGAGATCCTTGTCCATGGCTTCGCCCGGGTGGATCTTGTTCTTGATGCCGTCGAGGCCGGCCATCAGCATGGCGGAGAAGGCGAGGTACGGGTTCGCCATCGCGTCGGGGAAGCGGACCTCGATGCGCTTGGCCTTCGGCGACTGGCCGAAGGGGATGCGGCAGGAGGCCGAGCGGTTGCGCGCCGAATAGGCCAGGAGTACTGGCGCCTCGTAGCCCGGGACCAGGCGCTTGAACGAGTTGGTCGACGGGTTGGTGAAGGCATTCAGCGCCTTAGCGTGCTTGATGATGCCGCCGATGTAGAACAGCGCCGACTCCGACAGGCCGGCATATTCATTGCCCGCGAAGGCCGGCTTGCCGCCCTTCCAGATCGACTGGTGCACGTGCATGCCCGAGCCGTTGTCGCCGAAGATCGGCTTCGGCATGAAGGTCGCGGTCTTGCCGTAGGCATTGGCGACCTGGTGCGTCACGTACTTGAAGATCTGCATGTTGTCGGCGTTCTTCACCAGCGTGTCGAACTTGATGCCGAGCTCATGCTGGGCCGCCGCCACCTCGTGGTGGTGCTTCTCGACCTTGACGCCCATCTCGGCCATCACGGTCAGCATTTCCGAGCGGATGTCCTGGCAGCTGTCGATCGGCGGAACCGGGAAGTAGCCACCCTTGACGCGCGGACGGTGGCCGAGATTGCCGGTCTCGTATTCGGCGTCGTCGTTCGACGGGAGTTCGGTCGAGTCGAGCTTGAAGCCGGTGTTGTAGGGGTCGGCCTTGTAGCGGACGTCGTCGAAGATGAAGAACTCGGCCTCGGGGCCGAAATAGGCGGTGTCGCCGACGCCGGACTGCTTCAGGTAGGCCTCGGCCTTCTTGGCGGTGCCGCGCGGATCGCGGTTGTAGGACTCGCCCGAGATCGGGTCGAGGATGTCGCAGAGCAGGACCATCGTCGACTGCGCGAAGAACGGGTCCATGTGCGCCGTCTCGGGATCGGGCATCAGCACCATGTCGGACTCGTTGATCGCCTTCCAGCCACCGATCGAGGAACCGTCGAACATCGAGCCTTCCGAGAACATGTCCTCGTCGACGATGGTCTGGTCCATGGTGACGTGCTGGAGCTTGCCCTTCGGGTCGGTGAAGCGCAGGTCGACAAACTTTACGTCGTTGTCCTTGATCTGCTTCAGAATGTCATTGGCGGTCGTCATGGCGTTCCTTCCCTGGTGAACGACGATGTTGTGGCCCTCGCGAGCCACGATGTTTGGATGAAGTCAGATCGCGTCGTTGCCGGACTCGCCGGTGCGGATGCGGATGGCTTCCTCGATGTTGGAGACGAAGATCTTGCCGTCGCCAATACGGCCGGTCTGTGCGGCCTTGCGGATCGCCTCGACGGCAGCGGCCACGCCTTCGTCGGCGAGCACGATCTCGACCTTCACCTTCGGCAGGAAATCGACAACGTATTCGGCGCCGCGGTAGAGCTCGGTATGGCCCTTCTGGCGGCCAAAGCCCTTGGCCTCGGTCACGGTGATCCCCTGAAGGCCGACTTCCTGCAGCGCTTCCTTCACCTCATCGAGCTTGAACGGCTTGATGATCGCCTCGACTTTTTTCATCGACATTCCTTCTCGACGTTGCCCTGCAAGGCGGCCGAAGCCCGTCTTGCAGGGTGCAGGGGCCATGCCAGGCGGAATGGCGAGCGGACGGCGCGCTTGCGGCGCTTCCCCCGCATGGATAGGCGTTTAAGACACGGCGGGCAACCGAACCGTAGCGAGATCGCACGCGTTCTCACCGATATGGCGCGGTTCCGCGCGCGCCGTGAAACCGCCGGACGCGAGGGCGTCTGCAACCCGTCGTCGCTTCGGCAAATGAGAGCCCGCTCCATGACCATGCCCGTTTCCGTCGCAGCGCTCGCCCTCCTCGAACCGGCGGAGATGGCCGAAGCCGATCGCATGACGCTCGCGCCCGAGGGTGACCATCCGCTGATGGAACGGGCAGGGGCCCTCGTCGCCGCGACGATCCGCGCCCATTTTCCGGCTGCCGCCCGGATCGCAGTGCTCGCCGGGCCCGGCGCGAATGGCGGCGACGGCTTCGTGGCAGCCCGGTTGCTGGGGGAAGCAGGCCTCGAAGTCGCGCTGTTCCATCTGTCCGGCACAGCCGCGCTGGATGCCATGACGGCGGAAGCTGTCTCGACGTTTCGGGGCGCGGTTCTACCGCTCGACGCCTTCGCGCCCGCCGGGTTCGACCTCGTCGTCGACGGACTGTTCGGCGCGGGCCTGTCGCGGCCGGTGTCCGACGCGGTCGGCCGCGTGATCGACCGCATCCGCGAGAGCGGCGTGCCGGTGGTCGCCATCGATCTTCCGTCCGGCGTTTCCGGTCTATCCGGAGCGGTCCTCGGAGCAGCGTTCAGCGCGGCGCTGACGATCACGTTCTTTCGCCGGAAGCCTGGCCATCTGCTCCATCCCGGCCGAGGTCGCTGCGGCGCGGTGGTGGTCGGGGACATCGGCATCGGGACCAGCGTGCTCGACGGCATCCGTCCGATGACCTTCGCCAACGGCCCCGGGCTGTGGCCGCGCCTGGCGGAAGGCCCGGCCGCGGAGGGCCACAAATACGACCGCGGCCATGCCGTCGTCTTCTCCGGCAGCGCCAGCAAGACGGGGGCCGCGCGCCTGTCGGCACTCTCGGCGCTGCGGGCAGGGGCGGGGCTGGTGACGGTGTTTTCGCCCGGCTCGGCGCTGCAGGTCAACGCCGCGCACCTCACCGCCATCATGCTGCGCCGCTGCAACGACAGAGCGGAGCTGGAGACGCATCTCGAAGATCGACGCCTCGGCGTCTTCGTGCTCGGACCGGGCTTCGGTGTCGGCGAACGTGCCCGGGACACCGCGCTGGCGGTCCTGTCGGCCGGGCGCAGCCTTGTCCTCGATGCCGACGGACTGACGTCCTTCGCGGGCAATCCCTCGGAGCTGTTCGACGCGATCGGCGCCGCCGGCAGCGCGGTAGTGCTGACACCGCATGGCGGCGAATTCGCGAAACTCTTTCCCGACATCGCCGCCGACGAGACCCTTGCCAAGCCCGCCAAGGCGCGCGCTGCTTCCGCCCGGTCGGGGGCGACGGTCGTCCTGAAAGGCGCGGACACGGTCATCGCCGAGCCGGGCGGACGCACCGCGATCAACGAAACGGGCACGCCCTGGCTGGCAACGGCGGGAAGTGGCGACGTGCTGGCCGGCATCGCCGCCGGCCTTCTGGCACAGCATTTTCCGCCGTTCGAAGCGGCGGCGGCAGCGGTCTGGCTGCACGGCAAGGCAGCCGAGACGTTTGGCCCCGGCCTCATCGCCGAGGATCTGCCGGGCCTTCTGCCGCACGTCTACCGGGACCTCGCCAATGCGAAGGGCTGAATGGAGCGGCTAGTCCGCGACTTTCGGCTGTGCCTCGGCCGGAACACGCTCCTGGAACGCCATGGCCGCCTGCGGCGCCCGCACCTTGCCCTCGTGGATGAAGTAGACGAACACGTCGCGCTTCACCTTCTTCGCCGGATCATCCGGCGCAACCAGTGGCAGGTCATCGGGCACGCCGCCCTCCGCCCAGATCGTCGCGCGCTTCGCCCAGGCATCGAGCGCTTCCGGCGGATAGGCCGTCGGCTCGGAGTCCACGCCCTTCTGCAGGCGGGAGTAGACGATGCTGCCGGTCACGTCGGCAATTTCGGGATAGGTCGCATGCTCGGCATGGACGATCGCAACGCCATGCTTGCGAGCAAGGCTGACGAATTCCGGCACCGCGAAGGTCGGATGGCGTACTTCCAGCACGTGGCGAAGAGTCAGTCCGCCTGTCTTCTCCGGCAGAAGCGCGAGAAAAGCGCCGAAATCTTCGGCGTCGAACTGCTTGGTATTGGCGAACTGCCAGAGCAGCGGGCCGAGCGCGTCGCCGAGTTCGGCGATGCCGGAGTCGACGAAGCGCTGGATCGACTCGCCGGCCTCACCCAAGATCTTGCGGTTGGTCGCAAAGCGCGGCGCCTTCAGCGCGAAGACAAAGCCATCCGGCACTTCGCTCGCCCATTTGGCGAAGGTCGCCGGCGTCTGCGAGCGGTAATAGGTGCCGTTGACCTCGATCGTGGCGAGTTGGCGCGAGGCGAAGCCCAGTTCCTTGGCGTGGACAAGCTTCTCCGGAAAGAACGTCCCGCGCCAGGGCTCGAAGGTCCAGCCGCCGATCCCCGCCCTGATGATGCCGCTCGCCGCCATGTCACGTCCTTCCCATTGCATTGTCGTAGATCGTTGCATTCGGTAAAGTCGGCTTCATGACCGTTGTGACGATCGAGAAGGCCCGCGACCAGCTTGACCACCTCGTCGCCCGAGCCGAAGCCGGGGAGGAGATCATCATCGCACGCGCTGATATCCCAGCGGTGCGGCTCGAGGTCGTGGCCATGCCGCTGGATCCCCCGCCCATTCGAACCCCAGGCAAGTGGAGGGGACGGTTTGTCGTACCCGACGACTTTTTCGATCCGCTGAACGAGGCAGAACTGCGTCCTTGGGAGGACGGTCCGATCGATCCGACTGATCCTGCGTGAAGCTTTTGCTCGATACCCATGCGCTCGCTTGGTGGGTTTTGGACGCTGCCGAATTGTCTGTGGTGGCGCGTGCAGCCATCTCATCCTCGGAACAGGTGATGGTCAGCGCCGTGAGTGCGTTCGAAATGGCCAACAAGAACCGGCTGGGTAAGTGGCCCGGAATAGAGGACTTTATCTCCACATTCGAACCGGCGATGCAGCGCGAGAACTTTGCCGTTCTTGCGCTGACCTGTCGCCAGGCCATCGAGGCGGGCATGTTGGCCAGCCATCACCGAGATCCCTTTGACCGGCTGCTCGCTGCCCAGGCACTCTCCGCGAACCTTGTTCTGGTCACCCGCGATCCGGTCTTTGCCGATTTTGGCGTCGAAACGCTGTGGTAGCTATTCCGCCGCCTGCTGCTTCTCGACGGTAGGGCGACGTTCCAGCAGCTCCTTGAGGAACTGGCCGGTCCAGGAGCGCTCGACCTTGGCGATCTGCTCGGGCGTGCCGGTGGCCACGATCTCGCCGCCGCCGTCGCCGCCCTCGGGGCCGATGTCGACCACCCAGTCGGCGGTCTTGATGACCTCGAGATTGTGCTCGATCACCACGACGCTGTTGCCTTGGTCGACCAGCTCGTGGAGCACCTCGAGCAGCTTGGCGACGTCGTGGAAGTGCAGGCCGGTCGTCGGCTCGTCGAGGATGTAGAGCGTCTTGCCCGTCGCCTTGCGCGACAGCTCCTTGGCGAGTTTCACACGCTGGGCCTCGCCGCCGGAGAGCGTCGTCGCCTGCTGGCCGACCTTGATGTAGCCGAGGCCGACGTCGAGCAGCGAGCGCAGCTTGTCGCGCACGGCCGGGACGGCGGCGAAGAAGTCGACGCCTTCCTCGACCGTCATGTCCAGCACGTCGGCGATCGACTTCTCCTTGAAGGTGACGTCGAGCGTCTCGCGGTTGTAGCGCTTGCCGTGGCAGACGTCGCAGGTGACGTAGACGTCCGGCAGGAAGTGCATCTCGATCTTGATGACGCCGTCGCCCTGGCACGCTTCGCAGCGGCCACCCTTGACGTTGAAGGAGAAGCGCCCGGGCATGTACCCGCGTGCCTTGGACTCCGGCAGTCCCGCGAACCAGTCGCGGATCGGGGTGAAGGCGCCGGTATAGGTGGCAGGGTTTGAACGCGGCGTGCGGCCGATCGGCGACTGGTCGATGTCGATGACCTTGTCGAGCAGTTCCAGCCCGTCGATGCGCTCGTGCGGGGCGGGCACGTCGCGCGCATTGCCGATGCGCCGCGCCGCCGCCTTGAACAGCGTCTCGATGAGGAACGTCGACTTGCCGCCGCCGGAAACGCCCGTCACGGCGGTGAAGAGGCCGAGCGGCACCTCGGCCGTGACGTTCTTCAGATTGTTGCCGGTGGCGCCGACGACCTTCAGTCGCTTGCCCTTGACCGGTTTGCGCCGCTTGGCCGGCACGGCGACGCCGAGTTCGCCCGACAGGTACTTGCCGGTGGTCGAGCGCGGGTGCGCCTTGATGTCGTCGGGCGTGCCGTAGGCGATGATCTCGCCACCATGGATGCCGGCGGCCGGGCCGATGTCGACGACGAAATCTGCCTGCAGGATCGCGTCCTCGTCATGCTCGACGACGATCACCGTGTTGCCGATGTCCCTCAGATGCTTCAGCGTGATCAACAGCCGCGCATTGTCGCGCTGGTGCAAGCCGATCGAGGGCTCATCGAGCACGTAGAGTACGCCGGTGAGGCCCGAGCCGATCTGCGACGCCAGTCGGATGCGCTGGCTCTCGCCGCCGGACAGGGTGCCGGACGAGCGCGACAGCGTGAGATAGTCGAGCCCGACATCGTTCAGGAAGCGCAGACGATCGCGAATCTCCTTGAGGATGCGGACGGCGATCTCGTTCTGCTTGTCGTTGAGCTCGGCGGGCAGAGCTTCGAACCAGGTCAGTGCATTGCGGATCGACAGTTCGGTGACCTCGCCGACGTGCTTACCGGCGATCTTCACCGCCAGCGCCTCGGGCTTCAGCCGGTAGCCCTTGCAGGCCGGGCAAGGCGTCGCCGACATGAAGCGCTCGATCTCCTCGCGCATCCAGGCCGAGTCCGTCTCCTTCCACCGCCGCTCGAGGTTCGGGATCACTCCCTCGAAGGTCTTTGTGGTCTTGTAGGCGCGCAGGCCGTCGCTGTACTTGAACTCGATCTTTGTGTTGCCGGTACCTTGCAGGATCGCATACTGCCCCTCGAAAGGAATGTCGGACCAGACGTCGGTGAGCTTGAACTTGAACTGGCGGCCGAGGCCTTCCAGCGTCTGCGCGTAATAAGGAGAGGTCGACTTCGCCCATGGTGCCACCGCGCCTTGCTTCAGCGTCAGACCCTCATGCGGCACGATCAGCTTCGGGTCGATCGAGTTCTGCGAGCCGAGGCCGTCGCATTTCGGGCAAGCGCCGAATGGGTTGTTGAACGAGAACAGCCGCGGCTCGATCTCGGAAATGGTAAAACCGGAGACGGGGCAGGCGAACTTTTCCGAGAACAGCAGCTGCTTCGGCTTGCCATTCTCGTCAAGGCCTTCGGCGAACTCGGCGACCGCGATGCCGTCGGCGAGGCGGAGCGCCGTCTCCAGCGAATCCGCCAGCCGCGCGCCGATGTCGCCGCGCACGACGATGCGGTCGACCACGACGTCGATGTCGTGCTTGAACTTCTTGTCGAGCTCCGGCGCATCGGCGATGTCGTAGAACTCGCCATTGATGCGGACGCGCTGAAAGCCCTTCTTCTGGAGTTCGACCAGCTCCTTCTTGAACTCGCCCTTGCGGCCGCGCACCATCGGCGCCAGCAGATAAAGCCGCGTGCCTTCCTCCTGCGCCAACACGCGATCGACCATCTGGCTGACCGTCTGGCTCTCGATCGGCAGGCCGGTGGCCGGGGAGTAGGGCACGCCGACCCGGGCAAACAGCAGGCGGAGATAGTCGTAGATCTCGGTGACCGTGCCGACGGTCGAGCGCGGGTTCTTCGACGTCGTCTTCTGCTCGATCGAGATCGCCGGCGACAGGCCGTCGATCTGGTCGACGTCCGGCTTCTGCATCATCTCGAGGAACTGCCGGGCATAGGCCGACAGGCTCTCGACGTAGCGTCGCTGTCCTTCCGCATAGATCGTGTCGAACGCCAGCGACGACTTGCCCGAGCCGGACAGGCCGGTCATCACGATCAGCTTGTCACGGGGAATGTCGATGTCGACGTTCTTTAGATTGTGCTCGCGGGCGCCGCGAATGGAGATCATTTTCAGTTCGGGCATCGTCCGCCGCTCGGTATCGGGAAAGGGCGGGCGTCTCTGCCGCACTGCGGCACGCCCATTGGCTTAAATAAAATCTATCTTCCCGATGTCGAGAAGCGGCCGCAAGGAATCGACATGATCCCGCAAAAGCACCTTGTCACGAGAACATAGTACGAACATAAAACCAATGGGAAGCCCGGTTACCGTGCCGGGCCTGTGGAAAGTTGCTGCCGGGGCGGACGAGATGCGGGCGAATGCTCTATCGTGCGCACAAGCCGCGCACCGGCGGCATAGATTTGGACGGAGACGAACGTCATGGCGGGTAGCGTCAACAAGGTAATCCTGGTCGGCAATCTCGGCGCCGATCCTGAAATTCGGCGGCTGAACTCGGGCGATTCCGTCGTCAACATGCGTATCGCGACATCCGAGACCTGGCGCGACAAGTCCTCGGGCGAGCGCAAGGAGAAGACCGAATGGCACAACGTGGTGATCTTCAACGAGAACCTCGTGAAGGTCGCCGAGCAGTATCTGAAGAAGGGCTCGACCGTCTACATCGAGGGCCAGCTGCAGACCCGCTCGTGGGAAGACCAGGCCGGCGTCAAGAAGTTCACCACCGAGGTCGTGCTCCAGCGCTTCCGCGGCGAGCTGCAGATGCTCGGCGGTCGCGGTGACAATAGCGGCGGTGGTGGCGGTGGCGGCGGCGATGACTACGATCGCGGCGGTGGCAGTGGCGGCGGCGGCGGCGGCGGCGGCGGCCGAGGCTCTTCGGGCCGTGGCGGCGGCGGTGGTTACGACCGCGGTGGGCAGGACGACCGTGGCGGTTCGGATCGTGGCGGCGGCGGCGGCGGCTCCTCGCGAGACCTCGACGACGAAATTCCGTTCTGACAACCGCGATGCTGGATTTCTGCCGATCCCAGCGCTGAAGTGCTGGGATCGCAGTATCCAATCCCGAGACGGTCAGCGGCGAGTTCGTTGGCCTATAGGCTGCGCGGTGCAAACTGCGCACATCCCTGGACGCGACAATTCGCTTTGACAGGACAAGATCGCCCTAACGCAGCTCGCGGTCGAAGAACGCGAGCATCTCCTGCCAGCCATGGTCCGCCGCCGCCCGATCGAAGACCGGAAAGTCGGGCTTCATCCACCCGTGGGCGGCAGGATAGGTCTCGGCTCGAAAGGGCACGTCAGCGTCACGCAGCGCGTTCTCCAGCCGCTCGGCCATCTCCGTCGGGTAGCTGGTATCGCGCGTCGCAGCCGCGACGTAGAGTTTTGCCTTCAGTCGGAATGCAAACGTATGTGGGCTGTCCGGTGCGTCGGTCGCGAGGTTGCCGCCATGGAAGCTCGCGACGGCGGTGAACCGGTCCGGATAGGTCCCGGCGGCGGCAATCGCCATGCCGCCTCCCATGCAGAAGCCGACGGCGCCGACGTGCCTGCCTTCCACGTCTAGACGGGTATCGAGAAAGGCGAGGAGCGCGCGCGTATCCTGCGCCGCCCTTGCGTTTCCGGTCGTCGCCATCAGGGGGCCGAGCACCGCCATGAAGTCGCCCTTCAGCACCTCCACCGGATCGAAGGGGCCGTAGGGTCCGTAGCGGTAGAAGAGGTCGGGCAGCAGCACGAGGTAGCCGGCGTCCGCCAGCCGCTGCGCCATCCCAAACACCGCCGGACGGATGCCGCCCGCATCCATGAAGAAGACGATCGCGGGATGGACGCCGCCTCCTTCAGGCGTGAAGACGTAGGTTGGGCAGCGACCGTCTTCGGTAGTGATCGTCATCTCTTCGCGCGGCATAGTTCGTCAACCTTCAGTGGGAAAGGCGTATCGAGCCAACCGAACATGAACCACGCTACCGTCCAGCGGCTGGCTTTTGCATACGTACATATATATCTGATAGGCGACGGATGCGTCGGAGGCAAGCGTGCATGAGCGATGGTCGGAAGGTGCTGTCGACGCCGGGGCATCTGATCAGCCTCGTGTCCCGCGGATTCACGCGTTTGAGCGACGCCCGGCTGAAGCCCCTCGGCTTCGGCATCGGCCACCTGCCGGTCCTGGTGGCGCTGCGGGACGGAGAGGCCAGCACGCAGCGCGACCTTGCGCGCTTTGCGCGGACCGAGCAGCCGCCGATGGCGCAGATGCTGGTCCGCATGGAAAGGGACGGTCTGATCAGCCGCACACCCGACCCGACGGACGGCCGCAGCCAGAAGATCGTTCTGACGGAGGCAGCGCTCGCACGCCTGCCGGAAGCGATCGCAGTCCTGTTCCGGGGCAATCGTGAGGCCTTGGACGGTTTCTCGGCGGCGGAGGAAGAGCAGTTCGTCGATATGCTCGGCCGCCTGCTGGTGAACCTCGATCGCCTGACAGCCGTCCGGGCCGGAGAGGAATGGTCCTGAGAGGACGAAAGAAGGCTCTGAGTTCGTGCGCCAGGACCTCGGGCTGTTCCAGTGCCGCGAAGCGACCTCCGGCTGCCATCTCCGTCCAGCATGTGACGCCGAATGCCCGTTCGGCCCAGGAACGGGGAGGGGTCGGGAGGTCCCGGGGGAGATCTGCCATTCCAGGTGCACGCGGCATTCGGAAGCGAAGTTTCCGAATGCAGTCGGCGGCTGCGAGCCGAACCAGGTGACGGTCTTCGTTTCCAATATTTCCGCCCCTTAGAGCCAACGTAGCGACGAACGCGGGGGCGATGGACTTCAGAGGCGAGCCGCGGTGTTCGGTGCATGCGTTCGCTGGGAGTCCTGCGCGTGCCGGGTCCGAAGGACGTCGGCGACGAAGTTGCGCGACAGGCTGTGATACAGCGCCTCGCCCGAAACGAGCCGCGCCGTGCCGAACCCGAGAAGCGATGCGAGCATTAGCGGGATGATGTTGTCGTGGTTGCCGGTCATCTCGAGGATGATCACGAAAGCCGTCATCGGAGCCTGGACGACCCCGGCGAAATAGCCGGCCATGCCGAGCGTCGCCGCAAGGCCCGAGCCGGTGCCGAAGAGCAGGCCGATGGTCGAGCCGAGGCCGGCGCCAACCGCCAGCGACGGGGCGAAGATCCCGCCGGGGATGCCTGACACCATCGAGACCAGGCTGGCAGCAAATTTCTCGGCAAAGAACCATGTCGGCAGAGGTGATCCTTCGATGGCACTCCTCGCCTGCTCGTAGCCCGTGCCGTAGGTGGCGCCGTTGGACAGGATCCCGATCAGGGCGACCACGATGCCGCATAGAGCCGCGGCGGGCACCGCGCGGCGACGCGGCGCCGTCACCGACCACCGCTTGATCCGGCGCAGCAAGCGGAGCGCCGCGGCACTGAAGACGGCCCCAAGGGCTCCGCTGACGATCCCGCAGGCAAAAACCAGGGTCCATTGCATCGGGGTGGCGGCGACAGCCTCGCTCTCACCGAAGTAGGTGTAGTTGCCGGTCAGCCCGACCGAGGCCAGGCCCGCGAGCACCACGGCGGACAAAACCAGGCCATTGGTGCGCGCCTCGTAGGCCCGGCCCATCTCCTCGATGGCGAAGACGATCCCGGCCAGCGGCGTGTTGAAGGCTGCCGCGATCCCGGCGGCCGATCCTGCCAGGATGAGCCCGCGGGCCTGCGCCATGCCGCCCAGGCGCCCGGCCGCGAGCATGATCGCGGCGCCCACTTGCACCGTCGGTCCCTCCCTGCCGATCGAGGCACCCGACAGGAGGCCGAGCAACGTCAGCAGGATCTTGCCGGCGGCGATCCGGAGCGACAGGAGAAGGCCCCGGTCAGCGTCCTCCGACAGATGACGTGCCGCGATCGCCTGGGGAATTCCGCTGCCCTGCGCGTTCGGGAAAAAAGTGAGGGCGAGATAGGCCGACAGGGCAAAGCCCGCTGGCGGCAACAGCAGCATTACGGGGAGGCCGAACCCGCTCGTCGAGCGGAGCGACGCAAAAGCCTGCTGCGCCTCGTCCGCCAGGAAGGCGAAGGCGACGCTGACGATGCCGATCGCGAGAGCCCCCGCCCAGAAGACCAGCCGGGGACGCCATGACTTCGGCGACGCCCAGACCGTTCGCGAACGGCGGAGCATCCGGGTATTGCGGAGGCGGGTTCGGGTGCCGGAGAGGGTGGGCTTTTGCATCCGGTTCATTCCAAAGGGGCCAGCGCCCCGCCGATTAACGGTCGCCCGCCTGGAACGAGGCAGCCCTGTCAGCGTCTCGCATGAGAGTGCACCACCTAACACGCAGGGTTCGCGAGGACGATCCCTCCCGCCGGAAGGACAATCCCCCATGTCAGATGTCACGACCTCACCGTTTACGCGAAACGCCGGCCCGCGACCGTCGGGAGCATCGCAATGACGTCACGCGTGCTCTGGCGGCTTCGACAGCTCACCCGCCGTATCTGGTTCCGGGCGACCTTGTTCTCGCTGGCCGCGGTGGGAACGGCCTTGGTCGCGGTCGTCGTGAGCCCGTATATCCCGAGCGATCTCCCCACCCAGATCGGCGCCAATGCCGTCGACAACATCCTCGGCATTATCGCCTCGTCCATGCTGACCGTCACGACCTTCTCGTTGTCGACCATGGTCGGTGCCTACTCGGCTGCGACGAGCAATGTCACACCGCGGGCGACGAAGCTGGTGATGGAGGACACCACCACCCAGAACGTCCTTGCGACCTTCATCGGGTCCTTCCTGTTCAGCCTCGTCGGGATCATCGCCCTCTCCACCGGGCTCTACGGGGAAAGCGGACGGGTCGTGCTGTTCGGGGTGACGATCCTGATGAACGTTTTCATCGTGGCGACGTTGCTGCGCTGGATCGACCACCTCTCGCGCCTCGGCCGCGTCACCGAGACGACGCAACGGGTCGAAGAGGCTGCTGCCTCCGCGCTGCGCGATCGGCACCGAAATCCTTTCCTCGGCGGACAGGCGCTGGTCGATCCCGCCGCCCAGATCCCGACGGACGCGCTTTCGGTCTCGACGTCGAAAATCGGCTACCTGCAGCACGTCGACGTGGACGATCTCTCGACACTCGCGGGCGACGCGGGGCGTATCTATGTGCGGGCCGTTCCAGGTGACTTCGTCGACCCGACGATGCCGATCGCACAGTTTACGGGATTAGGTGGTGACGATATCGCCGATCGGATCCGCGGTTGCTTCACGATCGGAGATGTCCGCTCCTTCGACCAGGATCCCCGCTTCGGCGTTTCGGTGCTGGCCGAAATCGCCAGCCGCGCTCTCTCGCCGGCGACCAACGACCTAGGGACCGCCATCGACGTTATCGGCCGAAGCGTCCGCGTCCTCGCTGTCCTCGCGGAGCCCATCGAGGAAGATTCGAAGGTGGAGCACCCAGGAGTCTTCGTTCCTGGATTGGACGTCGGCGATCTCTTCGACGATCTTTACATTCCGATCGCACGGGACGGCGCCACCCTGGTGGAGATCGGCATTCGTTTGCAGAAGGCACTCGCGGCGCTGTCCCGCTTCGATGCCGATGGCTTCGCCGAGCATGCCGCCCTTCACTCCCGGCAGTCACGCGAGAGGTTCGAGACCGGTCTCGCTCTCGAAAGCGATAAGGCCGCGGTCCGCGAGGCCGCCAAGTCATTGAGAAGCGCCCCATAGGCTCTTCGGCATCGATCTTGTCTGAAATGGTGCAGGACCAGCCGACGCTCTCGCGAGGACAGCGCATCCACCGCGCGCCGAGGGCCATTTAGAAAAATCGTGACGGCGGCGGCTCGAGCGGCTGGGGGAAGCCGACTGTCCACTGCTTTACATTCGGGTCGTTTGCGCTGATCGTCTTTCGACCATCTCGAAGCCGACAGGGCCCATGATACCGACACATACCGTCTGCATCCCACCCCTCGCATACCGGTTCTGAAGCCTGTCGGTCCGGTGATGCGGAGGGGAGGGAACGGCAGGTTCCCGACCCGGGCAGTCCTCCGAGCGCGGGACGCTGCGTCCGGGTGCTGCCGCGCAGCAGGTGACTGCAGCTGCGACCCCTCTGCCACAGGATGATCGCATTCAATCGCCACAGGCTTGCCGCAACGGGTAACGATGCCTTTGAGGGAGGGTCTGATCGTTCCCACCGTCGTCGTCTGTTCCGGCAGGTGGTCGTGTCGCCCCGAAAGATCTTGCCCATGCAGCGTGCCGCTGAAACTCCGTCGATCCGTCGTCCCAGATTCCTGCTGATCGTCGGGCTTGCCCTTGCCGCGAGCTTTTCGAGCTGTGCGTCCCGCCCTTATGCGACCTTGCAGCCGGTGGCCGCGACGGTTCCGGGGGCCCATGTCGTCGACATGCTGGTGGCCACGACGCGCGCCCGCTCCGACGTGCCGGGCGTGGTGTTCTCAGGCGAGCGGGGCGCGGGCCTCACCATGGAGAACATCGTCGTCTCCATTCCGCCGGACAGCGTCCGCAAGCCCGGCGCGGTGATCTATCCCAAGCGCAACCCGGGCAATCCCGCCACCGAGTTCGTGGCGCTGAAGGTCGAGCCGCTCGACAAGGCGGGGTCGGTCGACTGGTTTCGCCGCATTGCCGGGCCAAAAGGCCGACTGCTGATCTTCGTGCATGGCTTCAACTCGACCTACGAGGAAGCGGTCATGCGCTTCGCCCAGATCAGCCACGACACCCGCGTCAACGCCGCGCCCGTGCTGTTCACCTGGCCGTCGAAGGGCAGCATCTTCGGCTACCTGTACGACCGCGAAAGCGCGAATTACTCGCGCCGTGCCCTCGAATCACTGATCGAGCAGGCAGGCAACGATCCCCGTGTCGGGGAAATCACCATCATGGCCCATTCGATGGGCAGCTGGCTGGCGATGGAGGCCTTGCAGCAGGTAGCGATCCGCCAGGGCAAGCTGCCGGAAAAGCTGCGCAACATCGTCCTCGCCTCGCCCGATCTCGACGTCGACGTCTTCCGCGAGCAGCTCGACGAGATCGGCCCGCAACAGGCGCGGATCACCATCTTCACCTCGCAAGACGATCGGGCGCTTCTCGTCTCTCGGCGGTTGGCGGGCGGCGTCCAGCGCCTGGGATCGGTGGACCTCACGCAGCCCGACGTGCAGGCGGCCTTCGACAAGCGCGGCATCGACGTCGTGGACCTGACGCAGGTCCGGGCCGGCGACAGCCTCAACCACACCAAATTCGCCGAGAGCGCCGATGTTGTGCAGGCCATCGGGGCGCGGCTGATCGCCGGCGACAAGGTGTCGGATACGCGCCTCAGCCTTGCCGACACGATCGGGGCCACCGCCATCGGCACGGCGCAGGGCGTCGGCTCCGCCATCGGCGCGGCGGTTAGCGTGCCCGGCGCGATCGTCAGCCGGGACGAGCGCGAGCGCCTGGGAACCCGGCTGGAGGATGTCGGCCGCAATCTCGGCGGCTCCCTGCAGACCGTCACCGGCAACTGAGTCCTAGATTCAAAGACAAAGAGCGTTCTTTGTGCGTCCTTACGGACGCGCGGCGCCCCAAGTCTCGCTTATCGACCCAAGTCTCGCCTATCGACCAAGGCCACGACAGGTTGCGTCGATGACCGTTTCGAGCTGGCGTCCGAGCTGGGCGAGCGGGACCGAGACCACGGTTTCCTGCAGTCCGATCGAGACGATGCCGTGCACCATCGAGAACATCGACAGCGCGAGTTCGGCGGTGGCGTCCTCGGACCAGGACGGCAGCAGCGCGCGGAGCGGGACGATGATGCGTGCGACAAGGGCGAGGTGCTCGGCGCGGTGCCATTCGGGCGCGGCCTTGCCGGAGACCGCGGCGCGCTCGAACAGCGCGGCCCAGGCATGGCGGCGGGTGTGGGCGAAGTCGAGGTACCCGTGCGCCAGCGACACGAGCACGCCCGTCGGCGTCACCGAACCAAGGGACAGCGCGCTCCGACCCAGATGGACATCGAGTTCGGCGATGGTACGCGAATTGACGGCGACCATCACCGCATCGATGTCCTCGAAGAACGTATAGACCTGCCCGAGCGAGCAGCCGGCGACCCGCGCGACATCCTTCACGCGCAGCAAGGACATCCCGCCGTTTTCGACAGCCTGAACCGCCGCATCGACGAGCCTGACCCGCAGCACCTCGCGTTTTTCCGCGACCGTCATGCCATACCCTGGTTTTTTGAACGACGTTCAATTTTGCGCTTGCACGCACTGGCGCTTCGTATAGATATGAGCAATGTTCAATAATGAACCGTGCTCAAAGATGGATAGCACCCATGATCAGCGCCATCAAGTCCGCGCTTTCGACCCAGCCCTATGACGACCTTGCCTCGATCGAGGTGGCGTCAGGGAGCCAGCCGGCGGTTCCCCAGCCGATACCGGGCTCGCTGCTCGGCTCGCGGCGGTTCCTGCCGCTCTTCGTCACGCAGCTACTCTCGGCGTTCACCGACAACTTCCTGAAGAACGCCGTCGTGCTGCTGATCCTGTTCGGCCTGGCGGGAGAGGGCGGTGCTGCGCTGGTGCCGCTCGCCGGCGCGGTGTTCATCCTGCCCTTCGTGCTGTTGTCGGCGCTGGGCGGGCAGATCGCCGACCGGAACGACAAGGCGCTGGTCGCCCGCCACCTGAAGCTTGCCGAAATCGGGGCTGCGGCGGTTGCCGTCGCCGGGCTCTATCTGATCTCGCTGCCGCTGATGTTCGGGGCGCTCTTCGCGTTCGGCGTCGTCTCGGCGATGTTCGGTCCGGTCAAATACGGCATCCTTCCCGATCACCTCAGCCCCGAGGACCTGCCCCGCGCCAATGCCTGGATCGAGGGCGCGACCTTCTTCGCGATCCTGACGGGCACCGTCGGCGCAGGCCTCCTGTCGGGAACAGAAGCGGCGCGTAGCCTCGTCGGGCCGGCCATCGGCGTCCTCGCCATCGCCTGTTGGGCGTGCAGCTTCGCCATCCCGCGCACCGGCGCTGGCGACCTAACGGCGCGGCTCGACCCCAACATCTTCCGCTCGACCTGGCATGAGGTCGCGGCGCTCCGGCTCGACAACCGGCTGTTCACCGTCGCCGCGATGCAGGCCTGGTTCTGGACGATCGGCGCGGTCTGCCTCTCCATCCTGCCCGTGCTCGTCCGCGACTCCTTCGGCGGCGAGCAGAGTGCCGTCACGCTTTGCATCGCGACGTTCGCCATAGCGGTCGCAGTCGGCTCGGCGGTCGCTGCTGCCCTCGTCAAGGGGCGGGTGGTGCTGCTTCCCGTGCCGCTCGGCGCGCTCCTGATGGCCGGTTTCTCGGCCGATCTCGCCTGGTCCACCTGGTTCATGGACGGCACAGCCGCCCCGGGACTGCTGGCGGGCGCCGGTGGCCTGCGATCGCTCGTCGATCTCGCCGGCATCGCCTTCTCCGGCGCGCTGGTCGCCGTTCCGTCGGCGGCCGCTCTGCAGGCCTGGTCGGACAGCCGTCGCCGGGCGCGCACCGTGGCGGGCTCCAACATCCTCTCCGCCGTCGGAATGGCACTGGCGGGCATCGCCGTCGCGGCCGGCCAGGCAGCGGGCCTGTCGGTTCCCGCCATCCTCGCCATCCTCGCGGTGCTCAATCTCGCCGCGGCTGTGCTGATGTTCATCAAGCTGCCGACGAAGCCGCTCTATGATGTGGCCTCGATGTACTTCCGCGTCTTCCACCGCATGGAAGTGCGCGGCCTCGACAACGTCGCCAAGGCGGGCAACCGCATGATCCTCGCGCCCAACCACACCTCGTTCCTCGACGGACCGCTGGCGCTTGCGCTGACCGATCTGAACCCGGTCTTCGCCGTCAACACCGAGATCGCCCAACGCTGGTGGGCAAAGCCGTTCCTCAATGCCACCCGCGCTCTGCCGATGGACCCGACGAAGCCGATGGGGACGCGCACGCTGGTGCGGACCATCCAGGGCGACGATCCGGTCGTGATCTTTCCCGAGGGCCGGATCTCGGTCACCGGCAGCCTGATGAAGGTCTATGACGGTGCGGCGATGGTGGCCGACAAGACCGGCGCGAGCGTCGTCCCCGTGCGGATCGACGGGTTGGAGCGCTCGCCTTTCTCGCGGATGAAGGACACCCAGGTGCGGCGCCAGCTCTTTCCTAAGGTGGTCGTCACGGTCGGCGAGCCGCAGACGATCAGCGTGGACCCGGCCCTGCGCGGTGCCCGCCGCCGCGCCAGTGCCGGCGCGGCGCTCTACGAGCTGATGTCGCGGACGGTCGTCGATTCCTCCGACACCGATCGCACCGTGGCACGCGCCGTGGTGGATGCGGCGCGGAAGTTCGGCATGTCGACGAACGCCGCCGAGGATCCGCGGGCAGGGCGCATGTCCTACGGCAAGCTGCTGGTCTCCTCCGCCGTCCTCGCTCGCAAGCTCGATGCCCTGCTGGGCAAGCAGTCCTCCGTCGGGCTGATGCTGCCGAGCTCGATCGGCGCACTCGTGACCTTCCTGGCGCTGACCCGCTCCGGCAAAGTGCCGGCGATGGTGAACTTCACCGCAGGCGCCGCCAACGTCGCCTCCGGCATGCGGGCTTGCCGGGCCGAGACCATCCTCACCTCGAAGGCCTTCGTCGAGCAAGGCAAGCTGCAGCCGCTGGTCGACGCCCTGTCGGCGGAGTTCAGGATCGTCTGGCTCGAGGACGTCCGGGAGAGCATCGGCTTCCTCGACAAGCTCTCCGGCTTCCTCGGCAGAAAGCGGATCGCCAGCCGGGCAAAGGCTGACGACGGTGCGGTCGTCCTTTTCACCTCGGGATCGGAAGGCAAGCCGAAAGGCGTCGTCCTCAGTCACCGCAACATGCTGGCGAATGCCGCGCAGGCGGCGGCCCGCATCTCGTTCGACCGGTCGGACAAGGTGCTGAACATCCTGCCGATGTTCCACTCCTTCGGCCTCACCGCGGCGACCATCCTGCCGCTGACGCACGGCGTGCCCGTCTACTTCTACCCGTCGCCGCTGCACTACCGGATCGTGCCGGAGATCGCCTACAACTCGAACTCGACCATCATGTTCGGCACCGACACCTTCCTTGCCGGCTATGCCCGCACCGCCAACGCCTATGACTTCCGCTCGATGCGCTACGTCTTCTCCGGTGCCGAGCCGGTGAAGGAGTCCACCCGCAAGGTCTGGTCCGAGAAGTTCGACGTCCGGCTGCTGGAGGGCTACGGCGTCACCGAATGCTCGCCGGTGGTGGCGCTGAACACGCCGCTGTTCAACCGGCCCGGCACGGTCGGCCAGTTGATGCCGGGCATGGAGCATCGTCTCGAGGCCGTCGATGGCGTGGAAACCGGCGGCCGGCTGCACGTCCGCGGACCCAACGTCATGCTGGGCTATCTCCGCGAGGAAAATCCGGGCGTGCTGGAGACCCTCGTCGACGGCTGGCATGATACCGGCGACGTCGTCGACATCGATGCCGAGGGCTTCGTGAAGATCCTCGGCCGCGCCAAGCGCTTCGCCAAGATCGGCGGCGAGATGGTCTCGCTGGCGGCACTCGAGGCCCTCGCGGCGGAGTTCTGGCCCGGGGCCGCGTCGGCGGCCGCCGTGGTGAAGGACGCCAAGAAGGGCGAGGCGATCGTGCTTCTCACCGAGGCCGAGAATGCCGATCGGCTGGAATTCGCCCGCTTCCTGAAGTCACGCAATGCCTCCGACCTGATGGCTCCGTCGAAGGTGGTCGTCGGCAAGATCCCGCTCCTCGGCACCGGCAAGATCGACTTCACCGAGGTGGGACGGCAGGTCGCCGTCTGACGAAAGCGACCGGCGTCCAGACGCCGCGACGAAGAGGGTCTCGGAGCCGCGCTCCCCGCAGCGCGGCTCCGATACTTCACGCCTGGTCGAAGAAATCCACCACCCCCGTGTCGAGGTGATAGTAGGCGCCGACGATCTTGATGCGTCCTTCCTTCAACGGCTTCAGCAGCAAAGGATCGCTCTCCTCCCGCAACGTCCGGACGACGCGGCGGACATTCTGGCGGACCGCGTTCTCCGTCGCGTCGCCTTCCTGCCCCCTGGCTTCCAGCACCGCGGGAATGATCGGCTCGATCATGTTGTCGATCTGTCCGGGAAAGCGGGCGTTCTTCTCAACCACTTCCATCGCCGCCTTCACCGCCCCGCAGCTCTCGTGTCCCATCACGACGACCAGCGGTACGCCAAGCACCGCCACGGCATACTCGATCGAGCCCATCGCGACGGTATCGACGGTATTGCCAGCATTGCGGATGATGAACAGTTCGCCGAGGCCCCGGCCAAACAGCAGTTCCGGCGGTACGCGGCTGTCGGAGCAGGAGACATAGGCACAAAACGGCGCCTGACCCTTCGCAGGCTCCAGGCGGCGGGTTTCGCTGCGGTTCGGGAAAACCAGTTCGTCACGCAGAAAGGCGTCGTTACCGTCCCTGAGAAGCTGCAGCGCCTGCTCTGGGTTGAGTGCGGATTTGCCGTCCTTGACCGGTGCCGGCGGCAGAATGGAAGCGGCATTGCCGGCTTCCCTCGCCTGAAGAGCGGTCGGCAAAGCGACGGCGGAAGCTGCCGTCGCCGTCAGAAATCGGCGTCGTGAAACGGTGCACATCAAGGTTTCTCCAAATGTGACGCAGTCCTGCTGCGTGTGAGAGGTACCCAGCGCGTTTGGTGCGTTTACGAACAGGCCATAAAACTGCACCGAGCGCGCTCGATGCGGTCCGACATGAGAAAGGCTAAGCCTAAATCAGAGGGGCCCGGTCCGCGCGACCAATGTATGTATGAAATCATGACAGAAAAGAGGATCTATATATTTTTATTACGTGCGTCATAGTGCCTTATAAATCTAAAGTTGAACCAGGGTGATTGTGGAAGAGTAAAAGAATACTGATAATCGCCTGATGTTGCATGCGAATTACGGTGAAGGACAGCAAGGTGTCGAGCATTGCAGTCATTGTCGGCGAAGTGATCCCAGCCTTGGCGGCCTGCTCGACAACCTGCAGCCGTCGCAGCGAGCGGCGGCGCGCATTGTCATCGATCTGTGATCTTGCACCCGTAAGCGTCCCTGGAACGGTTCAAAACTGGATGCCGCAGGGCAATCAATTTCGAGCCGTCCCCACCCCGTGTACAGGACCTCGACCATGACCGATTCGACCGTGAAAGGCGTCTTCCGGACCAGCCAGCTGGAAGCGGAGGAGGGCGAAGGCCACAATCCGACGTCGAACCGCACCATGGGCGAGATCATCGCGGTGCGCTTTTCCCGTCGCGACTTCCTGCGCGGTTCGCTGGCCGCCACCGCGATTGCCGCGACGGTGAGCCCGCTGGCGCTGGTCGCTGCCGACGACGCACGTGCCGAGGGCGCCGGGTCCCGCTTCACTTTCAAGGAAGTCGAGGCCGGGATCGACGCGCACCATCACGTCGCCGAGGGCTACGACGCGGATATCCTCCTGCGTTGGGGCGACGGCCTCTTCGCCGATTCGCCGGAGTTCGATCCGACGAAGCAGACGCCGGAAACCCAAGCCCGTCAGTTCGGCTACAACAACGACTATGTCGGCTACATCCCGATCGACGGCTCGTCCGAGCACGGCTATCTCGTGGTGAACCACGAGTACACCAACGAGCACCTGATGTTCCCCGGGATCGTCAAGATCGTCCAGTCGCCGGATGAGAAGAACCCGGGCCAGACGCTTTCGAAGATCGAGATCTCCGACCCCGACCAGAACCGCGTCGATGTCGAGATGGCGGCCCATGGCGGGACGGTGGTCGAGATCCGCAAGGTCGACGGCAAATGGCAGGTCGTCCGGGACGGCGCCAACAACCGGCGCATCATGTCGACGACCGAGATGGCCATCAGCGGTCCGGCCGCCGGCCATGACCGCCTGCAGACATCCGCCGATGCGAGCGGCCGCAAGGTCTTCGGCACGATCAACAACTGCGCCGGCGGCGTGACGCCCTGGGGCACCTACATCATGGCCGAGGAGAACATCCACGGCTACTTCATGGGCTCGTTGCCGGAGGGGCATCCCGAGGCTGCGAACTACAAGCGCCTCGGCATTCCCGAGGGCACATATTCCTGGGGCAAGTTCCACGACCGATTCGACGTCTCGAAGGAGCCGAACGAGCCGAACCGCTTCGGCTGGGTGGTCGAGGTCGACGTCAACGACCCCAACTCCATCCCGAAGAAGCGCACGGCACTCGGCCGCTTCAAGCATGAAGGCGCCGACAACGTCGTCAGCCGCGACGGCCGCGTTGTCTTCTATCTCGGCGACGACGAGCGCTTCGACTACGTCTACAAGTTCGTCACCGCCGGAAAGTACAATCCGGACGATCGCGCTGCGAACATGGATCTCCTCGACGAGGGGACGCTCTACGTCGCGAAGTTCGAGGATGACGGCAAGGTCGCCTGGCTGTCCCTCGTCCATGGCGACGGTCCGCTGACGCCGGCGAACGGCTTCGCCAGCCAGGCCGACGTGCTGATCGAGACCCGCCGTGCCGCCGACCTTCTTGGCGCGACGCCGATGGACCGCCCGGAAGACATCGGCCCGGACGAAAAGACCGGCCGCGTCTACGTGATGCTGACGAACAATACCAAGCGCAAGGATGACCAGGTCGACGCGGCCAATCCCCGCGCCAAGAACGCCTTCGGCCACATCATCGAGATCGCCGAGGAGGGGGGTGACTTCGCGGCCACCACGGGCACGTGGGAGGTTCTCCTGAAGTGCGGCGATCCGTCCGTTGCCGCGGTCGGCGCTACCTTCTCCACCGAGACCACCAAGAACGGCTGGTTCGGCATGCCCGACAATTGCGCGATCGACACCGACGGTCGGCTGTGGGTCTCGACCGACGGCAACTCGCCGAAGGACACCGGACGTGCGGACGGCCTCTGGGCGGTGGATACCGAGGGCGACGCGCGCGGAACCTCGAAGCTGTTCTTCCGCGTGCCGGTGGGCGCGGAAATGTGCGGCCCGCTCCTGCTGCCCGACATGCAGACGGCCTTCGTCGCCGTGCAGCATCCCGGCGACGGAGGCGAGGACTGGGACGGCTTCGGCCGGCTCTCCTACTACGAGGACCTGTCGACCCGCTGGCCGGACTTCAAGGACGACATGCCTGTACGCCCGTCGGTGCTCGCCATCACCCGGCAAGGCGGCGGCAAGATCGCCTGACCTCGACGCCCGAGGCCTCTCAAGGCATTGTGCATGATGGGTGGCGGCGCTTTCGGGCGCCGCCTCTCGTTTTTCAGATTTTCTCCCGGCAGACCGGCAGCAGCGTTGTCGGCGGCCGCAGATCACTCGAGCTGGACGGCGACAAGCTTGCCTTCGGTCGACAACGGCACGTAGGCCACCTTGCTGGCAAAATCGTAGGCGAGATCGGCGGCGCCGGGCGCAAAATCCATCAGCTTGTCGACTGCGCCGTTCTCGTAGATCCGGTAGAGCGGACCCTTGACCGTGTCGGTCGACAGGTAGGTCCCGTCACCGACGATCGCGAGGCCATCGAGGAAGCCGACCGCTGTGCCGTCGCCGAGCGGATGCGGCTGCTTGTCGCTGAACGAAATCTCGACGAGATGGGTGGGCGCACCGGGCTTTCCGTCCTTCGGCACCTGGCCGAGCCCTGCGACCAGAAGGCGGTCCACATCGACGGCGATGCCATCGGGCGAGTTCAGGACGTCGCTCTGCAGCCACGGCTTGAAGCTGCCGTTCTCCAGCATCCAGATCGTGTTGGTGGCGGTATCGGAGACGAAGACGCGTCCGTCGCGGGCGGTCGACACGTCGTGCAGGGCAACAGCGCCGGGCGCCGGATAGCGCTGGGTGATCTTGCCGGTCTCGATCTCGACCGCCACCAGCTCGTCGATGTCGGCGACGTAGAGCGTTCCCTCGACCCGTCCGATACCCTTCGGCGCATTGAGGCCGGACACCCATCCTTGCTCGAGCATCTTGCCGTCCGGCGAGACCTTGGAGATCGAGCCGAGGCCGTCCTTCGCTTGCCGGTCGCCGGCAATCTCGGTGACGTAGAGAATGCCGGCGGGGAGGTCCGGTTCGACCGCGGCCGGGTTCTTCAGCCCGTCGAGCGTCCAGATCGGCTCGGCCGTCGCCGCGCCCGACAGCGCGGTGCCCACCAGCGCGGCGAGAAGGACGGTCTTGAAAAGGCTAGGCATCGACGAGCTCCAGTCGTTGGGTGTTGGGGTATTAGGGTGTCCGGAACGTCCGGCTAGTCATTCGGGCGATCTTCCGTCCAGTCCTCGGGTATCGGCTGATCCTTGCGCAAGGGGCAACCTGCACCGAAGCTCGGCGGAATTACGATAGCGTTCAAGATCCCGCCAGCACCTGTCGCAACGGTTTCACCGCGAAATTGAGGGTCGCATCCCAGTCCGGACTGCCGTGGGACAGGGCGCTTTCGATGCGCCCGGATGCATCACCCCGTGCCCGTCGCTTGCGCCAGCTCGAACGGGGCGGCTGCAAATCCGGGCAGAAGGGGTAACCTCGAAGGGTGGACCGAGCCGACATCCCCGTGGTTCCCCGGCAATTCAGGCCAGATGCCGCTGCAATACCGGCGCTGGAGGGCTGCCGGACGGGCAATACCGTCGATTCGACCGTCAAAAGCACCGGATTCACCGGCGTTTGCCGCGCTTGTCCGCAAGTTTCTTTGCCGGCTCAAGCAAGAGGCTGTAATCGCACGAGTATTAGCACCTTGCTGCGCCGCGGCGGATTTGCCCAATGGCTAGGGGAAGCGCTATAAACGGCAACAGATTCAAGCACACATCAGGATAAAATCTTGGCAGAAGACGAGATCGCAGCAGTCCCCCCGGAACGCCCGCGCGGCATCGATACGATCTCCATCGTCGAAGAAATGCAGCGGTCCTACCTCGATTACGCGATGAGCGTTATCGTCAGCCGGGCGCTTCCGGACGTCCGCGATGGCCTGAAGCCGGTGCACCGCCGCGTGCTCTACGCCATGCACGAGATGGGTCTCGTCTGGAACCGGCCGTTCAGAAAATCGGCGGGTGTTGTCGGTGAAGTAATGGGCAAGTTCCATCCGCACGGCGACGCCTCGATCTACGACGCCCTCGTGCGCATGGCGCAGGAGTGGTCGCTGCGGGCGCCGCTGATCAACGGACAGGGCAATTTCGGCTCGATCGACGGCGATCCGCCGGCGGCCATGCGCTACACCGAGGCGCGGCTGCAGAAGGTGTCGGACGCGCTGCTCGCCGACATCGACAAGGAGACCGTCAACTTCCAGGAGAACTACGACGGCCGCGAGATGGAGCCGGTCGTGCTCCCCGCGCGCTTCCCGAACCTTCTGGTCAACGGCTCCGGCGGCATCGCCGTCGGCATGGCGACCAACATCCCGCCGCACAATCTCGGCGAGATCATCGACGGCTGCATGGCGATGATCGACAATCCGGCGATCACGCTGGACGAGCTGATGGAGTTCATACCGGGGCCGGACTTCCCGACGGGCGCGCTGGTGCTCGGTCGCGCGGGCATCCTGTCGGCCTACTCCACCGGACGCGGCTCGATCCTGATGCGCGGCAAGGTGCACATCGAGCAGATCCGCGGCGAGCGCGAGGCGATCATCGTCACCGAGGTGCCGTACCAGGTGAACAAGGCCTCGATGATCGAGAAGATGGCCGAGCTGGTGCGCGAGAAGCGCATCGAGGGCATTTCCGACATACGGGACGAAAGCGACCGCGACGGTTACCGCGTCGTCGTCGAGCTGAAGCGCGATGCGACGACCGACGTCGTGCTGAACCAGCTCTACCGTTTCACGCCGCTGCAGACATCGTTCGGCGCCAACATGGTGGCCTTGAACGGCGGGAAGCCGGAGCAGATGACGCTGCCGGACATGCTGGCGGCCTTCATCGCCTTCCGCGAGGAAGTGGTGAACCGGCGCACCAAGTTCCTGCTGCGCAAGGCGCGGGAGCGGGCGCACGTCCTCGTCGGCCTCGCCATCGCCGTCGCCAATATCGACGAGATCATCAAGCTGATCCGCCAGGCGCCCGATCCGCAGACGGCGCGCGAGCAGTTGATGGAGCGGCACTGGGAGGCGAAGGACGTTGCGCCGTTGATCCGGCTCATCGACGATCCGCGCCACCGCATCACCGCCGAGAACACCTACCGTCTCTCCGAGACGCAGGCCCGCGCCATCCTCGACCTTCGCCTGCAGCGCCTCACCGCGCTCGGCCGCGACGAGATTGCCGACGAGCTGAACAAGATCGGCGAGGAGATCAAGGAATACCTCGAGATCCTCTCGTCGCGCTCCCGGGTGCGCGAGATCATCAAGGAAGAGATGACGGAAGTGCGCAACGAGTTCGCGACGCCCCGGCGGACCGAGCTCACCGACGGCGCGGCCGACATGGACGACGAGGACCTCATCCCGCGCGAGGAGATGGTCGTCACCGTCAGCCATGGCGGCTACATCAAGCGCGTGCCGCTCGCCACCTACCGGGCCCAGCGCCGCGGCGGCAAGGGCCGCTCCGGCATGTCGCTGAAGGGCGACGAGGACTCGGTGACGCGGCTGTTCGTCGCCAACACCCACACGCCGATCCTGTTCTTCTCCTCGCGCGGCATCGTCTATAAGGAAAAGGTCTGGCGCCTGCCGCTGACGACGCCGCAGTCGCGCGGCAAGGCGCTGGTCAACATGCTGCCGCTCGAGAAGGACGAGCGGATCACCTCGATCATGCCGCTGCCGAACGATGAGGCGCAGGCGGGCGAACTGAACGTGATGTTCGCGACCACCAAGGGCACCGTTCGCCGCAACAAGCTGGCCGACTTCATCCAGGTCAACCGCAACGGCAAGATCGCGATGAAGCTCGAGGATGCCGGCGACGAAATCCTTGCTGTCGCCACCTGCTCGGAAGACGACGACGTGCTGCTGATGGCCTCGTCCGGCCTCTGCATCCGCTTCCCCGCCACCGACGTCCGCGTCTTCGCCGGGCGCAACTCGATCGGCGTCCGCGGTATGGCGCTTGCGGAAGGGGACACACTGATCTCGATGGCGATCCTGCGCCATGTCGACGCGACCCCGGCCGAGCGGTCGATCTACCAGCGCATGCGCCGCGCGGTGGATCCGGACGAAGTGGCTGTCGACGAGGTGCCCGCGGACGAGGAGGCCAGTGCCGACGACCAGACCGCCCAGGTCGGGCCGGAGCGCTACGCCTTCCTCAACGCGCAGGAGCAGTTCATCCTGACGCTCAGCGAGTTCGGCTTCGGCAAGCGTTCCTCGTCCTACGACTTCCGCACCAGCGGGCGTGGCGGCAAGGGCATCCGGGCGACCGACATCTCCCGCACCGGCGAGATCGGCAAGCTCGTGGCCGGCTTCCCGGTCGAAACGGGGGATCAGGTGATGATGATCTCCGACCGGGGCCAAGCGATCCGCGTGCCCGTCGAGGGCATCCGCATGGCCAGCCGCGCCACCAAGGGCGTCACGATCTTCAAGACGGCGGACGGGGAACGGATCGTTTCCGTCGAGCGCATCCCGGATCAGGGATCGGAGGTCGTCGATGAGGCCGACACCGAGGCGGTTATCGCCGACGATTTGCCGACCCCGCCACCCTCGGACGTCCCGCCAGGTGACGACCTACCGAGCGACGATACAACCGACTGATGATAATGGCCCGCGCTTTGTCGCGGGCCATTCCACGCTGCTTATCTAGTCTGGTGGCGGCCGCGTCGGTCACGAAAAAAGCCGCCCTTTCGAGCGGCTTCGACTGTCTCGGTCTAGTCGGAATCGAACTGAGCGAACGTGCCCAGCGTAACGATCAGTTCATCGGACGGTGGCGCCGTGCGACGACTTTAACCCGCGAATTTTCCGCCTCGTTGTGCAGGGCGACGGCGGTGGCGGTGCAGAGTCCGGCAGCCATGGCGAGGGCAAGCGCAAAAACCAGCATGTTACTTCTCCGATTGTCCTGGAATTAACGAAGTCTTACGCTGATCGTTCCACGCCCAAGAATTTAGTGCAGAACCGACTGTTGGGCGCTGACCTTCCGCGCTTTCCTTGTAGCGGAAAAGGCATTGATCCTTGGTTTCGCAACATGCTGAAGAAATTACAAAATTGAAGGATGTGGCCGTTCCGATGCCGTCCCGTACCGCGCTCTACCCCGGTTCATTCGATCCGTTGACCTTGGGGCATCTCGACCTCATCCGGCAGTCGACACGGCTGTTCGACCGCCTTGTGGTGGCCATCGGCGTCCATCCCGGCAAGCAACCCCTGTTCAGCTTCGAGGAGCGGGCAGACCTGATCCGATCGGTGCTCGATGCAGACCCGAAGTCCGCCTGCGCGGTGGACATCGTTTCCTTCGACGGCCTGGTGGTCGACCTTGCCAGCCGCGAGGCTGCGACGGCGCTGGTGCGGGGGGTGCGCGACGGGTCGGATCTCGATTACGAGATGCAGATGGCCGGCATGAACGACACGCTCGCGCCGGCGCTGGTGACGCTGTTCCTGCCGGCGCGCCCGGCGTTCAGGCCCATAACCGCCACATTGGTCCGCCAGATCGCCGCCATGTCGGGCGACGTGTCGCCTTTCGTTCCGCCGGCGGTCGCCGCCGCGCTGAGGTTGAAGTTCGCCTGACGACGCTAGTTTCCACTCACCAGATCAATCATCCCGGGAAGACACCATGAAGCGCCTCGCCCAGTTCGGCCTCGCCGCCGCGATCACCCTCTCGAGCCTTGCCGGCGCGGTTTCCGCGGCCAGCGCCAAGGACACCTTGGTCATCACCACCAAGGATGGCGAGATCGACATCGCGCTGCGTCCGGATATCGCGCCGAACCACGTGAAGCAGATCGAGGCGCTCGCCAAGAAGGGCTTCTACGACGGCATCGTCTTCCACCGCGTGATCGACGGCTTCATGGCCCAGACCGGCGACCCGACCGGCACCGGCGCCGGCGGTTCGGACCTGCCGGACCTCAAGGCGGAGTTCAGCAAGGAACAGTTCAAGCGCGGCGCGGTCGGCATGGCCCGCTCGTCGAGCCCAGATTCGGCGAACTCGCAGTTCTTCATCATGCTCGACGACGGCGACTTCCTGAACGGCCAGTACACCGTGGTCGGCAACGTCACCAAGGGAATGGACGTCGTCGACAAGATCAAGAAGGGCGATGCTGCCGACAACGGCTCGGTCAGCAATCCCGACAAGATGCTGAAGGTTACCGTCAGCGACAAGTAAGGCACGGTTCGTGCCGCCGGGCTTGTTTCCGGGCGGCCGATCGTCCATTTGCTGACCATCGTAATGCCGGGCGGCGCCGTGAGGCGGGTCCGGCATGCCTTTTATCCCGGGCGGCACGACGCCGCCGCACAGAAGGAGACAAACGTGGCCTACGAAAATCCGGAAGACACGCTCGTCCTCGAGACCACCAAGGGCAAGGTCGTCATCAAGCTCCGTCCCGACCTCGCACCGGGCCATGTCGCCCGCTACAAGGAACTGGCGCGCGAGAAGTTCTACGACGGCGTCGTGTTCCACCGCGTCATCGACGGCTTCATGGCGCAGACCGGCGATCCGACCGGCACCGGCGCCGGCGGCTCCGACAAGCCGGACCTCAAAGCAGAGTTCTCGGCCGAGCCGCACAAGCGCGGCACCGTCTCGGCGGCCCGCACCGGCAACCCGAACTCGGCGAACTCGCAGTTCTTCGTCTGCTTCGAACGCGCCCCTTGGCTCGACAAGCAGTACTCGGTCTGGGGCGAAGTGATCGAGGGCATGGACGTCATCGACCAGATCAAGAAGGGCGAGCCCGTGCGCGATCCCGACTCGATCATCACCATGCGGGTCGCCGCCGACCTCTGATGTCTGCACAGACTGCACGCCGAAAGGCGTAGGTGACATCTCCATCCGCCCGGCCGACAAGGCCGGGCGGTTTTTCCATTTTACGAAGAGGGCGCCATGCGCGTCGATGCGTTCGATTTCGATTTGCCCGAGGCCAGCATTGCGCTCCGCCCCGCCGTGCCGCGTGCTGCCGCACGGCTTCTCTCGGTGCAGCCGGAAGGGAAGCTGGCCGACCGGACCATCGCCGACCTGCCGCAGCTCCTGCGGCGCGGCGACATCCTCGTGTTCAACGATACCCGCGTCATCCCCGCCCGACTGACGGGCCTGCGTCACCGCGGCGACACCGCCGCCAAGGTCGAGGCGACGCTGCACATGCGCGTGGCGCCGGACCGTTGGCAGGCCTTTCTGAAGCCCGGCAAGCGCATCGTCGCGGGTGAGACCTTGGTGTTCGACCCCGCGCCCGGCGGTCTGTCCGCTGTTCTGGTGGAAAAGGGCGAGGGCGGCGAGGCTCTTCTCGTCTTCGACCGCGGCGGCCCAGCGCTCGATGCGGCGCTGGCCGAGACCGGCATCCTGCCGCTGCCGCCCTATATCGCCTCCAAGCGCCCGGTCGATGCGCAGGATACCGCCGATTACCAGACGATCTACGCCCGCGAGAACGGCGCCGTCGCCGCGCCGACGGCCGGCCTCCACTTCACGCCGGATCTCGTCGCCGAGCTGGACGCTGCCGGCGTCACCCGCGAGTACTTGACGCTGCATGTCGGGGCAGGGACGTTCCTGCCGGTGAAGGCAGATGACACCGAGGCGCACCGCATGCATGCCGAGATCGGCCGCATCGATGCCGAGACCGCCGCCCGCCTCAACGCGGCGCGGGCAAACGGCGCGCGCATCGTCGCCGTCGGCACGACCTCGCTGCGCCTCCTCGAAAGCGCGGCGACGGAGGACGGAGAGATCACGCCCTTCGACGGCCCGACCTCGATCTTCATCACGCCGGGCTACCGGTTCCGGGCGGTCGACGTGCTCCTCACCAATTTCCATCTGCCGCGCTCGACGCTGTTCATGCTGGTCTCCGCCTTCTCCGGCCTCGACACCATGCGGGCGGCCTATGCGCACGCGATCTCCAGCGGCTACCGCTTCTACTCCTATGGCGATGCCTGCCTGCTCGAACGAAGGACCGACCGGTGAGCGACAGCTTCCAGTTCCGCCTGCTGGCCACCGACGGCCTCGCCCGCCGCGGCGAGATCACCATGCCCCGCGGCACCGTCCGCACGCCGGCCTTCATGCCGGTCGGCACCGGCGGCACGGTCAAGGCGATGTATCTCGACCAGGTGCGCGATCTCGGCTCCGACATCATCCTCGGCAATGTCTACCACCTGATGCTGCGGCCCGGCGCCGAGCGCGTCGCGCGGCAAGGCGGCCTGCACGAGTTCGCCCGCTGGCCGCACCCGATCCTCACCGATTCTGGCGGCTTCCAGGTGATGTCGCTCGCGAACCTTCGAAAGCTCGACGAGACCGGCGTCACCTTCCGCTCGCACATCGACGGTTCGGCGCACGCGCTAACGCCTGAGCGTTCGATCGAGATCCAGAACCTCCTGGACTCCGACATCCAGATGCAGCTCGACGAATGCGTGCGGCTACCGGCCGAGCGCGCCGAGATCGAGCGGGCGATGGAGATGTCGCTGCGCTGGGCCGAGCGGTCCGCCAAGGCGTTCGGAACGCAGGCCGGCAAGGCGATGTTCGGCATCGTCCAGGGCGGCGACATTCCGGACCTCCGCCTGCGATCCGCCCAGCGTCTCGCGGCCATGGACCTCAAGGGCTATGCGATGGGCGGCCTTGCCGTCGGCGAGCCGCAGCACGTGATGCTGAAGACGCTCGACGAGACGCTACCGGCGCTGCCGCACGAGAAGCCGCGCTATCTCATGGGCGTTGGGACGCCCGACGATATCGTCCAGTCCGTCGCCCGCGGCATCGACATGTTCGACTGCGTGATGCCAACGCGGGCCGGGCGCCACGGCCTCGCCTTCACCCGCTTCGGCAAGGTCAACCTCAAGAACGCCCGCCATGCCGACGATCACCGTCCGCTCGACGCGGAGTCGGACTGCCCGGCGGCCCGCGACTACAGCCGCGCCTACCTGCACCACCTCGTCAAATCCGACGAGGCGCTGGGCGCGATGCTGCTCACCTGGAACAATCTCGCCTACTACCAGAGCCTGATGGACGGGTTGCGTACGGCGATTTCCGCCGGCAGCTTTGCCGATCATGCCGCGGCCGTCAGCGAAGGCTGGGCCCGCGGCGACCTGGCGAAGCTGTAGGCTTCCTCAGGCGGAAACGTCGGTACCCTTTCGGATCGCGCAACTGGTGATCTTCAGCGATCCATCCGGCTGACGCTCGAGCGTATAGCTCGCGATATAGCTTTGGCCGGACTTGTCGGTGAGATAGACCTCCTGTCGGAAACCTTTGCCCTCCGCGCTGATGCTGCCGAAGACGGCGTTGCTCGACCTGAAGACGGGCGCGTAGCCGCCCTCGACCATAGCCATGAACGCCGTCTCGCTCGGGAACATCTGCTTGATGTTGGGCGCCGCGTAGGAATAGGCCGTCGGGCCATCGCCGGACTTGAACGCCTGCAGCTGGCCCGAAATGACCGCCTTGACGTCGGACGAGTCGTCGGCGAGCGCGGAAATGGGCCAGGAAGGCATCAGCAGGGCGGCAAGGGCGAGGGCATGCAAGGTCCGGCGCATTGACAGCTCCTTCCGGTCGAGGGTGATCCTTCCGTTCGACGACGATAGCGTCTGATGAAACGGCTTGCCTGGCTATCCCCGGCCTATCAAATCCACGTGACGGATCGGGCGATCAGGCCCTCTATCAGGGCGCTTGTCGCTATCCCTCGATCGAAAATCCGCGGCGCCTGCACCCATTGGCCCTGAATCCATTATCGCGCATGGGAAAACCCTTCACCGGCGCTAGCTGAGAGAATGACCGACTTTCCGGTACGGGATTTTCTCATGAAATCGACAATCGTGCTTCTCAGCCTCGGGCTCTGCTCGCTGGCCTTGACCGGCTGCGAAACCAACAACCGTGGCGGCGCCTATGACCGCGCGATCAACGAGGGCCCGGTCGGCCGCGGCCCCGTCATCGTCGACAACCGCCAGCCGGACTATCGCGACGACCGCGGTCCGCGCGGACGCTATGACGGACGCGATGGACGAAGCGATCGCTACGACCGTCGCGATGACCGGCGGGACGACTGCCGCGATGATCGCAACGTCGATCCCCGCTACAGCCGCTGCGACCGCTAGCACCTTCGCCAACAACTGACGCCATCACCGGCTTGTGCGTCGCGTCATCGGACCGATCGTGCTCAGTCAGCGCTATCCCAACAAAGCGAGTGGAAGACCATGTTCATTAATCAGATGCGGCCGGTACGCCGTCTCCTGGCGGCTTCGGCCGTCGCTACCCTCGTCGTCGCCACCGTCGCTCCGGCCTTTGCCCAGGCACCGCCGGCGAACGCCGTCCGGGTCCGCGGCACAATCGTGTCGCTCGACGGCTCCGTCCTAGACGTGAAGTCGCGCGACGGGACGGACGTCAAGGTCATGCTGAAGGAAGGCTGGAAGGTCGGAACCGTGACCAAGGCCTCGCTCGCCGAGATCAAGGCGGGCGACTTCGTCGGCGTCGCGGCGGCGCCCAAGGCCGACGGATCATCCGGCGCCCTGGAAGTTCTGGTGTTCCCGGCGGGGATGGCCGGGACGGGCGAGGGGCACTATCCCTGGGACCTCCAGCCCAACAGCACGATGACGAACGCGACCGTGACGAATGCTGTGACCGCGGTCGACGGCCGCAACCTGACGCTGTCCTATAGCGGCGGCAACGAGAAGGCCGTCTCGGTTCCCGCAAATACGCCGGTGGTGACCTTTGGCCCGGCCGACAAAAGCGATCTCGTCGCCGGTGCCACCGTCTTCATCCCGGCTCAGAAGCAGGCTGACAATTCGCTCCAGGGCGCATTCGTCGTCGTCGGAAAGAACGGCGTCGTCCCGCCGATGTAATGCTGAAACGGGAGTGCGGCCGGCAACGTCCGCATTCCCATGCTGCCATATGACGCAGCGACGGCCGCATGGCGCCGAAGACTGCGGGACGACGGTTTCCTGCTCTCAGCTTTCCTCGTCGTTTAGAAACCAGTCGTCCCAAGTGATGACGACGACCAGGCGCACGTGCCGGTCCTGCAGCCATTCCGGCACGAAGACAGGCGCCTGCGCGAGGGTATGCGCGTCCAGCATCACGCAGTCGATGTCCCGTGGATACTCGAAAGCTGCCAGCATGGCCGCAATGTCCGCCACGGTGGCGACCACGACGCCGCCCGAGATCGCGACGTCCCTGGCCATGCGGCTTGCCGTTTCGAGGTGACCTTCGACGATGAGGACACGTCTGTTGCTGAATTCCACCGAAGCGAGCCTGAACATCGCCCTATCCACCTCGCCCCGGGAAGGGACGCCGGCAAACGGCGGCTCTGGCGCAGGGATCTTTCAACCATCCCGGCTTATTCCGTATCCAGTTGGCATGAGGCAAGAAACCACCTTTACCGCCTCACCGTCATTGCAGACGACACGCGGGGCCATTTAAAGACTATGATTACCATCACGTCTATAAATGGCGGTTTGTCCAGCGGATATTTGTCATGATTATCGAATTCAGTAAAGTCTTGCAAGCTTAGTAAAACTTAAACTGGCGGTAGAAGATTTTGAGAGAATCAATTCAATTCTAGCAAGTAGAGATTACCAGTTGCTCGAAGGGCTCGGCTCATGGCCGGCTTCGCGATTTCTGGTCCGATGTCTCGCGAACTAGAGCTTCTGCCGAAGCCGCAGGTCACGCCTTTCGCACCGCTCCAGTGGCCAGGGCAGGTTGCCGTCACGCGGGGGGTGGGGTAGTCGACCAGCCTGCCTTACGGCCGGTCACCCCTGCGCCGGTCCGCGCGAAGCAGGATGGCATGATGAAGCGACTGGATCTGATCGATGGGCTGCGGGGCTATTTCCTCGTCTTCATGCTCATCAACCACCTGGCCTTCGACGGCGGCTACTGGCTGGTCGAAATCAACCATCGCCAGCTCGCCTTCGTCGAGGACGCGCAGGGCTTCGTCTTCCTTTCGGGCCTCCTCGTCGGCATGGTCTATGCCGGCCGAATGGAGCGGAAGGGCTTCCTGACGGCGGCGAGCGGCGTCTGGTCGAGGGCAGGGGACCTTTACCGGCAGACCCTGTTTCTGCTGGCCTTCGCGATGACGATGGCGCTGTTGGTGCCGGCGGCCAAGCTCGGCTGGGTCGACTGGATGGCCGACCTCGACTGGCGCAACCCGTTTCGCGCCGTGAGCGCCGGCTTGCTGCTGTTCCAGCCGACCTACATGGACATCCTGCCGCAGTATATCGTCTACATGTTGATCTCGCCGTTCCTGATCCTCGCCTGTCTCAAGGGGCAGTGGCATCAGGTTCTGATTGGCTCGTTCCTGCTGTGGCTGGCGGCGCAGTTCGGGGTCCAGCGTCCGCTGACGGCCCCGCTCAACACCTGGCTGGCCGGCGATACCGGACACGGGCTGCGGGTCAACTTCAACCTCATGGCCTGGCAGATCGTGTTCGTCTTCGGTCTCGTTCTTGGCGTGCTGACCGCGATGAACCGGGTCGACTGGCAAAAGGTCTTCCGTCCGGACGACACGCTGCTGCCGATGACCGCCTTGTCGGTCTGCCTGTTCTTCCTGCCATTCCGCTTCGCGACGGCGCACGACTACATGCCGATCGATATTCTCGGCACCTTCCAGAGCTACGAGAACCGCTCCGAGTTCGGCCTCGTCTACCTCTTGAACTTCACCGCGGCGGCGTCCGGCCTCGCCTGGCTGCTGGTGGCGGGCCCGGAACATGCGTCCGCCCGCGTGCGCCGGTTCGCAGGCCTCATGTCCTGGCTTTTCAAGCTGCCGTTCCTGCGCCTTCTCGGCCGGCACTCGCTGCAGGTCTACGTCTGGCACGTGATCATCGTGTATCTCGTTCGGTTCGTCGACTTCGAGACACCCCGGTTCAGCCAGTTGCTGAAGACGACGATCGCTTTCGGCTGCATCGCCCTTCTCTCGTTGCCGGCCATCTACCGTGAGCGCGCCCGCCTCTTCGGACGGGTGGAAGGAAAAGCCGCATGATCCCGGCGCGACTCTCCAAAGCCAGGCAGCGTTGCGAATGAAATGGCTGAAGCGCTTCGTCGTCTCCCGCGAAACGCTCCTCGCGAACCGCTGGATCAGACCGTTCGCCCACCGGCTGGCACACCCGGCGCTCTGGCACTTCAACCGGCGGTCCGTTTCCCGCGGCGTGGCGCTAGGCCTCGTCGCGGGCTTCCTTATCCCGGTGGGCCAGATCATCGTCGCGGCGGTCCTGGCGCTGAGCGTCCGGGCCAACGTCGTCGTTGCCGCGAGCTTCACCCTTGTAACCAACCCGCTGACCTTTCCGCCGATCTATTATGCCGCCTACCGCGTCGGAAGCTTCCTCCTCGGTTCGGGCGACGGCGGCGAATTGACCGAGGACCAGGTGATGGCGATGGCGGACGATGTGGTCGTGGACGAGACAGGCTGGAGCTTTGGCCGCTTTCTGCTGCCGTTGGCGATCGGACTGTCGATCTTCGCGGCGGTGTCTAGCATCGCCGGCTTCTTCCTCGCCCGTTTCTACTGGACCGCACGCGTCCGCCGCCGTTGGCGTCAACGCGCCCTCGTCCGCGCCGCCCGGTAAATCCGGGCACACGGTCGAATGAGCCGGGGGTGGGCATATTCCAACGCCGGCCATGCTCTCGCACCGAGATGAGCGGGCTCGACGACCATAAAAAAAAAGGGCCGCGGCAAACCGCGACCCTCTCTCAAACCTCATCAAATAGCGTAGCGCCTAGGCTGCCTTCTTGGACGCTTTGGGCTTCGCCGGCGCCGAACCGCTGGCGATCTTGGTCAGCAACTCGTCTGCCTTCTTCTCCTCCTGCAACGTCGCATCGAAGAGCGCGGCGGCCTCGTCGTAGCCGAGCTTCGTCGCCCAGGCCTTCAGCAGGCCGTAGCGGGCGATCTCATAGTGCTCGATGGCCTGCGCGCAACCGATCAGAACGTCGTCCGACGCCTCGGTCCCGCCGAAGTCCTCGAGGTCCGATTCCATCTCGCTGGTGATGCCGACCATGGCTTCGCAGGTCTTGGCGCGGGCCGGCTTGCCGATGATCTCGAAAGCCTGCGTCAGCCGCTCGACCTGGGCTGCCGATTCCTCAGCATGGTCGAGAAAGGCCTGCTTCAACTCCGGCGACTGGGCCGCCTTCGCCGATTTCTTCAACGCCTTCACCGACTGCTTCTCGGCGAAGTACACATCCTTCAGCGTCTCGTAGAAAGCGTCTTCGAGCGTCTTTTCCTGGGCCATAGTCTTCTCCGATGATTGCCGCTTGCTGGCGGTCGCGAAGCTGAACCCTCGGCCTATGCAACCGTTCCGACGCTCGCCCGACCGCGCCAAAGCGTACGCAGGCGTTAGGTTTCGAGCGCCGCGAAGGCTCTCGTGGAGGATCATAAGTTGCAGCTTTGGCAGTCCGCGCCCTTGATGGAAGTGCGTGCGGGTCGGAAAAAATGTCGCCAGCCTACGTCGGAATGGTCGCTGATGGCGTCCGCCATGATGCGGTCGTGCCAGCTCCGAACGGCATCATCGTGCTCCGTCCGTAGCGCAGACGATGCCAACGACGCTGCAGGGCTTCGATCACCAAGCCCCGAAAACCTCGTCGTTGACGATGTACCGCGGCTATGAGGCTAAGGAGAGCTAAAACAGGATACGGGAAATCGAAATTGATTGGTGAGCGCGCCGGGGCTCGAACCCGGGACCTACAGATTAAAAGTCCGTTGCTCTACCAACTGAGCTACGCGCTCGTCCGTCGATGGCCGAGGCCGATCGCTGAATCGCGCGGAACATAGAAAGCAAGGATCGAGCGGTCAACCGCTAAAGCCGCCGACACCCAGCCTTTTGACGAGATCACGCAGGGATGTCCCCGTTCGGTTTGCCGCTGGCGCTTGCGACGGCTAGGAGACGGGGAAGGGGGCCGACGTCTTCGCCCGAAAGGAACCTGCGTGATCGACGATCTGTCCTATCCGACCGCTGTCCTCGCCGGCGCCCTGTCCTTTCTGTCGCCTTGCGTGCTGCCGCTGGTGCCGCCCTATCTCTGCTACATGGCCGGCGTCTCCATCGAGGACCTGAAGGCCGGGCCGCAGATGAAGGCGACCGGCCGCGGCTATGTCCGGGTGCTGGCGACGGCTCTGGTGTTCGTGCTCGGCTTCTCGACCGTCTTCATCCTGCTCGGCGCCGGCGCGAGTTCGGTCGGGCGCCTGCTCAGGCAGAACCTCGACTGGCTCGGCATCGTCGCGGGCATCGCGATCATCGTCATGGGCCTCAACTTCCTCGGCGTGTTCCGCATCGCCTTTCTCTCGGGCGAGAAGCGATTTAGATCGCCGGACAAGCCGCGCAGCGTTCTCGGCGCCTATCTGATGGGCCTTGCCTTCGCCTTCGGCTGGACGCCCTGCATCGGGCCGGTGCTCGGCGCCATTCTCGGCCTTGCCGGCGCACGCAGCACGGTCGCCGAAGGCGCGACGATGCTCGCCTTCTACTCCGCGGGCCTTGGCATTCCCTTCCTTCTCGCCGCGGCCTTCTCCGGTGTCTTCCTGCGGTGGATGGGGCGGTTCCGGCAGCATTTCGGCAAGGTCGAGAAGGTGATGGGCGGGCTCCTGGTGATCACCGGCATCCTCTTCCTGACCGGTGGCATGCAGGCGGTCTCGTTCTGGCTGCTCGACACGTTTCCGGCCCTGATGGACGTCGAACGCCTGGCGACGTGAGGCCAGCCGACCCCGCCCAGCCGCCGCGGCGCGGCATTCACCGCTTGCTCAGGAACGCCTGCTAAGCCAGGTGATCCAGGCCTCAACACCGGAAGCCCGCCATGTCCCGTTCCTGCCTTTCGATCATCCTTGCCGCCGGCGAGGGCACGCGGATGAAATCGGCGATGTCGAAGGTCCTGCACCCCGTCGCCGGTCTGCCGATGGTCTGCCATGCCGCGCTCACCGCCGCGGCCGCCGGCTCCGACCGGACGGCGCTGGTGGTCGGCCGCGGCGCCGAGGCGGTGCAGGCGACCGTTACCGCAGCGCTCGCGGGAACGACCGGCAAGGTCAGCGCGCACCTCCAGACCGAGCGCCTCGGCACCGGCCATGCGGTGCTCGCGGCCCGCACCGCCATCGAGGAGGGGTACGACGACATCCTCATCCTCTTCGGCGACACGCCGCTGGTGCGGCCGGAGACGCTGTCGCTGGCCCGTGATGCGCTCGCCGCCGGCGCCAGCGTCTGCGTCGTCGGCTTCCGGACGCCGAGCCCGACCGGCTACGGCCGCCTGATCGAGGCGGGCGGCGAGCTTCTGGCAATCCGCGAGGAACGCGATGCGACCGAGGCCGAGCGGCAGATCGACTTCTGCAATGGCGGCGTGATGGCGATCGCCGGCGAGCACGCGATGGCGCTACTCGCTGAGATCGGCAACGCCAACGCCAAGGGCGAATACTACCTCACCGACATCGTCGAGATCGCCCGGGCCGACGGCCGCAGCGTCCGCGCCATCGAGGCGGAGGCGTCGGAGGTGCTGGGCGTCAACACCCGCGTCGAGCTCGCCGCTGTCGAGACGCTGTGGCAGCAGCGCCGTCGCCGCGAGGTCATGCTGTCCGGCGTCAGCCTGATCGCGCCGGAAACCGTCTTCCTCGCCTTCGATACCCGGCTTGCCGCCGATGTCCTGATCGAGCCGAACGTCGTCTTCGGACCCGGCGTCTCGGTCGGCGCCGGCAGCGTCATCCACGCCTTCTCGCATATCGAGGGCGCCGAGATCGCCGAGAATGTCGCGATCGGACCGTTTGCCCGGCTGCGCCCGGGAACGGAGCTCGGGCAAGGCGCCAAGGTCGGAAATTTCTGCGAGACCAAGAACGCCAGGCTCGGCCCGGGCGCGAAACTCAACCATCTCAGCTATATCGGCGACGCCACGATCGGCGCGAACGCCAATATCGGCGCCGGGACGATCACCTGCAATTACGACGGCGCGCTGAAGCACCATACCGAGATCGGCGCGGACGCCTTCGTCGGCTCGAACTCGGCCCTCGTCGCCCCGGTGCGGATCGGCGAGGGCGCCTATATCGGCAGCGGCAGCGTCGTCACCGAGGACGTGCCGGACGGCGCGCTCGCCATCGCCCGCAGCCGTCAGGTCACCATGCCCGATCGCGGCCGGCAGATCGCCGCGCGCAATGCCGCGGCGAAGGCGGCGAAGAATGCCGCGACGAAGGCCGCCAAGCTGGCCAAGGCGAAGACGCCGGACTGAGCCTGTTGCCGGCGGCAATCAAACTTGTGTCGACGGCGGCGGTGCGGAACCGCTACCCCCGGTGCCAGCGGCTTTCGGCCGCAACCATTTTGCTTTTCAGGAGATGCACTGCATGTGTGGCATCATCGGTATCGTCAGCCGTCAGCCCGTGGCCGGGCGCCTCGTCGACTCGCTGAAGCGGCTGGAATACCGCGGCTATGATTCCGCCGGCATCGCGACGCTGTCGGTCGACGGGCTCGATCGGCGCCGCGCCGAGGGCAAGCTTGCCAATCTCGAGGCACACCTCAAGCAGCATCCGCTCGCCGGCACGATCGGCATCGGCCACACCCGCTGGGCGACGCACGGCGCCCCGACCGTGCGCAACGCACACCCGCATGCGACGAAGACGCTCGCCGTCGTCCACAACGGCATCATCGAGAATTTCCGCGAGTTGCGCGCCGATCTCGAGGCGGACGGCTACGTGTTCGAGAGCGAGACCGACACCGAGACGGTCGCCATCCTCGTCACCCGCGCCATGGACCGCGGGGCGGCTCCGCGCGAGGCGGTGCAGGCGTCGCTGAAGCAGCTCGAGGGCGCCTTCGCGCTGGCCTTCATCTTCAGCGGCGAGGAGAGCCTCCTCATCGGCGCCCGCCGCGGCTCGCCGCTCGCCGTCGGCGTCGGCGAAGGCGAGATGTTCCTCGGCTCGGACGCCATCGCCCTCTCGCCCTTCACCGATAGCGTACGCTACCTCGAGGACGGCGACTTCGTCGTGCTCAGCCATGACGGCGCCGAGATCTTCGACGTCGACGGCACGGCCGTGACGCGGCCGATCCGCCGTTCGGTCGGCAAGGCCTTCTACGTCGACAAGGGCAATCACCGCCACTTCATGCAGAAGGAGATCTACGAGCAGCCCGAAGTCATCGGCCACACCCTCGGCGCCTTCGTCGACATGACCACCGGCCGCACCCGGATCCCCGGCAGCCAGGCACTCGATTTCACCAACGTCCAGCGCATGGCGATCTCGGCCTGCGGCACCGGCTATCTCGCCGGCCTCACCGGCCGCTACTATTTCGAGCGGCATGCCCGGATCGCCTGCGACATCGACGTCGCCTCCGAGTTCCGCTACCGCGAGAGCCCGCTCGGCGACGTCGACCTCGCGCTCTTCGTCTCGCAGTCCGGCGAGACCGCGGATACGCTGGCCTCGCTGCGCTACGCCAAGCAGATGGGGCTGAAGACGGCGGCGGTCGTCAACGTCCAGGAATCCACCATTGCGCGCGAAGCCGATATCGTCCTGCCGACGCTCGCCGGCCCCGAGATCGGCGTCGCCTCGACGAAAGCCTTCACCTGCCAGCTGATGGCGATGGCCGCCCTGTCGATCCGCGCCGGCGTCGATCGCGGCGTGATCTCGCCGGACGAGGAACTGGCGATGACCCGGGCGCTGGCAGAGGCGCCACGCCTCGTCAACGAGGCGTTCAAGCTGGAGAGCCAGATCGAGGCCATCGCCCGCGAACTGTCCACCCACAAGCACGCGCTCTATCTCGGCCGCGGCTTCAGCTATCCGCTGGCGCTGGAAGGAGCGCTGAAGCTTAAGGAAATCAGCTACATCCACGCAGAAGGTTATGCAGCGGGCGAACTGAAGCACGGACCCATCGCGCTGGTCGACGAGACCATGCCGGTGATCGTCATCGCGCCGCACGACCGCGCCTTCGAGAAGACCGTCTCGAACATGCAGGAAGTCGCCGCACGCGGCGGTCGCATCATCCTCATCACCGACGAGAAGGGCGCTGCCGCCGGCGCCATGCCGTCGGCCGAAGTCATCGTCCTCCCTGACATGCCGGAAATCCTGACGCCGATCGTCTACGCCGTTCCGTTGCAAATGCTGGCCTATCATACCGCCGTCCACATGGGCACGGACGTCGACCAGCCCCGGAACCTCGCCAAATCCGTCACCGTCGAATAGCGGTGGCGGCAGCTTCGCTGCATCGCAAAAAACTGCGGGCATCGGCGCCGTCGGCGTCGATGCCCAGGACTTGCCATGTTAGGCTTGGCGATGAACGGCAGCCGGGCTCATTTCGGCGATCTCGCGCGAACGATGGAACCGACGATGACCCGCATTCGCAACTATTTCCTCACCGGGTTCATCATCTGCGCCCCGCTGGCGATCACCGCCTGGCTGACCTGGTCCTTCGTGCGATGGGTGGATGGCTGGGTGAAGCCCTACATTCCCGGCCGCTACAACCCCGACAACTACCTCGTCTTCAGTGTCCCTGGCTTCGGCCTTGTCGTCGCGCTGGTGCTGATCACCCTCGTCGGCTTCCTCACCGCGAGCTTCGTCGGCAAGACGATCGTCGGCTGGGGCGAGCGCCTGCTCGGCCGTACGCCGCTCGTCCGCACGCTCTACACCGCGCTGAAGCAGATCTTCGAGACGGTGTTCGCCAACCACTCGTCTTCTTTCAAGACGGCGGCGCTGATCGAATATCCCCGCCGCGGCATCTGGTCGATCGTGCTCATCGCCACCGAAGCACGCGGCGAAATCGCCTCGACCCTTGCCCCCGACGGCAAGGAGATGCTCGCCGTCTTCCTGCCGCCGACGCCCAATCCAACCTCCGGGTTCCTCCTCTACGTGCCGCGCGAGGACGTGCGGATTCTCGACATGAAGGTCGAGGACGCGATGAAGCTCGTCATCTCCGCAGGCATCGTCGGACCCGACAGCGAGCGACCGCTGACGCAAGCCGAGGCAGCCAAGCTGGCGGCGTCGAAGGCGTAGGGAAGAGGGGTTGTAAGCATTTGCTTTTCCGGAGACTGCGACGCCCCAACCGCCTTCTTCTCCCCTCCGGGGAGAAGGTCGCGGCAGCGGGATGAGGGGAGCGCAGGTAGGAGAGGGCGGTGACGACTTGCACCGTTGATCATCCATCACCGACGCTCCCCTCATCGGCCTGCCGGCCACTTCTCCCCGGAGGGGCGAAGAAAACAGCTTCGCCGCTGCATTTCTCCGAGCGTGCTACCCCGCCCGCAGCAGCCGGATCGCGTCCTCGCGGCCGAACAGGTAGAGCAGCGTCCGCAGCGCTTCGCCGCGCGGCGTCTCAAGACCGGGATCGCGCGCCAGCACCAGCCGCGCATCGTCGCGGGCGGTCTCCAGGAGGTCGGCATGCACCTCCATGCGCGCGATGCGAAAGCCCGGCAGGCCGGATTGCTTGGTGCCGAGCAGGTCGCCTTCGCCGCGCAGCTTCAGGTCCTCCTCGGCAATGCGAAAACCGTCCTCGGTCTCGCGCATCACCGCCAGCCGCGCCTTGGCGACCTCGCCGAGCGGGGCGCGGTAGAGGAGGACGCAGGCAGACGCCTTCGAGCCCCGGCCGACGCGGCCGCGCAGCTGGTGCAGCTGGGAGAGGCCGAAGCGCTCGGCATGCTCGATGACGATGATCGACGCGTCGGGTACGTCGACGCCGACCTCGATCACGGTGGTGGCGACGATCAGCCGGGTGTCGCCGGCCTTGAAGGCCGCCATCGCCGCGTCCTTCTCCTCGCCGTTCATCCGGCCGTGGACAAGGCCGACCTTGTCGCCGAACACCTGCTGAAGCTGCGCATGCCGCTCCTCGGCCGCCATCAGGTCGCTCTTCTCGGACTCTTCCACCAGCGGGCAGACCCAGTAGATCTTGTCGCCCTCAGTGATCGCCTTGCCGGCGCGCTCGACGATCTCGTTCAGCCGGTCCATCGGCACGGCGACGGTGGCGATCGGCTTGCGCCCCGCGGGCTTCCCCTCAAGCCGTGAAACGTCCATGTCGCCGAAGGCCGCGAGCACCAGCGTGCGCGGGATCGGGGTCGCCGTCATCACCAGGAGATCCGGCGCCTCGCCCTTGCCGGTCAGGCTCAGCCGCTGGTGCACGCCAAAACGGTGCTGCTCGTCCACCACCACGAGCCCGAGGTCGTGATAGGCGACCTTCTCCTGGAACAGCGCATGGGTGCCGACGACGATGTCGCAGCGGCCCTCGGCGATGTCCGCGAGCTTCTCCGTCCGGGTGCGGCCTGTATCGCGCCCGGTCAGCAGCACCATCTTCAGACCCGCCGCCTTGCAATAGGGCTGCAGGCCCATGGCGTGCTGGCGGGCGAGGATTTCGGTCGGCGCGAGGAAGGCCGACTGCGCCCCGGCCTCGGTCGCCGCCGCCATCGCCATCAGCGCCACGACGGTCTTGCCCGAGCCGACATCGCCCTGCAGCAGCCGCAGCATGCGGTCGTGCTCGCCCATGTCGGACCAGATCTCGTCGATCGCCTTGCGCTGGCCGGTTGTCAGCGTGAACGGCAAGGCGGCGAGCACCTTGTCGCTGCGGCTGCCGTCTCCCCGCAACGGACGCCCTTCCGCCTTCTTGATCTTCTGCCGCGACAGCGCCAGCGCCAGCTGGCCGGCGAGGAACTCGTCATAGGCGAGCCGCCGCCAGGCCGCGCCCAGCGGATCGAGATCGAGCGCGTCGGCGGGATGATGCACCCGCCTCAGCGAGTCCGCGAAGGGCTTGAACGAGTGCTTCGACACGACCGTCGGCTCGATCCACTCGGCCAGCGCCGGCAATTCCTCGAGCCCCGCGGCAATCGACTTCTGCAGCACCTTGGCGGAAAGACCGGCGGTCAGCGGATAGACCGGCTCGACCAGCGGCAGGTTCTCGGCGTCGGCGATCCGGCAGACGAAGTCGGGATGCACCATCGAGGGACGCCCGTTGAACCAGTCGACCTTGCCCGAGACCAGCATGGTCTCGCCGACCGGCAGGAGGTTCTCCATCCAGTTCGGCTGGCCGCGGAAATAGGTGAGGGCGATCTCGCCGGTCTCGTCCGTCGCGAACACCCGGTAGGGCATCGAGCGGGCATCGCGCGGCGGCGCCAGGTGCCGGTCGATCCGCACCGTCAGCGTGACGATCACACCTTCCGGGGCGGTGGCGATCTCGCCGCGCTGGCGCCGGTCGACGAGGCCGCTCGGCAGATGGAACAGGAGGTCGCGTACCCTCAGCGCGACGTCGGAGCCCGACGCCAGCAGCAGCGTCTTCAGCATGCCGGCGACTTTCGGCCCGACGCCGTCGAGGGTGGTAACCGGAGCGAAGAGAGGATCGAGCAAGGACGGGCGCATGGCAGCGAGGTTTATAGGGTCCGGCGGCGCTGACAAGCCGGGTGCTGCGCTATATACGGGGCAACTTCTGCGAACACCGAGAACACCATGACAGGCACCAGCCGCTCCTCGATCGATCTCGACATCCGCCGCCGCAAGGCGCTGTTCCGCTCTTGGCACCGTGGCACGCGGGAAATGGACCTGGTCCTCGGCCGTTTCGCCGATGCCGAGATCGACCGGCTCGACGAGACCGAGATGGACGATTTCGAGGTGCTGATGGAAGCGATCGACCGCGATCTCTTCCAGTGGCTGACCGGCGAACAGCCGGTGCCGGCGAACTACGACACCGGTATCTTCCGCCGCATCAAGGCGTTCTACGAGATCCCGGTCGAGGATCGGCCTGGCGTCGACGGCCCGCGGACCCGCTCCCTGTGAAGGCCGAGGATCGCCTGAAGAAGGCGCTGAAGGGCCGCGACGGCCTGTCGATCGGCAACGTCATCGACGGCTACGAGCCTTTCCTGCTGGCGGAGATCGCGCGCGAGCGGGCCGGCAAGGCGCCGCTGGTCTTCGTCATGCGCAATGGCAACCGCATGGGCGAGTTGGAGGACGCGCTCCGCTTCGTCGCACCCGACCTGCCGATCCTGTCGCTGCCGGCCTGGGACTGCCTGCCCTACGACCGCGTCGGCCCGTCGAGCGAAGCGGCCGCTATGCGCCTGTCCGCGATGACGGCGCTCGGCAACCTGCGCAAGGAGCCGCACCGCGCTCTGGTGCTGACCACCGCCAACGCGCTGCTGCAGAAGATGCCGCCGGCGCAGGTGCTGGCGGACGAGACGATCTCGGCCCGCGCCAGCGGCCGCATCTCGATGGACCACATCGTGCGCGTCCTGCAGCGCGGCGGCTTCGAGCGCGTGGCGACCGTGCGCGAGCGCGGCGAGTTCGCGGTGCGCGGCGGCATCCTGGACCTGTTCGCGCCGGGCGACGACGAGCCCATCCGCCTCGACTTCTTCGGCGATACGCTGGAATCCATCCGCGCCTTCGATCCCGCCACCCAGCGCACGACCGCCCAGCGCAAAAGCTTCGAGCTTGCCCCGGTCAGCGAAGTGACGCTGAAGGACGAGACGATCAGCCGCTTCCGCACCAGCTACCTCAAGCGCTTCGGCGCGCCGTCGCGCAATGACGGCCTCTACGCCGCAATCAGTGAGGGCCGCCGCTTCTCCGGCATGGAGCACTGGCTGCCGCTGTTCTACGAGAAGCTCGACACGCTGTTCGACTACACCGCGGGCTTCCCGATGGTGCTCGACCACCTCGTGCTGGAGGCGATCGGCGAGCGCCGGACCACCATCCAGGATCATTACGAGAGCCGTCGCCGCGGCGCGGGCGAGGGCACAGCCGACGCCGTGCCGTACCATCCCGTCGAGCCCGACGATCTGTACCTTTCCGAAGATGAGCTGATGGGCGGCATCGCCAGCGCCGATCCCATCCGCCTGTCCTCCTATGCCCTCAGCGACGCGACCGGTCGGACCATCGTCAACCTCGACATCACGCGCGGCCGCAACTTCGCCGCCGAACGCGCGGCCGGCGACATCAACGTCTTCGAGCGCGCGGTCGAGCACATCTCGAACCTTCGAGCCTCCGGCAAGAAGGTGATCCTCGCCGCCTGGAGCGAGGGCTCTCGCGAGCGCCTGGTGCAGGTCGTCGAGGAGCAAGGCCTCGGCGGGCTGAAGTTCGTCGAAAGCTACGTCAAGGCGCTGGAGATCCCGAAGAACCTCGTCGCCTCGGCCGTGCTCGGCGTCGAGGCGGGCTTCGAGACAGACCGCATCGCCGTCATCGGCGAGCAGGACATCCTCGGCGACCGGCTGGTCCGCCGCGCCCGGCGCAAGAAGCGCGGCGCCGACTTCATCGCCGAGGTTTCGGGCCTCGACGAGGGCGACATCGTCGTCCACGTCGACCACGGCATCGGCCGCTTCGTCGGCCTGCGCTCGATCGAGGCTGCCGGCGCGCCGCACGACTGCCTGGAGATCATGTATGCCGGCGCCGACCGGCTGTTCCTCCCCGTCGAGAACATAGAGCTCCTCTCGCGCTACGGCGGCGAGGGGTCCGAGGGCGTGCTCGACAAGCTCGGCGGCGGCGCCTGGCAGGCGCGCAAGGCCAAGCTGAAGAAGCGGCTGCTGGACATGGCGGGCGGGCTCATCCGCATCGCGGCCGAGCGCCAGACCCGCGCCGCGCCGAAACTGCTGCCACCCGACGGGCTGTGGGGCGAGTTCGCCGCGCGCTTCCCCTACGAGGAGACCGAGGACCAGCAGAGCGCCATCGACGCCGTCGCCGACGATCTGGCTGCGGGCCGCCCGATGGACCGGCTGATCTGCGGCGACGTCGGTTTCGGCAAGACCGAGGTGGCGCTGCGCGCAGCCTTCATCGCCGCGATGAACGGGCTGCAGGTGGCTGTCGTGGTGCCGACGACGCTGCTTGCCCGCCAGCACTACAAGACCTTCGCCGAGCGCTTCCACGGCCTGCCGCTGAACATCGGCCAGGCTTCGCGCCTAGTGACGACGAAGGAGCTTGCCAACACCAAGAAGGGCCTCATCGAGGGAACGCTCGACATCGTCGTCGGCACCCATGCTCTGCTCGGCAAGGCCGTCACCTTCAAGAACCTCGGCCTGCTCATCATCGACGAGGAGCAGCACTTCGGCGTCAAGCACAAGGAGCGGCTGAAGGAGCTGAAGAGCGACGTCCACGTGCTCACGCTCTCCGCAACGCCGATTCCGCGTACGCTCCAGCTGGCGCTGACCGGCGTGCGCGAGCTGTCGCTGATCACCACGGCCCCGGTCGACCGCATGGCGGTGCGCACCTTCATCACGCCGTTCGACCCGTTGGTGGTGCGCGAGACGCTGCTGCGCGAGCGTTACCGCGGCGGCCAAAGCTTCTACGTCGCGCCGCGCCTGTCCGACTTGCGGGGCATCCACGATTTTCTGTCCGAGCAGGTGCCGGAGCTGAAGGTGGCGATTGCGCACGGCCAGATGGGCGCCGGCGAGCTCGAGGACATCATGAACGCCTTCTACGAAGGCCAGTACGACGTGCTGCTGTCGACGACCATCGTGGAATCCGGGCTCGATATCCCCTCGGCGAATACAATGATTGTACACAGGGCCGACATGTTCGGTCTCGCCCAGCTCTACCAGCTGCGCGGCCGCGTCGGGCGCTCCAAGGTCCGTGCCTACGCGCTGATGACCATCCCGGCCAACAAGACGCCGACGGCCCAGGCCGACCGGCGCCTGAAGGTTCTACAATCATTGGATACACTGGGCGCCGGCTTCCAGCTCGCCAGCCACGACCTCGACCAGCGCGGCGCCGGCAATCTCCTCGGCGACGAGCAGAGCGGTCACGTCAAGGAGGTCGGCTTCGAGCTGTACCAGCAGATGCTGGAAGAAGCGGTCGCCGAGATGAAGGGCGAGCCGGACGCTGGCGACGGGCAGTGGTCGCCGCAGATCACCCTCGGCACCGCGGTGATGATCCCGGAGGGCTACGTGCCCGACCTGCAGCTGCGGATGAGCCTCTACCGCCGCCTCGCCGACCTCGCCGATGCGCGCGAGATCGACGCTTTCGGCGCCGAGATGATCGACCGCTTCGGCCCGCTGCCGGACGAGGTGGAGCATCTCCTGAAGGTGGTGTTCATCAAGTCGCTCTGCCGCCGCGCCAACATCGCCAAGCTCGACGCCGGGCCGAAGGGGCTGGTGATCCAGTTCCGCGACAAGAGCTTCTCCAATCCGGGGGCCTTGGTGCGCTACATCGGCGAGCAAGGCTCGGCCGCGAAGATCCGGCCGGACCAGTCCATCGTCCTCATCCGCGACTGGCCGACGCCGGACAAGCGCCTCAACGGCGCCGCCACCATCGCCACCCAGTTGGCGCGCTTTGCGGACGAGGCACAGAAGAAGGCGGCTTAGCGAAGCCGGGTAGGAAGAAAATAGTGCAGTCTTGTGGGCTTAGCTGAAACTGCTGAACTGATGTTGGAGCAAAGGAAGCCGTGTGAAAAGGCCTCAATCGGTCCAGGCGCTGACGGATTTTGGACGGACGCGGCTCTCGAAGTCGTTTTTCATGCGCGACTTTCTCTACTCCGACATCGCCACCATCCATGGGGTCTGCAACGTGCCGGACGACCCGGAACTCGCCATCGCCGCCGGCACGCGTCTCTGCGAGGAACTACTGGAGCCGTTGCAGGATCAGTTTGGCCGGCTGGCCATCCGGTCCTCCTACCGCTCAGCTGATATCAACGATCTCGGTTGCCGTCTCCAGGCCGCCGGGAAGCCCGGATACAACTGCTCGGCCAATCCGAAGAATTTCGCCGGCCATATCTGGGACCGGCGCGATGCCGAAGGCTGCATGGGCGCGACCGCCTGCATCGTCATTCCCAGCTTCTGGGACCGCTTCCAGGCGGAAGGCGACTGGCAGAAGCTCGCTTGGTGGATCCACGACAACCTTCCGTATTCGACGATGGAGTTTTTCCCGAAATACTGGGCGTTCAACCTCGGCTGGCACGAGCGGCCGGTCCGTCGGATCGACAGCTACGTCGCCCCAAGAGGCTGCCTGACCAAACGCGGCATGCCCAACTTCGGCGGCAGCCATGCCGAGGCATGGCAGGCCATCGTCTAGCGGGGGAGGTGTCTCACTACTTCCCCGGTTCGCGCCAAAAACTCGGGAGGTAGTATCCGGTCAGCGGCGTCACGTCGGGATGCTGGATGAAGGCCCAGCGGGCGAGCCACTGCTCGGCGACGTAGAACAGCGGCACGACGTATTGTCCGGAGATCAGCACCCGGTCGTAGGCCCGGACGGCGGCGACGAACTCTTCCCTCGTGCGCGCCTTGGTCATCGCCTCGATCAGCGCATCGATGGCGGGATCGGCGGTGCCGGCGAAGTTGAACGAGCCGTTGGCATCCCGCGACGCCGATCCCCAGCGCTGGCGTTGCTCGGCGCCCGGCGACAGCGACGAGGTGAACGAGGAGATCAGTACGTCGTAGTCGAAGCGCTGCTTGCGCAGCTGGTACTGGGCGTCATCCACCAGCCGCATGTCGGCCTCGACTCCGATCCGCGAGAGGGTTCGGGCATAGCCTTGCGCAATCCGCCCCTGGTCGGCGTTCTGGACCAGGATTTCGAAGGTCAGCGGCTTGCCGTCCTTGTCCACCATCCGTCCGCCGGCGAACGTGAAGCCAGCTTCTTTCAGGGCATCGACCGCCGTCTTCAGCAGCTTGCGATCGCTGCCGGAGGCATCGCTGACGGCGGGCCGCCAGGTGCCGGCCATGACTTCGGGCGTCACGGCGGCCGGGAACGGCGCCAGAAGGGCTTTCTCGAGGTCGCTGGCAGCGTGCCCGACGCTCGACAGTTCCGAGTTCTCGAAGAAGCTCGTCGTCCGGCGATAGGCGCCATAATAGAGGTTGGCGTTCGCCCATTCGAAGTCGAACAGCAGTCCGAGGGCTGCCCGCGCCGCGCGGTCCTCGAACAGCGGGCGGCGGGTGTTGAAGAAGAAGCCGTAGGTGCCCGCCGGCTTGCCGTTGACGAACTCGTCGCGCTTCACCCGCCCGTCGCGCACGGCCGGGAAGTCGTAGGCCGTGCGCCAGTGAAGGGGGCTGCCTTCCGGGAAGACGTAGAACAGACCCTTCTGGAAGGCCTCGAACTGCGCGTTCGCGTCGCGGAAATACTCGATGATCACCTGATCGTAATTGTCGATCCCGCGCTTGATCGGCAGGTCCTTCGCCCAGTAGTCGGGGTTCCGCCGATAGCTGATGCGCTGGCCGGGCTCGACCTTCTCGATCACGTACGGACCCGAACCGATCACCGGCTTCAGCGTCGTCTGCTCGAAGGTGGCGCGATCGAAGCCGTGCGCCGGCAGCACCGGCAGGCCGGCCAGCAGCAGCGGCAGCTCGCGGTCGGCCTTGTCGTTGAAGGTGAAGCGTACCCCGCGCTCGCCGACCTTCTCGATCTTCGCCACGCGCTGGAGCCAGGCCGTGTACTGCGGGCGGACGACGCCGATCTGCTGCATCATCTCCGTGGTGAAGAGCACGTCCTCGACCGTGACGGGCGTTCCGTCCGAGAACTTCGCCTTCGGGTTCAGGGTGAACTCGACGAAGGTGCGGGCATCGTCCGTCTCGACGCTCTCCGCCAGCAGACCGTAAAGCGTGAACGGCTCGTCCGGCGAGCGCTGCATCAGCGGCTCGAAGACGAAGTTGCCGTATTCCTGGTCGGCCCAGATCCCGCGGGCCGTCGTGGTCGAGCCGCGCACGATGATCGGGTTGAGGTTGTCGAAGGTCCCGAACACGCCGTAGCGCATCACGCCGCCTTTCGGGGCGTCGGCGTTGACGAAAGGCAGGTGCGTGAAACCGGCGGCCAGCGCCGGCTCGCCTTGCATCGCGATCCCGTGGCGGGGCTCGGCGAGGGCGGGCGATGCGGCCACCGTCGAGAGCAAAAGGATCAGCAGTGATTTCGCGGCAGCCGGCGCAAGCGTCCGAAAGGGCATGATGGGCAATCTCTCCGGCAGGGTTGGGCGGATTCTTATCCGCTCCAGCCTGATTTGCCTATCGGCGGAATGGGTTTCCTCGCCGAAGCCCCTTTCGGCAAGGGTCTTTAAACGGCCTCATTTGCGCAGGAGCAGCAACCCGGTTAAGGGAAGCCTTACGCCGAATGATCGACGCCGAGAGGATGCAAGGCCCGTGAAGAACCGTTTGCTGAATGTCACTGTCAACGCGCTGGCCGCAGGTGTGATCGGCATCACCACGCTGGGCATGATGGCCGGCTCCGCCGCGGCGCAGGCCGCCCCGGCTGCCCCCGCCGCCGGCAAGCCGGTCGAGACGCAGTGGTTCAAGGTCTGCTCCAAGCAAGGCGAAAACGACATCTGCAACACCCAGTTCACGCTGGTTGCCGATACCCGCCAGCTGGTCACCGCCATCAACCTCATCGACGTCAAGGGCAAGGTCACCCAGCGCGTGCTTCAGGCCGTCGTGCCGACCGGCCGCGTCATCCCCGCCGGCGTCCAGCTGCAGATCGACAAGTCCGCGCCGCAGGCGATGGGCTATTCCGTCTGCTTCCCCGACCGCTGCATCGCCGAGGCCCAGCTGACCGACGCGGTGATCGCCTCGCTGAAGAAGGGCACGACGCTGACCGTCACCTCGGTCAACTTCCAGCGCCAGCCGAACCCGATCAAGATCACGCTGTCGGGCTTCTCCAAGGCCTATGACGGCGCACCGGTCGCCCAGCCAGAGCTCGCCCAGCGCCAGCAGGAGCTGAACGACGCGCTGAAGAAGCAGGCCGATGCCCGCCGCAAGAAGTTCGAGGACGCCCAGTCCGCCGCCAAGACCGGCACTGCCGCTCCGGCGCAGTAAGCCGCAGGCCAGAATGAAAGACGGCGGCCTCGGGCCGCCGTTTTCGTCTGTCGGATCAGGCTTGGCGCCGGCTCAGTTGCGGTGGTTGCCGCGAATCCGGTAGGCGCCGTCCACTTGCCCTTCGAACACCTCGGCTACCTGCGGATGGCGTACCGGATCGCCGGTCTCGTCCGGCACGAGGTTCTGCTCCGAGACGTATGCGACGTATTCGGTTTCCGCGTTCTCGGCGAACAGGTGGTAGAATGGCTGGTTCTTGCGCGGACGAACTTCCTCGGGGATCGCCTGGTACCATTCCTCGGTGTTGTCGAACTCCGGGTCGACGTCGAAGATCACGCCGCGGAACGGAAACAGGCGGTGGCGCACGACCTGGCCGATGAAAAAGCGGGCTGTCTGCATAGAGGCTTTCCCGGAAGGCTCGCGGCATCGCAAGGGCAAGGGGCACGGGGCATGGCGAAGACGAGGTGTTCCGCGTCATTGTGGCAACAGGATGCCGGATAATCATGAACGGAACCACCATGCACGTCCGCGATGCAGGCCAAGGCGATCACGCCGTCGGCGTCCGGCAGGCCTGATCCTTCCATGCTCGGCATCATCGGCCTGATCTTCCCGTTCTTCGCGCTGATCGGGCTCGGCTTCGGCACCGGGCGCATCGTCAACCGACCGCTCGACGGGCTGGCCTGGCTCAACGTCTTCGTCGTCTACCTCGCTCTGCCGGCGCTGTTCTTCCAGCTTCTGTCGAAGACGCCGGTCGAGCAGCTCGCCAATCCCGGCTTCGTTGGCGCGACGACGCTCGCGACCTTCGTGATGTTTCTGGCCGTGTTCGCAACCGGCTATGTCAGAACTTGCGGCGACATTCCGGCTTCGACGATCCAGGGACTTGCCGGCGCCTACGGCAATATCGGCTACATGGCACCGGGGCTCGCACTCGTCGCCTTCGGCCCCGCCGCCACCGTGCCGGTGGCGCTGGTGTTCTGCTTCGACAACACCTTGCACTTCGTGATGGCGCCACTCTGCATGGCGCTCGGCGGCGATCGCGACCGTCCCGCGCGCGCCGTCGTCCTCGATGTCCTGACGAAGATCTTCACCCATCCTTTCATCATCGCGACGCTGGTCGGCGTTGGCGGTGCCATCCTCGGCGTCTCGCTGCCGGGGCCTCTCGACCGCCTGCTGTCGCTGCTGGCGGGGGCGGCGGCGCCTTGCGCATTGTTCGCCATGGGCATCACACTGGCACTCAGGCCACTGAAGCGCGTGCCGCCCGAACTCGGCTACATTCTGCCGGCCAAGCTGATCCTGCACCCGCTCCTGGTCTACGCGCTGCTCGCGCTGGTCGGCGAGCGCGATCCGGTTTGGGTGCACACGGCGATGCTGCTGGCGTGCCTGCCGACCGCGACGAACGTCTTCGTCATAGCGCAGCAATACGGCATCTGGACCGAACGCGCCTCGGCGGCCATTCTGGCAACCACCGTCGCCTCCGTCCTCACCGTGACCGTCGCGCTCTATGCCATGTCAACCGGCTGGTTTCCCGCCAATCCCTTCGGTTACTGATCTCGGGATCCCGAACAGGCCGGCGCCGGGCGAGATGCCCTCGCGCATCAGGAAGCGTCGCAGCAACGGGACCGCCGCCATGGCCGACAGGCCGAGCGTCCTCGCCGCCTGAGCCGGAAGGTATCCGGCCAGCAAGGACCGGTTGAGGAGGTCCACCCCGAAGGTGCGCGACGCGACGTCGCCGCGCCGTGCTGCGGCATACCGGGCCAACGCGCCGGCGGCACCCGGGTCGTCACGGCTGCCGGAAGCCGCCGTGACGATGGCGGCGGCATCGCGCAGTCCGAGGTTCAACCCTTGTGCGCCGATCGGCGGGAACACGTGCGCAGCCTCGCCGACCAGCGCGACCCGCTTGGCGCTCATCTGAAGGGCCGTCACGCCGCTCAGCGGGAAACGCTGCGCCGGGCCTTCCACGGTGACCGCGCCGAGAATGGAATGCAGCCGCGTCTCGATCATCTGCTGCAGCCGCTCCGGCTTCAGATCGACAATGAGATCCGCGGCGTCCGGCGTCTCCACCCAGACGAGGGACGACATTCGGCCGGGCAGGGGCACCTGCGTGAACGGACCGGTCGCAGTATGGAACTCCGTGGAGATCCCCCCATGCGGGCGCTCGTGCGAAAAGTTCAGAACGATGGCGCTCTGCGGATAGGACCAGTCGCGCAAGGCAATGCCGGCCTGCTCGCGGACCATGGATCTCCGCCCATCGGCGCCGATGACGAGGCAGGCAACAACCATGCTGCCATCGTCGAGCGTCAGGGTGGCCCGCTCGTCATCGGTCTCGAGCCGGCGCGCGCCGCCGTCGACCAGCGTCAGCCGGTCCGCCAGTTCGCCGGCACGGGCATGCAGGATCGCCAGCAGATCGGCGTTGAGGATGTTGTAGCCGAAAGCGTCGAGACCGATCTCCCTGGCCTCGAATGTCAGCGTCGGCGCGCGAAGGAGACGGCCGGTATCGTCGATGATGCGCATCGTCGACATCGGCTCGCCCTTGGTGCGGACGGCATCGAGCACGCCGAGGCTCTCGAGGAAGGCGATAGACGGGCCGATCAGCGCCGTCGAGCGACCATCGGGTCGCGACGGGGTCGGGGCGACGAGCACCGTGTCGATGCCCTCGGCGGCGAGGCCGATGGCCGTCGCATACCCGGCCAGTCCCCCGCCCACCACGGCAATATCGCGTTTCAGCTGCGTCAACCGTCCGTCTTTCTTGTTGCAGGGGCAGAAAACCGAGTGCCTGTCCGCCGCGTGAGCCTTGGATTCTAGAGATACGGACGATAGAGCTTATAGCAATGGGGGAAGGCTTACGCACTGGACCCTGCGACGATGGGTTTCAGGTCAGTATGGCGGCACCGGTATCAAAGTTCGAGGAGTGGCGCGGCTTTGCCGTCCACCTGCTGACGGCGAGCGGCGCCTTCTGGGCTTTTCTCTCGATCATCGCCGCGGCGGACCACCGCTGGGTGGCGATGTTCGCCTGGCTCGGGCTGGCGCTGTTCGTCGATGCGATCGACGGACCGATGGCCCGCAAGGTCGAGATCCAGCGTGTGCTGCCGAACTGGTCCGGCGAAGTGCTCGACCAGATCATCGACTATGCGACCTATGTGATCATTCCGGCCTTCGCCCTTTACGAATCAGGGATGATCGGCGGCCTCCTGTCGTTCCTCGCGGCGGCGATGATCGTGATCTCGAGCGCGATCTACTACGCCGACACGCGGATGAAGACGACGGACTATTTCTTCCGCGGCTTTCCCGTCGCCTGGAACATGGTGGTCTTCACCTTCTTCGCGATCAAGCCGAACGAGATCACCGCCTTCGCCTTCGTCGCCTTCTGCTCGGTCGCGACCTTCCTGCCGATCAAGTTCCTGCACCCCGTCCGGGTCAAGCGCCTGCGGCCGCTGAACCTTGCGGTCTGCGCCGCCTGGGCCGGTTTCGGCTTGGCCGCGCTGTATCAGAACTTCGACCTATCGCCCCTCGTCAAGTTCGGCGTGGTGGCGACCGGGATCTATCTCTTCTCGATCGGTGCCGTGCTGCAGGTCCTCGACATGGTCCGCCGCAGCAACCCCTGACGTTACGGGCAGACAAGGGAATATCGCATGAGCAAGGCAATGGTCGTTCGCGCTGTCGGCGGTCCCGAGGTCATGACATGGGAGGACCGGGACCTCGGTGCGCCCGGTCCCGGCGAGATCCTGGTGAGGCAGGCCGCAGCGGGCGTCAACTTCATCGACGTCTATTTCCGGACCGGCCTCTACAAGGCTCCGTCAATGCCTTTCGTGCCCGGCAAGGAAGGCGCCGGCACGGTGCAGGCGGTCGGCGAGGGCGTGACCCGCTTCGCCCCGGGCGATCGCGTCGCCTACAGCGATTCCGCCGGCAGCTATGCCGAGGAGGTCCTGGTGAAGGCCGATTCCGCGGTCATCCTGCCGGACGCCATCGATTTCGAGACGGCCGCGGCGGTGATGCTGAAGGGCATGACGGCCGAGTACCTCCTGCGCCGGACCTTCGAGGTCGGCCCCGGAACGGTGATGCTCTTCCATGCGGCGGCAGGCGGCGTCGGCCTGATCGCCGGACAGTGGGCGAGACATCTCGGCGCAACGGTGATTGGCACGGCAGGCTCGGCGGAAAAATGCGCGCTGGCGCTGGAGCACGGCTACCACCACGTGATCAACTACCGCGACGAGGACTTCGTCGCGCGCGTGCTCGCGTTGACGGACGGCGCCAAATGCGACGTCGTCTACGATTCGGTCGGCAAGGACACGTTTCCCGCGAGCCTCGATTGCCTGAAACGGCGCGGACTGTGGGTGACGTTCGGCCAGTCCTCGGGCAAGCTGCCGGATGTCGACATGGCGCTTCTGAACCAGAAGGGATCGCTGTTCGCGACGCGGCCGAGCCTCTTCGGATACACCGCGACCCGCGCAGAACTCGAACAGTCGTCCGCCGCACTTTTCGAGGTCATCGCTTCCGGCGCGGTGAAGGTGCGGATCGACCAGACCTATGCGCTGGAAGATGCGGCGGCGGCCCATCGCGCGCTGGAGGCACGCACCACGACCGGCGCCACCGTCCTGACGATCTGAACGCTGCCGCTTCGCCTCGGCACTCAATTCGCCTCTGCGCTCAAAACGAAAAACCCGCCGGTTCGAAGCGAACGGCGGGTTTGCGGCGTTTGAGGGACTGAAGTTCTAGAGCTGAAGACGACCGCGACGGACCACGAGATCGATGTCCTGGCTGGCAATGCCGATATCGGACAGTTCGTGGCGGTCCATGCGGGCGAGGTGACTGACGGCAATCCGGCGTTCGCGGTAGCTGCGAATGCGGTGGGCGAGGGAGGCGAACATGACGATTCCAATGGGCTATTGTTTCCAACCCTAGGTATGCCCTCGACCTGCCTATCGTTAGTGCACTTCGTGCACACTTGTTATGCACCCAGTGCATCTCATGTTCACACGATTTTAACCAGGCGCGCCCGGCGCCTTGCCTTACCCGATGATCCGCGGCGTGTCGCAAACGACCGAGTCCACCCGCACGTCGAGTTCGCCGAGGCTAACGCCGGCGGTCGCGAGCGCCGACTTGATGAGGTTGTCCAGCGGTATCGCCAGGCCGGCCAGCAGGTCGCCGACCGAAGAGAGAAGCGGGGAAACCGGCAGGCCGATGATGCCGACATTGATGTTGATGTTGGCCTCCTTCATCAGTGTCGACACCAAGCTGCTGGCGATCGTGTCGGTCTTGGCCGTCTTGACCGTCCCGTTTCCGATTTCGGATCCCTTGAAGACCAGGATTTTCGGTACGGTCTGCTGGATCGAGGCATAGCTGTCCCCCTTCACCGAGAGGAGGGTCACCTGAACGAGTTCAGCCGGGGACAACCGGTCGTGCGTGTTGGCCGCGCTCAGCGGACCCGAGAATTGCCCGAGGGCAAGTTTGGCGACCCCCGGCATGGCTTGAACCGTCACCTGGCGCAGCGCCGGGTCGCTGGAGCACTTGACGTCCGTCACCTTCGCCGTGCCGCCGGCGACCACGAGTTCGATCGGAATGTTCAGGTTGATATTGACCAGATCGAGATAGCCCGGCGTCTTCAACTCGGCGCGCATCCGAAACTGGTCTGTCTGGATTTCCGCCGAGTTCTGACCGATCGAGGCAGACTGGGCAGTTTGACTGGCCTCGCCCACCATCACCTTGACGGAGGCGGTGGGCAGGCCCGGAAACGTCAGGCCGGTCGAGATGGAATTGCCGATCGTATCCGAGCCGATGGCGGCATTCAGCATGCCGAGAACGCCGATGTTGGCGTCCAGCGCCTTGTTCGGATAGTCCAAAGCCAGCTTCTGGTAGTCCTCATCGATCTTCAGAAACTCATCGAGTGCGACATCGACGTTCGAGGCGGCGATCTGCTGCGAGGCTTTTCGCAGGACCGACCCACCGACGAGATCTCCCGTGCCGTCTAGACACGTCGACAGGATCTGCAGGAGGCGCGTCAGCTTGATCGGCTTTGAGATGACATCCTTCACCAGCGTGCCGGAGATCTGGCGCCCGAGCCCGTCGACAGCCAGCGCCTTGAGGAGCGTCCCGAGGTTGAGCTTGGACTGGACAAGACCTTTGTAGTCCGCCGTCGACAGCTTGAGATCGAGACCGGTCATCGGCTTCAAGAAGGCGTTCAGCATCAGCGGGTCGGTGCTGGCAAGACGACTGCCGGCGGCGATCGACACCACCGGGATCACCGCGGCCTCCGAGCGAGCGGAAAGGTCGATGTCGTTGATGTTGAAGATGCGGCCAAAGTAGACGGGTGCCTTGATCTTGGCATCAACCCGCACGGCATTTCCTTCCGGGCCCGCGACAAAACGATTGTCCCGGTCGAGCGTCGTGCCGACGTAGTTGCCGATGGTCAGCTCAAAGGTCGCATCCTTGTTGCCGGAGGCATCGAGCATGGCGCGGGCGACCTGGCTGGCACTCTCGGGCCGGCTGGCGGCGGCCAGCGCCGCTGAATCGGCCGCCGTCTGCAACGAACGGCGCTGGAGGTAAGCCAGCCCAAGGTCGGTGGCGAAGGCGCCGGCACCAAGCATCACGGGGATCGTCACCGCGAACAGCAAGGCGACGGAGGCCGACCGGTCCTTGCGAAACGCGCTCAGCAGTTTGGCACGCGGGGCTGGATGGGTCATGGGATGAACACCGTCGCAGAGCGGAGGATGGTCGTCGGAGGTTTCACGATGTTGGTGAGGATCGTCGGCGGCTGGGGCAGGTAGGTGATGTCATAGGAGACACTCACCATCAGCGTCGTACCGTCCTCGACCGTCTGGTAGGTCAGGCGCGACGGCACGATCAACGGATAATTGCCGGCGGTATTGGCGATCCAGCGACCCACCAATTCATTGCGCTCAGCCGCGTTCTTCCCGACCATGGCGTAGCGCCCGGTATCGGACGAAATCTGCTGCAGGGAATTGGCGATGCCGAGGTAGACGCCGTAAAACAGGATAACGAGCATCATCAAGCAGATGACCGGCGCGATGATGGCGAACTCGACGGCATTGCTGCCGCGCAGATCAGACCAGAACGAGTTCTGCACTGCTCCGCGGTCCGCCGCATTGCCCTCCACTTCTTTCGGACCCGCGACGATCATTTTGCCCGCTATCCTTAGCTTACTAACGACACTAATATTACACGTTTAGGGCGAGGAGTCGTCACGGCAGGCTTGGGTGGTTCGAGTATCAGAAATTATGGTTTAGAGATCATTTAGTCTCCGAATGGCTGGACCCGCCCGTTCGCCAATTTGTCATTCTTTCAGACGTTTACGGCGAACCACCGCGCCCTTATGACATTCCGAAGCGGCCGATGCCGAAACCAGGCGCGGCGTGCATGGACACGCTCAGGGCGAAGCTGGCTGGATGACCTCTGACCGCAACAGGCCTCCGCAAAAGCATTTCTTGTGCTGAACACAACCGCGAAGAGGCGTGGAACCTGCGGCCGTGCGAGCCTTCGTTGACGCAACCGCCGGCTGGAAGACGGACAGGTCCAGGCAAAATTCGAGGACGGCGTGAGTCCGGGAGAGCGCACAAGGGATGCTCTATTTTATCGCGTCCAAAACATCTCTCTCTGATTGGGCGAGTCCACCCAATCGCAGGATGCTCTAGTCCCAGTCGATGTGGTGCAGGTCTTCCGCACCTTCGTAATCCTGATCCTGCTCGTATTCCCAGCCGTCATCGGTCCGCCGGCGCCAGTTCTGGCCCCGACCGACCCTGCTCCAGCTTCCATCGCGCAACAGGACGGCGTTACCGGGATTCCATTTGTGCCACCCACCCAGGCGGGCGGCGTTCGGCTTCCCGCTGATCCAGCCGACCAGCGATTGCTTGACCTTGTCTAGCATGGCCATCCGCGGACATAGCGTATGTTGCACTGCAATAAGGCAGAATGAATCATGCCTTTTTGTCGAGCAGACGACCGGTTATGTCAAGCGGAGGCGGGATTTATGGCGGTCAGGCGAAACCGAAAGCACGGCGCGCCATCAGGCAGTCGTCGTCACCGGGCATGCAGGCACGGCAGACGTCCGGCCGGATCGGGTAGATCGTGCAGGCGGTCGCGGTTCCGACAACACCACCCAGCGCCGAGCAGCGTACACCGTCGCAGCGCATGCCGCTGAGATCGGCGGCGACCAGTGCCTCGGGGATCTGATCCAGCTGCCAGTCCTCCTCCAGCGAAAAGCGCGGCCAGTCCGCCGAAAACGAACAGCAGGCACCGCAGCTTTGGCAGTCGAGAAGGGTATCGGAAGAGGCCATGCCCTTGCTTAGCGCCCGGCGGACAAGCCTTCCAGCAGAAAGGAGTGGATCGGAGAGACCTACGGCAAGTCTTGCAGCCTGCGGCGGCCTCTAGGCTTCTGGCGGCGCAAGCGGGTTGGCGAGGCCGAGATGGTGGCGCAGCTGGTCGGCCGTTCCGGAAAAGGTCGCGCCGCGCTGCTCGGCCCGAAAGCACTTCCAGAGCCCCGTCTTCTTGTCGCGTTTCCAGCCCTTCGTCGCCACCGCCGCCTCCGCGGCAGCCTCGGCCCTGGTCTTGAATGCCATTCACCTGTCCTCCAAAACGTCGTGCGCGCGGCCCGCGTCTGCTGCAGGCCTCAACGGCAGCTGCCCACGCTGTTCAAAGACCCGGCAGCTATTTGCTGCTTCGCACGTCACACTCATCAGAGCCAGCGCGCGGGTGAGCGCGCGATCCAAGCTTTTCCGGCCGAGCCGAACCGGCGAAAGCCTCTTGCGCGGACTGGCAAGGATTAAGCCGGCGCGGCGTGCCGCCATCGACGGCGAGGGCATATATAGCCGGCGATGATGGGCCTTGTTCCCGTGCGGGATATGCTACATCACCACACGGTGTCTTCGCACCATATGGTCCGCTCGAAAGACGGCAGGCGGTTCAAAGTTCAAGGCGGGTACAGTTTTCGATGACGAATGCCACCGATCGCATCTCCTCGGGCAATGACGGGCTCGATACCATCCTGAACGGCGGCCTGCCCGCGAACCGGCTTTACCTTCTCGAAGGCGCGCCTGGGGCCGGCAAGACGACGATGGCACTGAACTTCCTGTTCGAGGGTGTGCGACGCGGGGAGACGGGGCTGTATGTCACCCTGTCGGAAACCGCCGAGGAGCTCGGCGCGGTCGCCAAATCGCACGGCTGGGATCTCGATCAGCTCGAGCTTTTCGAGCTCTCCTCGGCCAGTTCGGTGCTCGGCGAAGGCCTTGCGCAGTCCATCCTGCACCCTTGGGAAATGGAGCTCGGCGGAACCATCCGCCTGATCCAGGATGAGGTGGAGAAGGTGCAGCCCAGCCGCATCGTCTTCGACAGTCTCTCCGAGATGCGTCTCCTGGCCCAGGATCCGCTCCGCTATCGGCGGCAGGTGCTGGCGCTGAAACAGTTCTTCGCCGGCCGCAAGGTGACGGTCATGCTCGTCGACGATCTCACCGGCTCGAACGGCGAGCGCGACACCCAGCTGCACAGCCTCTGCCACGGCGTCGTGACGCTGGAGCGGCAGACGCTGGAATTCGGCGCGGCCCGTCGCCGGCTGCAGGTGCAGAAGCTGCGCGGCGTCGATTTTGCCGCCGGCTATCATGACTTCGTCATCCGGAAAGGCGGCATCACGGTGTTTCCGCGGCTGATCGCATCGCACCACCAGAACACCGAGATTGGCGGCCCTGCCTCGAGTGGCGTTGCTGAACTCGACGCCTTGCTCGGCGGCGGACCGCGTTACGGCACGAGCGTCCTGATCTCGGGACCGGCAGGGGCCGGCAAGACCAACATCGCCCTGCAATATGTCGCCGCCGCCTGCGAACGCGGCGAGCCTGCGACCATCTACCAGTTCGACGAACGGGTCGGCACGCTGCTCGCCCGCAGCGCGCAGCTCGGCCTGAAGCTGCAGACCTATATCGACGACGGCCTGCTGGTGATCAAACAGGTCAACCCGGCGGAACTCTCGCCCGGCGAATTCTCCTGGCTGGTGCGCAGCGAGGTCGAGGAGCGCGGCAGCCGCATGCTGGTGATCGACAGCCTGAACGGCTATCTCGCCTCGATGCCGCAGGAAAAGCAGCTGCTCCTGCAGATGCACGAGATGTTGTCCTACCTGAACCAGCAGGGCGTGGTGACCTTCCTCATCAATCCACAGCACGGCTTGGTCGGAACCATGTCGACCGGATCCCTCAACGTTTCCTATATCGCCGACACCATCGTCCTCGTCCGCTTCTTCGAGGCTGGCGGTCGCATCCGCAAGGCGATCTCGGTGCTGAAAAACCGCAGCGGCGCGCATGAGGATACCATCCGGGAGTTGCGGATAGACCTCCACGGCGTGCGCGTCGGTGAGCCGCTGGTGGAATTCTCCGGTGTCCTGACGGGCACGCCACAGTATGTCGGTGCCGCGAACCCGCTGCTGGAAGACCGCGACATTGGGCTTTAGGACTGCGAGGGAAGGCCATCGGGTACTGATCACGGCGCCGTACGGACGGGATGCGGAAAGCGTCGCGGCCTTGCTCCGCGGTGAAGGCTACGAGGCGCAGGTCAAGCCGACCTTGCAGGATGTCGCGGCCGCGCTCGACGAGCATACCGGCGTCGTGCTCCTGACCGAGGAAGCCCTGCAGGCCGACCTCGCGTCCTTGCAGGCCATCCTCGAAGCGCAGCCGGAATGGTCGGACGTTCCGTTCGTCCTTCTCGCGGCACGGCAAGGCGGGCGGGTCCGCACAGCCGAGACACTGCGCCTGCGCCTGCCCGAGGTCGCGACCAACGTCATGGTTCTCGAGCGGCCACTCGGCTCGATCTCGCTCCTCAGTGCGGTCGCCTCCGCCATGCGCTCCCGGCAGAAGCAGTTCGAGATGCGTGACCGGATCCACGACCTGGCGGAGGAGCGTGCCCGGCTTTCGGCCTTGCTGGACAATTTGCCGGTCGGCGTGAACTTCGCCGATCCGAGCGGCCGGACCGTCCTGTCGAACCCCTCCTACCGACGCTTCCTCCCCAACGGCTCACCGACGCCGGGCGATGTCGGCGACAACCCGGAATGGCAGAGTTTCGATGCCGACGGACGGCGCCGGACGCCGGCGGATTTCGCCGGCACCCGCGCACTGCAGGGCGAGCGTGTGGAGGGCGTCGAGGCCCTCTATCGGCTGGAAAATAACCAGGAGGTCTGGACGCGGGTCAGCGGCGTGCCGCTGCGCGATGCCACCGGCAAGATCTTCGCCGCACTGACCGTCATCGTCGACGTCGACACGCAGAAGAGGGCGCAGGAGGCCCTGCAGCGCTCAAGCGAGCAGCTGGAGGCGCAGATCCTCGAACGGACGGCCGATCTCGAGGAGGCCCTCGATCATCTCCGGGCAGAAAGCGAGGAGCGCGAACGGGCCGAGACGGCGCTGCGGCAGAGCCAGAAGATGGAAGCCGTCGGCCAGCTCACCGGCGGTATCGCCCATGACTTCAACAATATGCTGGCTGGCATCGTCGGCTCGCTCGATTTGATGAAGCGGCGGCTCAGCACCGGCGAGCTGGAGCGGATCCCGAAATACATCGATGCGGCCATGACGTCCGCCCAGCGCGCCGCGGCCCTGACGGCCCGGCTGCTGGCTTTCGGGCGGCGCCAGTCGCTGGATCTCGGTCCCGTCGATGTCAACGCGGTGGTCGGCAGCCTCGACGACCTCCTGCAGCGGACGCTCGGGGAGGGGATCCAGATCTCGCTTGCCCTGTCGCCCGATCTATGGATCAGCCGGACCGACACGAACCAGCTGGAAAACGCCTTGCTGAACCTTGCCATCAATGCCCGCGACGCCATGCCGGAAGGCGGCACGCTGACCATCGAGACCGCGAATGTCGTTCTCGACGCGAAGGCCGCGCGCCAGCACGAGGGGCTGTCGCCGGGAAGATACATCGTCATCCGGGTCCGGGACACCGGCAGCGGCATGTCGGAGGGGACGCTGAAGAAGGTGTTCGAACCCTTCTTCACCACCAAGCCGATCGGGCAAGGTACAGGCCTCGGCCTCTCGATGATCTACGGCTTCGTGAAGCAGTCGGAAGGCCATGTCGACATTGCCAGCGTCGAGGGCCAGGGCACGACGATCCGGCTTTTCCTGCCCACCCAGTCGACCAGCGAGGTCGAGTCCACGGACCAGATGCCGATTGCCCCGGATGGCCGGGGCGAGACCGTGCTCGTCGTCGAAGACGAGCCGCTGGTGCGCATGCTGATCGTCGACGTCCTGGAGGAACTGAACTACACGGCGCTCGAAGCGCCGAGCGGCGACGACGCCCTGCCGATCCTGCAATCCGACCAGCGGATCGACCTGCTCGTCACCGATGTCGGCTTGCCCGGTATGAACGGCCGGCAGTTGGCCGAACTCGCACGCGGCCTGCGGCCGAAACTGAAGATCCTGTTCGTCACCGGCTATGCCGAGAAGGCAGCGGTGCGCAGCGAGTTCCTCGGCGAGAACATGGAGATCGTGACAAAACCCTTCGCCATGGAAGCCCTCGCCACGCGAATCCGAGAGATGATCGAGCGGTAAGTCGCCGTGTCCTCGGCCAAAAGAGCGACGCACGATCGCTCCTGCCGGCTTATCGGCAGGCAGGACAAAGCGAGCCTCCCGTCACCGATTGATCTTTGTCGAAACGGCCCCCGGGAGAGAGCGTTCAGCGTCTCTTGCCTTTCAGGAGACGCTGTCCTCGATCGGGGCCGAGACGATGACCCTGAGGCCAGGCTCGTTGTCGGCATAGTCGATCGTGCCCTGCAGCCTGTCGACCATCGCCTGCATCATCCGCGTTCCAAAACCCTTCTCGGTCCGGGTCAGGCCGCTTCCCTGGTCCGCGACGATCAGCAGGAAGCGGTTGCGATACTGCTCGAGCGTGATGGCGATCTGGCCTGCCCCGCCGCCATAGGCATACTTGTTGGCGTTGATCACCAGTTCCGTCAGGATCAGGCCGACGCTCACCGCCCGGTCCGAGGCGATAAGGATGGGCGCGAGATCGAAGGCCAGCTGGTCGCCGCCATCCCCGCCCATCGATTGCCGCGTATCGACGCAGAGGTCCTCGAGATAGCGTGACAAATCGACCGTCTCGACATTGTCGTCGCGGTACAGCCGCTTGTGGACGAGCGAGACCGCCAGGAGACGCCGCTGCGCTTCGTCGAGATGTCCGGTCAGGACCGGGTCCTTGATCGAGCGCGACTGCATGCTGAGGAAGGCGGAGACCAGCTGCAGGCTGTTCTGGACGCGGTGATTGACCTCCTTGACCAGGAAATCCTTCTGCTGAAGCAGCCGCTCCTTCTCAGCCAGCGTCACCGTCAGCTGGGCGTTCAGCTCCTGCAGCCGCCTGTTCTGGCGCGACTCCGCGACGGTCCCCTTGATGCGCTGCGCCGCCTCGACCTCGCCGAGAGTCCACGGACGCGCCAGTCCGCGCACCGTCTCGCTCCAGGCGTCGAACGAAGCCCGCGGGTTGAGCGCTTGCCCCGGCACCTGATCGATCGCCTTGTGCGGATTGCCGGCCCAGTTGATCACCTCGATCTGCTCGGCCCGAAACCACATGAAGACAAGCGGCGTGTCGCTCGACAAGGTGACCGTCAGCAACCCGCTCGCCGCTTCCCGGTAGGCAGCGGCCCGGGGGAAGACACGCGACAGCTGATGCGTGGCGAAAGGTTCGACCCGGGTTTCCGCCCCCAGCCATTGCGCGAGCTCGCGCACATCCTCGACAGGCGGACATGAACCGTAGAGATCGACCTTTGCGCCTTGCACGAGCGCGAAACCGTGCGCACCCAGCATGCGCTGGATGTCGCCCTGCGCCCCGGTGATGGCGTGGTCGATGGCCGTCATGCGGGCGAGCCGGAGGGTGATCACGTCCTCGGCCGACCGCAGCCGCAGCCGCTCGCGATAGGCCTCAGCCTCCTCCTTGGCGCGAACCTGCCGGGCCAGGCTGCCGGCAAGGATCCGGCAGGCGGTGCGAACATCGCAGGTGAGGTTCTTCGGCGTCTCGTTGTGGCAGGCGACAAGCCCCCACAGCAGGCCATCCTTGACGATCGACACCGAGGCGGAAGCCCCGACACCCATGTTCTTCAGGTACTGGACATGGATCGGCGAGACGCTTCGAACCGACACGTCGCTCATGTCGAGCGGAGCCCCGATCATCGTCGGGCACAGCGGCGCCGGCTGGTAGCCGACGTCCGGGATCACCCGCACATGGTTGCGCACATAGAGCGCGCGCGCTTGCTTCGGGATGTCGGAGGCGGGGAAGTGGTGGTTGAGGAAGGAATGCCGCTGGGGATCGCGCGACTCGGCGACGACCACGCCGGCATCGTCGTCGAGAAAGCGGTAGATCATCACCCGGTCGAAACCGGTGAGCTGACGGAACAGGATGGCCGCCTGGTCGCAGAGCGCAATGAGGTCGGGCGCCCGGCCAAGGCGGGCGCCGGCACTGTCGAGGAGCATCAGCACCGACGTCGCCGATGGTGGCCTGGCCGGGGCCGGCTCGAGCTCGATCAGGATCCGCGCCCCGACGCGGTGGATCGTGCCGTCGAAGGTTTCGCGCAGACCCTCAACGAGGCCGTCGACGACCTGGCCGCCGGGTGCGGACGAGACGGGAGGCAAGAGGGCCGAGATATCGCGGCCGATCAAGGTCTCCACCCGTTTGCCGCGCCAGTCGGGCGAGAGCCGACCCTCGATGTCGCCGGCGCCATGGGTCACCACGAGGCTCGCGGCGTCGACGACGAGAAGCAGGCCATGCGGCTGGATGGAGCCGGGGATATGGATAGGCTCGCGATCGCAGACGCTGAGATCGGGTCCGAGGTCGGAAGGATCGCTCGAGCTCTCGAGGCTCGCCGTCAGGTCAGTCAATCGATACCTCGTATCCCGCAATCAACGCATGTCAGGGTTGATATGTGCACGACCCAACCGACATGCCGCTCTGTTTGCCAACTAAGGCGATTTTTGGATCATAGGTCGCTATAACGCCTCGATTGGCGGCACGCCATCGGATTCCATTGCGGATCAATGTCTTCGACGCGGTATGGCGCGGCATAAGCGCGTCTCGGCGCGACGCGATCAAAGACGGCGAGGGCGGTTGAAAAGCGGACAGTCGGCGCTGACGCTTGCAACCGCGCGACGAAACCTGCGGATGGCATGTCACGCGCGGACTGGCTGTCGCCGGCGGCGGCATCGGCCGCCCTCTTCCCCGGCAGCCGATCTGGCCGAACGACGTCCGGTCTCGCCCTCCCGGCGGAAGAGGCGAGAGACTGAGGTCCGGTTAGAAAGCCATCAAATTATCACGCAGGTGCCGGTGCCCATAGGCGGTGCGCACGAGGCCCCGCTGCTGCAGCGCCGGCACGAGGCCATCGGTGATGGTCGCGACCGACCGGCGGCTGACGTCGTTCAGGGCGATCAGGAACCCGTCACCGCCGACCTCCTCCATAATCTCCTGCATCTGCGCCGCCGCGCTGTCGGGGGTGCCGACGATGTCGACGCAATAGCCGTTGTTCTGCGCGACGATCGCCTCGCGCAGCGTGTTCTTGCCCGCCCGCTGCAGGAACGAGGCAAGACTTGACTGGTGGCCGTTGGTGGTGAGTTCGCCGACCGGCTGGTCGATGTCGTAGCCGGAGAAGTCGATGTTCGTCGTCCAGCCCATACGGGCGAGCCGGATGTCGATGTTCTTCTCGGTCTCCACCGCCCGCTGGTCGGCGAACCATCGCGCCTGATCCAGCGTCTCGGCGATCACCGGGGTGACGAGGTAGAGAATCTTGCAGCTGTCGGGATCGCGGCCGAGCGCCGCCATGTCGCGCCGCACGTCCTCGCGGTACTTCTTCATGTTGGCGACGCCCCAGGGCGCGGCGACGATGGTGTCGGCATGCGTCGCCGCGAAGGTCTTGCCGGCCGACGAGCCGCCGGCCTGGGCGATCACCGGCCGGCCCTGCGGTGCGGGGCCGGAGTTCAGCGGGCCTCGGCAGCTGTAATACTGGCCTTTGAAGTCGATGGTGTGGACCTTGGCCGGGTCGATCAGCACGCCCGACTGCCGATCGGCGACAATGGCGCCCGGCTCCCATGAGTCCCAGAGCTGCTTGACGATATCGACGTATTCGTCGGCCATGACGTAGCGCACGTCGTGCTCGGGCAGGCTATCGAGGCCAAAATTCTGGCCGGAATAGTCGGAGCTGCCGGTGACGACGTTCCAGCCGGCGCGTCCCGCCGAGATCTGGTCCAGCGTGCCGACGATGCGGGCGGTGAGGTAGGGCGCGTAGGCGAAGGTCGAGAGCGTCGGCACGATGCCGAGCCGGTCGGTCACCGCCGCCATCAGCGTCGCCACCACGGACGGCTCCTGCCGCGGCACCGACATGCCGTTCTTCAGAAAGATGTCCCGCGAATTCTCCCAGTTCTGCCCGATGTAGATCGAATCCTCGATCAGCAGATAGTCGAAACAGGCCCGTTCCAGCGCGCGGGCAAGGTCCTTGAACAGATCGGCGCTCATCCAGTCCTGGCTGATATTGCCGGTCCACGGCGCCCCCCAGGCCTGGATGCTCGAGCCTTGCAGGAACCAGGCCATGTGGAACGGGGTGGGCATGAAGCTCTCCTTTCGCGTGCAAAACGACATCCGGCCCGACTCAGCGCTGACAGCCCGGCCGGCGCCATCGTTCCATGCCAAGTTTCCGATGGCGACGATTTGTTTGCACCGCAACATCCGGCCTCCCATGCCTTCGCGCCACCCATTGCCGGCAATAAACCGGCCCTCCCACCCCCAAGGCACTCGACAGCGACACCTGACCCGCAGTATTCAAAACCCGATCCCAACCGGCGCGGACTGTCCGCCGCCCGAAACGGATCCGTTTGCCGTACCAACCCGGCAAACGCGATCGTCGGCCCCGCCCGCCGATCCAGATGCCGGCTTAGCTCAGTTGGTAGAGCACCTGATTTGTAATCAGGGGGTCGCGGGTTCGAGCCCTGCAGCCGGCACCACTTCAAACCCCAGCACAGCAAGGCTTTTGGAGGACACCGAGAGGTGTCACCTCAGCCACCGTGTTGCACCCGTGATACCTCCGAGACCCCTGGCATGCGTCGGAATGCGGACACGCGAAGCCCGGCAGGTGGTCAGCTTGCGCGCGCCTTTTAGGATCAAGACTCCTTGGTCACCGCCAGAAAATGACGGTTTCGGCGAACGCGGTGGCGGAGAAGAAGGAGGTTGGACACCGATCGCAGCGGGTGGCTATTCTTCTGCGCTAGTCGGTGTTGACGACGGCCGCGTCGAGATCGTCGATCGCCGGCCGACGACACCCCGGAGGCGGAGAGGCAGGATTTGACCCGCAACCGCGCCGGAAATTGTTTTCGCACCTGTTCGACTGCGGGAAAGCGGCCATTGGCATGGTCTTCCGGGAATCAAGCGATTGCTTCAGCGCTCAGGTTTCGACATCAATCTACGAGTCCGAAGACCGGCCCGTATGCACCGTGCCATGAAACGTCGTCACGACCCAAGGTGGGTGAGTAGAGCCCCGCGCCCCGACCGCCATCCAGGAAAAGGGCGTTCGGGCAAAAGAGATGGTCCCGAAACAACCGCGCGAACGCGTGAAAGTTGACGCCTGTTTCACTGATTGCGAACCGAACGCGGCCGCCTTCGCAGACGCCGACGCCGCTGCGCCTTGTTAGATCGGATGAGTTTGGGATCAGCGCCGGATGCAGACGGTCCGCTATGACGAGCATCGGTCCAGACTGCGTCGCAAACCGAGCGTCGGGCTTCTCCCTGGTAAACGCGTCTGTTGTCAGAATGCCCGCATTTGTTCCGGAGATGAAGAAGACGCCGTTCGGCTTCTTGTAAAAATTTGGGACTTTACCTGGCGGCCCGTCGATCGTCGTGTTGTCCGTCGGCCGCAGCGTCTTGCCGTTTTCGACGTGAAGGCCGACAGGCGAGAAGTCCGTTCGATACATGCCGCCATTCATGGCAAAGGCGAGTTTGCCGCCTTCAGACTCGACGGATCGAGCAAGGTTGGCGAAGCTGCGATAGGGCGCGCCTTCACGATCCCGCCAGAACAAGCGAAGGTCGGAGGCGGCCGGGTCGATCGTGCAGACGATGTAATCCGCATCTTCGAAGCGGTCGTGCACGCATGCCTCCGCACTTGCCGCTTCCGTGCCGGCGACAGTCATTACCAGCGCCACCCACCTAAACCGCCAGCTCATTTTTTGCCGCCTCTGGCTCTCGCCACCCGGCATCGTTGTCGAATAGGCAGCTCCTGCCGGAAAGCAACGCACTGCCGGTGTCGCCTTAAGGGCGGAACGGTTCGGGGGAGCTAGTCTGGCCTCGGCGCCAGCAAGCGGCTTCTTGCCGCTCCCGTCCGTAGCCTTCTTATTATTGTCCCTCAGGCTTCTCCTCCAGAAGGAAGAGGGCGGTTTGCTCATCGGTCACGAGGGCGTTGAGGTAGCCGCCGCGCAGGCAAGCGAGAGCGATGGCGTGCTTGGACTTTCCCGCCCCGACGCCGATCGATAATTCGCGCTCACGGCAGAATTTCAGGTCGAGTCCAATTGTGCGGGCGTCGATATCGGGGTCGACAATTCGCCCCTCCGCATCGATGTAGCGGCTCAGAATATCGCCGACGGCGCCCTTGGCCTTCAGTGCGGCGGTCTCTGCCTCGGTGACGAAGCCGGACTGGACCAGCACCGATTGCGGGCTGATCGTCCCCATGCCGAAGCAGATGATCGGCGCCCGGCGTCCGAGCTCCAGCACGCTTGAAATCGTCGGATCTTCCTCGAGCGCGACGCGCGTTGCGGCATGTCCCAGTATCGCCGGAACCGGCAGCAGCGTCGCGGTTCCGTTGGCCGAGCGAGCGAACAGCTCCGCGGTATTATTGGTGCGGATCGAGGGCGAGCGGATGTTCATCGCGCCGTTCAGCAGCACCACCTCGACGCCCTCGTTCCAGAACGCTGGCAGGTGGCCGGCGACGGCGCTCATCGTGCGGCCCCAGGAGACGCCGATCAGCGGCACGCGCCCCAGACCTGCGATCATCTTCGCCGCAGCCTGGGCAACGCTGTTAAGCAGCAGGTCCTCGTCGGTCTCGCCCCCATGCGGCACGACGACGGCCTCCTTCAGGCCCCAGCGCTTCTGCAAACGGCTTTCGAGGCCGGGATGACGAAGGCCGCGCGGCACGATCTCGATGCGGACGATGCCGCTTTCGCGCGCCTCGGTCAGCAACCGGCTCGCCTGCCATCGGGTAAGGCCGAGCTCTTCGGCGAGGTCGCGCATCGTCATGTCGAGGTCGTAGTAGCGCTTTGCGACCTGGATCATCAGCAGTTCACGCTGTTCGCCCGACATCGAGCGGAACTGGACGTCGCGGTCGGGAGAGTCACTGGACATGGTGGCTGGCCTCCCTTTGCCGTGCTGCGAGGCGCCGCGACAGCGGCGCCAGAAGCTCGGTCGCTTCTAGATACTCGCCGAGGAGTTCGCCATAGGCCGCGTGCGCTACCGGATCGGGATCGATCGTCGTTGCCGGCTGCTCCACGGCCTCGGCCGCGGCGAAGAGATCTCGCACCAGCCCGGCGCCGGCCGCCGCGCAGCCGGCCGCGCCGATAATGGTGAGGTTCGCGGCCGAGGGCAGTTCGACCGATCGCCCGATCGCGTCGACCGTCGCCTTCAGCCAGTGCCGATTCTTGGCATAGCCGCCGGAGGTGACGATCCGGTCGCAGGAGACGCCGAGTTCGCCGATCCGCTTCAGCACGTTGGCCGAACCCAACGCCACCGCCTCGATGGCGGAGTGGTAGAGCGCCGCGCGGTCATGCCCGAGCGATAGGCCGAGCACAGCGCCGCGCAGGTGCGGATCGCGATAGGGGGTACGGTTGCCCATGAAGTAGTCGAGCGTCAAAAGCCCGGTGCTACCGACCCCGAGCCGGCTTGCCGCCTCGCAGAGGGCGTCGAGGCCTTCGGCATCGACGTCGAACACGTCCTTCGAGAACCAGCTGAGCACTGAGCCGGCCGATACCTGGCCGGCCTCGACCAGCCAGTGGTCGTCGACCAGCGCGTGCGGATAGGGCCCCCAGAAGCCGGTCATCGGCCGCTCGGCATCGAGCTGGAACAGGTGGACAGTCGAGGTGCCGCCGATCATCAGCAACTGCCCGGGCTTCAAAGTCCCGGCGCCGACGATGCCGATATGCGCGTCGATGCCGCCCTGCGCCAGCATCGGCCGGTTGACCAGGCCGAGATGGGCGGCAGCCGCCGCGCTCACTTCCGCGACAGGAGCGCCGACGGCGAAAATATCGGTCGGCAGCTTTTGGCCGAGATTCGGCACGCCGAGCTCGGCGAACAGGTCGTCGGGAAAGCGCCGGTTGACGCTGTCATAGTTCCATTTGCAGCTGGCATTCATCCGCGAGCCGAACCAGAGCCCGGTGAGCTGGAAGTTGACCCAGTCGAGGCACTCGCAGATCACTTCGGCCTCGGCGTAGACGGTGGGCTCGTGCCGGGCGAGCCACATCGCCTTCGGCACCAGCCATTCCGCAGCGTCCCCGCCGCCGGCATAGGCGAGAACTGGGTGGCGCGACTGGGCCGTTCGGTCGGCTTCCGCCGCGGCGCGGCAGTCCATCCACAGCAGCGCGGGACGCAGCGGCGTTCCGTCGGCCCTGGCGGCGACGACGGTTGAGGCGGTGGTCGCGGCGCAGATGCCGGCGATTTCCGGTGAGCCGAGCTCGCGCATCAGGCCGCGTGTCGCCTCGCCGAGCGCCGTCCACCAGTCGAGCGGGGACTGTTCCGCCCAGCCCGGCCGGGGATAGCGGGTGTCGTAGCGGGCCTCGCGCTCACCCAGCATCCGGCGGGCGGCGAGGTCGAACACGCCGACCCTCACGCCGCCTGTACCGAAGTCGAGGCCGAGAAGCAGACCCATGGGATTTCCTTTGAAGTGCCAGCGCCTAAGGGCGGAACATGATCTTCGAGAAGAATTCCTGCTTGCCCCTCAGCATCTCAAATGTCGCCGGCACCTGTTCCAGCGGGAGGTCGTGCGAGATCATGAACTCCCATTTGAGCTTGCCGGTGACCAGCGCGTCGAGCGTCACCGTCCACTGCTTGCCGGGGAAGGGCGCGCCGAAGGAATTCCACGAGCCGTGCAGCGAGATCTCCTGGCGCAGGAAATGCTGGAACGTCTTGTTGTCGAGCGAGACGTCGCCGACCGGGATGCCGATGAACACGACGTGTCCGCCAGGCGCCGCCATCATGACCGCGGCATTGATCGAGGTCGGGTGGCCGGCGGCCTCGATGATCAGGTCGCAGGCGAGTTCGCGGGGAACCGTGGTGCCGGCGAGGAAGGTGTGGGTGGCGCCAGCTTCGCGGGCCTGCTCCAGCTTGCGCTCGGAGACGTCGATCGCGACGACCTCGGTGCAACCCATCAGCTTCATCCACTGGATGGCGAAGAGGCCGATCGGCCCGCAGCCGATGACGCCGCCCCGGTCGCCGAGGGCCGGCGTCGGCTTGGCCTTCCAGATCGCGTGCAGGGCGATCGAGGCTGGGTCGGTCATCGCCACGGCGCGTGGGTCGGCGTCGGCGGGCGCCTTCAAAAGGTTGCCGACCGGGGCGGCGACGTATTCGGCATAGGCACCGTCCCGCCGGCTTCCGAAGTAGTCGTAGTTGCGGGCGCGCGAAAAATTGCCGGTCTGGGTCTGATCGCACTCCTCGGTCGGGATCAGCGGCGCGACGGCCACGAGTTCGCCCGGGGCAAAACCTTCCACACCGGGGCCGATCGCCTCGATGTGCCCCGAAAATTCGTGGCCGCAGATGATCGGCATCTTATGCGCGCCCTTGATCAGCATGCGCGGAATATCGGAGCCGCAGACGCCGACCGCGGCGATCTTCAAGAGCACTTCGCCGGGACCGGCGACGGGCTTTGCGACGTCCTCCATCCGGATGTCGCCGGGCGAGTACATGACGGCTGCGCGCATGGTGCGTCCTTTCAGGTGTCAGTTGGCGCGGGAAAGCCCGCTGGTATAGGCGTCGAGCGCGAGGATCGCGTCGCGGATGATGGCCGGCGAGAGCGGCGTCGCTACCCGGCCGATGATTGCGCCGGGCTTCAGCGCTGCCTCTGCGACGCGGCCGATCTCGTCCGGGCCGGCATCGGCAAGATCGAGGTCGGCAAGCGTCGTCGGTAGGCCGATCGCGCGGCAGAAGCGTGCCGTCTCCTCGATCTCGGCGAGCGGCCGGCCCTCCAGCATCAGCAGGCAGAGAGTGCCGAAGGCGACTTTCTCCCCATGGAAGAATTTTCGTGTGGCCGGCAGCACCGTCAGTCCGTCATGGATTCCGTGCGCCCCGGAGACGCCGCAGTTCTCGAAGCCAAGGCCGGAAAGCAGCGTGTTCGCTTCGATGATCGCCTCCACCGCCGGGGTCAGCAGACCGCGCTCGGCAGCGATTTTTGCCGCGACGCCGTCGCGCATCAGCACCTCGTGGCAGGCGCGGGCGATGGCGATACCGGCGATAGGGGCCGGGAGATAGGGCCGCACAAAATTCGGCGAGCGGGATTCGAGGTTGGAGCGCGCCTCGAAGAAGGTCGAGAGCGCGTCGCCCATGCCGGCGACGAGAAAACGCACCGGCGCCTTGGCGATCAGGGCGCTGTCGACGATGACGATGTCCGGGTTGCGCGGCAGCGAGATCGCCTCCTGCATCACGCCTTCGGCGTTGTAGCGCACCGCAATGGCGCTGCAGGGCGCGTCGGTGGAGGCGATGGTCGGCACGACGGCGATGCGGGCGCGGTTGCGGACTGCGGCAACCTTGGCTGTATCGGCGGTCTTGCCGCCGCCGATGCCGGCAACGACGTCCGCGCCAATCTCCGCGACCAGCGCCGTGATCCGGTCGATCTCCTCGGTGCAGCATTCGCCGCCGAAGAGCTCGATCCGGGCTTCCAGATTTGCCGCAGCCAACGAGGCGCGGATGGCCTCGCCATGCCGCTCGTCGACGATGCGGTCGATCAGGAGGAAGGGGCGCTCGCCGAGATCCCGCAAATGCTCGGCGAGACGCTCGATCTCGCCGGCGCGCTGGATATAGCGACCGGGCCCGCCATACGCACGGCCGTCTGCGGCCTGCCAGCCGATTGCCGTCGTCATGTGGAATCCTCCCGGCCGGCGCCTGATGCGCTCTCTGCCTTGATCTTACTTATCACAAATGGGATTGTGAAGTACTAATGTGAAAATTCTGGCGACTACCAGCCGCTGACGACGTAGCCGCCATCCACCGGGAGCGTCGTCGCTGTGACGAAGAGCGAGGCCGGCGAGGCGAGGAAGACCACGGTGCCGACGAGATCCTCGACCGTGCCCCAGCGCTTCAGCGCTGCCTTGCGGGCGATGGTCGGGCCGTGCTCGGCATGGGTCCACAGGTCCTTGGTCATCTCGGTCTTGTGGTAGCCGGGGGCGATGGCGTTGACGCGAATGCCGTCTGCGCCGAATCTGTGCGCCAGCGCCCGGGTCAGGCCCATGATGCCGGTCTTCGACGCGGTGTAGGCCGGCACCCGTTCGTCGGCGAGATAGCTCAGCATCGAGGCAGTGTTGATGATCGCACCCTTCGAGGCCTTGAGGTGCGGATACGCCGCCATCGACAGCCGCATGGCGCCGTTGAGATTGACGTCGATGACTTCGAGATAGGATTCTTCCTCGTATTCGGCGTCCGGCTTGACGATGCCGGCGGTGTTCACCAGGACGTTGAGTGAGGGCAGGGCGCCGACGAAGGCATCCACCGCCGCCCGGTCGCGCACGTTGAGCTCCTCGAAGCGAATGCCGGCATTGGCGGGATCGGCCTTGGCAGCCGCAAGCTTGTGCGCCGACGAGCCGGTAGCGACCACCTCGGCGCCGAGCGCCTGGAAGCCGCGGGCAATGGCCACGCCGATGCCGGTCGAGGCGCCGGAAACCAGCACGCGCTGACCGGCGAACAGATCCTGGCGGAAGGTGGCGATGATGTCTTTCATGAAAGTCTCCATGGATGGCAGACGCTGCCGGGCCGCGTCAGGCGTCGGCGAGCCGGTCGAGGTCGTCGTAGAAATTCTTTCCGGCCTGGTAGAGCCGGTCGAAGATAGGCTGCATCCGGATGTAGCGATCGCGCCAAGCCGGATCGGGCAGAGTTTCTGCCGTGTGGCGGACGAGCGCGGCGACGGCCTCGTCCGTCCCGGCGAAGCGGCCGGTGGCGACGCCCGCCATCACCGCATTGCCGATCAGGCCGCACTCCGCCTCTTCCGGCACGACGACCGGGATGCCGTATAGGCTCGCCTTGATCTTCAGCCAGAGCGCGGTCTTGGCGCCGCCGCCGGAGGCGACGACGCGCTCCAGCCGCGTTCCGGCCGCCTGCTCCATGATCGCGAGGTGCCGCGCGGCCGCGAAGGCAACGCCCTCCATCACCGAGCGGTGCAGGTGCGGCAGGCCGTGCGCGGCGCCGAGGCCAAAAAACTGGGCGCGGGCATTGCGGTGCTCGCCCAGCCGTTCGCCGGTGAGGTAGGGCACAAAGAACAACCCGTCGGCGCCGGCTGGCGCCTCGGCAGCGCGGGCGACGATCTCGTCATAGCCGAGCGTTCGCTCGTGGAAGGCGCGGCGGGCCCAACGCATGGCATCGCCGCCGCTCTCCAGCAGGACAAAGGCACCCCAGTGCCCCTCCACCGTCGCGACGTTGCAGATTTCGGGGTCGAGCAGCGGCGCCTCGGCGATGAGCGTCAGGATGCAGGAAGTGCCAGTCACGTCGGAGACGAGGCCCGGCCGGCAAACGCCTGAGCCGAGCAAGGCTACCGGATAGTCCGCACCGCCGACCAGCACCGGCGTGCCTTCCGCCAAACCTGTATCACGGGCCGCTTCGGCCGTGACGGCACCAAGGATGTCCATCGGTTCGCGAATGGGTGGCAGCAGGCCGGCATCGAGACCAAGACGGGCGATCATCGCGTTCGACCAAGCCCGGGTCGTCGGGTTCATCAGGAAGGTGCAGGATGCGTCGCCGGTATCCATCGCCCGCTCACCGGTGAGGCGAAGGTTGATGAAGTCCTTGGGCATCAGCACGGTCTCTGCCGCGCGGAAGGCATCGGGGTCGTTGTCGCGCAGCCATTGCAGCTTGAAGCCGGGCCAAGCGGGCGTCGGCGGATTGCCGCTTTCGGCGAGATAGTGGGCGGGCGAGAGGCTGCGCTCGAAGTCGGCAACGTAGCCGGCGGTGCGCTTGTCGTTCCAGAGCGGCACGGTGGCGCGCGTCGGCTGGTCATTGCCGTCCACCAGCACGGTGCCGTGCATCTGGCCGCAGGCGGCGACGGCCGCGATCCGGTCGCGCGCCCCCTCGACCGCGTCCAGTACAGCGCGCACGGTGCTGACGACGCCGGTCCACCAGTCCTCAGCCCGCTGCTCGGCCCAGCCGAATTGCGGAACGATTTGCTCGTGCTCGCGGGCGGCAACATTCAGAATTCTGCCGTTCGTGTCGACGAGGGCGGAGCGGATGCTGCCGGTGCCGACGTCGATCGACAGAGTGAGATCGCGCGCCATGCCGTCAGTGCTTCAGCTGGCCGGTACCGTACTGCAGCAGCATGGCGACGACGATGATGACGCCCATGTAGACCTGCTGGTGGTAGCCCGGCACGCTGGCGAGATTCATGATGTTGGCGATGATGCCCATGACCAGCGCGCCGAGCAGCGTGTTGATCACGCCGCCGCGTCCGCCCATCAGGCTGGCGCCGCCGATCACCACCGCGGCGATGACGTTGAGCTCGGCGCCCATGCCAACCTGAGCCGAGCCGACGCCGGTGCGGCTGGACGAGATGATGCCCGCAATGGCAGCGAGCGCGCCGGAGATGATGTAGACCGAGAGGATATAGCGCGGCACCGCGATGCCGGAGAGCCGCACCGCCTCCTCGTTCGAACCGATCGCCTTGATGATGCGGCCGAAGCGCGTGTAGTTCAGCACCACGCCACCGATCAGGAATACCGCGAACATCAGCCAGACCGGCAGCGGCAGCCCGGCAACGAAGCCCGAGCCGAAATCCGAGAAGGCCGAGCCTTCCGCCCCGAGCGGAATAGGCCGGCCCTCCGAGATGATCAGCGACAGACCGCGGGCGATCGCGAGCATCGCCAGCGACATCACGAAGGACGGCAGCTTGAGGTAGGCGACGAAGAAGCCCGTAACCAGGCCGCAGGCGGCGCCGCAGAGGATCACCAGCGCGATGGTCGAGACCGTGCCGAAGCCGGAGAAATGGATGAAATAGGCGGTGAGCACGCTGCCGAGCGCAGCGATCGATCCGACCGAGAGGTCGATGCCGCGCGTCAGGATCACGAACAGCATGCCGACCGCCATGATGCCGGCGCCCGATGCGACCTGGCGCAGCACGTTGAGGATATTGATGCGTGTCAGAAAGCTGTCTGACCAAAAGCTGGCGACGATCACCAGCACGACGAAGATAGCGACGGTCGCAAAATGCTGCAGGACATTGGCGACATCGAACCGGGCGTTTTTGGGCTTGGAAGTGTCTGTGACCGTCGTCATTCTGCTTCACCGTCTTGAAGGGGGATGCCGGGCCGGACCATGGCCATCGATAGAAGGTTTTCCTCGCTGTAGCGGACCGGCAGCAGCTCGCCGCGCAGTTCGCCTTCGCCCATTACGAGGACGCGGTCGCACAAGCCGAACAGTTCCTGATGCTCGGAGGAAATGACGAGCACCGCCTTGCCTGCCTCGGCCAGCTTATTCACCAGCGCGTAGATCTCGGTCTTGGCGCCGACGTCGACGCCGCGCGTCGGCTCGTCGAGGATGATGACGTCGCCCTCGGCGTGAAACCACTTAGCGAGCACCACCTTCTGCTGGTTGCCGCCGGAGAGGCTGGAGACCGGGGCGTCGACGCTGGAGGCCTTCAGCCTGAGACTCGAGCCGAGATCCGCGACCAGGCGCTTCTCGGTTGGCCGGCGCAGGAACCCCAGCGCATTCACCACCGAGGACATCCGCGCCATGGTGACGTTGACCCGGATTGGCGTGTCGAGAATGACGCCCTGGTGCTTGCGGTCCTCGGGAACGAGGCCGATGCCGGCCTTCACCGCATCGCGCGGCGACCGGAATTTCACTAGCTTGCCGCGCAACAAAATCTGGCCGCTGTCGAGCGGATCGGCGCCGAAGATGAGCCGCGCCACTTCGGTGCGGCCGGAGCCGACGAGTCCGCCGAGCCCGACCACCTCGCCCGCGCGCACCTTGAAGCCGACCCCGCGCACCTTGCGGCCGGCCTGGAGGTCGCGGACCTCGAGCAACTCGGCGCCGATGCCCGCATTCTGGCGCGGCGGAAACATCGCCGCCAGCGGACGCCCGACCATCATCCGGATGATCTCTTCGATCGTCACGTCAGCCGCGTTGACCGTGCCGACGTTCTGGCCGTCCTTCATCACGGTCATCCGGTCGGAGATGCGCATCACCTCGTCAAGACGGTGGGAGATGTAGACGACCCCGACGCCGCTGGCGCGGAGGTCGGCGATGATCCGGTGCAGTCGCTCGGCGTCCTGGGTGGAGAGCACCGCCGTCGGCTCGTCGAACACGATGATCTTGATTTCGCCGGCAAGCGCCTTTGCGATCTCGACCACCTGCTGATGAGCAACTGCAAGGTTGCCGACGGTCTGGCCGGGATCGATGTCGAAGCCGAGCCGGTCGAGCAGCGCACCGGCGCGCCGTCGCAGCTTGCGCCAGGAAATGACGCCCGGCAGTTCGCCTAGGAAGATGTTTTCCGCCACCGTCAGATCCGGTGCCAGCGCCAGTTCCTGGTGGATAACCGCGATGCCGCGCGCACGGGCGGCTTTTGGGTCGCGGAATTCGACGGTTTCGCCTGAAATGGTGACGGTGCCGGAGGTCGGCAGCATCTCGCCGCCGAGGACGCGCATCAGGGTCGATTTTCCCGCGCCATTTTCGCCGAGCAGGGAATGAACCTCTCCGGCCTCTACTGCGAAATCGACCCCGCGCAGCGCGTGAACGCCGCCGAAGGATTTTGTGATGGCCGAAAGCCTTGCGAGTTCTGTCATGACGCTCCCGGACGATAGGATGGGCGGCGGCGGACAATAGTGCCGCCGCCGCTGTTCAGACTGTCCGGTTGGATCAGAACACCGCGTCGGCGCGGTAGTACTTCTCGACGTTCTCCTGGGTGATGACGGCAGGCTCGGTCAGCGTCAGCTTCGGGGTCTCAGCCGAAAGCTCGCCCTTTACCGCCTTGAGGCCGATGTCGACCGCGGTGCGGGCGACGAGGTCGGGATCGTTGAGGCCGGTGGCGCCGTACTTGCCGTCCTTGATCAGGGCCAGTGCTTCCTTCTGGCCGTCAGCGGCCGCGAGCACGAGCGCGTCGGTCTTACCGACGCCTTCCAGCGCCTTGATGCCGCCGAGCGCCATCGAGTCGTTCTCGGCGAGCACGACGTTGACGTCCGGATGCGCGGTGAGGATGTCCTCCATGGCCTTCAGGCCACCTTCCTGCTCCCAGCCGCCCCAGCCTTGGGCGACAACTTCGAAGCCGGCGGTACCCGCGCCGACGAGCTGGCCCTCGACCAGGCCGCGGAACACGCCGAGCCGGCGATCGCGACCAACCTCGTTGCCCTGGGCGCCGGAAAGGAGGGCGATCTTCATCGGCGTGCCCGCCATTTTTTTGGCGAGCCACTGGCCGACGAGAAATCCATTCTGGTCATTGGAGGAGCGGACCTGGGTGACGACGTTGGCATTGGTGTTGATGGAGGAATCCATCACCACGACCTTCACGCCGGCAGCGGTGGCGGCATTCGCGGCGGCAACAAGGCCCTCGGGATCACGCGGGTTGAGGATCAGGAGGTTGATGCCCTTGGCGACCATGTCCTCGACGTCGGAGACCTGCTTGCCCATGTCGTTCTGGCCATCGGCGGTCGAGACCTCGCAGCCGGCCTTCTTGGCCTGGTCGACGGCGGCAGCTTCCTGCGCGGCAAAATAGGGCGCGCTGAGCGTGTACATGGCGATGCCGACCTTACAGTCCGCAGCATGGGCGCTGCCAAGCGACCCGGCCACGAGCGCGACCGCCATCATGCAACCCGACAGGGAAATCTTCTTCATGCGTTCCTCCTCAGCACCAGCCGTGTCTCCGGCCCTTCGTGTAGCATAAGTACAAGATCGAGCCTCGGTCAAGCACTGCTCGTTTCACAAAAATGACTGCCGTGTTCATAAGTGAATTTATTGCAGAGCACTTGGGAGTCAGTCGCGCATTGCTGCGCCGCAATGCAGCGAATTTGGGCCGCCTGACGTTCACACCTTGCCTGCCAGATTTAGGGAATGTAGCAATGCTACAAGGTCTGCTGGCAGGCAGAACTCGATCGAAGGACCTATTCATGACCATGCGCGAACCCGGCATCTTCACCGTCGACATCGCCAAGGGCGAACTGTCAGGCGCTGGAAACCGCTACCGGAAGACCCTCGGCGATCTCGCCGGTCTCTACCAGGATAAGGCCGCTTACGACCGCCTCGTCGCCGAGCTTGGCGCCGAAGCGGTGATGTACGAAGTCACCGACCACAAGCCGTCCACGGATGCCGGCGACATGATCATCGGCGTCACCCGGATGCTTCCCGGCAAGGTCGGCAACGAGTATTTCCTTACCCGCGGCCATATCCACGCCCGGGCCGACCGGCCGGAAATGTATTATGGCGAGAGCGGCCACGGCCTGATGCTCCTGGAGTCGCCGGCCGGCGAAATCCGCATCGTCGAGATGCGCGCCCGCACCCTCTGCTACGTCCCGCCCTACTGGATTCACCGCTCGGTCAACGTCGGCAGCGACGCGCTGGTGATGACCTTCGCCTATCCCGCCGACAGTGGTCAGGACTACGCGATCATCGAGAAGGCGGGCGGCATGCGCAGCCGGATCGTCGACGACGGCGCGGGCGGCTGGAAAGAGGTCGCGAATGCCGATTATCGCGAACGCCCGGCAGACCTCGTCGCCGCCATCTTTGCCCAGCCGACCTGACCGCGCCGGCGACGAAACAGAACAGCGAGACCCGTGCATGCCGCTTTACGAACCTGCCACACAACCGACCTTTTACTTCGTCGGCGTCACCACGACGAAGAGTTCGATCATGCGGGTCTTTCCGGCCTGGGCAGAATTTCTCGGGCTGAGAAATGCCGTTATCGAGGGCATCGACTTTCCGCTCCATGCCGACCCCGCCGCCTATCGCGAGGCCGTCGCCTTCATCAAGCGCGACCCGCTGTCGCTCGGCGCGCTGGTGACGACGCACAAGCTCGACCTCTTCAATGCCTGCCGCGATCTCTTCGACGAGATCGACCCGCATGCCGCGCTGATGCACGAGACCAGCTGCCTGTCGAAGCGTGGCGGAAAACTCGTTTGCCATGCCAAGGACCCGATTACCTCCGGCCTCGCACTCGACGGATTTTTGCGGCCACGACATTTTGAGAGGACCGGCGGGGCGCTGTTCTCCATCGGTGTCGGCGGCTCGACCATCGCGCTGACCTGGCACATGCTGCAGGCCAGCCGCGGCGCCGACCGCCCGTCGCGGATCATCGTCTCCGACCGCAGCGAGGCGCGTCTTGCCGACATCCGCCGCATCCATTCGGAAATCGGCGCCGATATCCCGGTCGACTACGTCCTTGCGGCGACGGCTGCCGACAACGACGCGGTGGTCGCGGGCCTACCCGCTGGCTCGCTGGTCATCAATGCCACCGGCCTCGGCAAGGATGCGCCGGGCTCACCGTTGACCGACGCCGCGGTGTTTCCACAGGACGGCGTCGTCTGGGAGCTCAACTATCGCGGTGAGCTCGTCTTCCTCGATCAAGCCCGGCGGCAGGCTGAAGCCCGAAAGCTTCAAATTGAAGACGGCTGGACCTATTTCATCTACGGCTGGACCCAAGTCATCGCCGAGGTGTTCGACATCGCGATACCGTCGAGCGGCCCGCGCTTCGATAAGATTTCCGCCATTGCGGCGCAGGCGTCGCAAGGCTAGGCGACGGGTCGAACGTTGAGGGTAGGGCGGTTGCCGGCATCCCGCCGACCGAGGAGAGGGTGTTCTTGCTAAAAGACGATACGGTCCGTACCGACGGGCGCAACATCCTCGAAGTCCTGCGCACGACCCTCGACGGACTGCGGAAATCCGAGCGCAAGGTAGCCGACCTCGTGCTGGCCGATCCGCACCGCATTCTCGGCGCGACGCTCGCCGATGCGGCGGCGGCGGCCGGCGTCAGCCAGCCGACGGTCATCCGATTCTGCACGGCGATCGGATGCACTGGATTCCAGGAGTTCCGACTGCGGCTCGCCCATGGCCTGGCGCTTGGCACCCCGGCGACGCATTCGGTGCTGCTGAAGACCGATTCGCCCGAGGCGGTGGTCGAGAAAATCTTCGACTACACCATCACCAGCCTCGACTGGGCGCGCACCCATCTCGACAAAGCCGAGTTGGTCAAGGCGATCGAGATCCTTGAGGCGGCGCGATCGATCGAGTTCTTCGGCTTTGGCGCTTCGGGCGTCGTGGCGCGCGACGCGCAGCAGAAATTCCCGTTGTTCGGCGTGCCCTGCGGGGCGCAGCTGGACTCGCACCAGCAGATCATGTCGGCCTCGGTGATGCGGGAAGGTGATGTCGCCGTCGTCATCTCCAACACTGGACGCACCCGCTCGCTGGTCGAGGTGGCGGACGCGGCGCGGGAGGGTGGCGCGAAGGTGATCGCGATCACCGGCTCGCCGGCGCTGCTCGCAGACCATTGCGACGTGACGCTGGTGGTAGAGACGCTCGACAACACTGACAGCTACACGCCGACCATCTCGCGCATTGCCGCCCTCGTCGTCATCGACATCCTCTCGACCGCCGTGGCGCTGCGGCGCACGGACGATTTCATCGGCAGGTTCGAGACGATGAAGCGCCGCCTGAACGGACTTCGTATCGACCCAGCAGGGGGCTGAGGGAGACCGCGGCGATGAAGCGGCCCGACAGTGTTCGTGGACCGCTCGCCGACGCCATCATTTGGCCGACCTGCCGTCACGACCGGCACTCCAAAGCCGCTACTGGAAGTAGCGCACCCGGATGGCGTCGATCGCGACGGCGATGAAGATCATCACGCCGCCGATCATGCCGACATAGAAGGACGGGACCGCGATGATCGCGAGGCCAACCTGGATGACGGTGAGCAGCATGACGCCGCCGAAGACGCCGACCACATTGCCGCGGCCGCCGAAGACGCTGACGCCGCCAATGATCGGCGCGGCGATGGCGTAGAGCAGAAAACTGCTGCCTTGGTTCGAGGTGATTGCCATCTGCCAGGAGGCGAGCAGGAAGCCGCCGATGCCGGTGATGAAGCCGGCCATGGTGTAGGCGGCGATCTTTGTGCGGTCGACACGGATGCCTGCGGAATTGGCTGCCGGGGCATTGCCGCCGACGGCATAGATGCTGCGACCGAGGACCGTTCGGCGCAGCAGTACCCCGAGGCCGACCAGCGCGGCGACGAAGACCAGCGGCATGATGGGCCAGCCGTCGACCGCGGCCTGGCCGATCCAGGTATAACCCTCCGGCAAAGCGGTGATGGTCTTGCCCTGCGTCAGCGCCAGCAGCGCGCCCTGCAGGATGATCATCATCGACAGTGTCTGGATCAGCGAGACCATCCGCAGCCGGGTGATGCAGAGCCCGTTGAAGAAACCGATGGCGGTCGCCACCGCGACGCTGACAATCGCCCCGAGCCACCAGGGCGCGCCGTAATCGGTGACAGCCAGCGCGCCGACGGCGGAGGAGAAGCCGAGATTTGCGGGGATCGAGAGGTCGATCTCGGCGACCAGCAGTGGCAGCGAGACGGCGATCGCCAGCATGCCGAGCACCGTCGCCTGCACCATAATGTTCTGCAGATTGAAGATGGTGAAGAAGAACGCGTTGAAGAAGCCGAACAGCGCGACGAGTATGACCAGCCAGATCCACACGACGTTGTGCAGCAGCCATCCGATGACGGCCCGGTTGGATGTCGTGCCCGCGGCTTTCGCCGGGACGGCCTCGGCCTTGATCGAGATGTTGCTCATGTCAAACTCCCAGAATGTCCGGCGTGGCGCGGAGCGCCTCGAGCCGTCTTGAAACCCGTCAGCCGGCGATCTCTCTCAGCCGGTCCTTGCTGATCGCCTCGCCCGCCAGTTCGCCGACGATGCGCCCACCCGAGAACACGCAGACGCGGTCCACCAGCCGCACCATCTCGTCGGAATCCGTGGTGATGACGATCACCGCGACGCCCTGCCGGCTCAATTCGTCGACGATGCGGTGGACGTCCTGCTTGACGCCGACGTCTATGCCGCGCGTCGGCTCGTCGAGGATCAGGAGTTTCGGCTGGGTCGCCATGACGCGGCCGAGGCAGACCTTCTGCTGGTTGCCGCCACTCAGCGTGTCGATGGCGACATCCGGGCTCGGCGCCTTGACGCCCATCCCGGTGAAGTAGCGCGCGATGATCGCCTGCTCGGCCTTCTCGTCGACGAAGCCGTTACGCGACAGCGCCGGCAGCGAGGACAGCGACATGTTGGCACCGATCGACAGGTGCCCGACGACGCCATCCTTGCGGCGATCGTCGGAGAGGAATGCGATGCCGCGGCGATAGGCCTCGAACGGATGGTCGGGCAGCGCTGTCGCGGCAGGGGCGTCCGGCAACCGCATCGTGCCCTGCTTCGCCCGCAGCAGGCCGAACAGGCTGCGCGCGAACTCCTTGGCGCCGGAACCGGGCAGGCCCGCAAAGCCGACGATTTCGCCGGGGTGGATGTGGAACGCATCCACAGCGACGTTGCGCGCCAGGACGCCCGCGACGGCGATCGCCGGTTCATGCGCGTCGAAGGAGCGGCGCTCGCGCTGGAACAGCGTCAGGCCGCGGCCCAGCACCAATTCGGACAGCTGGTCCGAGGTCAGCGTGCCGACATTGTCGGAGCCGCCGGCGAGCTCACCGTCGCGCAGCACGCTGACGGCGTCGCAGATCTCGAGGATCTCGTCATTGTAATGCGAGATGAAGATGAAGGTGACACCGTCGCGCTTGAGACGGCGCATGAACTCGAAAAGTTGCTGGCGTGCCTCGACGTCGAGCGAGGCGGTCGGCTCGTCGAGGATCACCACCTTGCCGCCACTGAACATGGCGCGCAGGATATTGAGCTTGCGCCGTGCCACCGCATCGAGCCGGCCCGCCATGGCGGTCGGGTCGATTCCGGAGCCCTGCAGCATGCGGGCGGCGTCCTGGCGCAGCCTTTTCCAGTCGATGAATCCGCCCTTCTTCGGCCACATGCCGAGCAGGAGGTTCTCGGCGACGCTCATGTGGTCGATGATCATCGGCTCCTGGGTCACCAGAAAGACGCCAGACTTCTCCATCGCCTTGACGTCGCTGCCCTGAACCTCGACGCCGTTCAGCGTGATCGTGCCGCTGGTCGGCGAGCGCTGGCCGGAGATCATGCCGACCAACGTCGACTTGCCCGCGCCGTTCTCGCCGAGCAGGCCGTGGATCGAGCCGCGGCGCACCGACAGGCTGACGGATTTCAGTGCGGAGAACCGGCCATAGGTCTTGGTGAGGTCGGCAATGCGCAGGATATCGGCGTCGGCCAACGCGGCATTGCCAATCGTCTGATGCTCCATTGTGCTCTTCCTCGCTGGTCAATGGACATGCAGACATGCGGGCGCCCCTCGGGAAGCCCGCATGTCTTCGAAGGGTTGGTCTACTTGTAGGCCAGACCCCAGTCCTTCTCGGCGATGTTGCCCCAGTGGCGCTTGTCGTCGGCGTTCGCCGCTTCGATGACGAAGGGCGGGATGACCAATGCCGGGCCGGTCTTCGACTGCACGATCTCGCCCTTCTCCCAAAAATACTTCTGGTTCTCGTAGGCGCCGAGCGGCACGGCCTCGCCCTTCATCGCGTGCTTCTCGATCATGTCGACGGCGATCTCGGCATAGGCGATCGGATCCTGCGAGACGCAGGCGTCCATGTAGCCTTCCTTGATCAGTTGCAGCGCGATCGGCTCGCCGTCGATGTTGATGAAGATGACGTGGCCTTCCTCGCCGACCTTCTTCCACTTGCCGCGCTGCTGCAGGGCGGTGGCGATACCACGCGCCGGGCTGTCGCTCGGGGCATGGACGGCGTCGAGGTCGGGATATTCCGACAGCGTCGACAGCGTCACCGACAGCATCAAGTCGAGCTGGCCCTCGGTCGGCCGGCTCAACAGCTTGATGTCGGGATACTTGGCCATTTCGGCCTCAAAACCTTCCTTGCGAAGGCGCCACGCGACGCTCTGCAGCGCGCCGAAGCAGTTGAGTACGGTGCCCTTCTTGGAGCCGTTCTTCTTTTCGATCCGCTTGACGATCTCGTCGGCGGCCATGACGCCGCCCTGGTAATTGTCGAAAGTGACGGTGATGGCGACGTCACCGCCATCGGCCGGGGTGTCGATGATGCCGACCGGCACCTTGCGCTGGTTGTAGCGGGCGATGGAGCTGGCAATGGCCTGGCTGTCGATCGGGTCGCAGATGATCGCCGAGGGCTGGCTCAGCAGCAGGCTCTGCCACTGCTCCAGCTGCCGGGTGTTGTCGAAGCTCGCATTGGTCGCCTGGAATTCCCACTTCCGGCCCTCAACGGCGCGACGCACCGCCTCCTCCTGAATGACGAAGAAGTAGTAGTCGAGGCTCTTGTTGCTGAACGGCACGAAGACGCGATCCTGCGCACGGGCAAAGCCCGGCATGCCCAGGCTGGCGGCACCGAGAGCGAGGCCCCCCTGCAGGACCGAGCGGCGGCTGACGTCGAAATTCTTACTCATTTTGTCTCCTCCCAGAAACGATATGTAGTTTTACTAGAAAGATTTACATCATGCAGGGCGGGCGGCGTCAAGGCTTGCCGTCCCTGCACGGTGGAATGTTTTGCCAGACTATTCAGTGATTTCGAAGCATTCCAGGCTGCGAGAAGTGGCGGCCTTCCTCGGCCGTCCGAACCACAGCACCGCAGCCGATCTCGTTAAACTAGATCTGCGTTGCTACGACGCCGATCGCTCGCTGACATAGGCCGTGCCGTCGAAACAGCCGACGACCATGGCGCTCGACTCGCGGATGAACAGGCCGTTCTCGACGACGCCGGGGATCATGTTCAGCGCAACCTCGAGGCCTTGGGGGTCGCCGATCGTGACGCAATGGCAGTCGATGATGAAGTTGCCGCTGTCGGTGATCACCGGAGTGCCGTTCCGCTCCCGCCGGACCATCTCGACGCGGCCGACATCGTGCATCGGCAAGGTGCGGCCGATCGCGCTCTGGGTCTGCTTCCAGGCGTATTGCACCACCTCGACTGGCAGCGGGAAGCGACCGAGCCTGTCGACGATCTTGCTCTCGTCGCAGATGGTGACCATGCGCGTCGAGGCATGCGCGACGATTTTCTCCCAGAGCAGGCAGGCCCCGCCGCCCTTGATCATCCGGAACTGCCGGTCGATCTCGTCTGGGCCGTCGACCGTGAGGTCGAGCATGTCGATCTCGTTGACGTCGCTGAGCGTGATGCCGACCTCCTTGGCGACGGCCGTGGTGCTGTTCGAGGTGGTGGTGCAGGTGAGGTTCTTGAAGTCGCCCGCGGCGACGCGCTTGCCGAGCTCGCGCACGAAGAGGTGCGAGGTGGTACCCGAGCCGAGGCCGAGCTTCATGCCGTCCCGGATATAGGTGTCGATGACCTTGATGCCGGCCAGCCGCTTGGCGTCATCCTGTGTCGTCATGGGAAATCCTTCAGTGCAGAGGGTGGGGTCGCGTCAGAGCTTTTCGGTAAGCCATGAGTCGAGGGCCGGGAGCTGGTCGGGGAACTCGGCGCCGGTCATCACAGCGATCGTGGTGACCAGCATGTTGACCACCAGGTGATGGTTGAGCCGCGAGGCGAGGGGCGTCAGCAGTTCCGTGTGGTCGTACGGCGTCACGGCGATGACGTGGTCGCTGACCGCGGCAAGCGGCGTTTCGCCGGCGGTGATCGAGAGCACGGTACCACCCTGCTGCCGCGTGGTCTTGGCGACCTCCACCATCTGCCGTGTCGCGCCGGACTGTGAGAAGATCAGCGCCAGCTCGCCCGGCCGGGCAAAACCTGCCTGCGTGCGCTGCCGCTTCTCGCCGATGATCGCCGAGCAGCGGAAACCGAGCCGCTGGAACTTGTGCTCGGCGTCGATCGCCGTCACCTCGGAAATGCCGGTGGCGTAGATCGCCAGCCAGTTGGCGGCGTGGATCGCCTTGGCGCCGGCCTCGATCTGCGCCGGAATCAGATCCTCCAGCGCGCGCTGGATCGCGCTCAGCGAATTCTCGCAGGTCTTGCGGACGATGTTCTCCACCGAATCGCTGGCGGTGATCTTGTCGTAATGGAAAGGCGCGCTGGGCACGAGGTTCTGCGCCAGGTTGACCTTGAAGTCCTGGTAGCCCTCGAAGCCGAAACGCCGGCAGAAGCGGATGATGGTCGGGTCGCTGACGCCGCAGTCCTTGGCCAGCACCGCCATGCTGAGATGGATGACGTCGTTCGGCCGGGCGTTGACGACCTCCGCGACGCGCCGCTCCGCCGCCGCCATCTTGGGCATTTCCTGCCGGATCTTGTGGAGCAGGCTCTCGATCATGCCGCGACTGCTTCCCTGCCGAGATGGCGCAGGAGGTCGCTCAGCCGGGAGAGCCGGGTCGCGTCGGTATCGTTGACATGCGGGCCGCCGCCCCAGGGAACGATGAAGAAAGGCACGCCGGCACTGCGCGCGCAGGCGCTGTCGACGTCGGTGTCGCCGACATAGGCGATCTCGTCCTTCTGCAGCCCCATGGCGTCGACCACCGCGATGAGATGTGCCGCGTCCGGCTTGCGACGTTGCACCGCGTCGGCGCCTATCGCGACCTCGAACAGATCGGCGATGCCGAGTACGCCGAGGACCGTCTGGGTCAGCGCATGCGGCTTGTTGGTGCAGATGCCGAGCCGAAGGCCGGACGCTTTCAACGCCTTCAGGTCTTCGACCACATCTGCAAAGAAGGTGGTGTGCGTCGCCGGCGCCTCGGCATAGTGCGCGAGATAGGCGTTCTTCGAGGCCTCGACAAAGGCCTCGTCGGTCGGCAGGCCCTGCTCCTCGAGGATACGCAGGAGGAGCGTCTTCGGGCCGTCGCCGATAAAGCGCTCGACATAATGCGGCTCCAGCGCCGCCCAGCCGTGACCGACCAGCACGCGGTTGACGGCGGCGGCGATGTCGGGCGCGCTGTCGATCAGTGTCCCGTCGAGGTCGAACACCACAGCCTTGATCGGATGCGTCATGCTGGCTCCTGCAGGTCGAAGGCCGGATCCGCGAGCTTACGGAACGTGTCCTGCAGCGTCGGGTACAGCGTCCGGTAGATCTCAAACATTTTTGCGTAGGTCTCCTGCTCGCGCGCCGACGGCGCCTGCCGGGAGACAGTCCGGCAATGGCTCGCGGCGGTCGTCGCGTCTGGCCAGATCCCAGTGCCGATGCCGGCGACGATCGCCGCTCCGAAGGCACCGCCCTCTGCCGCGCCCTCGGTGGTGACGACGTCGCAGCCGAACACGTCGGCCTGGATCTGCCGCCAGAAGGGCGAAGCCGCGCCGCCGCCGGAGGCACGGATCCGCGTCCCCGAAATGCCGGCATCGGCCATCAGGGCGTACATGTCGCGCAGCGCAAAGACGACGCCTTCCAGCACGCTGCGGATCATGTCGCTTTCGTCATGGCGGGTGGTGAGGCCAAGGAAGGCGCCCCGCGCCTCGGGGTCGGGATATGGGCAGCGCTCGCCGTTGAGATACGGCAGGAAGACAAGGCCGCGGGCGCCGGCCGAACTGTCGGCGGCGCGCTCCATCAGCCGGTCGAAGGCGATGTCGTGCCAGCCAGCCTCGGTCAGGTCGCCGAACCCCTGCGCCAGGCCGCGCAGCCAGGAGAGGGCGCCGCCGGCATTCAGCGAGACGCCCATGCAGTGCCAGCGGTCCGCAGCGACGTTGCAGAACACCTGCAGGCGGCCGTCGGGATTGTCGTGCGCCGCGTCGAGCGCGCAGGCGAGAATGCCGGCTGTGCCGATCGTGGTCTGCAGGTCGCCCGGATTTATGACACCCGAACCGACGGTCTGGATCACTGAATCGCCACCGCCGCCGACCACCGGCAGGCCTTCGGCCAGCCCGAACAGCTTTGCCGCACTGCCGGAGACCCGGCCAGAGACGACCTGCGATTCATGGCAGGCGGGCAGCAGCGCCGGGTCGATGCCGGCGGCGTCCATCACCGGCACCGACCAAGCCCGGCGTCGCACGTCGAAGAGGCCGGTGCCGGAGGCGTCCGAAACCTCGGTCGCTAACTCGCCGGTGAGACGCAGGCGCAGATAGTCCTTCGGGTTCAGCACGTGGCGCAGGCGCCCGAACAGCGCCGGCTCATGCTTGCGCATCCACACGATCTTGCCGCCGGTATAGCCCGGCAGCATGCGGTTGTTGGTGGCGGCGAGCAGCGCCGACAGGCCACCGACCGCCTCGGTGATCTCGGCGCATTCGGCGGCATTGCGCTGGTCGTTCCAGAGGATAGCGGGGCGCAGCACCTGAAGGTCGGCATCGAGCGGCGTCAGGCCGTGCATCTGGCCGGACAGGCCGATCGCGGTAATCTCCGCGCCCGGGCGCTTGACGAGGACGCCGGCGATCGCCGTGCGGGCACCCTGAATCCAGCTTTCCGGGTCCTGCTCCGACCAGCCGGGTCGGGGCGTGCTAACGTCGTAGGTAGCAGTGTGCGTCGCCAGCACCGTCCCTTCCGGGTCCAGCAGCAGTGCCTTGCAGCCGGAGGTGCCGATGTCGATGCCGAGGAGGGCGGTCTCAGCCATCAGGCATCCTCCGGCTCGTCGAAGCAGACCCGTACATGCTTGAAGTTGAAATATTCCAGCATGCCCTCGCGGCCGTGCTCGTAGCCGACACCGCTCTGCTTCCGGCCGCCATAGGGCGCGTTGATGATGCCGGCGTCGACATTGTTGATCGCGACATTGCCGTAGTCGAGCTTGGTCGAGATGTAGCGCATCTCGTCCATGTGCTTGGTATAGGCGTAGGAGGCGAGTCCGTAGGGCGTGTCGTTCGCCTTCTCGACAGCCTCCGCGAGACTCTTGAAAGCGGCGACGCCGACCAGCGGGCCGAACGTCTCCTCGGTCATCACCTGCATTTCATGCGTGCAGTCGGCGACGACGGTCGGGCGGAAGAAGAAGCCCTTCTCGAACTTCTGACCTTGAGGCCGGCTGCCGCCGGCAAGCAGCCGCGCGCCCTTGGCCAGCGCGTCGGCGAGATGTGCCTTGGTCTTCTCGAGCGGCTCGGCGGACGCCATGGCGCCGAGATCGGCCGCCGGATTGTCGAGGCCGTTGTCGATGGTCAGCGCATCGGCTGCCGCGGCGAGCTTCGTGAGAAAAGCCTCGTAGACGCTCTCGTGGACGTAGATCCGGTTGATGGCGATGCAGATCTGACCCATGTTGCGGAACGAACGACGTGCCGCGCCCTTCACCGCCGCGTCGAGATCGGCCGAGGCCGTGACGATCATCGGGCAATTGCCGCCGAGCTCCAGCGACATCTTCTTCACTGTTGTCGCGGATTGCTGGATTTTGAGGCCCACCGGACCGGAGCCGGTGAAGGCCACCTTGTCGACCAGCGGGCTTTCGACCATGTGCTGGCCGACCTTCGAGCCCTTTCCGGTCACCATGTTGACGACGCCGGCCGGGATGCCAACATCCATCAACGCCCGGGCGATCGCCAGGGGCGAGAACGGCGTTAGCTCCGGCGGCTTCACCACGATCGTGCAGCCGGCCGCAAGCGCGCCCCCGATCTTCCATCCAATCAGTTCCGCGGGATAGTTCCAGGGAGAGATCGCCGCGACGACACCGATCGGCTCGCGCACCACGAGGCTTTGATAGGCGTTGCTCTCGTTCGGAATGATCTCGCCATGCACCCGAACACCTTCCTCGGCGTAGAAGTGCAGCGTCTGGGCAAGTTTCGAGACCTCGCCCCTGGCTTCGTTCAGCGGCTTGCCCTGTTCTGCTGTCATCAGCCTGGCGATCGCGTCCTGACGCTCGGCGATCAGGTCACCGGCCTTGTGCAGCAGCACGGCGCGTTTGAATGGCGAGAGCGACGCCCATGCCGGGAATGCCTTGCGGGCGGCATGAAGGGCGCGGTCGGTCTCTGCGGGTGTGGCGTTTCGGATCTGGCCGATGGTCTCCTCGGTCGCCGGATTCATCACCGGCAGAATGTCACCGGCTCCCTCGACCCATTCTCCGTCGATCAGCATCTCGCTCTTAAACATTGACCAAGGCCCTTCCAGTCACCGCCTTCATGGGGCAGGGACGTGCTTCAACGCCCTCTGATTTGTCGATATAGCTAAACTAGATTTTCCGCGAGCGGAAGTCCGATTCAGTCATATTTGCCCCGGGGGCCGTTTCTCGCTGATCTGATCGGATAGCCCAATCTGCGGTCGATCTTGAACCGGGATGCAGTCATGTGAGGGAAAACTTTGGCCGGAAAACAGTATCTTACGGAGATGAGCTCGGGTCGAGAGCGCTAAGGCTCCTGGACTTGTCTGAAACCATGTTCGCATTGATTGACCGCAGCGACGTCGCCATATAGTTTTGCTAGTTATGGGCTCGCGTATTTGGCGGGATCGGGCGGTCAGACGTCGTTTGGCCGGTGAAGGCGCCTCTTCAGCGTTGAGGGAACTAACATGACCGACTACCGGCGAAAAATGGATCTTGGCGGAAAGACCGCGCTTGTCACGGGCGCTGGCCAGGGCATTGGCGCTGCGATCGCCATGGCGCTGGCCCAGACCGGGGCAAGGGTGCATTGCACCGACATAGACCTCGCACGGGCCGAGGCTGTCGCCGCTACTTTGCCGGCTGGTAGCGTCGCGGGCATCCACCGTCTCGACGTTACCAACTCCCTGGCCTTGCAGGCGCTGGCCGAAAGCCTGCCGGCACTCGAAATTCTCGTCTGCAATGCCGGAATCGCCCGAAACACGCCGGCATGCGACGTGGACGACGCGGAGTGGCAGACAGTTATCGACATCAACCTGACCGGTGTGTTCCGGACGTGCCGCGCCTTTGGGCGGAAGATGGTCGCGGCAGGCCGCGGCTCCGTCGTCAACGTCGGATCGATGTCGGGCATGATCGTCAACTGGCCGCAGCCGCAGGCCCATTACAATGCCTCGAAGGCGGCCGTGCACCATTTGACAAAGTCGCTGGCGGTGGAGTGGGCGACCAGCGGCGTGCGCGTCAATGCGGTCGCGCCGACCTATATCAGGACGCCGCTCATCGCAGGCGTCGTGGATGGGGCATCCGGAATGATGGAACACTGGCTGCAGTCGACGCCGATGGGTCGGCTCGGCGAGCCTGAGGAGATCGCGTCGGTCGTCCAGTTTCTGGCATCCGATGCTGCGAGCCTGATGACGGGATCGATCGTCGCCGTAGACGGCGGGTACACCAGCATCTAGCCCGCACTCTACGCGATAGGATGTCCAGGAAATGCTCTCTCGAGAGTGTCTTTCTCGGTTAGGGTGAGCCTTCCCAAGCCCTGGATGCCCGCTTGAGCGGATCGCATCAAGTTCGCGCCATCGTGGTCAAACGGCTCCGCGACACCAGCGAGGAGGGGAGATGTCTCCCCGGAGATCATGAAGACATTGATTGAAGATTTGCAGGACGTCGTCGGTACACGGCATGTCCTCACACGCGACAATGCGACCCGGCGTTTTCGCAAGGGCTATCGATATGGCAGTGGCAATGTGCTGGCGGTCGTCCGGCCGGGCAGCCTCGTCGAGCAGTGGCGTACGCTGCAGGCTTGCGTCGCCGCCGACGTCATTGTCATTTGTCAGGCCGCCAATACCGGCCTGACCGGCGGCTCGACGCCGGATGGCGACGATTACGACCGGCCGATCGTCATCATCAATATGTTGCGCATGGACCGCATTCATCTGATCGACGGTGGTAAGCAGGTGCTTTGCCAGCCCGGCACGACGCTTAACCAGCTTGAAAAACAGCTGCGCACCGTCGGTCGCGAGCCGCATTCGGTGATCGGTTCCTCCTGCATCGGCGCTTCGGTCACCGGCGGCATCTGCAACAATTCCGGCGGCTCGCTGATCCGCCGCGGTCCCGCCTTCACCCAGCTGGCCCTGTTCGCGCAGGTCGACGCCGACGGCGTGCTGCGACTGGTCAATCATCTCGGCATCGCGCTCGGCAACGATCCAGAGACGATTCTCGCCGGCATTGACGACGGCACGTTCACGCAAAGCCAGATCGAGTTTCCGGAGAACCGATGGGCGTCTGACCGCGAATACCAGAACCACGTCAAGGACGTCGACGCCCCGACACCAGCGCGTTTCAACGCCGATCCGCGCCGCCATTTCGAGGCGTCCGGTTCTGCCGGAAAGGTCAGCGTCTTCGCCGTTCGCCTCGACACGTTTGCTGCCGATGAGGATGTCGCCGTCTTCTATGTCGGTAGCAACGATCCGGCGGAGCTTGAGACGATCCGCCGCGAGATCCTTACCGATTTCGAGCATCTGCCGATTGCCGGTGAATACATGCACCGCTCGGCCTACGAGGCGAGCCAGACGTATGGCAAGGACCTGTTCCTGTTCATCAAGGCTTTTGGAACCGACAACGTGCCGAAAGCCTTCGCCGCGAAAAGCTGGTTCGACGGTATCACGGAGAAGCTTGGCCTCGGCGGCGCAATCAGCGACCGACTGCTGCAGGGCGTTACAAAGCTTTTTCCGGAACACCTGCCCCGGCGGCTCAATGTCTACCGGGACCTCTACGCCCACCATCTCCTCCTGAAGATGGGCAACGGCGGCGCCGACGAGGCGCGCGCCTACTTCTCCCGTAAGTTTCCCTCCGCCAGTGGCGACGTCTTCGAGTGTACGCCGGAGGAGGGCAGCGCAGCCTACCTCAACCGCTTCGCCGTCGGCGGTGCGATCGTTCGCTATCGCGCCGTGCACCCCTCGACGGTCGAGGACATTGTGGCGCTCGACGTAGCGCTGCCGCGCAATACGCTCGACTGGTTCGAGACCTTGCCTCCCGAGATCGAGGCAAAGCTCGCCTTCAAGATGTATTGCGGTCACTTCTTCTGCCACGTGCTCCACCAGGAGTATCTGGTCCGAAAGGGAGAGGACTGCCTGGCGATCGAGCATGCCTTGTGGAAGCTTCTCGACGCGCGCGGTGCGGAATATCCCGCTGAGCACAATGTCGGTCACCTCTACGACGCCAAGCAGGCCCTTCGGGATTTCTACCGCGAGCTCGACCCGACGAATACGTTCAACCCCGGTATCGGCAGGACGTCGAAGCTGCGGAACTGGGGGCATGACCCCGCCTGCGTTTGCCAAGGCTCGCTTTTGAAAACGCTTTGATCCGTTCCAGCTTCCGCTGAAAGCCACTGCGCGAAACACCGAGGCAATTGCATCCGGCTCTCGAGGACGTCTGAAACCCGTTTCCAAGAATGCGCTCAACGTCGCCCGCGAACGCTGCCGCTAGAGCAGCTTGCGGATGACCGCATGCACCGCCCGGGCCACGTCGAGGGCGCCGGGTGTGTCGCTGTGAACGCAGATCGACTGTGCACTGACGACGACGTCCCGACCGGTCGTCGACGCGGTCAGCCCCTCCGTCACCGCACGCCAGACCTTCGCTGCCACTGCCTCCGGAGACACGGCGCAGTGCGCGCGGCTGATGATCTGCCGCCCTTCGTCGTCATAGTCGAGGTCGGCGTAGAATTCGCAGGAGAACGGAATGCCGCGCCGGGTGAAGACATCCGACATCGCGCAGTCGGAATAGGCGATCACCGGCAGGCCGAGTGCCTCGGCCGCATCGGCGATACCCTCGGCGATCGCCTCTTGCCGCTGCGCCATGCCGAACAGCGCGCCGTGCGGCTTGATGTGCGACAGGGAGAGGCCTTCCGCCATGGCAAAGCCTGCCAGCGCGCCGGTCTGGTACAGGACGAGGGCCGAGACCTCCTCTCGCGTCAGGCTCATCTCGCGCCGGCCAAAACCCTGCCGGTCCGGCAGGCCCGGATGCGCGCCGATGGCAATGCCCTGGCGCTTGGCCGCCCGCACCGTCGCCCGCATCACCGAGGGGTCGGAGGCGTGGAAGCCGCAGGCGATATTGGCATGGGTGACGAAGGGCATCACCGCCTCGTCGTCGCCGAAGCTGTAGAGGCCGAAACCCTCGCCCATGTCGCAGTTGATGGTGATCCCGGCCATGGTGTTTCCCCGGCTCACGTCTCAGCCCGCTGGGACAAGGTCGAGGCGGGAAAGCCGCGCCTTCTCGTCCTTTCGCGCCGCCAGCGCCTGTTCCATCGTGACCTTCTCGAAGCGGACGCCCTGGTGTGGCTGCAACTGGCCAATCAGGTCCATGTCTGCCGAGATCACCGTGCCCAGCATGAAATATCCGCCGCCGGAAACGGCGTCGCGGTGCAGGATAATCGGCTCGGTGCCGCCCGGCACCTGGATCGAGCCGTAGGGATAGCAGCTGTCGACGATATTCGACGGGTCAGAGCCGGCACCGAACGGCTGCTCGCGCGGCTCGAAGTCGAGCTTCTTTCCGCCCCGGAAGCGATAGCCGATGCGGTCGGCCTCGGGCGCCACCTTCCAGGTATCCTCGAAGAAGGTTTGCTGCGCGCCTTCGGTAAGGCGGTGCCAATAGAGGCCGGGAAGCACGCGTACACTGGTGCCGGTGGCGCTGACCGGGCGCCGGATGTCCGCGGGCACGGTGGTGCCCTCGTGGCCCCGTCCGGTCGGCGCACCGAACTTGACGCTGTCGCCTGCCTTCAGCGGGCGTCCTTCGAAGCCGCCGAGGGTGCCGAGGGCGTAGGTGGAGCGCGAACCCAGCACCTCCGGCACGTCGATGCCGCCGGCAATGGCGATATAGGCGCGCGCCCCGCCTTTCAGGAAGGCGAAGGACAGGACCTGTCCGGCGGCGACCTTGAAGGCGGTCCAACCGGGCTGCTCGACCCCGTCGATCTTGGGCGGCATGTCGGCGCCGGTGACCGCGACGAGAGCATCGCTGGCAAAGCGCAGCTCCGGACCCAGGAACACGGCCTCGAGCCCGGCAGCGTCGTCTGTATTGCCGACGAGGCGGTTGGCGGCGATCAAAGCGAAACGGTCCATCGCGCCGGAGATCGGCAGGCCGAGATGATAGTAGCCCGGGCGGCCGAGATCCTGCACGGTGGTGGCAAGGCCTGGCTTCACGACGTCGAACATGCGCTCAGCCATCCAGGGCCTCCAGAAGCTTGGCGTTGGTGCCTTCGGGGTCGGCGGTGAAGGCGTCGAGGGAGAAGCTGACGGGGACGATCTTTGGCTCGAATCGGCCCGCCGCCACGTCTTCGACCGTTGCGTCGTAGGCGGCGCGGTCGATCGGCTTGAACTTGATGATGTCGCCGGGCCGGAAGATCATCAACTCCTTGAGGTAGCTGATCTCGCCTTTGGGATCGTAGATCGGCATCGGCGTCACGCCGAACATCTGGTAGCCGCCGGCGCCGCGGACGGAATAGATGCAGCCGAAGCAGCCGCCATGGCCGACCGTCAGCTTTGGGGTATCGGTGCGAGGGCGCAGATATTTCGGCACCTCGATCTGCTTCGCCCGCTCCACCAGCTGGTAGATGAACGGCAGGCCGGCGACGAACCCGACCATGGAGACGAACCAGGGCGCGCCGGCATGCGCCGCGATGAAGGCTTCGACGCTGTCATAGCCATTGATCCGGGCACCGTATTCGAGATCGGTCGAGTCCGGATCCTGGTGGCGCTTGCGAAACCGCATCAGCGTCTCGTGCGTCCAGGGATCGTTGTAGAGCACGGGGATTTCGATGATCCGCGTCTTGATCGTCTTGGCCGAGCTCTCCGCTGCAGCCTCGAAACCCTTGAGCTTCGTCATCAATTCGTCCGGCGCGATGACGTCGGGATCGAACTTGAGTTGGAACGAGGCATTGGCCGGGCAGATCTCGGTGATGCCGGTAATGCCACTATCGCGCACGGCATTGGTCATCGAGAGGCTCTTGAAGAAGGCCTCCAGCGACATTTCCTCGTCCACCTCGACGAAGATATGCTCGTCGCCGCCATAAGAATAGCGTGTCGTCATCGGCTGGTTTCCGCTTCGGGTGGTGTCGGGGAGCCGAGGGGATGGGCGGCGAGCCAATTCTCCAGCCAGCGGGTGTGAAAATTGCCGGCCCGCACGTCGGCGGCGGAGGCAAGCGCTAGGTGTAGCGGCGTCGTGGTCGGTAGACCCTCGACCTTCAGCTCGCCGAGCGCCCGCGCCAGACGGGTGATCGCGGCGTCGCGCGTTTCGTCATGGGCAACGAGCTTGCCGAGCAGCGAGTCGTAGAACGGTGGCACGGCATAGCCGGGATAGAGCATGGTATCGAAACGCACGCCCATGCCGCCAGGGATTTCCAGCGCGGTGACGGTGCCGGGGGCGGGGCGGAAGTCGAGTGCCGGATCCTCGGCGCAGATGCGCGCCTCGACGGCGTGGCCGCGCAGCACGACGTCGCTCTGCTGGATCGTCAGCTTTTCGCCATTGGCGATCCGGATCATCCAGCGGACGAGATCGATGCCGGTGATCATTTCGGATACCGGGTGCTCGACCTGGATGCGGGTGTTCATCTCGATGAAGAAGAACTCGCCCGTGCTCTCGTCGAACAGATATTCGAGCGTCCCGGCGCCGCGATAGCCGACGCGCTCGGCGAGCCGCACCGCCGAGGTACAGAGCGCCTCGCGCTGCTCGGGCCTGAGAAAGGCTGCTGGCGCTTCTTCCCAGACCTTCTGGCGGCGGCGCTGCAGCGAGCATTCGCGCTCAAAGAGATGGATGGCTCTGGTGCCGTCGCCGAGGATCTGAACCTCGACATGCCGGGCCTTGCCGATGAAGCGCTCGAGATAGAGCCCGCCATCGCCGAACGCAGCCTTCGCCTCGCCGCTTGCCTGCGGGATCAGCGCTACCAGCTCGGCCTCGTCCGCGGCGATGCGGATGCCGCGACCGCCGCCGCCCGCCGAGGCCTTGATCATCACGGGATAACCGATCGCGCGCGCGGCGATCACGGCCGCCTCGACGTCCTCGACGACGCCCTCGCTGCCGGGCACCGTCGGCACACCGGCGGCCATCGCCTCCTGCCGGGCGCGGGCCTTGTCGCCCATCTGGCGGATCGTCTCGGGCCGCGGGCCGATGAAGACGAGACCGGCCGCCTCGACCATCTCGGCGAAGTCGGCATTCTCGGACAGGAAGCCGTAGCCGGGATGCACCGCATCGCAGCCGCTGTCGACCGCGGCCTGCACCATCGCCTGCTTGTTCAGATAGGATTTTGTCGCATGTGCGGGGCCGACCGCGACGGTCTCGTCGGCGAGCCGGGCAGCCAGCATGGCGCCGTCCGCCGCGCTCACTGCCTGCACGGTGGCGAGGCCGAGTTCCTTGGCGGCACGGATGATGCGGACGGCGATCTCGCCGCGATTGGCGACGAAGACCTTGGAAATAGTCATGGTCTTACGCGTCGAGATCGTAGAGCGGCTGGCCCGCCATTACCGCGTCCTCGTTCTCGACCTGGAAGGCGACGAGCGTTCCGGCTTCCTCGGCGACGACCGGGGTGAACGACTTCATCACCTCGATCAAGCCGATCGTGTCGCCGACCGCGACGGCGTCGCCCTCAGACTTGAACACCGGATCGCCGGGGGAGGCCGAGCGGTAGAAGGTGCCGGGGAGCGGGGCCTGTATCGTCTTGACGGTCATGCTGGGGTCACATCCTCTGTACGTCGGAACGTTGGCGAGAGACTTGCAAAACTCGGGGCGAACGTAAAATCGGAAATTAAAATTCAGGCCATCGGAAAATCCGATAGGATGTCGCAAACCACTCGGGGACGCGCGGCATGTCCGTTTCGCTCAAGCAGATTCGCTATTTCGTCGCCGCAGCCGAGGCGGGGAGGATCGGCCAAGCCGCGGTGGCGCTGAACGTGTCGCAGTCGGCGGTGACGGCGGCGATCCAGCAGCTTGAGGCGCTAGTCGGCGCTCGCCTGCTGGAGCGAACCTCAGTTGGGGTCACCGTAACGCTGGAGGGCAGCCGTTTCCTATCGCAGGGGCGGCAGATCCTGGCGGCGGTCGCCGAGGCGGTGCACAGCCCGCATGTTTCCGGGGATTCGATCGCCGGCACGGTGCGTGTCGGCGTCACCTACACCGTCGCTGGCTATTTCTTGCCCCGCCACCAGATGCGTTTCCAGGCAAATTTCCCCGGCGTGACCCTCGAACTGTTCGAGGCGCCGCGTGACGTGCTGGAGCAGGCGCTGGTCGATGGCGTGCTCGACATCGCCGTGCTGCTCGTATCGAACTTGCGCGACGGGGCGCGAATCGCCAGCGAAATCCTCACCCGCTCGCCGCGCCGGCTCTGGATCGCCCCCGGCCATCCGCTGACGTCAGCCGAGCGGGTGCGCCTCGCCGACATCGCAGCCTATCCCTATGTGATGCTCACCGTCGACGAGGCGAAGCATACGGCCTTTCGCTACTGGGCGGCGGCCGGGCTTGAGCCGAAGACGATCTTTCGGACTTCGTCGGTGGAGGCTGTTCGATCCATGGTCGCGGGCGGGATGGGGATCACCGTGCTGTCGGAAATGGTCTACCGGCCGTGGTCGCTGGAGGGGCAGCGGATCGAGACGCGGATCATCGATGATGATGTGCCGAGCATGGACGTCGGGCTGGCCTGGCGCCGGGAGGCGTCGTTCAGCGCCGCAACCGAGGCTTTTCGAAGCTTCATGCGGTTTGCCGTCACCGGCCTTGGGGGCGGACGGGCGCCTGCCAGCGGAGAAGGGGCGGTGGCCGCCGCCAGGCCATCGATTTTTTAGATGTCGCCATCCGTTTAATACGATTTGACGGGCACGCCGTACGTTCTTCAGCTTGCTCCTCGATGACCGGTCTTCGATCGGCAAGCGGGAGTGCAGCATGGACGTGACGATCAACTGCGACATGGGAGAGGGGTTCGGCCTCTACCGCTGCGGCGACGATGCCGGCATCATGCCGTACATTCACATCGCCAATGTCGCCTGCGGCTTCCATGCCTCGGACCCGTCGGTGATGCGCGCGACCGTCAAGCTCGCGGCGGAGCATGGCGTCGCCGTCGGCGCCCACCCGTCCTTTCCTGACCTCCAGGGCTTTGGCCGTCGCGAGATGAAGATGGGGCGGGACGAACTCTCCGCCTGCATCGTCTACCAGATCGGCGCGCTGAAGGGCTTTCTCGACGCCGCCGGCATGCCGCTCAACCACATCAAGCCGCATGGCGCCCTCTACGGCGCCGCCACCCGCAGCGAGGACGTCGCGCATGCGATCGCCGATGCCGCCGAGATCTTCGGCGCGCCGCTGCTGGGGATGGCCGGGACGCTGCAGGAAAAGGTCTATGCCGAGCGCGGCATCCCGTTCATCGCGGAATACTACGCCGACCTCGACTACGACGTCGAAGGCAAGTTGATCATCACCCGCCAGCACGAGGCGAAGGATCCGGCGGAGGTGGCGCGGCGCGCGGTACGCGTCATGCGCGACGGGCTGGCGACGGCAACCGACGGGCGGTCGCTGCCGATGCGGGCAGAGACCGTCTGCATCCATTCCGACACGCCCGGCGCCGACGAACTGGCGCGGACGGTGCACGAGGCTTTGCGACCCTGGTTTGCCTGACCGGAAAAGTCTTCCTTCTGATGCGTGGTGCAAGCCGCGTTTTTAGAGCAGCCTTTTCGCCAAGGCGTCCGCATCGACCGGACCAGCCGGCAGACTTGAACGGGATTGGAGTTGCCTGCCATGCGAGCCACCTTCTCGACCAGCAATACCGCCCCGGCAGCCAAGAAGCAGTTCTGGCAGCATGCCGTGTCGGAAATCTACTTTCCGCTCGAACTGCGCTTTCTCTCGGCCGGGGCCTTCGAGGGTGTGCTGGAAGCTTGGTCGATGGGGCCGATCTCGGTGTCCCGCAACCGCTCGGATGGCCTTCTCTACCGCCGGCACGAGCGCCATCTTCTGAACGAACGGGAGGAGAGCTTCCTCATCACGGTGCCGGAGCTGGCGGAAATCCGCTTCGTTCAGGACGGCCGGGAGGTCACTTGCCGGCCCGGTCAGTTCCTGATCGAACGCAGTCATCTGCCCTATGAATTCAGCCATCGCGATCCCGCGGCTTTGTGGGTGCTGAAGATCCCGAGCGACGTCCTGCGGGCGCGCATCGCGCGGCCCGAGCGGCTGGCCACGTTCCAGTTCGATGCGAGCAAGGGCGTCGGCGCGCTGTTCGTCGACCTCCTCAGGCTGACGGCGCCCCGGCTCGACGAGATGGACAAGGCGGAACGCGAGTTGATCGGCCGCCATCTGGTCGAGCTGCTGGCGATGGCGATCGAAGCGGATCAGCGCGTGCTGGTCGGCCGCGCTTCCTCCGTGCGCAACGCCCACCTGCACCGGGCCGAGCATTTCATCGGCCTGCATCTGCGCGAGCTCGGCCTGTCGCCGCAGCGGATCGCCGAAGGCTGCGGCATCTCGCAGCGCTACCTCCACCAGCTGTTCGAGGCCGAGGGAACCACGGTCTGCGCGCATATCCGAAACCAGCGTCTTGCGATGTGCGACGCCGCGCTTCGCGACCCGAACTGCCGCAAGGCGATCTCCGAGATCGCCTATGACTGGGGGTTCGGCGATCAGGCGCAGTTCAGCCGAAACTATCGCGCCCGCTTTGACTGCACGCCCCGCGATGCCCGCAGTGCGGCGCGAAGCCTCTCTGTCGACGCGTGACGGAAGAGGGCGGTGGCTGGAGATTGCTGCACCGCACTGACCGGGAAAAGTCATCCAGACCAACGGCTTAAAATTTGTGCCGAAGTGCAGTGAGCATCAAAGTTTGATGCGTGGAGTATCAAGAGAACGGCCCGCAAACCTCGTTTAATCCTCCTTGAGCAGCTCGGGAAACGCGTCGTCAGGCCTTCAGGGCCTGTCTGGTTCCTGCGGTGGGCCGCGTCCTGTCGCGCCGTAAAGCGGCCCTCAGGGGCATTCTGAAGAGGGAAATGCACTGTGCAGAATCTTCGCGTTGCCGTGGATGTCGGGGGCACCTTCACCGACATCTGCATCATGGACGAGACGACCGGCCTGATCCGGATCGAGAAGACGTCCTCCACGCCCGACCCGATCGACGGGATCATGGGCGGCGTCGCCAAGGCCGGCATCGACCTCAGCCAGGTTGCGCTGTTCTCGCATGGCACGACGGTGGCGACCAACGCCCTGATCACCCGGCGCCTGCCGCGCACCGCGATGGTCTCGACCGAGGGTTTCCGCGACGTGATCGAGATCCGCCGCGCCAACAAGGAAGACCTCTGGGACGTCTACAAGGACGTCGTCAAACCCTACATCCCGCGCCGCGACCGCCTGACCGTGCCCGAGCGCATCGACAGTGCCGGCAGGATCGTGGAAGTGCTGGACGAGGACAAGGCACGCGACGTCGCCCGCATGCTGAAGAAGCGCGGTGTCGCGGCGATCGCCGTCTGTTTCATGAACGCCTATCTCAACGGTGAGAACGAGCGCCGGATGCGCGAAATCCTGCTCGAAGCGATGCCGGACGTGCCGGTGTCGATCTCCTCGCAGGTGCTGCCTGAGATTTTCGAGCACGAGCGGTTCTCGACCACCGTCGTCAACGCGGCGCTCAGCCCCGTCATCGTGAGCTACACCACCCGGCTCGGCGATCGTCTCGCCGCCGAGGGTTATACCCGCGACCTCCTGCTGCTGCACACCGGCGGCGGCGTGATGACGCCCGCCAGCGTCAAGGATTTTGCCGCGCGGCTCGCGGGCTCGGGCATCGCCGCCGGCGCCATCGCCAGCCGTCACATTGCCGGGCTCTGCGGTTATCCCAACTCCATCGGCCTCGACATGGGCGGCACCTCCACGGACGTGTCGCTGGCCTACGAGGGCAAGTCGCGGGTGACCAAGGACTGGTTCATCGAGTTCGGCTACCCCATCCGCTTTTCCTCGATCGAGGTCCTGACCATCGGCGCCGGCGGCGGCTCGCTCGCCTGGACCGACGATGCCGGATCGCTGCGCAACGGCCCGCAATCGGCCGGCTCGGTTCCAGGCCCCGCCTGCTACGGCAACGGCAACCGGCAGCCGACCAACACCGACGCCAACGTGACGCTCGGCCGCCTCGGCACCAGCCTTGCCGGCGGCAAGGTGATGCTCGACCCCGTCCTCGCCCGCACAGCGGTGGAGGAGGGCGTCGCCAAGTCCTTTAACCTGTCCACGGAGGAAGCGGCCGACGCGATCCTGCGCGTCGCCAACGCCAACATGTCCGATGCGGTCCGGCTGATCTCGATCAGCCGCGGCTACGATCCGCGCGACTTCGCCCTCGTCGCCTTCGGTGGTGCCGGCGCGTTGCACGGCGTCGACGTCGCCCGCGAGCTGGCGATCCCCGTCGTCATCGTGCCGCCGAACCCCGGCGTCACCTCGGCGCTCGGTTGCCTGCTCGTCGACATGCAGCATGACTTCTCGGAAAACTGCCTGGTCGACGCCGATGTGGCCGACCCCGCGGCGATCGAGGCGCAGTTCGCCGTGATCGAACGCGAAGCGCTGGAGCGCCTGACGCACGAGGGCGTCGCCGAGAGCGACATCGTGCTGCAGCGCTCGATCGACATGATGTATCGCGGCCAGTGGCGGTCGCTGGCGGTCTCGACGCCGAGCCCGATCGCCTCGATCGAGAGCCTCGTCGCCGACTTCCACCGCGAGCATCACCGCGAGTATAATTTCCGCCGCGACGACGCGCCGGTGAGCTTCTTCCGGGTCAACGTCAAGGCGATCGGCGTCGTGCCGAAGGCCGAGCTGGCGATCCACACGCCGACCGGCGTCCGCCCCGATCCGGTATCGCGGCGCCAAGTCTGGTTCGAGAACGCGGCGCACGACACCCCGGTGTTCCAGCGTGACGACCTGCCCTGCGGCTTCGTCTTCGCCGGACCGGCGATCGTCGAGCAGGTCGACAGCACCGTCGTCGTGCCGCCCGGCGCGACCGCAGAGGTCGACAAATATCTGAACATCATCATCCGCGTGAAGGGTTGAGACCGATGGCCAGCGAACAGACACTCGATCCGGTGACCTTCGAGGTCCTGAAGAACTCCTTCATCACCAGCGTCGACCAGATGGGCGAGCAGGTGCTCCGAACCTGCTATTCCTTCGTGATCTACAACCATGACTTCTCCAGCGCCCTGCACGACGCCGATGGCGAGTGCGCCGCCCAGGGCAACCAGGACATCGCCGTCCACGTCGGCACGCTGCACTTCACCTGCAAGGACGTGATGCGCGCCTTCGAGGGCGACATGCACGACGGCGACGTCTTCGCCATCAACGACCCCTATGCCGGCGGCACGCACTTCTCCGACGTCCGGCTGATCCGGCCGATCTTCTCCGACGGTGCGATCATCGCCTTCGCGCAGTCGAACGGCCACTGGTCGGACATGGGCGGCTCGGTCCCCGGCTCCTTCGACGTCACCGCCAAGGACATGTTCCGCGAGGGCCTGCGGATCACCCCGATCCGGCTCTACGACAAGGGCGTGTTCCGCCGCGACGTCGCCAACATGATCGCCTCGAACACCCGCGATCCGGCCTCGATCATCGGCGACATCCAGGCGCAGGCGCAGGGCACGGCGGTCTGTGCCCGCGAGATCCTGCGGCTGGTCGACAAGTACGGCCGCGACACGGTCAAGGCCGGCCTGTCGGAGGTGCAGGATTATGTCGAGCGGGCCGCGCGCCAGCGCATCGCCGCCTTGCCGGACGGGACCTGGGAGACCGTCGACTATATCGACCGCGACCCGGCGGGCGGCGAGGGCATGATCCCGATCCGCATCAAGATGACGATCAAGGGCGACAAGGCCTACTACGACTTCACCGGCAGCCACCCGACCATCGCCACCATCTACAACTCGGCCTTCGGCGCGACCTTCTCGGCGGTGGCGGCCGGCATGAAGACCTTCTTTCCAGACCTGCCGCTGAACTCGGGCTTCTACCGGGCGTTCGAACTGGTAGTGCCCGAGGGATCGATCGTCGACGCGAAATGGCCCATCGCGGTCACCGGCTTCCTGATGCCCTTCGAGAAGATCATGAACTCGATCTATGAGATGTGGTCGCAGCTGATGCCCGAGCGCGCGCTCGCCTGCACCTTCAACCTCGAATACCTGCTGACCGGCGGGCGCGATGCGCGCAGCGAGGACAAGCCGATCTTCATGTTCTACGACTGGCTGTCGGGCGGCTGGGGCGGGCGCAACGGCAAGGACGGCGCCAACGTCACCGCCTCCTGCTTCGGCACCGGCATGATGGCGCAGCCGATCGAGGGCCAGGAGCGTGCCACCCCGATCCTGATGACGGAGTGCCAGATCAAGTCCGACTCGGCCGGTCCCGGAAAATGGCGCGGCGGCGTCGGGGTGGTGAAGGGCTCGCGCATGCTGGAGGCCGAGGAAACCGTGATCTCCTACATCTGCGACCGCGAACGTGCCATCGTCTGGGGCATCGAAGGCGGCCTCCCGTCGAGCCCGCACGGACTGACGCTGAAGCGGGCGGGATCCGGCGTCACCGAGCGGCTCGGCACCATCTTTTCCGACGTCCCCTTGCGGGAAGGCGACGAGTTCTCCCGGCCGACGGCCGGCGGCGGCGGCTTCGGCGATCCGCTGGAGCGTGATCCGGCCGCGGTTCTCGAGGATGTCACCGACGACTACGTCTCGGTCGAGCGTGCCGCCAAGGATTACGGCGTCGTCGTCAGGCCGATCGACGTCGAGCTCTGCGAATACGAGATCGACGCGGCGGCGACGGAAGTCCTGCGCGCCGAAATTCGGCAGAAGCGCGTCGCCTGGGCGCGCGTCGACCCGGAAACCGTCGCCGCGAAATTCCGGGATGGCGAGATCGATGTCCTCGACGCCATCCGCCAGCACGCGGTGATTCTCGACTGGGGAACCGGAGAACTGCTCCCGGAATCGACGCGGCAGTTCCGCGAGAGTTTCGAACGGCGATCCGTCGCCGGCTGGGCGGCTGTCTGAACCGCTTCCCGTCATCGCCGACAAGGCGGGGAGCGTCCGGGTGGACGCTTCCCGCTCAGAGTTCCGAGCCCACGACCATCACCGCAGTGGACCATCTCTCCAGATGGCCGCAACCCCAGAAGGATCGAGCCATGTCTCTTCGCATTCGCCTCCGCAGCAGCCTCGCGGCTGCCACTTGCCTCGGTCTTATCCTCGGCGCCGTCTCGCCGAGCCTCGCGGCTGATGCAGCCTGGTTCCCGATGAAGATCTACGATTCCTCGTCCGGCACGCCGAAGGCGGCCGAATACACCCCGCTGGAAAAGGCCGAGAAGCCCTACAATCTGTGCGTCCTCTTCCCGCACATGAAGGACAGCTTCTGGGTCGCCGTCGCCTACGGCATCGTCAAGCAGGCCGAGACGATGAACGTCAACATAACGCTCTACGAGGCGGGCGGTTACGAGAACCTGCCAAAGCAGCTCTCGCAATTCGACGACTGCCTGGCGAGCGGTGCTGACGCGATCATCGTCGGCGCGATCTCCGGCGCCGGCCTCGAGCAGAAGTTCAAGGAAGCGGCGGCCAAGAACATCCCGGTCGTCGGCGTCACCAACCCGATCCCGGCCAACGCGACGCCGGCTGCCAATGCCGTCGACTTCGTCGCCATGGGCGCGGTGACGGGCGAGGGCCTCCTGGCGCAGCTGCCGGCGGGCGAAAAGGCCAACATCGTGACCTTCCCCGGCCCGGCCGGTTCGGGCTGGGCGGAATCCTTCAACGAGGGCTTCAAGGGCGCGGTCAAGAAGAACCCCGACGTCACCATCCTCGACGAGAAGTTCGGCGACAGCGGCGTCGCCGTCCAGCTGCAGCTGATCCAGGACGCGCTGCAGGCGCATCCCGACATGAACGTGATCTGGGGATCGGCCCCAACCGCCGAAGCGGCGATCGGCGCGGTGGCCGAGGCCGGCCGCACCGACATCAAGATCATGTCGTCCTACGAGAACCAGGCGATGCTCGACGCGCTGAACCGCGGTGACATCCTGGCTTTCGCGACGCAGTATCCGGTCGGCGAGGGCGCCATCGCCATCGACCAGGCCGTCCGCCTGCTGGAGAAGAAGCCGGTGATCAGCCTCGTCCAGCCGGTCGCCGCGGTCGTCGACAAGACCACGGTGCCGAACCTCAACATGGCGCTGATCCTGGCCCCCGCCGACTGGACGCCAGTCTACACCGTCAAGGCCAAGTAAGACCCGGCGGACCTCTTGAACGAAGGAGACGACATGGAGCAAGCCGGCGAAGTCGGAATGCCACGCGAGGAGAAGGAGCCCTTGCTCCACCTCGCGGGCATCTCGAAGCGGTTCACGGGCGTCCTCGCCCTGGACCGCGTCGATCTCGATGTGCGCGCGGGCGAGCTCCATGTTCTCTTCGGCGAGAATGGCGCGGGCAAGTCGACGCTGATCAACGTTATCGCCGGGACTTTTCCGCCCGATGGCGGCGAGTTTCGCTTCGGCGGCGAGGATATTCGCCAGCTGACGCCGCAGCGAGCCCGCGCCATCGGCATCAGCCCGGTCTTCCAGGAATTCTCGCTGGTGCCGACGCTGACCGTCGAGGAGAACCTCTTCCTCGGCCGCGAACTTTCCACCGGCAGCGTGCTGCGCGCCGGAGACATGCGCAAGCGGGCGAGGGCGCTGATCGACGAACTCGGCTTCGATCTCGATCCAGGCGCCCGCGTCGACGATCTGTCGCGGGCCCACCAGCAGATGGCCGAGATTGCCAAGGCCCTGCTCGGCAAGGTGCGGGTGCTGATCCTCGACGAGCCGACTGCGTCCCTGACCGAGCGCGAGACCGGCCGGCTGTTCGAGCTGATCGCCAAGCTGAAGGGCCAGGGCGTCGGCATCATCTACGTCTCGCACCGCATGCGCGAAATCCGGGCGCTGGCCGACCGCGTCACCGTGCTGCGCGACGGCCGCCACATCAAGACGCTCGACGCAGCGGGCGTCACCGACGGCGAACTGGTCGAACTGATGACCGGCCGCAAGATCGACGTGCTGTTCCCGACGATCCTGCACCAGCCGGGCACAGTGGCTGTAGACGTCGAGAACCTCTCGGTCGCCGGCGGCATCGTCGCCGACGTCAATTTCCATGCCCGCGCCGGCGAGATCACCGGCATTGCCGGGCTGGTCGGCTGCGGCAAGTCCGAGCTGGTCCGCGCCATCTACGGGCTGGAGCCGATGACGGGCGGGACCGTCCGGTTGCACGGCACGCCGTTCGCGGCCGGCGGACCGCGCGCCAGCCTGCGCAAGGGCGTCGCCTATTTCCCGGCCAACCGCGTCGCCGAAGGCCTCGCGCTCAGCCGGCCGATCCGCGAGAACGCCTCGATGACGGCGCTCGACCTCAAGCGCTTCGTCAGCTTCGGCGTCCTGCGCGAGGGCGCTGAGCGGCGGCTGATCGGCCCGATCATGGAACAGCTGAACCTCCGCCCGCCCAATATCGAGCGCGCCGTCGGCAACCTCTCCGGCGGCAACCGCCAGAAGGTCATGCTCGGCCGTGCGCTGACCCGCGACCTGACGATCTTCCTGTTCGACGAGCCGACGGTCGGCATCGACGTCGGCGCCAAGGTCGAGGTCTACGAATTCATGAAACGCCTGGTCGAGGCCGGCGCCGCGGTGGTCGTCGTCTCGTCTGAACTGCCGGAGGTGCTGGCGCTGTCGAACCGTCTCTACGTCATGCACAACGGCCGGATCGCGGCCCTCCTGGAGGGCGAGGCGCGGACGGAACAGAACGTCCTGTCGAGCTTCTTCAAGGACCATGTGACGGAGGCCGCCGCGTGAATGCCACCGCCGCCCTTCGGCTTGTCTCCCCCGAGGCCGCCGGCAGAAGCTTCTGGATGCGGCTCGGCTTCCTGCCAGTCCTCCTGATCGCCGTCGTCGTCGGCATGTCGCTGGTCTCGCCGCAGTTCTACGGTCCGATCAACATCCTCAACATCCTGCGCAACGCCTCCCTCCTGACCATCGTCGCCTGCGGGCAGGCGATCGTCATCATCGCCGGCGGCTTCGATCTATCGGTCGGCGCGGTGGTTGCGCTAGCGAGCGTCGTCACCGCCAAGGTGATGGGCATCGCCACTGCGGTCTTTCCGGGCAACGACGCGGCGATCATCGCCTGCGGCGTCCTCGCCGGCTTGGGTTCGGGCCTGGCGGTCGGCCTCGTCAACGGCCTCTGCGTTGCTTGGCTGAAGGTTTCCGGCTTTGTTGTGACGCTCGGCACGATGTCGGCGGCGGCCGGCGTCGGGCTGATGATCACCAGCGGCATTCCGGTCTACGGCATGCCGGACAGCTTCGTGAAACAGTTCGGCCGGGCGCAGTTCCTCGGCCTGCCGACCGCGATCTACGTCGCCATTCTCGTCGTCGCGGTGATGGTCTTCGTGCAGCGACGCACGCTGTTCGGCCGCTATGTCTTCGCCATCGGCGGCAATGCCGAGGCGGCGGCCATCTCGGGCGTCTCGATCAACCGGCATGTCGTCGGCACCTATGTTCTGTCCGGCGTGCTGGCGGCGGCGACCGGCATCCTCCTCACCGCGCAGGTCGGCTCGGGACAGGCGAGCTTCGGCGGCGACCGGATGATGCTGCAGTCGATCGCCGCTGCGGTGATCGGCGGCGTCAGCTTGCGCGGCGGCATCGGTCGGATCGAGATCGTCACGGTCAGCGCGTTGTTCCTGACCATCCTCGGCAATGCCTTGAACCTCCTGCAGATCGACTCGCGGCTGCAGCCGGTCTTCCTCGGCGTGATCATGGTCGCGGCGGTGGCAGCCGAAGAACTCAGCCGCAGGAGGAAGACCCGTGTCTGAACTCGCTTCTCCGCTGGCCGCAACGGATGCCGTTGCCGCTGGGCCTTCCTGGCACCGGCAGATCTGGCAGTGGGCGCTGCCGATCGCGCTCGTCCTGTTGTTCCTCGCCTTCGCCGTCGCCGACAGCCGCGTGCTGTCGCCGGCGAACCTCCTCAACATCGCCCAGCAGACCAGCTACCTCGCGATCTTCGCCATGGCGCAGGCGGTGGTGATCCTGACCCGTGGCTTCGACTTGTCGCTCGGGCCTTCGGTCTCGATGGTCAGCGTCGGGGCGGCGGTGGCGATGACGGCATCCGTCGCCGCCGGCAGCGATCCGGTGACGGTGCTCCTCGTCGGCCTCGTCGCCGGGCTCGGGCTCGGGGCTGCGACGGGCCTGTTCAACGGTGTCGTCGTCGCGCTGCTCGGCGTCAGCCCGTTCGTCGCGACGCTCGGCAGCTACAACATCGCCATCGGCATCGCGACCACGCTGTCGGCCGGCAAACCGGTGCAGGGCATGCCCGATCTGTTCTCGACCATCTTCTACCGCGGCAGCGTCCTCGGCGTCCCGGCGGCGATCGTCATCGCCGTCATCGTCGGCGCGGTCCTGCATTTCGCCTTGACCCGAACGGTGTTCGGCCGCTCGCTCTACCTCGTCGGCACCAATCCGCGGGCGGCGGCGGTCGCCGGCATTCCGGTGAAGCGCGTCCTCGTCTGCGCCTACGTGCTCTGCTCCGGCCTTGCCGCGCTCGGCGCGCTGATGCTGACCGCCCGCACCGGCTCCGGCGAGCCCAATCTCGGCGGCTCGCTATCGCTGCAGGCGATTGCGGCGGCCGTGGTCGGCGGCACCAGCCTTGCCGGCGGGCGCGGCGGCGTCGGCACCGCGGTGCTCGGCGCCTTGTTCATCACCATTCTGTCCAACGGCATGAACCTGACGCGCATCGACGGCTACGTGCAGATGGTGGTGCTTGGAGCCATCGTCATCATCGGCGTCGTCCTCGACAGGGCGCGCCTCGCGACGCGCTGAAGGCGCCGAGCCCGATAACCGTGGCGGGCTTTCAACCGCCGCTTCGATCAACCCCGCGGAGCCGCCGACATGAATGGTCCCTCGACGCCTGATATCTACGTGGCGCCGTCTCTGGACGCCGCGATCGACGCTCTGGCCGAGCGCCGGTCCTCTGCTGCGCCTTTGGCGGGCGGTACCTGGATCATGCGGTCACCGATCCGCCGCGAAGCCTTCCAGGCCTCCTATGTCGCTCTCTCGAAGATCGCCGCCCTGAAGGTGGTCTCAGTGGGGGATGCTTTGGTCGAGATCGGCGCGTGTGCCACCCATGCATCGCTTGCCAACGCCCTCGGCGGCGTGCCCGGTCTCGAGGCTCTGGCGACCGCGGCCGGAAAGTCCGCGAACCCCGCCATCCGCGGGATGGCGACGGTCGGCGGCAATCTCGCGACCTGCGACTTTGCCGCCGCCGACCTCGTCCCGGCACTCCTGGCTCTTGATGCGGAGGTCGAGATCCGAGGCCATGACGGCGACGAGCGGATGGCGCTCGACGCCTTTCTGCGTGTGCGATCCCGTCTCGAGCCCAGCCGCTTGCTGACGAAGGTCCTGGTCCGGCGTTCCGCGGCGCGGTCCGCCCATGCGCGCTTGCCGCTGCGCAAGGCTGGCGACTATCCGGCGGCCGTGGTGAGCCTTGCTGTCACCCTCGATGCGGCCACTCGCGTCGTAACCGCCCGCATCGCCGTCGGCTCCGTCGAGACGGTCGCACGCCGGTGGACCGATCTCGAAGCCGCGCTGATCGGGCAGTCTCTCGATCCCGAAACCTTCGCGGCCCTCGCCAAAACCCGGCTCGCCGATTTCTCCGGTCGCGACGGCGTCGAGGCGCCCGGCTGGTACCGCGTCAGCGTACTGCCGGCGCTGGTGCGGCGCGCGGCCGTGTCCCTTCTCGCAGCCGCTTGACCCCGGAAGGTCCCATGCCGATCCGAATGACGATCAATGGCGAGGAGCGGTTCTCCGCGGCCCACGCGATGGTGCCGCTGGTCGACATCCTGCGCGACGAGTTCCACCTGACCGGCGCCAAGCCGGTTTGCCGCGAAGGTTTCTGCGGCGCCTGCATGGTGCTGGTCGACGGCACGCCGACCCTGTCCTGCCTGACGCCCGCGGCGCTCGCCGACGGGGCGGAGATCAGCACCATCGAGGGCCTCTCGTCCGGAAGTGGAATATCGCCGCTGCAGGCCGCGTTCGAAAGCCACGACGCCGTCCAGTGCGGCATGTGCTTTCCTGGCATGGTGGTCACGCTGACGCATTTTCTCCAGCGGACCCCGCAGCCAAGCCGCGATGCGGTCCGGGCCGCTCTCTCCGGCAATATCTGTCGCTGCACGGGCTATGAGCGCATCATCGATGCTGCTCTGTCCGCCGCGGCCGGTCGTTAGGAGCTCCCCAATGGATGCCTCGCCCACTGCGTCGGTCATGGACTTCCGCCGGCGTGATGCCCGCGACAAGCTGATGGGCCTGACGCGCTACACCATCGACCGCAAGAGCGCCGGAATGCTGCACGCCGTCGTGCTCCGCGCCAACGTCCCATCCGGTCGCATCCTGCGCCTCGACACCAGCAAGGCCGAGGCCATGCCGGGCGTGCGCGCGATCGTCACTGCGGACGATGCGCCGGGCATGGCCGGCATCGGCATCGCCGACCACCCGCTCTTTGCCAGGGACGTGGTGCGCTATGACGGCGAACCGCTGGCCGCGATTGCAGCCGAAACGCTGGCGCAGGCCGAGGCGGCGGTCTCGGCGATCGAGGTCGACATTGCGCCGCTCCCCATCGTCGTCGACATGCAGGCGGCGCTCGCCGAGGACGCGCCGCTCGTTCATCCCGACTGGCAGGACTACGACGTGCTTGTCGAGGGCGGGGCCCATGGCGGCAACATCGCCTGGGAGGCGACTTCGATGCGCGGCGATGTCGATGCCGCCTTTGCGCGCCCCGACGTGACCATTGTCGAGAGTAGCTTCCGCGTCGGGCGCCAGAACCACGTCTCGTTCGAGCCGCGAGCCGTGCTGGCGAGCTTCGAGGACGGCCGGTTCCACATCGAAACCTCCACGCAGGTGCCTTGGACGGTCCGCAACACCACGGCGCGGCTGCTCTGCATCCCGGCCTCGGACGTGCGGGTCACCGTGCCACCAGTGGGTGGCGCCTTCGGCCTGAAGTTCGACTGGGCAATGGAGCCGTTCGCAGCGCTCCTCGCCCGCAAGAGCCGGCGGCCGGTGCGCCTCGTCAATTCCCGGCAGGAGGAGATGCTCACCTGCCTGTTCCGCGAGAATGCCGATATCCACATCCGCTCGGCCGTCACGCTAGAGGGTGAGATCGCCGGACGCGAGGCGGTGGTGCTGATGGACTGCGGCGCCTATGGCGGCGAGCAGATCTTTCTCACCACCATGACCGCCCACACGCTCGGCGGAAATTACAGGCTCGGCGCCGCGCGCATCGTCTCCCGCGCCGTCTATACGCATTCGCCGCCGAACGGCGCCTTCCGCGCCTGCAACGGCGTGTACAACACCTTTGCGCTCGAGCGGCACACCGACGAGATCTGCGCCGCGATCGGCATGGACCCGCTGGCCTTCCGCCGCCTGAACGTCCTTGGCGACGGCGATCTCGGCGTGACAGGCCAAGTCTTCGAGGGGGACGTGCTAGGCCCGATGCTGGAGAAGATGCAGGGGCTCTGCGACGCCAGTCCGACGCCTCTGCCGGACGACGGACGGCTGTACGGACAGGCGACCACCGTCGGCACGTGGTTCGTCTTCACCGGTCCCTCCGCCGCCACCGTGAACATGAATGCCGACGGCAGCGCGACGCTGGTCACTTCCGGCGTCGAGATCGGCTCCGGCTCGATGATGCAGGCGTTGCCCCAGATCGTCGCCGGTGCGCTTGGCCTGCGGCCCGACCAGGTGATCGTGCGCGCGGCCGATACCGATGCGGCGGGCTATGACGTCGGCGTCGGCGGTGGCCGCACGACGGTCTCGCTCGGCGCCGCGAGCCTCTCCGCGGCCTACGAGGTCAGGGCCAAGCTGCTCAAGGTGGCGGGCGAGATGCTGGAGGCGGATCCGGACGACCTGGTGATGGAGAACGGCCGGATCGAGATCGCCAGCGCGAACGGATTTGGCTACAGCATCGCCGAGGTTGCCGCCCGGGCACAGGCGATGAATGGCCCTGTTGCGGGCACCGGTGCCTTCACCGGCCGCGGCACGCCGGCCATGAAGGGATGCGCTGCCGGCCATTTCATAGAGGCGCTCGATATCCCGGTCTTCGCCGTGCATGCGTGCGACGTCGCCGTTGACCCCGAGACCGGTCATGTCGAGGTGCTGGCCTATCGCGTCGTTCAGGATGTCGGCCGGGCGCTCAATCCAAGCGCCATTCACGGCCAGATCCAGGGTGGGGTCGTTCAGGGCTTTGGCTACGCCTTGCACGAGGAGGCGACGATCGACGCCGCGGGGCGTATTCGTCAGACTGGCTTCGAGACCTACCGCGTGCCGCTGGCCGAAGACGTCGTGCCGGTCGAGATCGAGTTGCACGAGGGTGCGCCCTCGATGGGCCCACTCGGCACCAAGGGCGCGGGCGAGGTTCCGATCCTGAACGTCGGCGCGACCATCGCCTGCGCCGTCGCCAACGCAACCGTCAAGCGCGTCCAGCAACTGCCGCTGACGCCACCGAGGGTCCTTGAAATGCTGCTCGACCGTAAGCCCGAACTGGATTTTCCTCATGTCGCCCCGCGCTGGGCCGACAATTTGTTGCGCCCGGCACGGCTGCGCTGACGGATCGGGATCTCCGGCAGTGTGGTGATTTCGACGTGCATCGACATCGACTTCAGCGAGTCGCTGCGTTTGGGAAGCGTCAAAGGGCGTGATCGGTTCGTTTGCGAAAGGGCAGCTTTTTCGGCCGAGATGGCTGAAAGCGGCCAGTCTGCTGACGGCCCTCTACGACGTCGGAAATGATTTCCGCTATGCGCCATGATGGTCGTTCAGCAGCATCTGCTGAGCTCGCGATAGCGGACGCGCAGAGCTATCGCTCGCTAGGCCGGTGACATGGCATTCGAAGTGCCAGCCCTCGCCGTCCGTGCGAGGGCTGGAAAGGCGAAACGCCGCTTACTTCACGAGAAACTTCTCGATGATATCCATGCGCGGCTCGACGCCGAGGCCGGGCTCGGTCGGGAGATGCGCGTAGCCGTCCTCGATCCGCACCGGATTGCGCGCGAGGTTGCGGCTGATCTCGCCGGGCTCGACGCAATATTCCATCACCAGGGCGTTCTCGATCGCACAGAGGAAGTGAAGCGAGGCGGCGGTGTTGATGTCGGTGGTGAAGTTGTGGTTGCAGACCTTGCGGCCGCGCGACTTGGCATAGGCGGCAATCTGGATCGCCTGGGTAAAGCCGGTGCGGGTCAGGTCGATCTGCACGACGTCGATGCCACCCTCGTCGATCAGCCGCTCGAAGCCGACTACCGAGCATTCCTGCTCGCCGGCGGCGATGTACTGGCTACAAGCGGCGCTGACCTTGCCATAGCCGGCGTAGTCGTCCGAATGCAGCGGCTCCTCGATCCAGAACAGCTTGTAGGGCTCGAACAGCTGGGCGCGGCGGATCGTCGTCTTGGCGTCCCAGGCAAGGCCCACGTCGAGCATGAAGTCGACGTCGTCGCCGATCGCGGCGCGGATCGCCTCGACATAGCGCAAGTCCATCGCCTCGTTCTTGCCGAAGGGCTCCCAGCCGAATTTCACACCGGTATGACCGGTATCGACGGCATGTTTCGCGCGGTCGACGGTATCGGAGACCTCGAACTGGAACATGTTAGAGGAATAGACCCGCATCTTGTCGCGAATTGCACCGCCGAGCAGGTCGACGATCGGCTTGCCGAGCGCCTTGCCCTTGATGTCCCATAGCGCGATGTCGATGCCGGCCATCGCTTGCAGCACGGCGCCGCCGCGGCCGTAGAAGATCGTCGCGCGGTACATCTTTGCCCAGAGCCGGGCGGTGTCGAGCGGGTTCTCGCCGATCAGCAGCGACTTCAGGCCGGTGACCATGGTGTGGGAGTAGGGCGCGTCGATGATCGCCTTGACCACCGACGGGCAGCCGTCGACTTCGCCCCAGCCAATGATGCCGGCATCGGTGGTGATCTTGATGATCAACGCATCCTGCGAGCTGTCGGTGCGCTGCTCGATGACAGGAAGCCTGAGGTAGAAGGCTTCGACTTCGGTAATTTTCATGGAATGTCAGGTCCTATGCTTCGTCGGACGCCATCGAATCGACGCCAACATTGTATGATCGTATACGATAAGTTCGCGGGGAAAGGCCAGCCTATTACGGGTCGCCCCGCTCCCGGCGGCGTTCGGCGATGATCTCCTCATAGTTCACGTCGAGGGACTGCACGCGGATGTGGTCCTCCAACTCCTTCCGCATCATCGCGATGTCGCCGGAGATGAAGACGGCGGCGAGCGCCCTGTGCTCGTCGATGATGGTCTTCATCGGCTTGCCGATGGTCGACAGGCCGAACAGCACGGTGAGCTGGCGGGAGATCGACTCCCACAGCGTGTCGAGCACCGGGTTCTCAGCGAAGCTGCAGAGGATGCGGTGGAAGGCGGTGTCGGCCGCGGCGAAGTGGTAGGTGTCGTTGCGTTGCGCCATCAGCACCAGTTCTTCGATCGCGGCGTCCAGCTGGCGGATCTGGGCGGGACCGTTGCGGCCGGCTTCGATCGCCCGGCACGCGGCCAGCGTCTCGATCGCCACGCGCACGTCGATGATGTGCTCCAGCCGCTGCTTCGAGACCTCCATCAGGCGGATGCCCTTATAGGGCTCGCTGGTGACGATGCTCTGGCTTTCGAGAATGCGCAGCGCCTCGCGGATTGGTACCCGGCTCATGCCGAGATGGGCCGCAAGGTCCGGCTCGCTCAACCGGTCGCCGGGCAGGATCAGTCCGCGCGAGGCGGCCGAGAGGATCGAATCCACCGCATGGTCGACGAGCGTGCGGGGGCGGGCCGCCTTCCAGCGCTGCGGGTCGTCCTCCAGCTGCACGATTGCCTCAGGAGCGGCGACGCCGAGTGCGCGCGGCCGCATCGCGCGGCGGGCGGTCGCCGGCTTGCGCTTCTTGTCCTCGGCATTGGATCCGGCCATTTTCATCCCCTCCGGGCAGCGTCCTCAAGAACGGCCCGTCCTCCTGCCACTAGTTCTGGCGCATCCGCGTCACGAACCGGCCGAAGCCCGGTTCGACCTTGCGGTGGCCATCGATCTGGACGCTGATTCCCCGCACCAGCGTGTGCACCACCCTGCCACGGCAGGCGAGGCCCTCGAAAGCGCTCCAGGGCGCAAGACCATGGAAGAGTGCGCCGCTGACGATCCATTCCGCCGCCGGGTCGTAAAGCGCTAGATCGGCATCCGCCCCGATCCGGATCGCGCCTTTTTGGGGGTAGAGGCCCATCAGTTTGGCCGGACCCGAAGCGGTCATCCGGGCGAACTCGCCGAGGCTCAAGCCGCGCTTGCCGACGGCTTCCGAGAAGAAGACGGGGCCAAGCGTCTCGACGCCCGTAAGGCCCATGCCAGCCTCCCAGATCGAGCTGTCGCCCGACCGCTTTTGCGCGGGGAGATAGGGGCAATGGTCGGAGGCGAGGGCGTCGACCTTGCCGGCCAGCACTTCCGCCCAAAGCGCGTCGACCGTGGCGCGCGGCCGCAGCGGCGGGCCGCAGCGGGCGTCGGCGCCGATGCGGACGAGATCCTCCTCGTCGAGCACGAGGTAATGCGGGCAAGTCTCGAAACTTGCGCGCACTTCCGGCTTAGCCGCGCTGATCAGGGCGGCGGCCTTGGCCGAACTGACGTGCACGACGTGGCAGCGCACTCCGCTCTCGCGCGCCAGCGCCAGCACGCGGCCGACCGCCTCGATCTCCGCAATCTCCGGCCCCGCCTCGGCATGCGCGCGAATATCGTGCCGGCCGGCGGCCAAGAGCTTCGCCTTAGCCGCGACGAGCAGGTCGTGGTTCTCCGCGTGGATGCCAATCAGCCCGTCGAAGTGCTCGATCTCGCGCATGGCGTCGAGCAAGAACCCGTCGCGGATCTGCGGTAGGCCTTTCTCGTCGGGCGCATCACCGGACGGGTCGCCGCTGGTGAGGAAGGCCTTGAAGGCGATCGCGCCGGCGGCGTCGAGACCCGCAAGTTCATCGAGATTGTCGCCGTCGAGGCCGCCCCAGAGGGCGAAGTCGACCGCGACATTGGCGTCGAGCAGCGCTCGCTTGGCGTTGAAGTTCTGCACCGATGTCGCGGGCGGCGCGGAGTGCGGCATCTCGACGACAGTCGTTACGCCGCCGACGGCTGCGCCGATCGTGCCCTCGCGCAGTTCCTCAACCGGCTCGTCGTGCGATCCGGTGAAATGCGTGTGCATGTCGATGGCGCCGGGCATCACGATCAGTCCGTCCGCGTCGATCGTTTCCGCTGCCGCGCCAGCCTTGCCTCGCGCAAAGAGACCAGAAACTTTTCCGCCGGTGATGCCGATGTCGGCCTCGACCGGTCCCGCCTCGGTGACGACGAGGCCGTTGATGATCAGTCTGTCCATCAGGCTATCCTTTCCCGTTTCGACAGGACGTGCACCGCGGCGTCGGCGAGGGAATTGTCGACGAGGCTGTCGAACGAGGCGGCGCGCTGCAGCCAGCCGACATCGACGAGAAGCGCCGAGAAGCGCTCGAAGTCGGCGCGGGAGATCGCCGGGCTTGGCGCCAGCACGCCGGACGCCTGGTAGCCGTCGAAGCCGGCGACCAGCGCATCGAGGGGATAGCCGGGATAGGCCGCGCTAACGAGTTTCGCTGTGGAGATCGCCGGCTCCATGGCCATGAAGGCCTGCGCCCTCGCAATCGCGCGGACGAAGGCGGCAAACGCCGGCCGCATCGCCGCGATGCGCTCCGGGCGCGCAATGTAGGCGCTCCACGGAACGGCGCCGGTCGGGCCGGCGAGCTCCGCCGAGATGCTGAGCCGGCCACTGGCGATGTACGGCGCCAGCGCGTGCAGCGAATGCAGCGCGAAATCGTAAGTGCCGGCGGCAACGGCCGCGACATCGGCGGCTTCGTCGCCGCTGCCGGGCACCAGCGTCACGCTGCTGAGTTCAACGCCAACCTTCGCCAGCAGCCAGCGGAAGGTCATGGTCGCGGTGCCGACATTGGCGACGTCGACGATGGTCTTGCCCAAAATATGCTCGAACGCGACGGCTGGCGCGCCGGCAGGTCCGGCCAGGATCCAGGGATTGCCGGCGGCAACGGCGCAGAAGGAGACGAGACGGTCCTCGCCGTCCTCCAGCATCTTCATCGTCACCATCGGCCCGCCGACGGTGAGGTCGGCCTCTCCAGCGAGCACCGCCGGGACCTGGCCGCCGCGCACGGTGTGGCCGCCGGAGCCGGCGACCTGGAACTCCACCGCGACGCCCTCGGCGCGGAAGAAGCCGAGCGCTTCGGCGACGAAATGGACGGCGTAGTAGATGCGCGCCTCGCTCGAGTCGCCCTGGTTGAGGCGGAGCACCGGCAGCTTTGGCAGGCTCTGGTCGGTCGGGGTCATCGGGCGTCTCCGTCCTCGACAAGGTGGCTCGGGCAAAGCTCAGCGAGCGAGACGGCGCCGAGCCAGCTGGTGATGGCGACGGCCTCGTCGAGCCAGCCGCGCAGCATTGCTTCCAACGCGGCCTCGCCGCCGCCGACGAGAGCGGTGATCACGGGTCGAACGGTGACCGCGAAGTCGGCGCCGAGGCAGCGTGCGACGACGATGTCGGTGCCGTTGCGCACGCCACCGTCGAGCCCGAGCGGCAACGGCGTCTCGCCGCGTAGCAAAGGCAGCTGACGCGCCGGCGCGGCCCAGCGGCCGCTTTGCCGCAGGCCGATGTTCGAGGCGATGATGCCGGTCGCCCCGGCCGCCTCGGCCTTCACCGCATCGTCTGGGTGTAGGATGCCCTTTAGCAGGACTGGCAAGTTTCGCTCGGTGGCTGCGCGGCAGACGGTCGCGATGTCGGTCCAGCCCCAGCCGGGAAAAGCGGGAAGGGGGCAGACGCCGGGACCCGTCGAGCCGATCGTCGACCAGCCGCGCCGGACCAGCTCTTCGCCGATCGAATAACCGCCCGGCTGCAGGCCTGGCACCGGGTGCACCGGTGCCAGCACGGTCAACACCAAGCCCATCGCCTTTGCGTCAGCGGCCGTGTCGAGAAGGCCGAGAATGCGGTCGACGGGGCCGGCGGCGCGCAGCTGCAGGAAGGCGGCGTCGTGCGCGGTGGTGATCTCGGCGAGCGGCGTGACGGTTTCTTCCGAGACGATCAGCGGCAGGCCGATGCGCTGGCAGGCGCGAGCGATCGGCAGCAGGCCGTCCTCATTGAACACGCGGTCGCCCGCATAAGCGCCGACTGCCAGAGGCCCGGCAAAATGGCGGCCGAGGAAGGGGATGCGGATGTCCGCCTCGGCGGCGCCGGTCATCACCCGGGGCAGCAGCCGGTAGCGCGCGAGGTCGCGGGCGTTGCGGTCACCCTCGTCAGGCCCGACGTCGCGCGGCTGGCCGATCATGTAGCGGTAGAGTGCTTCGCCGAGCACAGCGCGGGCCTCGTCGGCGAAGGGCAGCGGCGCGGTCATGCCGGCACCGATTGCTTGCCGGCGAATTCCTGGCGCAGGAAGGCGGCAAAGGACTCCGTCTCTGGCGCCCGCAGCCGCGACGGCGAACCTTCCTCGACCAGTCGTCCGTCCTGCAGGAAGACGATGCGGTCGGCGACGGTTGCGGCGAAGGCGATGTCATGCGTCGATATCAGCATGGTCATGCCGGTCTCTGCGAGGTCGCGGATGGTCTGGTTGACCTCGCGCACAAGTTCCGGATCGAGCGCCGAGGTCGGCTCGTCGAAGAGCAGCACGTTCGGCTCGCTGGCGAGTGCCCGGGCAATGCCGACGCGCTGCTGCTGGCCGCCGGAAAGCTCGTGCGGCAGGCTGGTCTCGAAATTAGACAAGCCGACGGTCGCCAGCGCCCGGCTGGCCTTGGCGCGGGCGACGGCTTCCGGCTGGCGTTGGACGAGGCGGGGGATCGACATGGCGTTTTCCAGCGCCGACATGTGGTCGAACAGGGCGAAATGCTGGAAGACGATGCCGACGCCAGAGGCTGCGCGGTTCGCCGGCAGGTGCCGCTCGCGCAGCGGCCTGCCTTCCGTGGTGCGGCCGATCGGGTGCCCCTCGACCGTCACCGAACCGCTCTTTGCGGGTGCCAATGCCAGGATTGCCTTGAGCAGCGTGCTCTTGCCAGAGCCTGAGCGCCCGAGCAGCACGACCACCTCGCCGCGGCGGACGCGCAGGGTGATGCCGTCGAGCACCGTCTTTTCGCGATAGGCGACATGCAGATCGTCAATGTCGAGGATCACCGCGGCATTTTCGGAGAAGCGGCGGGCTGCGCGCGGGGCCGGTGCCGGCTTGATCGCTGCGACGGCGTCTCTTGCCTGCTGTTTGCGAGCGCGTTTCGCGCGGTGCTCGAGGCCGACCCGGCGCTCCAGGTACCATTGCAAGCCGGCGATCGACGAGGAGAGGATCACGTAGATCGCGCCTGAGGCGACGAGCACCGGGATGAACAGGAAATTTTGCGAGACGATGGTCTGTCCGCGCATAGTCAGTTCGTTGACGCCGACCACGGAGGCCAGGGAGGTGGATTTGAGGAGGCCTACGGCCTCGTTTCCGAGCGTCGGCAGGATCGCGCGGAGCGCCTGCGGGATGACGATCCGGACCATTTCGGTGGTGCGGGAGAAGCCGAAGGCCTGCGCCGCCATGCGCTGGTCACGGTCGGTCGACTGGATGCCGCCGCGGATGATTTCCGCGCAGAACGCCGTCTCGTTGATGGTGAGTGCCAAGAGCGCGCTGGTGAAGGCGGAGAAGGTGATGCCGAACTGCGGCAGCACGTTGTAGAGCAGCACCAGCTGCAGCAGCACCGGCGTACCGCGCAGGATGTAGATGTAGGTCTGCACGGGCAGGCGGATCCACCAATGGCGCGACAGGCTGGCGAGCGCCAGGAAGAAGCCGATGATGATGCCACCCGCGAGGGCGCCGACAAGCAGTTCTATCGCGATCACAGCCCCTTCCCAGAGATAGGGAAGGGTCAGATAGGTGAGGAAGTCCTGCATGTCGGCGCCTTTGTTCGGGTGCTTAGCCGCGGATCTCGACCGGGCGCTCGCCGTCGGCGCCCTGGCCCCAGAAGTCGAGCAGCTTCTTCTGCACGCCGGTTTCCTGGATGATCTTCATCGCCGCGAACACGGCGTCGCGAATGTCACCCTTCTCCTTGGCGACGGGGAAGCCGACCATGATCGGCAGATCGACGGTGAAAGCGGTCTCCAGCGTGTCGTCGGTCTTGACGATCTGCCCGGCCGAGCCAGCCTCGGTCAGGTAGATGTCTGCACGGCCGCTGCGCACGGCCTGGATGCTGTTGTCGGTGTTCTGCACGAGCAGGAGGTCGATCGCCGGCTTGCCGGCATCGACGCAGACCTTGCTCTGCTCTGGGATCAGCTTGGTCGCCTCGTAGGCGCCGGCCGCCGAGGCGACGGTCATGCCGCACAGGCCGTCGATCGACGTCAGCTTCTTCGGGTTGCCCTTGGCGACGATAGAGCCGTCACGAACCTGGACCGAGGCGATGAAGGTAACCTGCTTCATGCGTTCTTCGGTGACGTAGAGCATCGGGCCGATATCGGCGCGGCCGCTGTTGATCGAGGTGAGCAGAACGTTGAACGAGCCCGTCTGGTAGGTCGGGGTCATACCGAGACAGCCGCCGATGCGCTCGAACAGCGAGGGATCATGGCCCTCCAGGCGCGACGGATCGTCTTCTGCCGGGGCTTCCCAGCCCTTGGTGTAGCCGCCAAGGCCGACTTTCAGCTCCTTGCCGACGAGCGCTTTGTGCTTCTCCTGCAAGGCTTTGCAGGCCGGCATCTCGGCGAAAGCTTTGGCGGTCGGCTCGATGGTTTCTGCAGCCTGGACCGGGGCGGCGATCGCCAAAACGAGCGTTGCGGCGCCGCCGAGAAGCGCGGTGAAGCGGCGGATGGCAGTGGGCATGGGCAGTCACTCCTGGGCGCGGTTGATAGGGGCGGCGCGATCGACGCCTTTCGCCACGACGAGCCGCCGCGCGGGTCGTTCGTCAGTGTGCTTGGTCCGAAAGGCGTCGGTGGGCGGCTAGTAGCCGAGGGTCCGGTCGACGACGTTCGTGAGGGGCTCGCCGGCAATCCGGCGGCGAAGGTTTTCGACGAAGATGTCGAGGCAGCGCTCGACGTAGCCGTCATGGTCGTCGATGCTGCAGTGTGGCGTCATGATGAGCCTTGGGCAGGCCCAGAGCGGGTCGGTCTTGGGCAGCGGCTCGACCGGGTAGACGTCCAGCACCGCGCCGCCAAGATGGCCGCCCCGCAGCAGGTCGGCCATCGCAGAATAGTCCACCACCTTCGCCCGGCCGACGACGATGACACCGGCGCCCTTCGGCAGGGAGTTCAATCGCTTGTGGTCGATCAGCCCTTCGGTCTCCGGGGTTAGCGGCAGGGTCGAGACCAGCATGTCGGCCTGGGGCAGAACCTCGTCGAGCTGGTTGATCGCGATGCAGTGGTCGAGCGTTGCATCACTCGATCCCGAGCGGGTGACGCCGATCACCTTGACGCCGCGCGAGCGGAGCGCCTCGGCTGCCGCCTTGCCGATACCGCCTACGCCGAGGATCACCGCGGTCTTGCCGGCGATCGGTCCGCCGAACACCGGCAGCCATTGCAGCGCCGCCTGGTCGGCGACGAATTGCGGGATTGCGTAGTTCAGCATCAGGGCCGCGGTCAGCACGAACTCACCGCCCTTGTCACCGTGCACCCCGGAGGCGTTGGTGAGCGTGACGCCGGCCGGTAGCGTCGGCAGCAGGGCCTCGACGCCGGCCGACACCACCTGGACCCAATCGAGCGCCGGCGCGGCGGCCTTGGCCGCGCGAATGTCCAACTTCCGGCAGGCGAAGACGATTTCCGCACCAGCGATGGCCGACATCATCGCGGTGGGGATGCCGTTCTCCGTGACGGTCAACCCCTCGGTGGCGATGCCCGCCGCCTCCAGACGTTCGCGCAGCCGCGTCGCCGAGAGTTGCAGGGCGTCACCGTCATGTTCGATATGAATATGCATTCGCTAACTCCGAGACCGGCTCAACCGGCGCCGACCGCGATCGCATCCATCTCGACCAGAAGACGGGGATCGTTCAGCGTGATGCCGACGGTGGCGCGGGCGGGGTAGGGTGCCTGGAAGAACTCGGCATAGACCGCGTTCATCGCCGCAAAATCCTCGAGCCGCGTCAGGAAAATGCCGACCTTGCCGACGTCCCGCATCGTCATGCCGGCGTTCTCGACCAACGCCCTCATGTTCATCAGGACTTGGCGTGTCTGGCCCGCGACGTCATCGCCGACCACCGCGCCACTAGCGGGATCGATAGCCACTTGCCCAGATATGAAAAGGATCGAACCGCACTTGAGCGCTGCCGATAAAGGCGCTGCGCCCATGGGGCGATCGCTGGCGGACAGGCCAGGGTAAGAGATAGCAACAAGCATTGGCCAACCTCGATTTCGTATTAATGTATATTCGTATACGAAAATCAGATGGTCAATGTGTAGGGTGCGCATCCTTTCCGCAAGCCATGCACAAATGTTGCGCTTCGCGGCATTTGCAGCTGCAATGGTGAGCAATTGAAGCGCCATGATCCCATCGAGAAATCTAGCGTGAACCAAGTCATTGCGGAAGCTTCCGCGATGTTCAGCACGCCGCGGGGACTTCAAACCGATCTCCGGTCAGCTTTGGGAATGAACCGCCCAAAAAGCTGAAGCTTGATCTTAAACTGTCGGCTTCGCGGTTGGGCCAAGGCCTCGATCCCAAGGCGCTGGATCGCAGAACCTCGCCACCAGAAAATCGATGATTGCCCGCGCCTTTGCCGGCGGGCGTCGGTTGGCGGCGTAGACGGCGAACACGCCGGGGAGCTCGAGCGGAGGGTGGTCGAGTTCGAGCGCGACCAGCCGTCCTGCGCGGATCTCGTCTCCAAGGAGAAAGGTTGTCTCGTAGACCAGCCCTTGTCCGGCCAAAGCCGCGGCCACCAGTGCGTCGCCGTTGTTCGCCCGCAGGTCCCCGTGGACAGGGACGTCGACGTCCCCGTCGATGCCGAACTGCCAGCGGTGCGGGCCGAGGGCGCTCGACAGGGTGTAGCCGAGACAGTTGTGGGAGGTGAGGTCTGCCACGGTTTGCGGGACGCCGCGTTCTTGAAGATAGGCCGGAGAGGCCGCTACCATGAGGCGGCAACGGGCCAGCTTGCGGGCGATCAAGGTCTGGTCGTCGATGCGGCCGATCCGGATCGCCACGTCCCATCCCTCCTCGACCAGGTCGACGACACGGTCGTTCAGACCGAGATCGACCGCGAGGGCGGGGTGCGTCCGGGAGAACGTGGCGAGCAGAGGCGCGACCTCGCGGACGCCGAAGGAGACGGGCGCGTTCAGCCGCAGCGTTCCCGTGACCTCGACCCGTTCGGGCGAGGCGGTGGCGTCGGCCTCTTCCAATTCTCCAAGGATGCGCTCGGTGCTTTCGAGATAGCGTCGGCCCGCCTCAGTCAGCGTGACCTTGCGTGTCGTGCGATGGAGCAGCTTGACCCCCAGCCGCTCCTCCAGCTCCGCCATGTGCTTCGTCGCCATGGTCTGCGACATGCCGAGCGACCGCGCCGCCCCGGAGAGGCTGCCGAGCCCGGCAATGCGCGCGAACACCTGCATTCCCGTAAACCTGTCCAACATCGCCTCACACCCCCGGTGTGGACTGCTATACCTTTTCCGCGGATTATCAAACCGAGCGGATGTTGGCACATGGAGGGTGTCCAACCAGGAGACCCGAGATGATCGACCACCGTACCGCCCCCTACGCCGCGACCGCTCTCCGTGTGGCCCTCGGCATCCTCTTCCTCGCCCATGCCGGCCTGAAGTTCTTCGTCTTCACGCCCGCCGGCACCGCGCAGTTCTTCGCCAGCCTCGGCCTTCCCGGTCCGCTCGCCTATCTCGTGATCCTGGTCGAGACCCTCGGTGGCCTTGCCCTGATCGCCGGCGTCTACAGCCGTCTGGTCGCTTTGGCCCTGGTCCCAGTCCTTCTGGGAGCGATCGTCACCGTGCACGGACCCGCCGGGTTCTACTTCACGAACCCGAACGGCGGCTGGGAGTTCTTGGCGCTCTGGATCGTCGGGCTGGTGTCGGTCGCTCTTCTTGGCGATGGTGCCTATGCTTTCCGCCCGACGACCGCTGCCGCGCTCCGCACGGCCCGGGCCTGAGATCTCGACACAGCCGAGCGAGCTTCCAAAGGAGATCTCGATGACCATCCCGACCTCGAGCACCATCGAGCGCTCATCCATCGATCCGGTGCTGGCGACGGCGCCGCACCGGATCTCCAAGGTGACCCTCGTCGTGCGCGACCTCGACCGCGTGGCAGGGTTCTACCGGGACGCGATCGGCCTTCGCGAAACCGGCCGCGAGGCCGGCACCTTGCGCCTTGGGACCGACGCCGGGACGCTTGTGGAGCTCCGGCACGAGCCATCCGCCCGGGTTCGTTCGCGGCGGGACGCAGGGCTCTTCCATATGGCATTCCTGCTGCCCGAGCGTGCGGACCTCGGCGGGTGGCTGGCTTTCGCGGCCGAGCAGCCCGTCGCGATCCAAGGCGCGTCCGACCACTTGGTCAGCGAGGCGATCTACCTCGCCGATCCCGAGGGCAATGGCATCGAGATCTATGCAGACAGGCCGAGCGCGGAGTAGGCGTGGGACGGCGGCACGGTTCGCATGTCGACGGACGCCCTCGACGCGCAGGATCTCCTGCGGGCAGCAGAGGGCCGGGAATGGCGCGGCTTCCCGCGGGGCGGCAACGTCGGCCATGTGCATCTCCAGGTCGGCGCGATCGCGCCTGCGAAGGCGTTCTACGGCGGCGTGCTCGGCTTCGACGCGACCGCCCGCTATCCCGGTGGCAGTTTCTTCGGTTCGGGCGGCTACCACCACCAACTCGCCGCCAACATCTGGAACAGCCGCGGCGCGCCGCCGCGGACGGAGCTGACGACCGGGCTGGCGGACGTCGAGATAACCACCGCTCACGACATCATCGAAGCCATACGGTCTCGAGCGACAGCGCCATCCGATGAAAGCAACGGGCCGCGCCTTGTGCTTCACGATCCCTGGAACACCTCCATCACACTCATATCCGAGCCAAGCACATGACCCCTTCGACATCACCGGACGGCTTGGTCGTCCTCCTGCACGGCGTCGGCAGCAATGGCCGGGACATGCTGGGCCTTGCGGAGGCATGGCGACCCCCGCTGCCGAACGTGGCGTTCGTCGCTCCCGACGGCCCCTTCGCCTTCGACCAGGGGCCGGGACGGCAATGGTTCAGCATCGCCGGCGTCACGCCGGAAGACCGCCCGGCCAGGATCGCGGCCGCACGTTCCGCCTTCGACGAGGTCCTCAGCTCCGAACTCGATCGGAGTGGCTTCGGCGACAGGTTGGACCGCGTCGTCCTCGTCGGCTTTTCGCAAGGCTCCATGATGGTGCTCGATGCCATCGCGTCCGGGCGCTGGCCTGTCGCGGCTGCCGTGTCCATCTCCGGACGCCTCGCATCGCCGACGCCCTACTCACCGTCCACCACCACGAAGATTCTGCTGCTGCATGGATCGGCCGACCCCATCGTTCCCTCGGCGGAAACGACGCGGGCGGAAGAGGTCCTCCGGGCGGCAGGTCTCGACGTGACGAGCCGGATCTTCCCCGGTCTCGGCCACACGGTCTCGGCCGAAGGCGCGACCCTCACTCGCGACTTCATCGCGGCCGCCCTCAAGCCAACCGTTGCCGCCTGACGTGACGGACATCGAAAGGACAGCGACATGCTCGTGAACGGCAAGTGGACCGCCGACTGGCAGCCCGTGCAGGCAAAGGACGAGAAGGGCGGCTTCGTCCGCCAGACCTCGAGCTTCCGCAACTGAGTGACACCGGACGGGAGCGCGGGACCGGCCGGGGAGAGCGGGTTTCCTGCCGAGGCGGGCCGCTACCATCTCTACGTCGCCCTGATCTGCCCCTGGGCGTCGCGCACGCTGATCGCGCGCAGATTGAAGGGGCTCGAGAACGCCATCTCCGTCTCGGTGGTGGAGCCGGCGCTCACTGACGAGGGCTGGCGCTTCGGCGACTATCCGGGATCCGACCGCGACGAGGTCAACGGCGCAACATACGTGCACGAGCTCTACACCCGGGCGGATCCGACGGTATCGGGTCGCGCCACGGTGCCCGTGCTCTGGGACCGGGAGAGACGGACGATCGTCAACAACGAGTCCGCCGACATCGTCCGCATGCTGAACTCGGGCTTCGGCGACCTTGCGAACGAGGATGTCGACCTCTACCCCGTGGACCTCTGCGGCGCGATCGACGCCTTGAACGACCGGATCTACCCGCGTCTCAACAACGGGGTCTACCGGGCGGGCTTTGCGACGACGCAGGTCGCCTACGACGAGGCTTTCGGCGACGTCTTCGGCATGCTGGACGAACTTGAGTCTCACCTCGAAGGTCGTACCTTCCTTCTCGGCGAACGCCTGACCGAGGCCGACATCCGGCTCTTCGTCACGCTGATCCGCTTCGACGCTGCCTATCACGGCCTGTTCAAGTGCAATCTTCGCCGCGTCGCCGACTACCTGAACCTCTCGGCCTACGTCGACCGCATGCTCGCCGTTCCAGGGGTCGCGGGGACCGTCAGCATCGACCACATCAAGCGCGGCTACTACTCGATCAAGAGTCTCAATCCTTCGGGGATCGTGCCCTTGGGTCCCCGGTTGCCATTCGCCGGTCTGCTCGCGGGGTGAAGCCGCCATGGCGATGATGAAGGCTGCGGTCCTATACACGCCGGGTACACCTGGCGTCCTGAAGGTCGAGGATCGACCCGTCCCGGTGCCGCGCGCGGGCGAGGTCCTGATCCGCGTGCGGGCGATCGGACTCAACAGATCCGAGCTCTTCACGCGGCAGGGGCATTCCCCGAACGTCCGGCTGCCGCGCATCCTCGGCATCGAGGCGACCGGAACGGTCGAGTCTGCTCCGGGCGGCGAGTTCACGCCCGGCGCGACGGTTGCGACGGTCATCGGCGGCATGGGCCGCGACTTCGACGGCGGCTATGCCGAGTATGTGAAGGTTCCGGTCGGCCAGGTGCAGTCGATCCGTACTGACCTGCCTTGGGAGACGCTCGGCGCATTGCCCGAGATGCTCCAGACGGCGTGGGGGTCGCTCTTCATCGCGCTGCGCCTCCACGCCGGCGAGACGCTTCTCATCCGCGGCGGCACGACCTCCGTCGGCCTGGCCGCAGCCGCCATCGCGAAGGCCGGGGGCGCCATCGCCTGTGCCACCACACGGCGCCCGGACCGGGAAGGCCTGCTTCGCTCCCATGGCGCGGCCCAGGTGTTCATCGACGACGGGGCGATCGCGGGACAGGTGCGGGACGCTTTCCCGGACGGCGTCGACAGGGTGCTGGAGCTGGTTGGGACAACCACGCTCCTCGATTCGCTCGCCTGCGCCAAGCGCCACGGGGCGGTCTGCATGAGCGGGATGGTCGGTGATCGCTGGACACTCGAAGCCTTCGAGCCGATGGCGGCGATCCCCACGGCGGTCAGCCTGACCACCTACAGCGGCGGCGCCGGGGAGTTCATGGCGATGCCCCTTCAGAGGCTCGTCGACGAGGTCGAGAAGGGCAAGTTGCCGGTAAAGATCGGCCGCGTGTTCCGGCTCGACGAGATCGTCGAGGCGCACCGTTGCGCACCGTTGCATGGAGGCCAACGAGGCGGGCGGGAAGATCGTCGGCGTGCCGTGACGGCTTAGTTCAGGTTGCCTGCGGCCGCACACGCGACAAGCTGGTCGATCACGTAACGTATCCTTGGGCTGAGGTGCGCCTGTCGCGGCCAGAGTGCGTGCACCTCGACGGGAACGGTCGAGAAGGTCTCGAGCAACGGCACGAGTGCGCCACTCTCGACATGGTGCCGGACCAGCGAGGCCGGGAGCTGACAGATGCCGAGCCCGCCGACCGCCGCGTCGACCATGGCCTCGCCGTCGCTGACCTGGTGGGTGGCGGGAGGCGACACGCGCTTCACCGCGCCGTCCTCGCGGATCACCCAGGCCACTGGCGGACCCTTGGGCGAGCCGACGATGCAGCGGTGCCCGCGAAGGTCCGCCAGTGCCTCCGGACGTCCATGCATCTCGACGTAGCCTGGAGAGGCGCAGATCACCCGATCCTGGTCGGCGAGATGCCGCGCGATGAGGTGGCTCGAATCCTGGAGGGTACCGAAGCGGATCATCAGGTCCACGTCGTCCTGGAAGGGATCGGTCAAGGCGTCGGTGAAGGTGAGGCTCAAGTTCAGTTCGGGATGCGGCCGGACGATCTCGATCAGGATGGGCAGGAGGACGCGCCTTCCGAACGCCACCGGCATGTCGATGCGGATCCGGCCGGTGAGGATCCGGTTCGCCGAGGTGAGGGCCGCTTCGGCAGCGGCGATCTCGTCGAGGGCAGAGGCGCATGCGGCGAGGTAGGCCTCGCCGTCGACGGTGAGCTTGTTGTTGCGCGTGGTCCGATGAAACAGCTTCAGTCCGAGACGCGCCTCAAGGCGGGCGATGGTCTTGCCGACCGCGGACTTGGTGATGCCGAGGCGCTCGGCGGCCCCCGTGAAACTTCCCGCCCGGGCCGCCGCCACGAAGACACCGATGCCCGACAGCGGTTCGATCTCATCCATGGCGAACCCTCTTTGTATCCTCCCGCGCTACTCAGATCGGATCAGCGGCGGCTTTAAGCGCCTTGAGGATACCGTACATTGCGATTGCCTGTCTCGGGCCTTCGGCGTCCGCCGACGGAGAGCGGCGGAACATCGAGGGAGAAGCGATCATGCCGGTCGTACGGGTAAGCTGGTTCGAAGGTAAGGACCACGGTCAGAAGCAGAAGGTCGCCGCGGAGATCACCGAGAGCATCGTCCGCAACACGGGGACCGACGCGGCCTACATCTACGTCATCTTCGACGACGTCGCGCCGAGCGACTGGGCCGGCGCCGGCAAGCTGTTCGGCGAACCTGCCGCGGCGCCGAGCACTTAGCGATAAAGCAGGCTTCGTCCGCATGAACCGGAAGGATGTCGCGAGGGTCCGGAGGCCCTCGCCATGCTTCTACAAGGCGGCCGCTTGCAACGCCCGCGGCCTGCTAAATTTCACCGCTCAGCCTGCAGACTTGCACTTTGCCCGCTGGGGAGATGGCCGATACACCTCTCATCCTGGTGCCAATGCGCGCTGAGCTAGCCGGTCGGCTTCACGTCCTCGTAGCGTTTGGCGAGCGCGATCAGCGCGGCGTCCTGCCGGGGCTGGCCGAGAATCTGAAGGCCCATCGCGCGCATGCCGCCGGCAAAGCCTGCGGGCAGGCACAGAACCGGGCAACCCGACATCGTTCCGGGAACGACGACCTCCATCCAGCGGTGATAGCTGTCCATCGTCCGGCCGGCGATCTCCCGCGGCCAGTGCCATTCTGCGGGGAAGGCGAAGAGCTGCGCCGAGGGCAGCGCCAGTGCGTCGACCCGGCCGAACAGCCGTCGGCATTCGCGATACCAGTCAGAGCGCACGCAGGCCGCGTCGTAGACGGCGGTGGCCGGCAGCGACAACCCGCCCTCGATCTCCCAGAGCATTTCCGGCTTCAGCCGGTCGCGGTGCTCGGGCGCCTCGAACAGTGGCCGGTATTTTCCGGCGGTCGAGAATTGCCGCAGCACCACGAAGGCCCGCCACAGCCGCTCCATGTCGAACTCCGGCCGGATCGCCTCGACCCGGCAACCCGCACGCTCGAGCCGGGCGAGGCCATGGCTGCAGACGTCGAGCACGCCCGCCTCGACCGGCAGATGCCCACCGAGATCGCCGAGCCAGCCGATGCGGCGGATGTCGCGAGGGGCCGCACCGTTTCCGTCGAGCGACAGCGGCGCACCGGCGTCGGGAACCGCCTGCACGCCGAGCAGCAGCGCGAGATCCGCCGCGGTGCGGGCCATCGGGCCCTCGGTCGCCAGCTGCGTCAGATAGAGGTCGGCAGCAGCCGGGTTCGGCACGAGACCCTGCGAGGGGCGGAGGCCGTAGACGTTGTTCCAGCCCGCCGGGTTGCGCAGCGAGCCGCCCATGTCGCTGCCGTCGGCGACGGGCAGCATCCGCAGCGCCAGCGCCACCGCTGCCCCGCCGCTTGACCCGCCGGCCGAGAGGCGGGGATCGAACGCGTTGCGAGTGATGCCGAAGACTGGGTTGTAGGTGTGCGATCCCAGGCCGAACTCCGGGGTCGCCGTCTTCCCGATGATGATCGCGCCCGCCGCCCTGATCCGGGCGACGCCGGGATCGTCGGCGGCCGGAACGTTGTCGGCATAGACCGGCGAGCCGTAGCTGGTCCGCAGTCCCTTAGTCGCGGCAAGGTCCTTGATGGCGATCGGCAGGCCGTGCAGGGGCCCGCTGGCAGCGCCGCTCGCCAGGTGGTGGTCCGCATCGTCCGCCTCGGCGAGGATCTCCGCTCGATCGCGCAGCGAGACGATGGCGTTGTGGGCGGGGTTCACGCGGTCGATCTGGTCGAGGAAGGCGGTGGTGATCTCCCGCGACGACAGGCGGCCGTCCCGCATCCTCTCGCCGAGTTCGGTGGCACTGAAGCGGCAGATTTCGGGAACAGCGATATCCGGCGGTGCCACCAGCTGGCCGGGCGCGGAGAACGGCGAGGTGATGTCCATGGCGTACGCTCCAGCTCTCACGCTGCGCCGAGCCGCGCCAGCATGCCCGCCATCAGCCGGGCGCGCTGCGGCAGGCTGTCGACGAGAACGTGCTCCTGCAGCGTATGGATGCCGGCCCCGGTCACGCCGAGGCCGTCGAGCGTCGGCAGCCCCATCGCGCCGGTGAAGTTGCCGTCGGAGCCGCCGCCGCTGCTGGCCTGCGTCAACGTCAGGCCGAGCTCGCCGGCGACCGAAGCGGCCAGCGAGAACAGCGCCTGCGTCCCCGCATCGGGTTCCCATACCGGGCGGACGACGCCCATCTCGACGGTAAAGCCGGTGCCGTCCGCTCGCGTTTCCGACAGCGCCAGCATCCGCTCGACGCCGCGGTCGAGATCGTCCTGGCGCTTGGCCATGCTCAGCGCCTCGGCCCGGCATTCGGTAGAGACGCAGTTGACCCATTGTCCGCCGTGCACGACGCCGACGCTGAAGGTGCAGTCGTCGCCGGTCATGTCCTCGATCTCGAGGATGCGCCGGGCCATCTCGCGGATCGCCGAGCGGCCCTTCTTCAGCGCCGCGCCGGCATGGCTCGGCACCCCGTGCGCCGAGAGGTTGAAGCGGGCAATGGCGTAGCGCCCGGTGACGACGCCGCCGTCTGGCTGCGAGGGCTCCGGCACCAGGATGAAGCGGTGCCGGCTGGCCTCCGCCTCGATCAGCGCCCGGTTGCCGGGACTGCCGATCTCCTCGTCAGAGGTCAGCAGAACGTGTACCGGCAGCGGCGTCTCGATGCCGGCCTCCCTCAGCGCCCGCACCGCGGCAAGCGCGGCGAAGGTGCCGCCCTTCATGTCGACGATCCCCGGCCCGTAGCAGCGCTCGCCGTCGCGGCGGAACGGAAGCTTTTCCAGCGTGCCGATCGGGTGCACCGTGTCGAGATGCGCCATGATGAGAATGCCGGGCTCGCCCGCGCGGCGATGCGGGAAGGCGGCGCGCACGCAGTCGCCAATGCCCGGCTGGCCCGGGACACGATCCACGGTCGCGCCCATCGCCGCGAGGTCGGCGGAGGCGAGTGTCATCATCCGGTTGACCGCCGCGACGTCGAAGGTTGGGCTCTCGCATTCGATCCAGGGGCGCAGGCCCTCCAGCATGCGGTCGGTGTCGAGGTCGAGGCGGTCCAGCAGGACCATCATCTCGCCCGCCATCAGACCGCGCCGAGGCGACGTTCGACGATGCGGGCGAGCAGGCTCGCGCCGATCGGCAGGATGCCGTCGTCGAGCACGAAGCCCGGATTGTGCACCGGCACACTGCCGGCATGGCCGACCCAGCAATAGGCGCCGGGCACGGCATGCAGCATGTCGGCAAAATCCTCGCTGCCCATCATCGGGCGTGGCTCCCTCAGGAGGTTCTCCGGCCCGACGATGTCCGCGGCGGCCTCGGCGAGATACTCGGTCTCGGCCGGATGGTTATCCAGCACCGAGAAGATGTCGCGGATGTCGACGTCGATGGTGACGTCGAAGGACAAAGCGAGCCCCGCGGCGATCGTGCGCAGGCGCGCGTTGACGAGGGCGCCGACGGCATCGTCGAAGAAGCGGATCGTGCCGGCGAGCTTCGCCTCCTCTGGAATGACGTTGTAGGCCGAGCCGGAATGGATCTGGGTGATCGACAGCACCGCCGACTTCATCGGATCGACATTGCGCGCCACGACCGACTGCAGCGCCTGCGACAGCGCGGTGGCGACGACGATCGGGTCCTTTGAACGATGCGGCTGGGCGCCGTGGCTGCCCGTGCCGGTGATGGTGATGTCGAAGAAGCTGGCGCCGGCCATCGCCTTGCCGGGGAAGACCCGGATCTGGCCGGGGTCGAGATCGGGCGAGTTGTGGAGGCCGTAGATCTCGTCGCAGGGAAACCGCTCGAACAGCCTGTCGGCCAGCATCGCCCGGGCGCCGCCGAGACCTTCCTCAGCCGGCTGGAAGATCATCACCGCGGTCCCCTCGAAGTCGCGGGTCTCGGCCAGGTACCGCGCCGCGCCGAGCAGCATCGTGGTGTGCCCGTCGTGGCCGCAGCCGTGGAAGCGGCGGGGGATCGTCGAGCGGAACGGCAGGTTGGACAGCTCGTCCATCGGCAGCGCGTCCATGTCGGCGCGCAGCCCAATGCGGCGGCTGCCGGGGCGCTTGCCCTCGATGATGCCGACGACGCCGGTGCCGCCGACGCCGCGGTGCACCTCGACACCCCAGCCCGCCAGCTTCTCGGCGACGATGCCGGAGGTGCGGACCTCCTCGAAGCCGATCTCGGGATGGGCGTGCAGGTCGTGGCGGATGGCGACGAGGTCGCCCGTGAAGGATTCGATGCGCGGCAGTACGGACATGGAGATATCCTTATGTGTTGGATGGAGTGGCGAAGGCCGGGCCGCCGGGCGACAGGCGCATGCCCGGACGGAGCCGCGCGAAGGGCAGCGCGGCCGGATCGACCGGCATGGGGCCGGGGGCGGCGCAGACGATGATCTGCTCGGCAATCGGCTCGAAGTCGGCGCGGAAATGCACCGAGCTCTTGTTGACGAGGATCGCCTCGGTGGTCGGTTCGATGCCGACGAAGCGGTACATTTCCTGGTCCGCCAGTTGCGCCTTGCGCGAGGCGAGGACGATCCGCACGCCGCCGATGCTGAGGCAGGCGGAGGGCCCGAGGTTCATTCGCGCGCCGCCGTAGAACGGGCCGGATGCCGTGAGACTGCCGTCGGAGAGCGCGTCCACGGTGAACTCGGCCTCGAACGGCGCGTCGCCCGGAATGGCCGACTTGCCGCCGAGCGAGAGCGACACTTTTTCGCCGATGCCGGCCGCGTGCGCCAGGGCCGCGGCGGCGGGATCGACGATGACGCCGATCGCGGCGCGCCGGGCATCGGCGGCGACCAGCGCGCGCAGCATGCCGGTGGTGTCGCTGTCGCCGCCGGCGCCGGGATTGTCCTGCGTATCGGCGATGACGATCGGGCGCAGCGCACCCTTCGACAGGGCGATGGCGTGTCGGACGCCGTCCGAGGGCGAGAACACTTTGCCGGCGAAGCCCGTCTCAGCTGCGGCGACGGCGGCCAGCATCGCATCGGCCGCCGCGTCGGCCTCGGCCTGCGTCGCGCCGTAGGCGACGATCGACGGGCCGCAATCTGGAAAATCTGCCGCCGGGAACCCTGCCAGGAAGGAGATCGAGGCAAGGCCCGCCGCCTCCATCTCCGGCAGCCGGGCATAGAGGCTGCGGCAGGGCTCCATGCCCGTCGCCTGCCAGGCGATCGGGATCAGGAACGGCAGCTGCCGGAAGGATTTCGCATGGCGCTGGCCGCCGAGCAGGCCTTCGAGGTGACGCGCCGCGCGCGCGCCGGTCTCGGCCATGTCGATATGCGGATAGGTGCGATAGGCGATCAGCGCATCGGCCGCCTCGACCATGGCCGCGGTGACGTTGCCGTGCAGGTCGAGCGAGGCGACGATCGGAACGCCTGGCCCCACGGCGGCCCGCACCCGCGCGAGAAGCTCGCCCTCGCCGTCGTCGACATGCTCGGCGACCATGGCGCCGTGCAGGTCGAGGTAGACGCCGTCGAGCGGCCCCGCCGCGACGATGGCCGCGACGAGACGCCCGGCGATCTCCTCGAACGCCGCCTCGGTCACGTGGGCGGAAGGGCTGGCGGCGCACCAGAGCGTCGGCACCAGGTTCCAGCCCAGCGCCTCCGCCGTCTCGACGAAGCCGCAGATGCCCATGTTGACGTTGCGGGTGGCCGCGATCAGCGCCGGGCCTTCACACAAAGCCGGCCAGCCGCCGCCCTCGATGAAGGCGTCGATGCCGGCCTTGCTCGGTCCGAAGGTGTTGGTCTCGTGCATGAAGCCGCCGACGGCGATGCGGGGAGGGGCCATGGCGTGTTCCATCGTCAGATCGAGGCAGCGGGGGCGGCGGCGAGCGGCCGGAAATTCGGGAAATCCCAGTGCTTGCCGGGCGCTGCGTCGAGCAGCTCGCGGGTATAGGCCTCCCTCGGATGGCGCAGCACGTCCCCGGCGGGGCCGTATTCCACCACCTTGCCGCGCTGCATCACCGCGACGTCGTCGCAGATCTGGGCGGCGACCCTCAGGTCGTGGGTGATGAACAGGATGGCGACGCCGAGGCGCTCCTGGATGTCGGCGAGGAGGTCGAGGACCTGCGCCTGCACCGAGACGTCGAGCGCCGAGACCGCCTCGTCGGCGACGAGGATGTCGGGTTCCATCGCCAGCGCCCGGGCGATCGCGATGCGCTGGCGCTGGCCGCCGGAGAACTGGTGCGGATGGCGGTCGACGGCATCGGCCGGCATGCCGACAAGCTCCATCAACTCGCGCGCCCGGGCCATCGCCTCGGCCTTCGGCGTGCCGTAGTTGACCGGTCCCTCGATGATGCTCTCACCCACCGTCAGGCGGGGGTTCAGCGAGCGGTTGGGGTCCTGGAAGATCATCTGGATCTTCTGGCGGTGCGGGCGCAGTTCGCGCCGGGTCAGCGCCGAGATGTCGCTGCCGGCGACGCGGATGGCACCGGCGGTCGGCGCGATCAGCCGCATGACGCAGCGTGCGACGGTGGTCTTGCCCGAGCCGCTCTCGCCGACGACGCCGAGCGTGCGGCCGCGCTTGAGGAGGAGGTTGACCTGGTTTGCGGCCACCGTCTCGGTCGCGGCCTTCAGGAAATGCTTGCGGGTGTAGACCATGCCGAGGCCGACGGTCTCGAGCACCGTGCCGCCGGTGCCCATCGGACGCGGCGCGCGGGGCAGCAAAGCCGGAACGGCGGCGAGCAGGCGCCGCGTATAGTCTTCGCGCGGGCGGGCAAGGATATCCTCCGTCGTGCCGTCCTCGACGACAGTGCCATGGTGCATCACGCAGACGCGCGTCGCGATGTCGGCGACGATGCCCATGTCGTGCGTCACGAACAACACCGAGGTGCCGAGCTCGGCCTGAAGGTCCTTGATCAGCTTCAGGATCTGCTTCTGCGTGGTGACGTCGAGCGCGGTCGTCGGCTCGTCGGCGATCAGCAGTTTCGGCCGCAGGATCAGCGCCATGGCGATCATGATCCGCTGACGCTGGCCGCCGGAAAGCTGGTGCGGGTAGGAGCTAAAGATCCGCCGGACGTCCGGCAGATGCACCTGCTCCAGCATCTCCAGCACCCGGCGATGCCGGTCGGAGGCGCCGAGGCTGCCATGCGCCTGCAGCACTTCCTCGATCTGGCGGCCGACGGTCAGCACCGGGTTCAGCGCCGTCATCGGCTCCTGGAAGATCATCGACATCCGCGTCGCCCGCAGCTGCTTCAGCCGCGCCGGCGTCGCGGCCAGCACGTCCTCGCCCTCGAGGAGGATCGAGCCCGAAGTGACCGACAGCACCTTCTTCGGCAGGAGACACATGGTCGCCAGCGACGTCACCGACTTGCCCGAGCCGCTCTCCCCGACGAGGCAGACGGTCTCGCCCGGCCGGATCTCCAGCGAGATGCCCCGGATGATCTCGCCGCCGGCCGCGGCGACCCGCAGGCCTTCGATCTGGAGGACGGGGGCCTCTGCCGCAACGACGGTGCTCATTTGAACGCGCCCCTCTGCTTCATCCGCGGATCCAGCATGTCGCGCGCCTGGTCGCCGAGGAGATTGATCGACAGGATGCAGGCCGACAGGACGAGGCCGGGCCAGAAGATCATCGACGGCTTCAGCTGGAAGTAGAGCCGCCCCTCGGACATGATGTTGCCCCAGGACGGCGTCTCGGTGCCGATGCCGGCGCCGAGGAAGGAGAGGATCGCCTCGGTCAGGATCGCCGAGGCGCAGATGTAGGTGCCCTGGACGATCAGCGGCGCCAGCGTGTTCGGCATCAGGTGCCGCCACATGATCTTCGGCAGGCTCGACCCGACCGACAGCGCGGCCTCGACATAGGGCTCCTCGCGGGCGGTCAGCACGACCGAGCGCACCAGCCGCACGACGCGCGGGATTTCGGGAATGGTGATGGCGATGATCACCGTCCAGAGGCTGGCACCGGCGAGCGAGACGACGGCGATGGCGAGGAGAATGCTCGGGATGGCCATCAGCCCGTCCATGATCCGCATCAGCACGGCGTCGAGCACCCGGAAGAAGCCGGCGAGGAGGCCGAGCGGCAGGCCGATGGCGATCGCCACCACCGTCGAGCCGAGCCCGATCAGCAGCGAGATGCGGGCGCCGTAGAGGATGCGCGAGAGGATGTCGCGGCCATAGGCGTCGGTGCCGAGCCAGAAGGCCTCGCTCGCCGGCTTCAACCGCTGCACCGGGTTCATCGCGATCGGATCGTAGGGCGCGATCCAGGGCGCCAGCAGCGCCGTGACGACGATCAGCGCCAGTGCGATGGCGGCGAGCATCGCCGGCAGTCCGACGCGGCGGCCGGCGATCACCGGCATCAGTCTGAAAGGCTTGGCCGGCACCGGCCGGCTGTCGGCTTCTATCGCCATCAGTATCGGATCCTCGGGTCCAGGAAGGCATAGGACAGGTCGATCAGCAGGTTGACCAGCACGTAGATGCCGCTGGTGAACAGGATCAACCCCTGGATGACGGGGTAGTCGCGGGCGAGGATCGCATCGACAGTGAGGCGCCCGAGGCCGGGAATGTTGAACACGCTCTCGGTCACCACGACGCCGGAGATCATCAGCGCGAAGCCGGTGCCGATGACGGTGAGGATCGGCACCGCGGCGTTGCGCAGCGCGTGCCGGAACAGGACGCGGCGCTCGTCGAGCCCCTTGGCCCGCGCGGTGCGGACATAGTCCTCGCCGAGTACGTCGAGCATGGCCGCCCGGGTCATCCGCGCGATCAGCGCGATGTAGATGCTGGCGAGCGTCAGCGCCGGCAGGATCGCCCGGTGCAGGAACGGCCCGACGCCTTCGAAGACGCTGCGAAAGCCCTGCACCGGCACCCATTTCAGCTCGATCGCGAAGAGCTGGATCAGGAGATAGCCGATGACGAAGACCGGGATGGAAAAGCCGAGCACCGAGAACGAGGTCACCAGGGTGTCGATCCAGCTGCCATGCTTCCAGGCGGCGAGCACGCCCAGCGGCACGGCGATGACGACGGTGAGGAAGATGGTCAGCAGTGCCAGGCTGACGGTGGGCTCCAGCCGCTGGCCGATCAGCGTCGTCACCGGCGTGTTGGAGATCAGCGACGTCCCGAAATCGCCGGACAGCAGCTGCGAGCTCCAGGTGCCGAACTGCAGGTAGAGCGGCTGGTCGAGGCCGAGAGCCGCGCGGATGTCGGCCAGTTGCTGCGGCGTCGCCATGTCGCCGGCGATGATGGCGGCGGGATCGCCCGGCGTCAGCCGCAACAGCAGGAAGACGAAGAGCGCGACCACCACCATCACCGGAATGGCGGCGAGGATGCGGCGGAGGAAATAGGAGAGCATCCGGTTGTCCTCGGGGGCTGTCGGGATGGGCGGGGTGCCTCCGGCCGGTTGCCGGGCCGGAGGCGGGCGTCTGTCGCCGCGTGCCTACTCGGCCTTCTCGATGTTCCAGAAGGTCGGGATCGGCGACTTGATGAGGCCGGTCAGCTGGTTGCGCCAGGCCGAGGGGCTGCGGTACTCGCCGAGCGGCACGTAGGTGACCTCCTTGTAGGCGTGCACCTGGACCTTCTCGGCGACGGCCTTGCGCTCCTCGTCGGTCTTGGCCTGCACGAACTCCTTGCGCAGGGCGTCGAGCACCGGGTCGTTCGGCCAGCCGAACCAGGCCTTCTCCTTGCCGCCGCCGTTCAGCATCGGGTTGACGATCGGGTTCCAGACCTCCGGGATGACCCAGTTGGTGAAGAACATGTTCCAGCCGCCTTCGGCCGGCGGCGCCTGGTTGGCCCGGCGGGTGACGACGGTCTGCCAGTCCATCGGCTGCAGGTCGACGGTGAAGCCGGCCTTGCGCAGCAGCTGCGCGGCGACCACCGGCTGCGGGCTGGTGCTGGCGACGTCGGTCGGCTGCAGGATCACCACCGGCTCCCCCTTGTAGCCGGCCTCGGCCAGTAGCTTCTTCGCCGCCTCGGCGTTCGATCCGGCGACGATCGTCTCGCTGCCCGCCGCTGTCGCCAGCGGGGCGCCGCAGCCGTACATCGAGCCGCAGACGGAGAAGTATTCGGGATTGCCGGTGAGGGCGCTGAGAACATCGGTCTGGTTCATCGCCAGGAGCGCGGCCTGCCGGATGCGGACGTCGTCGAAGGGCGGATAGAGGAAGTTCATCCGGCCCATCGTCTGGGATCCGAGGACGTTCATCACGTCGACGGTGAGCTCGTCGTTCGCCGTCAGCAGCGGCAGCAGGTCGATCGGCACCAGCTCCATGTAGTCGATCTCGCCCGAATTGAGCGCGTTGATCGTCGTCTGGGCGTCCGGCATGTTGATCCAGGTGACGCGGTCGACCTTCACCACCTTGCCGCCGGCGGTCCAGCTGGCGGGCTCGGTCCGCGGCACGTATTCGGCGAACTTGTCGTAGACGACCTGGACGCCCGGCTTGTACTCGGCCTCGACGAAGCGGAACGGACCGGAGCCGATATGCTCCTTGATGGCTTCGGTCGCCGGGGTCTTGGCCACCCGCTCCGGCATCATGAAGGCCGGCACGGCAGAGGGCTTGGCGATCAGCTCGACGACGTAGGAGAACGGCTCGGAGAGGGTGAGGACGATGGTCTTCGCGTCCTTCGCCTCGATGCTCTTGGTGTACTGCATCATCATCTGGCCGCCGCCGTCGCGCTTCGCCCAGCGGTTCAGCGAGGCGACGCAATCGGCTGCGGTCACCGGCGCGCCGTCGTGCCAGGTGAGGCCGTCGCGCAGAGTGAAGGTGTAGACCATGCCGTCGTCGGAGACCGTCCAGGACGCCATTTGCGGCTGCGGCTTCTGGTTCTCGTCGACGCCGAGCAGCGTGTCGTAGATCATGTAGCCATGGTTGCGGGCGATGTGCGCGGTGGTGATGATCGGGTCGAGGGCGCGCAGGCCCGAATGCATGACGGCGCGGATTTCCGTCGCAGCCGCCGGTCCTGCGAGCACAGCGAAGGCCATCGCCGTGGCCAGGAGCCGGGCCTTGAAGCCTCCCTTCGCGATCGTGGCGAGCGTACCGAAATGCTTCATGTGCCTTGCTCCTTCTTGCGAGGGGCGCCGGTTGGCCCCGATGCGTGCCCGGCCTTGCCGACCGACCGTGTTACGGCTGTGCGTGGACGTCGTCCTCGGCGACCGCGTCGCCCCAGGGCGACATCACCTCGCTCGCGCCGAAATTCATCTCGCCGATCCGCATGACGCCGGACATGTTGGCGAAGCTGTTTGGGTAGACGCCGTTGCGGGCGGGCACGACGGTGCGGCCCTCGGCCAGCGCGCCGAGCGTTTCGGCGGGCAGCGCCTGGTCCGCGACCACCGCCGGCCCGCCGCTGACATCGATCCGCGGCTGGTGGAAGGCCCGCTCGAGGCTCATGCCGTGGTCGACGAGGAAGGACGAGACCTGCGCCACCGCCGGCAGGATCTTGCGCCCGCCCGAGGCGCCGAGGGCGAACCGTCCCGCCGTGGTCTCGCCGATCACCGGGCAGACGTTCATCAGGCAGGCCTTGCCGGGGCCAAGCGAGTTGGGATGGCCGGGCTCGGGGTCGAACCACATGATGCCGTTGTTCAGCACCAGCCCGGTCGACGGCGAGACGACGCGGGCGCCGAACACCGACAGCAGCGTCTGGGTCATCGAGACCATGTTGCCAGCGCGGTCGACCACGGAGAAATGCGTCGTGCAGGCACGGGCATGCGGCGCCTCGTTGTCGCCGTCCTCAGCGAGCCTCGAGCGGTAGGCCGCGGCAAGCGCATCGGCATACGCGCAAAAGCTTGCCGGGCCGGGCGCATCGCCTTCGAGCGTGCCGAGGGCGAGCCGCTCGAAACTGTCGCGGAAGGTCGGGCCCGCCGTCAGCGCGGTCGGGAGATAGAAGCCGCCGCCGCGATAGGGCGTCAGCGCGACCTCGCTCAGGACCGCGTGGTAGGCGGCAAGGTCGGCTTCGGACAGCGATCCGCCCTTGGCGGCGATGTCGGCGGCAAGGCGGCGTGCGGTCTCGCCTTCGTAGAACTCGCGGGCGCCGTGTTCAGCGAGGCGCTCGATCGTCTCGGCCATGGCGGGGTTGGCGATGCGCCGGGGGCTGCCAGCGTCGCCGCCTGGCATCGGCGGCCAGCGGCCGTCGTCGAGGAAAAGCGCTGCGGCATCCGGGTCGCGCGAGAGCGAGCGGGCCGCCGAGGCGAGCATCAGCGCGGCATACCAGTCGACCTCGAAGCCCGCGCGGGCGAGCGCTGCTGCCGGCTGCAGCAGGTCGGCCCAGGGCTTCCCGCCAAAACGGCGATGGGCGAGACCGATGCCGTCGACCAAACCGGGCACGGCCACGGCCTTGGCACCCTCGACGTTTCTGTCGTCGACCACGGCCTTCCAGGGAAACAGGTCGTCGGCGACGCCGAGGCCGAAGAGTGGATAATCGGCGGGATCGAGCGCTGCCGGCGCGCGCAGGCCGTAGTGGATGCAATAGGCCTTCTGCTCGGCCTCGCGCCAGATGACCATCGCGCCACCGCCGGCCGGCCCGCTCATCCAGGGCTCCAGGACGCCCAGTGCGAAGGACGTCGCCACCGCCGCATCCACCGCGTCCCCGCCATCGGCGAGGCACTGTGCACCGACCGCGGACGCGGCGTGGTTCTGTGCGGCGACGATGCCGCCGCGCGACGATTTCGCCGGCTTGGAGACGATCTGAGAGACCGAAAATGCGCTGGTCACGAGCGCTCTCCCGATGCGGCGCCGGGCATCGGACGGTAGGAGACTGTTGTATCATAATGCGATATCATCAACTGCATTATGCTAGCGTAAAGCGACGCCTACCAAACAGTCAACCGACCATACTGATTAAAAAGACGGCGAAGGCGAGGGAATGTCGATGGAGGCCAAAGGTGAGAAGCAGGACACGTTGTTCGTGGCGTCGCTGGAAAAGGCGATGCGGTTGCTCGAGGCCTTCAACGAAACCCGCTGCGAGATGGGGCTGAGCGAGTTGGCGGCGGCGTCGGGGCTCGACAAGAGCGCAACCCAGCGTCTCGCCAGCACCTTTCATCGCCTGGGATATCTCGCCAAGGATCCCGAGACCCGGCGCTTCCGCCCGGCCGTGAAGTTTCTCGAGCTCGCCAATGCCTATCTCTGGGCCGACGATCTTGTCCGCGTCGCCATGCCGAAGCTGATCGACCTGCGCCAGGTGCTGGGTGAAACCGTCAACCTCGCGCTGCTCGATGGCGACAGCATCGTCTACACAGTCCGCCTGCCGAACGCCCGGGCAGCCTTCGGCGCCACGATCGTCGGTCGCCGCGTGCCGGCGCTGAACACCTCCGCGGGGCGGGCCATGCTGTCGTTGCGTGAGCCGGAGGACCGGCGCCGCTGCGTCGAGGAATGGCCGATGCGGCGCTTTACGCCGAACACGCTGATGGACCGGCCGAAGATCCTCGAAGCGATCGAGCAGGCGGCCGAGAGAGGCTATTCGGTCGCATACGACGAGCTGCTGCTCAACGAAGTCGGCATCTCCGCCGCCGTCCGCAACGGCGCCCGCGCGCCTTCCGCCATCCAGTGCTCGGTTGCCCGCGCAAAATGGGATGACGCCCGTATCGAGCGCCATATCGTCCCGCATCTCCTCGACGCTGCGAATTCGATATGACGGCTGCCCATCAAGGACCCTCGTGGAGCAATGTCCGGATCCGGACCAGGCGACAACCAGCATACCGCCCATCCACAGCTCCCATAAGATCCTAAGCTATCAACTGGTTGACGCCCTCGCTTTCGCGTGGCTCTTTGCGTGTCCTTACAAGGCGGCAAAGACCGTCGTGAAATCGATCCGGCGATCGGACCAGGGCGCAGCCTCGAAGAAGGCTCACCTGTCCCGTCGCCTCCGGGAGGAATACCATGTCGCTTCGCTCGATCCTGTGCACGCTTGCGCTCGGCGCTGCCTTTGCAACCTCTGCCGAGGCCGCGATGGAGCTGCAATGGTGGCACGCCATGAACGGGGCCAACAACGAGGTGGTCGAGGAACTGGCTAAGGAGTTCAACGCCAGCCAAGGCGACTACGTCATCAAGCCGGTGTTCAAGGGGACCTATCCCGAGACGCTGAATGCCGGTATCGCGGCCTTCCGTGCCAAGCAGACGCCAGCGATCATCCAGGTCTTCGACGTCGGCACCGGGGTGATGATGGGCGCCGAGGGCGCGATCAAGCCGGTCGCCGAGGTGCTGGAACAGGGCGGCTACACCTTCGACAAATCGAAGTACCTCCCGGGCATCGTCAACTACTATTCCAAGCCCGACGGCACGATGCTGTCCTTCCCCTACAACTCGTCCTCGCCGATCCTCTACTACAACAAGGACACCTTCCAGAAGGCCGGGCTCGATGCGAACACCCCGCCGAAAACCTGGGACGAGGTCTTTGCCGCCGCACGCAAGATCAAGGAGAGCGGCGCAGCACCTTGCGGCTACACCTCGACCTGGCTGACCTGGATCCACCTCGAGAATTTCGCCGCGTGGAACAACGTCTCCTATGCCAGCGGAGAGAACGGGCTCGCCGGCGGCAAGGTGGAGCTCGCGATCGACGCGCCGATCTATGTCGACCACTTCCAGGCGATCGCCGATCTCGCCAAGGAAGGCGTGTTTCGCTACGGCGGTCGTACCTCCGAGGCGAAGCAGCTGTTTCTGTCCGGGGAATGCGGGATCCTGACGGAGTCCTCCGGCGGTCTCGGCGACGTGGTGAAGTCCGGCATGAACTACGGCATCGGCCAGCTCCCTTACGACACCAAGGGCAACGGCGCGCCGCAGAACACCACGCCGGGCGGCGCCAGCCTCTGGGTCTTCGGCGGCAAGACGGATGTGGAATACAAGGGCATCGCCCAGTTCTTCAATTTCCTCTCGCAGACCGACATCCAGTCGCACCTGCACCAGAAGTCCGGCTACCTGCCGGTGACGCTCGAGGCCTATGAGGCGACGAAGAAGAGCGGCTTCTACGAGAAGAACCCCGGCCGCGAGACGCCGATCAGCCAGATGATGGGCAAGCCCCCGACCGAGAACTCCAAGGGCGTGCGCCTGATCAACCTGCCGCAGGTGCGCGACATCGAGAACGAAGAGTTCGAGGCCATGCTGAACGGCAGCCAGGATGCCAAGACCGCGCTCACCAAGGCGAAGGAACGCGGGGACGCCGCCATCGCGGCGGCGGTGCGCTAGGCGAGACGCCCGTGGCTTCCCCTCGCGTCGTCTTTCCCAACAAGATCCTGCCCTATCTGCTGCTGACGCCGCAAATCGCGGTGACGCTCGTCTTCTTCTACTGGCCGAGCGGGCAGGCCCTCTATCAGTCGACGCTGCGCGAGGATGCCTTCGGGCTCTCGACCGAGTTCGTCGGGCTCGCCAACTTCCAGGCGGTCCTCGCCGATCCGAACTATCTGCATGCCTTGAAGGTGACGGTCATCTTCAGCGTATCCACGGCCGCACTGGCCATGGGGCTATCGCTGTTCCTTGCCTCCGCGGCCGAAACCGTCGTGCGTGGCAAGGGCTTCTACCGGACGCTTCTGATATGGCCTTACGCGGTCGCGCCGGCGGTGGCGGGTCTGCTCTGGCTGTTCATGTTCAGCCCGACCATGGGCACTTTCGCCTACATGCTCCGGGCGACCGGCTACAACTGGGACCCGCTGCTGAATGGCGACCAGGCCATGGTGCTGGTCGTGGTGGCGGCGGCCTGGAAACAGATCAGCTACAACTTCCTGTTCTTCGTCGCCGCGCTCCAGTCGGTGCCGCGTTCGCTGATCGAGGCTGCGGCCATCGACGGCGCACGCGGGTCGAAGCGGTTCTGGACCATCGTCTTCCCGCTGATCGCGCCGACAAGCTTCTTCCTGCTCGTGGTCAATTGCGTCTACGCTTTTTTCGACACCTTCGGCATCATCCACGCCGTCACCGCCGGCGGACCGGCGAAGGCGACGGAAACGCTGGTCTACAAGGTTTACAATGATGGCTTCGTGAACCTCGGCCTCGGCTCCTCGGCCGCGCAATCGGTGATCCTGATGGCGATCGTGATCTGCCTCACGGCCATCCAATTCCGCTTCGTCGAACGCAAGGTGCATTACGCCTGATGGTCGAGCATCGCCCCATCGCCCGAGTGATCGCGCATGTCGTGCTCATCGTCGGCATCCTGATCGTCGCCTTCCCGATCTACTACACCTTCATCGCCTCGACGCAGACGCTCCGGACGATCCTGTCGCCGCCGCTGCCGCTGACTCCCGGCAGCCAGTTCGTCGAGAACTACGGCACCGCGCTGTTTTCGGGCGTCGGTCAGATCGGCGGCGTCAGCATCGCGCGGCTAGTGTGGAACACGGCTGTCGTCGCCACCGCCATCGCGGTCGGCAAGATCGTGATCTCGATCCTCTCCGCCTTCGCCATCGTGTACTTCCGCTTTCCCGGGCGGATGGTGGCGTTCTGGATCATCTTCATCACGCTGATGCTGCCGGTCGAGGTGCGAATCCTGCCGACCTACAAGGTCATCGTCGATCTCGGCCTGATCGACACGTATACAGGCCTGACGCTGCCGCTGATGGCGTCGGCGACCGCGACCTTCCTGTTCCGGCAGTTCTTCATGACCATCCCGCCGGAACTGGTGGAGGCGGCCCGGATCGACGCGGCCGGCCCCATGCGCTTCCTGCGCGACATCCTGATCCCGCTCTCGAAGACCAATATCGCCGCGCTCTTCGTGATCCTCTTCATCTACGGCTGGACGCAGTATCTCTGGCCGCTCCTCATCACCAACGACAGCTCGATGAACACGATCATCATCGCTCTCCGGAAGATGGTCTCCTTCGCCGACGCCGAAACGCCCTGGAACCTCGTGATGGTCACCGCGATCTTCGCGATCCTTCCGCCGGTCCTCGTCGTGGTCCTCATGCAGCGCTGGTTCGTCAAGGGCCTCGTCGAGTCCGAGAAGTAGAGCAATGGCATCGATCACCCTCAGGGACGTGCGCAAGCGCTACGGCGAGACCGAGGCCGTGCGCGGCATCTCGCTCGATATCGCGGATGGCGAACTGCTCGTCCTGGTCGGCCCGTCGGGCTGCGGAAAGTCGACGCTGCTGCGGATGATCGCCGGGCTGGAGACGATCACCGCCGGGACGATCGAAATCGGCGGAAAGGTCGTCAACGACCTCGAGCCGGCCGACCGGAACATCGCCATGGTGTTCCAGAATTACGCGCTCTACCCGCACATGACGGTTCGCCAGAACCTCTCCTACGGCCTCAAGAACCGCGGCATGAAGGTAGCCGAGATCGAGCGCCGCGTCGGTGCGGCCGCCAACTCGCTCGAGATCGAAAGTTTTCTCGACCGCAAACCGGGCCAGCTGTCCGGCGGCCAGCGGCAGCGCGTCGCCATGGGCCGCGCCATCGTTCGAGAGCCGGCGGCCTTCCTCTTCGACGAGCCCCTGTCGAACCTCGACGCCAAGCTCCGGGTGCAGATGCGCATCGAGATCCGGCGACTGCAGCGCGCGTTGGCGACGACCAGCGTCTACGTCACGCACGACCAGATGGAGGCGATGACGCTCGCCGACCGCCTCGTGGTTCTGAACGCGGGACTGGTGGAGCAGGTGGGCCGGCCGATCGATCTCTACGAGAAACCCGCCAGCCTCTTCGTCGCCGGCTTCGTCGGCTCGCCGGGCATGAACCTTCTCGCCGCCGAGCGGCGGGGCGGCGAGATCATTCTCGCCGAGGGGATGAGCGTGACGGGGTATGCGCCGGTGGCCGATGGGAGGTTTACCCTCGGCGTTCGCCCGGAAGCGTTCACCCTGGGTGAGGGAACCGACGGGCTTTCGGCCGAGGTTCTCGTCTCCGCGGTCGAACTGGTCGGCGCCGAGAGCTACGTGCACGGGACGCCCGGGGGCGGTACGACGCCGCTGATCTTCCGCGTTGCCGGAAGATCAGGGCTCGATATCGGCCAGCGCGTGAAAGTCTTCGCCCCCGTCGCTGCGCTTCACGCCTTCGGCCAGGATGGCAAGCGTCTCTGATGGGGGCGGCAGAAAGCACGCGGTCGTTTCCATCCGCACTCAACCTCGGTGAGGCGATCAGGCCTCGGCGGGGGCGCGGTCTTGGCAGGCTCATCTGGAACTCTGCAGGATCTTCAGCGCTGGACCGCAGTCTGATCCCAGCCAAGCGTTCGCCGCGACGAGGTTGGATTGCGGTTCGACGATTGCCTTCTGGAATATCGGTCTTGTGGCGGCTTGATCGACATATCTGTTATGGAGCGGAATGAACCGAATTCGCACCCTTGCCCGACTGTCGGCGTTCGCAGCCATTTCCTTCATCGCCTTCGTCACGCTGTCGCCCATCGGCCTCAGGCCCGTCGTCACCGGCATCCAAACCGAGCATCTCTTCGCCTTTGCCATCGTCGGAGCGCTTTTCGGGGTCGGGTACCCGAGGCATCTCCTCGTCGCCGCCACTCTGGTGATCGCCTCGGCCGCAGGACTGGAGGCATTGCAGAACCTGGCACCCGGACGGCATGGAAGGCTGATCGACATGGACATGAAGATCACCGGCACGGTGATCGGATTTGCCTTGGCCGCCATCTGGAATGCCGTTCAAAAGCGACGGCAATCAGCCTTATCCGCCGAAGCGCCGTAGAGCCTCGAGTGTCTTGAAGGATGCACGGCGCTTTACAAATCCAAGGCATCTTTGTTTGATCGGGTGGGTCCACCCAATCGCCCGGATGCTCGAGGGAGAGGCGGGCACAGTCCCACCCAAGGCTAGCTCGAGCTCGCGGTATCCGTCATGTCTTCCCGTGCTGAGACGGGGCTCCACTTGTCGCCATCGGCCTCTCCTTCTTCGGGGCTGAACCCTGAGAGTATTTTGGCGAGCCCCTTTTCGAGAACCAGGGACGCTGCCTCATCGGGCGAAAACCAGACGCGCTTGCGTTCGCCGAACTCCGGCCACGCATAGTCGAAGATCTCCACCAGCAATGGGAAGACGTTCACCCGGCAGGGAATGGCTTTTTTCGGGAGCAGCTTGTCGTAGCGATAGCTCCCGATCGGCTTGCGGCGAACGGGTCCGACGACGGATGCCTCTTCCCAGGCTTCCTGCGCCGCGGCGTCGCAGTCTTTCACGCCAGCCATCGGCCAGCCTTTCGGGATCAGCCAGCGTCCGGTGTCCCGGGAGGTGATCAGGAGCAGCTCAAGCTTGCCTTCTTCGATCTGCCGGTAGGGGAGCGCCCCGACCTGCTGCTTGATGCCCTTAGATGCCATGACCCGTTATCGCCCCCGACCGACAGGAGAACAAGGTGCACCTCTCCGTGAACCATTGCCATTCAATAAAGCGCACATCTTGCGCTTTGTGACAGTCTGGCGCAGGTTTCACGGCGCAGTCTGGATCAGGATCATTGCCTGTCCAGGCAGGAGAGTCGCATGTCCGCCACCCAAGTCCTGATCAGCCTTTCCGGTCAGATCGCCTTGCTCCTCTGGGGCATCCACATGGTGACGAACGGCGTCCAGCGTGCGCTCGGCAGTCGGCTGACCACGGTCCTCCGCATTGGCCTTGAAAACCGCGCCCGCGCCCTGGTCACGGGGATCGGCGTCACCGCGCTGCTTCAGAGCAGCACCGCCACGGCGATGATGGTCAGTGCCTTCACCGCCGGCGGCGTCGTGGATCTGATGCCGGCACTTGCGGTCATGCTCGGCGCCAACATCGGGACGACGCTGATCGTCCAATTGGTCTCCTTCGACATCACCCAGGTTTTCCCGGTCCTGTTCCTCGCGGGCTTCCTCGCCTACCGCTCGGGCCGCAGTTCGATGGTGCGTGACGCCGGCTCGGCGGTCATCGGCCTCGGCCTGATCCTGCTCGCGCTGCATCTCCTCATCGCCACCATGCAGCCGCTGGAAGAATCGAAGGCGCTGAGCGATTTGCTGCGCGCCGTGACCGCGGACCCCATGCTCAACATCGTCCTGGCGGCTCTGCTTGCCTGGGCGGCGCATTCGAGCGTCGCGGCCATGCTGTTCATCATGTCGCTCGCCGGCGCCGGGGTGATCGCGCCGGAAGCCTCGCTGGCGATGGTACTCGGCGCCAACCTCGGCAGCGCCCTCAACCCGCTTGTGTCGAGCCTCGGCGGCGATCCCGTGCGAATGCGGCTGCCGGTCGGCAATCTGATCAACCGCCTCGTCGGCTGCGCCCTCGTGGTGCCCTTTCTCGGGCCGCTGACGGAGGCCATGCTGTCGCTCGACCCGTCACCCGCCCGCGCCGCCGCGAACTTCCATGTCGCCTTCAATGTCGGCATGGGGCTGATCTTCATCGCCATCCTGCCCAAGATGGCGCGCTGGCTTCAACGGATCCTCCCTGCCCGGGCAGGGGCGACGGACCCGGGCATGCCGCAGTATCTCGACGACGGTGCGTTCGCCATCCCGTCCGTGGCCCTTGCCAATGCGGGGCGTGAGGTCCTGCGCATGGCCGATGTCATCGATCGGATGCTGCGGGCCTCGCAGCAGGCCTTCCACCAGGACGACCACGAAAAGATCTCCGCAACCCGGAAGATGGACGATATCCTCGACACGTTGTTCTCGGCGATCCAGCGCTATCTCGGCACCATCGGCCAGGAGCAACTCGGTGAGACCGACGCGCGGCGCATGGCAGATACGCTGGCGCTTGCCATCAACCTCGAGCATATCGGCGACATCATCGACCGCAACCTGATGGACATCGCCGCCAAGCGCATCCAGTCCGGCATCAAGTTGCCGGAAGATGCCAAGCGGCAGATCGACGACATGCACGCTCGCCTGCTCGATCACCTCCAGCTCGCGGTGGCGGTCTTCATGTCCGGGGACGTCAAGGCGGCGCACCGGCTGGTGTCGGAGAAGGAAGGTTTCCGCGACATCGAGAGAGCCACGACCCAGCGGCACTTCGTCCACATGCAAGGCGGCCGCCGCGAGCGGATCGACGCGAGCTCGATGCAGCTCGACATCACCCGCGACCTCAAGCGCATCGAATCCCACATCGCGGCCACCGCCTACGGGCTGCTGGAGCTCTCCGGCGATCTGCGTTCCAGCCGCCTGCAGCCGAGAGCCTGAACTGTCGTCGACATCAGCGGCTTCATGACTACCGGCTCGGACGTCTGCCTTCGGACTGTCATCGGCGGACAGGAAGCGACGGGGGTGGGCCGTCGACGGAGCGGCGGCTTTCTGTGCTGGGTCTGATCGATGGCTGCCGGTCGGCTTTTGACCCAGACGACCTACGCCTGACCCACCATTCGTCCTCGATGGAAGCGATCGAACTGGTCGCTGGTAGCGCAACAAAGCTGCCCCTCGCTCATTCGAAGAGCATGAGCGAAGATCTTCCAGAACTCCCGGCACAGGCGTTTGCGAAAGCCGATCCCGGCGATGACGGACTGTTCTACGGACCGGCGCGGCTCGTAACCCATATCGACGGCGACGCGACCGCGGCCCTGACGCGGTTCTACGCCAGTAACCTCCGCAAGGACGATGCCGTTCTCGACCTCATGTCGAGTTGGGTCAGCCATCTGCCGGCCGACCTCGAACTGCGCGAGGTCGTGGGTCACGGCATGAACGAGGAGGAACTCGCCGCCAATCCTCGCCTCGACAGTTGGTTCGTGCAGAACCTGAACCGCGCCCCCATCCTTCCTCTCGAGAGCGGGCGGTTCGATGCTGTGCTGTGTTGCGTCGGGGTTCAGTATCTCCAGCAGCCCGTTGCGGTGTTTCGCGAGGCGAGGCGGGTACTCCGCCGGAAAGGTCTCGTCGCCGTCAGCTTCTCCAACCGTTGCTTCCCCACCAAGGCCGTCGCCGTGTGGCAGGCGCTCGATGCGAACGGCCAAGCCGCCCTGGTGCGCCTTTACCTGGAACGCGCCGGGTTCGGCGACGTGGAAGCGATCGTCCTGCGCGATGGTCGCGAGGGTGATCCGCTCGTGTGCGTGCGGGGTCGCGGATAGACAATGCCAACGCCTTTTCGGCGCTTCGCCAGGATGCCCCGATGCCGGCCCGAAGCCGCGGGTTTGTCATTTTCTGTCACGTGGCGCAGAGGTGAAGTTCCTGTCATCCAGTGCTTCCCTGCGGTCCTGACGAAGGGCAAGCTGCCGGACTGAGGCGACGAACGGACCGAACTGCGCGGCAGGGATTCGCGTTGCTCGCACAGCTGGGCGAAAAATCCGCGATCCGAACCGGCAATCAAGCGAGAGAACCCGACATGAAATACGCCCCTTTCGGCAATTCAGGCATGATGGTCTCGCCCCTCGTGCTCGGCACCGTCACCTTCGGCGGCACCCACGGCTTCGAGAAGACCGGCAATGTCGGCGTCGAGGACGCCAGCCGCTTCATCGAGATCGCCCGCGACGCCGGCGTCAACGCCATCGACACCGCCAACATCTATTCGAAAGGCGATTCCGAAAAGGTCGTCGGCGAGGCGGTGAAGGGCCGGCGGAACGACCTTCTGATCTTCTCGAAAGTTCGCACCAGCATGGGCGAGGGGCCGAACATGGCCGGCGCATCCCGCGCCCACATCATGGGCCAGATCGACGAGAGCCTGAAGCGCCTACAGACCGACTGGATCGACCACTACTGGATCCACCAGTGGGACGGCGTCACCCCGGTGGAAGAGACCGTCGCGGTGATGGACGACCTGATCCGCGCCGGCAAAATCCGGTCCTGGGGCGTCTCCAATTATGGTGGCTGGCAGGTGGCCAAGACCGTGCTGACGGCGAAGATGCTCGGCGCGACGCCGCCGGTCGCCCACCAGCTCAACTATACGCCCGAGGCCCGCGAGGCCGAGTACGAGATCATTCCGGCCGGCCGCGATCTCGGCGTTGCGACGCAGGTCTGGAGTCCGCTCGGGGAGGGGCTCCTCACCGGCAAGATCGACCGCAACAACGGCCCGCATCCGGGCACCCGCCAGGGCAACGACTGGCCGGAGCCGCACATCGTTGACACCGAGCGGCTCTACCGGGTGATCGATGTGCTGAAGGAGGTCTCCGGTGAAGTCGGCCGCAGCGTACCGCAGGTGGTGCTCGCCTGGCTCCGCGAGCGCCCGGGCGTCCACTCGATCGCCCTCGGCGCACGCAGCGAAGAGCAGCTGCGCGACAATCTCGGCTCGATCGAGCTGACGCTCTCGGACGAACAGGCGAGGCGCATCGAGAAGGCCGGCAGGCCGCCGGCGATCGTGCCGCTCTGGCACCGGGCGATGAACGGCATGGACCGGGTGAGCGAGGGCGAGAGGGAGTATCTCGAGGGGTATCGGGAGACGATGGGGCTGCAGTAAAGGCAGCGGCGTCTTCGCGCCGTGGAAATGGATCTCACGCTGGCGTCCGAGGTGGTTAGCACCGCTCCGGAAGTGAGCGCAGGGGGTTGCGTGTTCGAGCCCTGCAGCCGGCACCGCACCAACGCACCATTCCTGTACCGATGGACGTCGGCGCTGGACCGGGGTTTTGATCCCACCGCCGAGTTGTTTACGCGCTGTCCGACACACGGCACTCCAGCGGGCGTTCCGCTGCCGGAAGGCGGGGGAGGTCTGACGAGGCTGCACCGCCATTCCTTCCGCTTGATTCACTAGCCGGCAAATGCAGAGTGGACGCTGGCAAGCCCCACAGCAGGGAAGGGCAACGCCGAGCGGAGCCGGGGGCACTGGCGGGACGGGAAGGGCACATGCGGGCTTTACCAGGATGGGCACAGGCCGGGATGGCCGTTGCGGCGCTTGTCTTCTCGGCAGCCGCTTCCGCCGCCGCCGTGCTGCCGGCGTGCGAGGGGGCGAACCGGCCCGGACGCAGCGGTACCTGCATCTATGATGGCGACACCGGCTGGCAGGACGGCCGCAAATGGCGGCTGAAAAACGTCGATGCCCCGGAACTCAGCGGGCGCGTCGCCGCTTGCCGGGCCGAGCAGATCATGGCGATCCGCGCCCGCGACCGGCTGCGGCTTTGGCTGGCACGGGGCTTTACCATCCTGCCGACGGGAGAGAACGACATCGACGGCACCGCGCTCGTCGCCATCGAGCTCACCGACGGCCGCGATGCCGGGATGCAGCTGCTCAGCGAGAATCTCGTCCAGGCCATGCCCAACACCGGCAACCCCTGGTGTGCCCCGCGCTAAAGCCTGCTGCGGCCAGCGACGTCCGCTTCACCACGTCGCGATTCTCCCGGAGCGTAAGGCCGAAGGGTTTTGCTGCGCCGGCGGACGTGCCCCGCTTCAGTCCCAGCGATCGGCACGGAGATGAGAGGAATGGCGGATGGGGTGGGATTCGAACCCACGAGACGGTCTCCCGCCCGCCGGTTTTCAAGACCGGTGCCTTCAACCGCTCGGCCACCCATCCGTGGTCTCTTCGCTAGACAATCGCGGCCGGGGGGATCGGTGATGATCCGCCGCTGCCGTTTCTGCTACCGAACGGTTTCGTGCTTCAGGCTTTAGCGTTCACCGGCGCGCGGCGTCAACCGGGGCTGGCGTTCCGGCTGCGCTGACCGTCGGGCGAATACGGGTTTGAGAACGGCGGCGATTGCCAGGGAAGGGCGGCGTGCCCATATCCAGCCGATCCAGCGAAAGGACGAGATATGGACGCCCACAACTTTGCCGTCACCCGAACCGACGCCGAATGGCGCGCGAGACTGACGCCGGAACAGTATCAGGTGATGCGCGGACATGGCACCGAAAGGCCTGGAAGCTGCGCGCTGAACTACGAGAAGCGCCACGGCATCTTCACGTGCGCCGGTTGCGACCAGGAACTTTTCGATTCCACCCGGAAGTTCGAGAGCGGCACGGGCTGGCCAAGCTTCAATGATCCGGTGGAAGGCTCGACGGAAAACACCGTCGACCGCAGCCACGGCATGGTGCGAACCGAAGTCCACTGCAGCCGCTGCGGTAGTCATCTTGGCCATGTCTTCGACGACGGCCCGCCGCCGACTCACCTGCGCTATTGCATCAACGGCGTGGCGATGAATTTTCATCCCGCCGCCGACTGAGACCTGTTTCGGGGGCACAGCCCCTCGAGAGTGGTGCAGGTCGGAGCAGTCTGACCGGTGTTAATTCTCGGACTTCAGAACTCGGAGGACAGGATGGGGTCGCGTGGCGCGATCCCATCCTCGATTACATCGGAAGTTTCAGTCCCGAGCCGCTGGCAGAACGGTCGAGAGACCGATCGTTCAGTGAAAATCCTGGCTCGAAAAGCCACATCTGCCTAATTTAGAGGGTTGTCGTCGGTCCCTCCGCCCGTCCCAGGCGCTGACATTTGGTCCACGAGGCCCGACCAAACTGATTTACGATCGGCCCTTCTCTTAGTTTTGGAATCCTTCTAATGTGTGGGATCGACGCCGGCTTGCGTCGTCTCGTGCATGGGAAGCTAAGATGCGCCTGACCCGCCAGACCAACCACGCCATCCGCATGCTGATGTATTGCGCGGTGAACAACCATCGTCTCAGCCGCGTCGGCGAGATCGCGACGGCCTATTCGGTCTCCGAACTGTTCCTCTTCAAGATCCTGCAGCCGCTGGTCGAGGCCGGCTTCATCGAGACCGTTCGCGGCCGCAATGGCGGCATCCGGCTCGGCCAGGACGCCAGCCGCATCACGCTCCGGGCGGTGGTCGAGGTGACCGAGGACAATTTCAACCTCTCCGAATGCTTCGAAACCGGCAAGAGCGACTGCCCGCTGATCGACAGCTGCAGCCTCAACGCCGCGCTTCGTGCCGCGCTTGCCGCTTTCATGGGGGTGCTCGGCGGCTACACGATCGCCGACCTCGCCGGCGAGAAGGCCTCGATCCGGCGCCGCCTCGGCCTCGGAGAGATGCTGCCGCAACAGGCACTTGCTGCCGTCTGAGGCAGTAAAGCCGCCGTCTTTTCCGGCGCCGCGACCGTGATCCATACCCGGCGGCCCGGATGTCGTAGACAGTGGGGAATGCTGTCGCTTTTATCGGCTCGTCCGCGCTGTCCGGGTGGTGTGATCGCCGGGTTCTTTCTTGCGGCGTCGCAAGGGTCGAGGACGCGGCGATGCCCCGGACGGACCGGAAAATCGTCGCTCCGGAGGAGCCGCAGAACGGCGGTTCACCCGGGATTGGGTTTCGCCGGACGGCGGAACGGACATCAGACGGTGCGGGAGATGGGCATGAACGTTCGCGACGATATGCTGGCCAAGCTGCAGCGGCGTAAGCCTGGCTATAGCCTCGATCAGGCTTTCTACAGCGACCCCGACTATTATCAGCTTGATCTCGAGACCATCTGGTACCGCGACTGGCTGTTCATGGGCCACGACTGCGAGCTGCCGAAGCCCGGCAGCTACATGACGGTGCAGATCGGCGTCTACCCCGTGCTGATCGTTCGCGACGGCCAGAAGAACATCCGCGCCTTCCACAATTCATGCCGTCACCGTGGCTCGCGCATCTGCTCGGCCGCGAAGGGCATCACCGCGAAACTTGTCTGCCCCTATCACCAGTGGACCTACGAGCTCGACGGCCGCCTGCTTTTCGCCCGCGACATGGGCGCCGATTTCAAGCCGGCCGAGTTCGGCCTGCAGCCGGTGCACTGCGAGACCGTCGGCGGCTACATCTTCGTCAGCCTTTCGGATGTCGCGCCGGACTTCGAGCCCGTCCGCACGATGGTCGGTCCTTATCTTGCGCCGCACCGGCTCGGGGAGACCAAGGTCGCCTTCGAGATGAGCATCGTCGAGGAGGGCAACTGGAAGCTCACCTGGGAGAACAACCGCGAGTGCTATCACTGCGCCGGCAGCCATCCCGAGCTTTGCCGCACCTTCCCCGAAGCGCCGGGCGTCACCGGCGTCGACGCGATGGACGAGCCGGAGATCGCCGAGCACTGGCAGCGCTGCGAGGCCGCCGGCCTGCCGAGCCAGTTCAGGATCTCCGACGATGGCCAGTTCCGCACCGCGCGCATGCCGCTGCTGCGCGATGCCGTGAGCTTCACCATGTCCGGTAAGGCGGCGGTCAAGCGTCCGCTGAGCGAGACGGTGCTGACGCCGCAGATCGGCTCGATGCTGCTGTTCCATTATCCGACCACCTGGAATCACGTCCTCGGCGACCACGCGACGTCGTTCCGGGTGCTGCCGATCGGCCCGAACAAGACCGAGGTCACCACCAAATGGCTGGTGCACAAGGATGCGGTCGAGGGCGTCGACTATTCCATCGACGAGATGACCAAGGTCTGGATCGCCACCAACGACCAGGACCGCCGGATCATCGAGGAGAACCAGTTCGGCATCAACTCGCCGGCCTATCGCCCCGGCCCTTACTCGCCGGTGCACGAAGGCGGCGTGCTGCAGTTCGTCGACTGGTACTGCGGCTTCATGGAAAAGCGGCTGACCAGCGATCGCGCCCCGCGGCTGGCCTCGGTCGCCTGAGCCGGAACAGATGATCCCAGCATCGCGTCCCAAGCATCTCGACGAGATGCGCCCCTGGAATGACGTCCAGGTCCTCGAATGCGTCGCGGTGCTGCCGGAAACGTCCGACGTCATGACGTTCTCGTTCCAGACGCCGGACGAATCCTGGTTCCGGTATCATCCCGGCCAGTTCGTCACGCTCGAGCTGCCGATGCCCGGCGGCCCGGTGTTGCGGACCTACACGTTGTCGTCCAGCCCGTCGCGGCCACTCTCGGTGTCCGTCACGGTGAAGGCGCAGGCCGGCAGCGTCGCCAGCCGCTGGATGTTCGACAACGTCCACGAGGGCGTGCGGCTGAAGGCTTACGGCCCCGCCGGCATCTTCACCTTCCACAACCACCCGGCCGAGCGTTATCTGTTCATCTCGGCCGGCTCCGGCATCACACCGATGATGTCGATGACGCGCTGGCTCTACGACAATGCCCGCCACACCGACATCAAGTTCATCCACTGCGCCCGCAGCCCGTCCGACATCATCTTTCGGGCCGAGCTCGAGCGGATGGCGGCGCGGGTCAACGACATCGAGCTCGCCTGGATCGTCGAGCGGGCCGATCCCTTCGACGCCTGGACCGGCTACAAGGGGCGCATCAACAGCCTGATGCTGGAGCTCATCGCCGCCGACTACCACGGCCGCGAGATCTTCTGCTGCGGACCGGCCGTGTTCATGCAGGCGGTGCGCGACATCCTGAATGCCGCCGGCTTCGACATGGCGCAGTATCACGAAGAAAGCTTCAGCGCGCCCGAGGTGATCGAGGGGCCGCCGCCCGGCGCCGACGACGTCATTCCGGAGGACGGAAAGAGCGCCCGGATCATCTTCACGACGTCGGGGCTCGAGGCTGCGTGCACCGAGACCGATACCGTGCTGCAGGTCGCCAAGAGCCTCGGCCTCAACATTCCGAGCGCCTGCCAGTTCGGGGTCTGCGGCACCTGCAAGACGCTGAAGATCTCCGGTGAGGTGCACATGGTGCACAATGGCGGCATCCGCGACGACGAGATCGAGGAAGGCTACATCCTCGCCTGCTGCTCCAAGCCGATCGGCCGCGTCGAGGTGGAGGTCTGACGCGGGGTGGCGACGGGTTAAAGAGGGGCGCGGGCCTTGGCCGGCAGCGGTGGTAACCTTATAACACTTGCTTGTCCCGCCATCTGTCGTTTGCGATAGGGAGGGGGAGCGGGAAGGATCGCTTTCCCCGCAGGGAGCCATGTCATGAGCGCCGCGTCCGCACTGACGAAGAACCAGGGTCTGGTGATGGGCGCACTGGAGCGCGCCGAGGGGCCGCTCAGCGCCTATTCCATCCTCGACGCGCTGCGCGAGGACGGCCTTCGCGCGCCGCTACAGGTCTACCGGGCGCTCGACAAGCTCGTCGACGCCGGCCTCGTCCACCGTCTGGAAAGCGTCAACGCCTTCGTCGCCTGCGCGCATCCGCACAGCCATGCCACGTCGATGATGGCCTTCGCGATCTGCGAGAAATGCGGCAACGTCACGGAGTTCTCCGAACCGGACGTGCAGGAGCGTCTGACCCGCTGGGCCGCCGACAACCATTTCCGGCCTTCCAAGACGGCGATCGAAATCAAGGGAATCTGCGCGGCCTGCACTGACGTCAGCGACTGATCGTCTCCGCTGCGCCGGGTCGCCGCGCTGGCGCGTTCAGGCCTTGCTGCAATCCAGGCTGAACTTGGTCGACAGGACCTCGGAGAACTTGATCCCGTCCTCGGGCACGGTGTCGCTGGTTCCCAGCGCCGAGATCGAATCCATCCAGGATTTTGCCGCCTGGTCCGGCGTCGGTGCTGCCGTGGTGGTTTTGCATTTCTTCGGCAGGCCCTTCACCGAGAAAGCCTTCTCGCCGCCGGTGAAGTCGAACGCGACAAAATAGGTGTCGTCGAAATTCGAGACCGTCGTCGTCTTGCCCTTCAGCTCCAGCGGCGCAGCGGGCGCCATGTCGAACGAGAAACGCAGCTGGCCTCGCTTGGCATCGAAGATGACGTCGAGCGTCGGCGGCGCCGTCAGCGGCACCTTCGTGCCGTTCTGGGTCACGAAGGTGTAGTAGGACCATTCGGCGATCGAAGAGCCGACCTGCTTGCCGATAGCCTTCAGCTCGTCCGGATCAAGCTTGCCGTTGCCGTTCTTGTCGAAGTCGACAACGACACTCGAAGAAAAAAGCTCGTCCATCCACCAGCTGTTGTGCAGCGACACCATCCGCCCGTCCGCGCCGACGACGATCTGCACGGTGGAATTGGCGAAGACATGCGGATGCGCCGCAGCGGACGTCGCGCCCGCGACAGCCGACGCCATCACAATGCCCGCACAGGCGGCGAATTGCAGGGTTGGGATCATGGCAAGGCTCCTCCGCGTCAGGGCGAAGGAGCCGAGGAGAATGGCGAATTTGCGAAGCGCTTCGCCCGCATCGCAAAGGCTTGAAGAACCGCCTTCAGCGGAGCGCTCGCTGGGAACAGGGACGGGGCCGACCGTCCTTCGATTCGGAGCGCGGTCGCCGGACAAAGTTGGCCCGTCCCGCCGCCCCGGATCAAAGCGGTGCGAGGAAGCGCCGTGCCGCGTAGAGTGCAACAGCGGCCGCATTCGACACGTTGAGCGAGCGGATCTCGCCCGGAACCTCCAGCCGCGCCAGGACGTCGACGGTCTCGCGCGTCTTCTGCCGAAGCCCTTTGCCTTCGGCGCCCAGTACCAAGGCAACGCGCTTTCCGGCAAAAGCCGATTCGAGCTGGCCTTCGCCCTCCGAATCGAGACCGACGGTCTGAAAGCCGCGCTCGCCGAGCTTCTGCAGGGCATCGGCGAGGTTGGTCACCTGGACGTAGGGCACGAGTTCCAGGGCGCCGGAGGCTGCTTTTGCCAGAACGCCGCTCTCCTGGGGCGAATGGCGCGAGGTGGTGACGATGGCACCCGCCCCGAAAGCCGCCGCCGAGCGGAGGATGGCACCGACATTGTGCGGATCCGTCACCTGGTCGAGCACCAGCACGATCTCGGAATCGCCGATATCCTGCAGCGACTTCGTCTTCAGGGGCGCTGCTTCCAGCATCACTCCCTGGTGGACGGCATCCGAGCCGAGCTCGACGTCGAGCTGCCGCGGCTCCACGATCTCCAGCGGGCAGGGAAGCGCCGCCTCGTCGATTTCCAGCCGCACCAGGGCGTTGCGCGTGGCCAGCAGGCGAAACGCCTTGCGCTTCGGGTTCTTCAGCGCCGCCGCTACCGTGTGCAGCCCATAGAGCCGCACCCGGTCGTCGGGTCCCGGCTTGCCGGGATGCGACGGCCGCTCGCCGCGCGGCTTCTCGCCGCCTTCGGCCTTGGCGCCGGGCTTGGCATCTCGATAGGCACGCCGCAACGTTGCGTAGTGACTATCCTTGGGGGTGTGGGTCGGTCGGTCTGCGCTCATGCCGTCTCTCTATCGAAGCGAGCCCGTCCGCACAACGTTCGCCGGGGATTTCCGGCGCTTCAGGGCATAAGGCGTGTTGACAGCATCGGCGCCGCTCTGCATAACGCCGCCCGGAGCCCAAGGCGACGCGGTCAGCCGCACTGCTGGAGGGTTCTGGCGTACCACCGAAACCAAGCTTCGTGCTTGCGTTTCGACGTCGGTTATGGAGGGATGCCCGAGTGGTTAAAGGGGACGGACTGTAAATCCGTTGGTTCGCCTACGTTGGTTCAAATCCAACTCCCTCCACCATAACCTTGCTGGCCCCGGTGGCCGGATCTGAACAGCCCAATGCCGGCGCGGTGCCGGAGACTGCAAGCGACGCGGGTATAGCTCAGTGGTAGAGCAGCAGCCTTCCAAGCTGAATATACGGGTTCGATTCCCGTTACCCGCTCCACTTCCCGAGTTCCATCTCCTTACTACGCCCGCTTGATACGACTGCTGAACAAGCCGCTATCCGCTGATTCCCTTCGGCGCGACTCCTGACTTCGTCGGCAACGGGGTCGTCGATCGCCTTGGCGTGGCAACTCCGCCCGTTCGCTCAGAGCCGTTTTCTCAGAGCCATCGAACTTGGCGAGGACAGACAGACCGCTCTTCGAGGCCATTTCGGCGTCCACCGCGAACGCTTGCGGCCCAATCGCTCAACCGATGACAGCCGCCACCCAGCTCGAATGTAACAAATTGTGATGGAAATTTATCGCAACCGGCGAATCAGGCAGCTTTGTGACGGAAAAGCGGCGATCGCCTTGGTTGCCTGGCGTGATTAACGGTCATCCGACTGCCCATGGCCCGCGACGAGCGTTAGGTGAAAACCCAGACGTTTCAGTGCGCTAACGGCCTTTAGCGGAAGCCAGATCACGGCCGCCAAACCGTCCGCGGCGTCAACATGTATGGCGCGATCATGACTGTAATCGCAAAAGCACAGTCAATCGAGGATCGTTTACGGCCGTCCGTTTCGCCGCGGTTCCCCCAAGTTGCTTCACGGATTAATCCGCTGATAACTCTTTCAGCCGAGGGATGCGGTCAAGGCGAGGGGGCCTCGCATCCCACTGTTCGAATACGCCTATCGACTGTGCCCGGGGATCAAAGCCGAATGACCACTGTCCATGCCACGCTGCGACGCTCGCTGACTGTCTCCGCGGTCATTCTGTCGACGATCGCCATGACGGCATGCCAGTCCGGATCCTCCACCCACGGCGGCGACAAGCATGAGCGCATCAAGAGCGACCCGAACGAGTCCTTCTCCTCGGCCGAGTACGGCGTAAAGGCGAGCCCGCGCGTCACCGATCGCAAGATCGTTCCGAAGGGCGGCGGCCGCGAGCAGGTCGGCAAGCCCTACAAGGTACGGGGCATCTGGTACTATCCGAAGGAGCAGCCGGGCTACAAGAAATCCGGCAAGGCCTCCTGGTACGGCTCTAGCTTCCACGGCCGTCTGACCGCGAACGGCGAAGTCTACGACATGTTCGGCCTGTCGGCGGCGCATCCGACCTTCCCGCTGCCCTCCTATGCCCGCGTCACCAACAAGAAGACCGGCGCGAGCGTCATGGTGCGTGTCAACGACCGCGGCCCCTACGTCGCGGACCGCGTGATGGACGTCTCCTCGCGCGCTGCCGAAATGCTCGGCTACAAGCAGGACGGCGTCGGCGACGTCACGGTTGAATATGTCGGCAAAGCCCCGCTCGAGGGCGACGACACGCCGATGCTGGTCGCCAGCTACCGCGCCGGCACGGCCAGCCCGCTGAACGATGGCCTGCCGACCGGCGTAATGGTCGCTTCCAACGATGTGCCGACACGGGGTTATGCGACGGCCCTCGTTGCACCGCGCGCCACAGCGCTTCCCGGCGTGCGGCCGCTCGGCATGGCTCAGCCCGCCGCCGCCCGCTCCACCGGTTCGCTGGTCGACACCGGCAGCCTCAGCGTCGATTCGATCATCAGCGGCGCCGGCAATGCAAGCGTCTCCGCACCGCGTCCGACCCCACGGGCCAATGCCTACGGCGCGCTCGTCGCCTCCTATGCCCCTGCGGCGGCCTCGTCGGGCGCCTCCGGTGCCCTGTCGGCCATCAGCCAGGGTTACGCCGGCGAGCGCATCGAAATCGGCACCGTCGGCGACAAGAAGCTTGTAGAGACCATCCGCCAGCTGGCTGATGGACACGGCCGACTGGTCGTCGACAGCGGCGATCAGCCGGGCTCGGTCTCGCTGGCGCTCGACGCCAATCCGGGCGAGGACACCGACGCCCTGTTGCAGGCGCTCTGGCAGGCGGGTGCCGACAGCGCCTTTGTCCTGCACGACTGATCGAGCGCAGGCGAGGGCCTCATTCCCGCAGCGCTGAGGCGGCGCGATGAGTGGGGATAGACTTTTTGATGGGCTCCCGGCCGCAGGTTTTCTGGTAGGCTTGAAAGACCGGTGGCATCCGCCGATCGATGCACCCTCTGAGCCCCGAGAGCCCATGCGCGTGACCCTCGCCGCCCGCCAGTTCCTTGCCGTCACGACCCTTCTCTGCGCCCTCCTGCCGATGTCCGATGCCCGGGCGGCAGAGACGATGACGACCAAGGCGCGGAACGCCATCATCATCGACGGCGAGACCGGCGCGGTGCTGTTCGAGAAGGACGCGGACAAGCCGTTTCCGCCGGCCTCCCTTGCCAAGCTGATGACCATGGAAGTGGTCTTCACCGCGATCGAGGAAAACCGCTTCGCGCTGACGCAGGAGTTCAAGGTCAGCGAGCATGCCTGGCGGACGGGCGGCGCTCCCTCCGGCACCTCCACCATGTTCGCCAAGCTGAACTCCGTCGTTCCGCTGCAGGACCTGATCAGCGGCACCATCATTCAGGCCGCCAACGATGCGGCGATCGTCATCGCCGAGGGCATCGCCGGCTCCGAGGTCAATTTCGCCGGCCTGATGAACGAGACCGCCCGCAAGCTCGGGCTGAAGAACTCGACGTTTGCCAATCCGACCGGGCTGCCGGCGGACGGTCAGTCCGTCACGGTGCGCGACCTCACCGTCTTGGCCCGCCATATCCAGGAAGCGCATGGCAGCTTCTACGGCCTCTACGCGCAGCCGGACTTCGAGTGGAACAAGATCAAGCAGCGCAACCGCAACCCGCTGCTCGCCATGAACATCGGCGCCACCGGCATGGGGACGGGCTATACCGAGGCTTCCGGCTACTCGCTGGTCGGCGTCACCCAGCAGAACGGACGCACCACCTTCATGGCGCTGGGCGGCCTTGCCAGCATTCCCGAGCGGACCGAGGAGGCGAAGCGCCTGCTCACCTGGAGCAACACCGCCTTCCGGCGCGAGCAGCTGTTCGCCGAGGGCAGCAGTGTCGGCACCGCGACGGTCTATGGCGGCGACCAGCCGGGCGTCACGCTGTTGACCCGGGAGCCGGTGATCGCCTACGTCCCCAGCGACCGCCCCGAGACGGTCACCGCGATGATCCGCTATGACGGCCCGCTGCATGCGCCGATCGACGCCGGTGCGCGGGTCGGCCGGCTCGAGGTCGCCATCGACGGCCAGCTGAGCGTCGCGCACGACCTCTATGCCGGCCAGAGCATCGCCCGGGGCACCTTTGCCATGCGCGCCCTCGACGCGGCGCAGGAGCTTGCCTTCGGATGGATCAAGTCGCTTTGACGCTATACCGCCGGAAGCCCGAGTGACGGGCTATTTCGTGACCTTCGAAGGCGGGGAGGGCAGCGGCAAGACCACGCAGATCGGGCTCCTCGCAGAGACCTTGCGCCAGCGCGGCACGGACGTCGTGATGACCCGCGAGCCCGGCGGCTCGCCGGGGGCAGACGCCGTTCGCCACGTGATCCTCTCCGGCGCTGCCGAGGCGTTCGGGCCGGAAGTCGAGACCATGCTGTTCGCCGCCGCGCGCATCGACCACATCGCCGCGGTCATCCGGCCGGCGCTCGACGCCGGCAAGACCGTGCTGTGCGACCGGTTCCACGATTCGACGCGCGTCTACCAAGGCCTTGCCGGCGTCGACCCCGCGCTCCTGACGGCGCTGGAAAAGGCCGCGCTGGGCAGCGTCTATCCCGACCTCACGATCATCCTCGACATTCCCGCCGAAGAGGGCCTCGGCCGCGCCGCCGCCCGCCGTGGGCCCGATACGGCCGACCGCTTCGAGCGCGAGGGCGTCGCGCTGCACGAGGCGCGGCGCGCCGCTTTCCTCGCCATCGCCGCCGGTGAGCCGGACCGTTGCGCCGTGGTGGACGCTTCCCGCGAGCCGGAAGCGATCGCCCGCGAGATCGCATTCCTGGTGCTCGATGGCGTCGAGCGCCACCGGCTGGCCCGCGTCGGGCGCGCGAGCGCTGATAAAAGCCCGGCCGCACCGACCCTCGGTGAGGCGTCGGCATGAGCGACGTCGAGGCGACGGAAGAACACGACAGCATTCCCGGCATCGCGGCACCGGTGGCGAGCTACGACCTGCACGGCCATGTCATGGCCTGGCGGCAGCTGGTCGAGGCGCACCGCAGCGGTCGCCTGCACCATGCCTGGCTACTGCAGGGCCCGCGCGGCATCGGCAAGGCGACGGCCGCCTTCGCCTTCGCCCGACGCCTTCTGACCGTCGTTGACGAGGCCGAGGACGAGGGGCCGGCAAGCGATCCCGACAATCCGGTCGTCCGCCAGATCGCCGGCGGCAGTCATCCGAACCTCGTCCACATCACCCGGCCCGCCAACGACAAGGGCACCGGCTTCAAGACCCAGATCACCGTCGAGGAAATCCGCAAGCTCAACCGGTTCTTCCGGACGACCACCTCCGCCCGGCAGTGGCGAATCGCGATCATCGATCCCGCAGATGACATGAACCGCAATGCGGCCAATGCCTTGCTGAAGATCCTTGAGGAACCACCCGAGCGCTCGATCTTCCTCATCACCAACCATCTGCCGGGACGACTGCTGCCCACCATCCGCTCGCGCTGCCGGGTGCTGAGATTCGACCCGCTCGGCGAGGACGACATGGCCGCGACTCTGTCGACCATGCCGCTCGGGCTCGGCGACGACGAACTGACGGCGGCGATCGGCCTCTCCGACGGCAGCGTCCGCACCGCCGTCTCGCTGATCGCCAGCGGCGGGCTGGAGCTCGAGGTGCACCTTCGCCGCGTTCTCGCAGCGCCCGCGCCGGTCTGGTCGGACATCCATGCACTCGCCGACGCTTTGACCCAGAAGGGCCGCGAGACCGCCTTCGAGCTGACGCTGGCGGCCGCGTTCAAGCACCTCGCCGAGGAGGCCGAGGGCCGGCTGGCGAAAGGCGAGGTCGCACTGGCGAGCCGGCAGGCCGCGCTCTGGGCCAGCGAGCACGACCGGCTGCGGGAGGGCCTTGCCTACAATCTCGACCGCAAGCAGCTGCTCCTGACCTTCTTCGACAAGCTCTTCGCGCTGCGGGCCGGGCGTCCGGGCTGAAGCGCGCCGGCTGCCGGCCATCCATCCAAGTTGCTGGCCACGATGCTGGCCACCATGCTCGCCACGATGATGGCCAAGGCCAGCGGCCTGCTTTGTCGATTGAGGCGGGCGGCGCGATGGCCTATGACGCTGGCAATCATCCCGCAGCCGACCGCAAGAAGACACGATGGCCGAACGCTATTACCTCACCACCGCCATCTCCTATCCCAATGGCAAGCCGCACATCGGCCATGCCTACGAGCTGGTGGCGACCGACGTCGTCGCGCGCTTCAAGCGGCTCGACGGCTATGACGTGATGTTCCTCACCGGCACCGACGAGCACGGCATGAAGATGCTGCAGACGGCGCGCAACGAGGGCGTCGAGGTCAAGGCCCTGGCCGACCGCAACGCCGCGGAGTTCCAGCGCATGGGGCAGGCCGTCGGCGCGTCGAACGACGACTTCATCCGCACCACCGAGCCGCGCCATCATGCCGCCAGCCAGGCGATCTGGAAGCGCATGCAGGATGCCGGCGACATCTACAAGGACAGCTACGCCGGCTGGTACTCGGTCCGAGACGAGGCCTATTACGCCGAGGACGAGACCACCGTCCGCGAGGATGGCGGCCGCTTCAGCCCGCAAGGCACGCCGGTGACCTGGGTCGAGGAGGAGAGCTACTTCTTCCGCCTCTCGGCCTTCCAGGACCGGCTGCTGAAGCACTACGAGGAAAATCCCGCCTTCATCGGCCCGTCCGAGCGGCGCAACGAGGTGATGTCCTTCGTCAAGTCGGGCCTGCGCGATCTCTCGGTCTCGCGCACCACCTTCGACTGGGGCATCCCGGTGCCGGGCGACGAGAAGCACGTGATGTACGTCTGGGTCGACGCCCTGACCAACTACCTCACCGCCACCGGCTACCCTGGAGAAGGCGAACGCAGCGCCTTCTGGCCGGCCGATCTCCACATCATCGGCAAGGACATTGTTCGCTTCCATGCGGTCTACTGGCCGGCCTTCCTGATGTCCGCGGGCCTGCCGCTGCCGAAGCGCGTCTTCGCGCACGGCTTCGTCTTCAACCGCGGGGAGAAGATGTCGAAGTCGGTCGGCAACGTCGTCGACCCGCTAGCGCTGATCGAGGCTTACGGGCTCGACCCGTTCCGCTACTTCTTCCTGCGCGAGGTGCCTTTCGGCCAGGACGGCAACTACTCGCACGAGGCGATCGTCAACCGCACGAACTCCGAACTCGCCAACGACCTCGGCAATCTCGCGCAGCGTTCGCTGTCGATGATCAACAAGCACTGCGAGGCCAAGGTGCCGGTGCCCGGCGCCTTCACTGCCGAGGACGAGGCCATGCTGACGGCGAGCGCGTCGCTGCTCGTGAAGGCGCGCGAGGCGATCGACCGACAGGAGATGCACGCGATGCTGGCGCCGATCGTCGCCGTCGTGTCCGAGGCCAACCGCTACTTCGCCGGACAGGAGCCGTGGGCGCTGCGCAAGAGCGATCCCGCCCGCATGGCGACGGTGCTCTTCGTCACCGCCGAGACGCTCCGCCGCGTCGCGATCCTGCTCCAGCCGGTGATGCCGGGCTCGATGGCAAAGCTCCTCGACATCCTCGGCGTCGGCGCGGACGAGCGGAGCTTCAACGAGCTGGTGCCGGATGCGGCGCTGGTCTCCGGCCGCGACATGCCGGCGCCGGCCGCGATCTTCCCGCGCTACGTCGAGCCGGAGGCCTGATGCGGGACCTCTTCCTCGTCGACAGCCACTGCCATCTCGACTTCCCCGATTTCGAGGCCGAGCGCAGCCAGCTCGTCGCGAACGCCGCCGAGAACGGCGTCGGGCTGATGGTGACGATCTCGACCTATGTCAGCCGCCTCGAGCGGCTGACGGCGCTGACCGACGCCTATGCCAACGTCTACGCCTCGGTCGGCACCCACCCGGTCAACGCCGGCGAGGAGCCGGACGTCTCGACCGAGGAACTGGTGCGCCTCAGCCAGCACCCGAAGATCGTCGCCATCGGCGAGGCGGGGCTCGACTACTTCCACGACAGCGCCCCGCACGATCTGCAGGCCGCGGTGTTCCGCCGACACATCGCGGCGGCGCGCGAGACCGGGCTGCCGCTGGTGATCCATTCCCGCCAGTCCGACGACGACATGGCGGCCATCCTGAAGGACGAGAGCGCCAACGGCGCGTTTCCATTCATCCTGCACTGCTTCTCGGCCGGCCGGGCGCTTGCGGAGACGGCGCTGACGCTCGGCGGCCACATCTCGTTCTCCGGCATCCTCGCCTTCCCGAAATCGACCGAAATCCGCGCCATCGCCGCCGATGTCCCGATGGAGCGGCTGCTGGTCGAGACCGATGCGCCCTATCTCGCGCCGCCGCCGTTCCGCGGCAAGCGCAACCAGCCGGCCTATGTCCGCCACACCGCAGAGGTGCTGGCCGGGGTGAAGGGCGTCGACCTCGCGGGGATCGCCGCGGCCACCTCCGACAACTTCTTCAAGCTGTTCGCAAAGGTGCCGGACCCGCGGAGCGCGGCTGCGTGAGCGCGACGCTGCGCCTGACCGTGCTCGGCTGTGGCTCCTCGCCCGGCACGCCGCGGATCAACGGCGACTGGGGCGCCTGCGACCCGCAGGAGCCGCGTAACCGCCGCCGCCGCTGCGCCGCCCTCGTGCAGCGCATTACGGGCGAGGGCACCACGACGGTGGTGATCGACTGCGGTCCGGATTTTCGCGAGCAGATGCTGTCGGCCGAGGTTTTGCGCATCGACGCCGCGGTCATCACCCACCCGCATGCCGACCATATCCACGGGCTGGACGACCTGCGCGGCTACGCCCTCGACACCGAGCGCCGGCGCATCGCGGTCTTCTCCGACGACGAGACGCATGCGCGGCTGCTCGAGGCTTTCGGCTATTGCTATGAGACACCGCCCGGCAGCTCCTACGAGCCGATCGCCGAGCACCGGCGGATTATCGCCGGAGAGGCGTTCGCGATCGACGGGCCAGGCGGCGCCGTGGTGCTTCGCCCGTTTCGCCAGGTCCACGGCCGGATCCATTCGCTCGGCTTCCGCATCGGCCCCGTCGCCTATTGCAGCGACGTCAGCGACTTCCCGGACGACGCCATTGCGGCGATCACCGGCGCCGAGCACCTCGTCATCGGCGCGCTCCAGCACCGTCACCATCCCAGCCATCTAACGCTTGCACAATCGCTTGGCTGGATCGAACGCTTCGGCGTGCCGTGGGCGACGTTGACGCACATGCACACGCCGCTCGACTACCAGACGCTCTGCGCCGAACTCCCGGCGCACGTCCGGCCGGGCCATGACGGCCTGATGCTGGATTTCCCGGTCGCCTGACGGCTGACACCGGTCGCCGCCGAGAGTTTAAGCCTCCGGCCCGTGACTTTCGGATGCTTTGCGCGCGCGCCGTCAGCGGCTACAACGGTCACTGCGACACGCGGCCAACGCGGCGCCGGGAGGATGCATGCAAGGCGAATACGACTACATCGTCGTCGGGGGCGGCAGCGCGGGCTGCACGCTCGCCAACCGTCTCTCGGCCGAGGGACGCCACACCGTCCTCCTGCTGGAAGCCGGCGGGCGCGACAACCATCCCTGGATCCACATCCCGGTCGGCTATCTCTTCTGTATCGGCAATCCGCGCACCGACTGGTGCTTCACCACCGCACCGGAAGCCGGGCTCGGGGGCAGGGCGCTCGGCTATCCGCGCGGCAAGGTGCTCGGCGGCTGCTCGTCGATCAACGGCATGATCTACATGCGCGGCCAGGCCCGCGACTACGACCTCTGGCGGCAATCCGGCTGCACCGGCTGGGCCTGGGACGACGTGCTGCCCTTCTTCAAGCGGTCGGAGGACTATTTCGCCGGGGCCGACGAAATGCACGGCGCCGGGGGCGAATGGCGCGTCGAGGCGCAGCGGCTGCGCTGGGACGTGCTGGAGGCTTTTCGCAGTGCCGCCGAGGAGTACGGCATTCCCCCGGTCGAGGATTTCAACCGCGGCGACAACGAGGGGTCCTCCTACTTCAAGGTCAACCAGCGGAACGGTTTTCGCTGGAACACCGTCAAGGCCTTCCTGCGCCCGGCGAAGGGGCGTCCCAATCTCACCGTCGCGACCTCCGCGCATGTGCGCCGCCTGGTCATTGGCGGGGAGGGCGAGGAGCGCCGCGTCGAGGCCGTCAGCTTCGAGCAGGGCGGCACCGTCCACACGGTGCGCTGCCGCCGCGAGGTGGTGCTGTCGGCCGGCGCCATCGGTTCGCCACAGCTGCTGGAGCTCTCCGGAATCGGCAACCCGGCGGTGCTGGCGGAAGCCGGCGTCGACACCCTGCTCGCCCGTCCGGCGGTTGGCGAAAACCTGCAGGACCATCTACAGCTGCGCTGCGCCTACAAGGTCACGGGCATCCCGACCCTCAACGAGAAGGCGACGAACCTCTTCGGCAAGGCGATGATCGGGCTCGAATATCTCGTCCGCCGCTCCGGCCCGATGTCGATGGCACCGAGCCAGCTCGGCATCTTCACCCGCTCCGACAGCTCGTTCGATACCGCGAACCTCCAATACCACGTGCAGCCGCTCAGCCTCGAGAAGTTCGGCGAGCCGGTGCATGCCTTTCCGGCCTTTACCGCCAGCGTCTGCAATCTGCGCCCGGAGAGCCGCGGCACCGTCCACATCGAGAGCCCCGACCACCGGCGACAGCCCTCGATCCGGCCGAACTACCTCTCCAGCGAGACCGACCGCCGCGTCGCCGCCGATTCCATCCGCATCACCCGGCAGATCGTCGGCCAGCCGGCCTTGCGGCCCTACCGGCCGGAGGAGTTCAAGCCGGGCCCGCGCTACGAGACCGAGGCCGAGCTGGCGGAGGCGGCCGGCCTCATCGGCACGACGATCTTCCACCCCGTCGGCACCTGCCGCATGGGTGCCGATGCCGCGAGCGTCGTCGATCCCGAGCTGCGGGTTCGCGGTGTCCGCGGCCTGCGCGTCGCCGACGCTTCGGTGATGCCAACGATCGTCTCCGGCAACACCAACTCGCCGACCATCATGATCGCCGAAAAGGCGGCCGCAATGATCCTCGCGGCCTGACCGGAAGCTAGGCATGTCGCTCATTCAACCGCTTGTCCTAGCTGAGCGCGCCGGCGCCGCCGGCATCATCCGCCTCAACCGGCCGAAGGCGATGAACGCGCTAACGCTGCCGATGGTGCGCCTCATCCGGCGGGCGCTCGACGCCTTCCTCGCCGATCCCGCGATCGGGCTGGTCGTGCTCGCGGCGGTGGAGGGGCGCGCCTTCTGCGCCGGCGGCGACATCCGCGCGTGCGCCGAGAGCGGCAAGTCCGGTGACGGTGTCGCAGAAGCCTTCTGGCGGGAGGAATACGAGCTCGTCTCCCGGCTTGCCGCTGCAGAAAAGCCGGTCGTTGCCCTGATGGACGGCATCGTCATGGGCGGCGGCGCGGGCCTCGCAATGCACCTGAAGCACCGCGTCGTCACCGAGAAGGTCCGCTTTGCGATGCCGGAGGTCGGCATCGGCTTCCTGCCCGACGTCGGCGCGAGCTTCCTGCTGCCGCGGCTGCCGAAGGACATCGGCCACTACCTCGCGCTGACCGGCCAGCCGATCGGGCCCGGCGACATGCTGGCAGCAGGTGTGGCGGACCATTTCGTGCCGTCGGCAGCGCTCTCCGATCTTCTGAAGGCGCTGACCGGGACGCCCGCCGCCGGCCTCACCCCTGCGGACGTGTCTGCGCTGATCGCCGGGATGGCCTCGACGTCCGAGCCCGACATCTTTGGCCGCCATGGCGATTTCATCCGGCGGGTTTTCGCGGAGCCCGATGTCGCGGCGATCCGGACGGCGCTCTCGGCAGTCCCCTCCGGCGATCCCAATGCAGCTTTCGCCAAGGCGACCGCGGCTTCCATCGACGGCGCTTCGCCGTTCTCGCTCACCTTGACCGCGGCGCTGCTTCGACTCGGTGCAGCGCCGGCGACACTCGAGGAATGCCTCGTCCGCGAGTACCGCGCCGCTTGCTTCTGCCTCGGCGCGCCGGACTTCCACGAGGGCGTTCGCGCCGCGGTGGTCGATAAGGACCGCACGCCGCTCTGGCCGTCGAAGGCGCCGGGCGTCCCGCTGCCGGCGATCGAGGCGATCCTCGCCCCGCGCGACGGCCAGCCGGACCCGGCCTTTCCGGGCGGCTGAAACCGAACCTTTCCGCCTGTCGCCGCCGAAATTCGCACGCTGGCGGATTTAAGCGGCGCGAGCGTCCCCGCGCCGCCGAAAGCTCAGGACATCACGCGCCGCAAGGCCGGGACATTCCGGACGACGAGGAGATCGAAAGCCAGCATCGCGAGGATCAACAGGCCGCTCAGCGGAAACAGCACGCCGAAGGCCAGCGCCATCGCCCAGAGCGCGCCGTAGACCTTGCGGCTGGTCGGATAGGGCGGCACGCCCATGCGCCCGGAAGGCCGCCGCTTCAGCCACATCACGACCGCCGCCACCGACATCAGGATGATCGACAGGCACGTCGCCAGCATCAGCAGCTGGTTGGCGAGGCCGAATTCCTGGCCCATGTGGATGTTGATCCCAAGCTCGGTCAGCTTGGCCACAGCGCCGTAATCCTTGTAGCCGACGTCGACGAGCGGGCTGCCGCTGTACTGGTCGAGGTGGATGGTCCGCACCTTGCCGAGGTCGTCCGGAAAGATCGCGGCGGTGTAGACGCCAGATGCGTCGGCCGGCACCGTCATCTCGAAGCCCGGCGAGATGCCGAGCCCCCGCGCTGCCTGCACCGCGCGGTCGAGGCCGATCGGCGCTTTCGCCATGTCCATCCCGGGCATGTCCATCCCAGGCATATCCATCCCGGGCATATCCTTGCCGGACATATCCTTGCCGGAGATCGGCATCGGCGAGGCCTCCATCGTCCAGCCGACCTTGGCGAGCGCATGGTCGGCGTGTTCGCCCGATACCGGCACGTTGTCCCAGAGCGCGGCGGGATAGCTGGTGCCGGTGGCCACCGCGATCCGGGTCAGCGTGCCGCCCCAGAACGACGACCATGGCAGGCCGGACAGCGCGAGGAAGGCGATGAAGAGGCCGGCGAATGCGCCGGTGACCGCATGGGTGTCGCGCCAGAACACCCGCTTCGACGGCGTTCCCCGCACCGTCACGACGCCGCCGCTCTGCCGCCGCGGCCACCAGAGATAGAGGCCGGACACGACGAGGATGATGGCAAAACCCGCCATCGCCTCGATGACCCGGTTGGCGTATTCCCCGACATATTCGAGGCTGTGCAGCTTGCGCACCACCTCGTTGAACTCCTGTCTCTTCACGACGACGTCGAGGACGGTTCCGGTATGGGGGTCGACGAAGGCGTAGGCCGGCCCCGCCGCGGTCGACAGCGTCACCCGGGCGGAAGTCGTCGCGCTGCCGGGATCGCGGAACGCCGTCAGCGTCCCGCCGGGCACGGCTGCGAGCGCGCGGGCGGCGATCTCGCTCTCCGGCAGCGACACGCCCTCCGCCGCCACGACGTTGCGATAGGCGAAGAGGCTGCCGTCGATCTCGTCGCGGAAGAGATAGAGCGAGCCGGTCACGGCCAGGAGAATCATGAAGGGAACCGCCATCAGGCCGGCATAGAAATGCCAGCGCCAGATCGCGCGATAGGTATCGACGGCAAGGATCGGCACGGCACGCGGCGCCGCGGTGAAGAGGTTGGTCATCTCGAAATCTCTGTCCCGTGCGTCCCCCGGCACCGGTCCCGCAGGATCGGGTGCACTCGGAAGACGCCGTCAACCAAAGCAGCGGAGGACATGCCCCCGCGGTGGATCAGCTTTGGAGAGGGGCCGCGGGCGGCGCGCGCGCCTGTCGTCGGCTGTCGGTGCGCGGCTCGCGTGCCGGGACCGGCGCCTCTGCGACGCGTTCGACGCGGTCGGCAAAGCGGATCGGCAGCGAGGGGGCATCGGACGCCGCAAGGGCTGAGGGCACGGCCATGCCGGCCTGGCAGAGGAGGCCGCAGGCGCATTCCGGAATATGGTCGGGGGTGGTCGAGCGGTGCGTCCCGTCCGGCGCCGCGGTGCAGATGATCGCGCCGGGGCCCGCCATCGCCGCCATCGCCGCGGTCGACAGGAGGACCTGGAAGACAAGCGTCAGCATCAGGAGAGCGCACAGCGCACCACCCGATGATCTGTCGCCCGCTATCGCCCGCCAGAACTGCATGATCGTCCATTGCATGGAGCAAGGGGATTGTCGACTGGCGGGAGCGCTGGAAGACAGTCCGACGCTGCGACCGATCCGCCCGGCACACGGCAGCGCGCCGTGCCGCGTGTGGCCAGCGCGGCCGTGGCCTTGCTTGCGGCATGCGGGCCTTCGCACTTGCGAGCAGGACGGGCGAGCCTAGTTCCTGTCGGACGGCACTGCGGCTGCGCCCCGATCCGGGCAGGCCCCGGAAATGCCGAGGCATCAGGATACCGGAGACTTCCATGCAGCTTGCAATGATCGGCCTCGGCCGGATGGGTGGCAACATCGTTCGCCGCCTCATGCGCGGCCATCACAGCGTGGTCGTCTTCGACCGCAATCCGGACGCGGTCGCTGCGCTCGCCTCGGAAGGCGCCATCGGCGCCAACAGCCTTTCCGACGCCGCGGGTAAGCTGCAAGGCCCGCGGATCTTCTGGGTGATGCTGCCGGCAGGCGTGCCGACCGAGAGCACGGTCCAGGACATCCTGGCGAAGGCGGAGGCTGGCGACATCATCATCGACGGCGGCAACAGCTTCTACAAGGACGACATTCGCCGCGCCCGGGAATGTGCCGAGAAGGGCGTCCGGTACGTCGACGTCGGCACGTCGGGCGGCGTCTGGGGGCTCGAGCGCGGCTACTGCATGATGATCGGCGGCGACGCCGACACGGTGCGGTTCCTCGATCCGATCTTCGACACCCTGGCGCCGGGCTATGGCGACGTCGTCAGGACCGCCGGCCGGGATCCCGCCGACGACCGGGCCGAGCGCGGCTACATCCATGCCGGTCCTGCCGGGGCCGGCCATTTCGTCAAGATGGTCCACAACGGCATCGAGTACGGCCTGATGCAGGCCTATGCCGAGGGCTTCGACATCCTCAACTCGAAGGCTTCCACCAATCTTCCCGAGGAAGAGCGCTTCCAGCTCGACCTGCCCGATATTGCCGAGGTCTGGCGCCGCGGCAGCGTGATCTCGTCCTGGCTGCTGGACCTTACCGCGACCGCACTCGTCGGTGACCGCAAGCTGGAGGGCTACAGCGGCAGCGTCGCCGATTCCGGCGAGGGGCGCTGGACGATCGAGGCGGCGATGGAAGAGTCGGTGCCCGCCAACGTTCTGACCGCGGCCCTCTTCGAGCGATACCGCAGCCGGGTCGATTCGACCTATGGCGACCGGCTCCTGTCGGCGATGCGTTTCGGGTTCGGCGGTCACGTCGAGATCCCGCAATAAGCGACTGTCGCACGCAAACGAGAAAGAAGGCGGCATCCCCCCGGGTGCCGCCTTCTTCAATGCCCGGGTCGCGCCTGCCGTCAGGGGCTTGGCGCGGCCCGATGCCCCGATGTTTCGGGGAGCGCTGACAGCCGCAGGTCCTCGCGCATCTCGAACCACATGGCGTTGATGATGGCGAAGGCGCAAGCGAGGCCAACGCCGAGGATCCAGGAGAAATACCACATTTCATCAGTTCCTTACGTGTCTTTCCTCGACCAGGATCAGTAGGCGTTGGGGTTTTTGCCGATGCTGTCCGCCGTCACCGGGCCGCGCATGACCCAGTAGACCCAGCTGGTGTAGGCGAGGATGATCGGCAGGAAGAAGACCGTGGCGATCAGCATGATGAAGAGCGTCAAATGGCTGGACGAGGCGTCCCAGACCGTCAGGCTCATCGCCGGATCGACCGTCGAGGGCATCAGGAACGGGAAGAGCGATACGCCGGCGGTGGCGATGATGCCGAAGATCGCCAGCGACGATCCCGCCAGTGCGGTCCGCCAGTCGCCCTTGCCGAAGCCTGAATAGGCGACGACCGGGCCAACCAGGCCGAACATCGGGGCGACGATCATCCAGGGATGCGCCGCGAAGTTGTCGAGCCAGGCACCGGCGGCGAGCACCACGGTCTTCGTCAGTGGATTGGACGGTCCACCGTCGACATGCGCGCTGGCGATGCGGAAGCCGTCCATGCCGAAAGCCACCCAGAGCCCGGCGAGGGCGAACAGCGACACAGCCGCCAGCGCCGCATACCGCCCGTAGGTCGCCGCGCGAACCGCCACGGGACCCGGACACCGCGCCGCCAGCATCACCGCCCCGTGCGTTACCAGCATGGCGACGCTGAGAAGGCCGGCGATCAGCGGGAACGGCGTCAGGAGGCCGAAGAAGCTGCCCTGGTAGGATGTCCGCATGGTCGCATCGATCGCGAAGGGCACGCCGACCAGGAGGTTGCCGACCGCGACGCCGAAGATCAGCGCCGGCACGAAGCCGCCGATGAACAGGGCCCAGTCCCAGACGCTCCGCCAGGTGGCGTTGTGGATCTTGCCGCGGAACTTGAAGCCGACGGGGCGCAGGATCAGCGCCAGGAGGATGGCGATCATCGCCAGGTAGAAGCCCGAGAAGGAGGCGGCGTAGAGCGCCGGCCAGGCGGCGAAGATCGCCCCGCCGCCGAGGATCAGCCAGACCTGGTTGCCCTCCCAGGTCGGGCCGATCAGGTTGATCGCCTGCCGCCGCTCGGCCTCGGTGCGGGCCGCGAAGGGCAGCAGCGCGCCGACGCCGAGGTCGTAGCCGCCCATGATGGCAAAGCCGATGAGCAGGACGCCGAGCAGCGTCCACCAGATCAACCGCAGCGTGTCGTAGTCGAGGGGAAGGTGGGTCATATCGAGAACTCCTGATGCCTGGAAGCCGGTCAGCGGTCGGGATGGGCTGCGGCGCCCGCGGGAAGGCCTGCCATGCCGCCGCTGCCGCCGAGCACGCCTAGGCCGTCAATCACTCCGGGACGGTCGACCGGACCAAGCTTCACCACCCGCACCATCAGCCAGACCGCGACGATCGCCAGCGTCGTGTAGAGCGTCAGGAAGAAGCCGAGGCTGATGGCAAGGTCGGTGATCGTCAGGCCCGAGGCGGCGTAGAAGGTCGGCAGCACGCCCTCCACCACCCAGGGCTGGCGGCCGTATTCGGCGACAAGCCAGCCGAGCTCGATGGCGATCCACGGCACCGGCAGGCTGTAGAGCGCGATCTTCAGGAAGGTGCAGCTGCGCTCGATGCGGTGGCGCGAGACGATGACGAAGGCGGCGACGAAGAAGGCGATGAGATACAGGCCGACCGCCACCATGATGCGGAAGCTCCAGAACAGCACCGGCACGTTCGGCACCGTGTCGAAGGCGGCGGTGCGGATCTGCTCGTCGGTCGCGAGCGTCACGTCGTCGACGTAGCGCTTCAGCAGCAGCGCATAGCCGAGGTCGTGCCACGTCTCGGCGAAGGCGGCGCGCGCCTCGGCATTGGTGCCGTCGGCGCGGATCAGCTGCAGCGCGGCATACGCCTTGACGCCGTTGCGGATGCGGCCCGCGGCATGTTCCACCAGCGGCAGGATGCCCGGCAGTTCGGTCGACAGCGAGCGCGTGGTGATCAGGCCGAGGACGTATGGGATCTTCAGTTCAAAGCCGTTCGCCTTGTCGCCGGGGATGGCGAAGACGCTGATGCCCGCGGGCGCCGGTTCGGTTTCCCACATCGCCTCCATCGCGGCGATCTTCATCTTCTGGTGCTCGGTCGCGACGTAGCCGCTCTCGTCGCCGAGGACGACGACCGACAGCGAGGCGGCGAGGCCGAAGCTCGCGGCCACCGCCATCGAGCGCCGGGCGAACTCGGAATGCCGGTCGCGCAGCAGGAAGAAGGCGCTGATCGAGATGACGAAGATCGCCCCGGTGACGTAGCCGGCGCTGACGGTGTGGACGAACTTCGCTTGCGCCACCGGGTTGAAGATCACCGCCATGAAGTCGGTCACCTCCATCCGCATGGTGTCCGGGTTGAACACCGAGCCGACCGGGTTCTGCATCCAGCCATTGGCGATCAGGATCCACAGCGCCGAGAAGTTGGCGCCCAGCGCCACCAGCCAGGTGACCACGAGGTGCCCGACGCGGCTGAGGCGGTCCCAGCCGAAGAAGAACAGGCCGATGAACGTCGCCTCAAGGAAGAAGGCCATCAGCCCCTCGATCGCCAGCGGCGCCCCGAAGACGTCGCCGACATAATGGCTGTAATAGCTCCAGTTCATGCCGAACTGGAATTCCATGACGATGCCGGTGGCGACGCCCATGGCGAAGTTGATGCCGAACAGGGTGCCCCAGAACATCGTCATCCGCCGCCAGACGTCGCGGCCGGTCATCACGTAGACGCTCTCCATGATGGCGATCATGAAGGAGAGGCCGATGGTCAGCGGCGGGAAGATGAAATGGTACATGGCCGTCGCTGCGAACTGCAGCCGCGATAGGTCAACGACCGTGAAGTCGATCATGAAGGGGTCCGCCTTGCTGGCCGGCACGCGCCGGTTTCCAGCCTGCCTACGTGGTGCCGGCCCGCTCCGCCTTGATCTGGATCAAGGCCGGTCGCCGGGCATCGCGCTAACCCTCCCGGCATGGATGATCCGACAGATGAACACCGGCGCGCCGCGGCGAAGGCCGAGACCGCCTGGATGATGGGCCTGCGGCGCCAGGGCGGCTTCGCGCTGACGCTGGCCATGGCCGCCCCGCTCGCCGGCGGCGTCGCGCTGATGGGGCAGGCGATGCTGCTCGCCTCCGTGCTCGATCGCGCGATCGTCGGCAACGCCCCGTTGGCGACGCTGCTGCCCGCGATCGCCGGCATTGGCGGACTTCTCGCGGCGCGCGCGCTGCTCGCCTTTGCCGCCGAGCGGGCGGGCATCGCGGCCAGCGAACGCATCAAGCTGGCGGTGCGCGAAAGCCTCTTCGCCGAGCTCCTGGCGCGACGTCCTGACTGGACGGCGGCGCGCTCCTCCGGCGCCCTGTCGGCGGCGATCATCGATCAGGTCGAGGCGCTCGACGGCTTCTTCGCGCGCTATCTTCCGGCCATGGTGCAGGCCTCCGTGCTGCCGCTCGCCTTCGCCGCCGTCGTCCTGCCGGTCGATGCCTTCGTCGGCCTGCTCTTCCTTCTCACCGCACCGCTCATCCCGCTGTTTATGGCCCTCGTCGGATGGGGAGCCCAGGCGGCGACCGACGCGCAGGCCGGCGCCCTGACGCGGCTCTCCGGCTATTTCGCCGACCGGCTCCGCGGCCTCGTCACGCTGAAACTGTTCGGCCGGACCGCGATCGAGGCCGCGGCGATGCGCGAGGCGACCGACGCGTTGCGCCAGCGCACGCTCGGCGTCCTCAGGATCGCCTTCCTGTCCTCGGCGGTACTCGAGTTCTTCGCCGCCCTCGGCGTTGCCGGCGTCGCGCTCTATGTCGGGCTCAGCTATCTCGGCTTCGTCGACCTCAGGGTCGCGCCGCTTAGCCTCGAGGCCGGGCTGTTCTGCCTTCTGATGGCGCCGGAGGTCTACCAGCCGCTCCGCCTCCTTGCCGCGCACTATCACGACCGGGCCCGCGCCAAGGCGGCCGTCGCCGAGATCGCCACCCATCTTGGCGCCTTGCCGGCGATCGGAACCTCAGCCCGGCCGGTCGCCGGGAACGCGGTGGCGCTGGCACCTTCCCGCCGGGGCGGCGGCGCGGCGCTGGAGATCAGCGGCCTTACCTTGCGCACGCCCGGCAGCGGCCGGACCGTGCTGCACTCGGCCGATCTCACCGTCCCCGCCGGGCTGCACCTCGCCGTCCTCGGCCCGAGCGGCAGCGGCAAGTCCACCTTGCTGGAGGCGATCGCTCGCCTGCGAGAATCCGAGGGCACGATCCGGATCGACGGCGTGGCGCCGGCCGACCTCGACGAGACGGCGTTCCGGGCGCGCGTCGCCTTCATCGGTCAGCGGCCGCGGCTGTTCCACGGCACCATCGCCGACAACATCCGCCTCGGCGCAAGGGAAGCCGGCATGGTGGAGGTCCGCGCCGCTGCCCGGCGGGCCGGCGTCCTCGGCTTTGCCGAGAAGCTGCCGCTGGGCCTCTACACGCCGGTGGGGGAGGGTGGTCTGGGCCTGTCCGGCGGGGAGGCGCACCGCGTCGCGCTGGCCCGCCTCTACCTCCGGCAGCCCGGGCTGATCCTCCTCGACGAACCGACCGCCCATCTCGATGCGGAGACCGAGGCGGATGTTCTCGGCGGACTGGCGACGTTCGCGGCCGGGCGCACGATGATCGTCGCCACCCATTCCGCCGCAGTCGCCCGCCGGATGCACCGCGCGGTCCGTCTTGCCGAGGGCCGCCTGTTTCCCGAGCCGACAGTGGACACGACCGGCCTGCTGGAGGGCGCGGCATGAGTGCGCTCTGGTTCTTCCGCCCGCTGTTCCAGCGCCATGCCCCGCGATTTCTCGCAGCCCTTCTGCTGTCGCTCGCGACCCTCGCCGCGGGCGCGGCACTCCTCGGCATTTCCGGCTGGTTCCTCACTGGCGCGGCCCTGACGACGGCCGCCGCCGCCTTCAACCTGTTCGGGCCGTCCTCGGCGATCCGTGGCCTTTCGCTCCTGCGGATCTCGTCCCGCTACGGCGAGAAGCTGATCGGGCACGACGCGACCCTTCGGGTGCTGGCCGACATCCGGGCCTGGCTGTTCGCAGGGCTGTTGCCGGAAGGGCTGTCGGACGTGCGCGGCCTGCGCCACGGCGATCGGGTCTCGCGCCTCACCGCCGACGTCGACGCCCTCGACAGCGCCTTCCTCGTCGCCGTCGGGCCGATGGTGACGGGACTGGTGCTCGGCGCCGGGCTCGCCTGCGTGCTCTTCGCCTTTCTGCCCGTCGCCGGCATGGTCTACGCCGCCAGCACGACGGCAGCAGCCGTGCTGGTGCCCGCCCTCCTCGTCGCCGCCGGCCGAAAGGTCGGGGCGCAAGCGATCGCCGCCTCGGCCGAGGCACGCTGCTGTGTTCTCGACGGAATCGAGGGCCACGCCGATCTCCTCGCTTTCGGTCGCCTCGCCGAGGCCGAGGCCGGGCTCGGCGCGGCGGCACGGCGCATGGGGGTGGCGCGGCGAAGGCTCGCCGGCGCTTCGGCCGCTGCCGCCGTCGCGGTGCAGCTCCTTGCGGCCATCGCCTTGCTCGGCGTCCTCTTCGCCGGCATCGACGCGCTCCGCGACGGTGCGATCGGCGGGCCGCTGCTGGTCGGCCTGCTGCTGGCGGTGCTCGGCAGCTTCGAGGCGCCAGCATCGATCGTGCGCAGCATCGGCCAGCTCGCTATCGCGGCGGCCGCGGCCGAAAGGCTCCGGGCGCTTGGCACCGCCGTGCCCGCCGTGCAGGACGAGGCAGCGCCGCAGCCGCTCCCGCCGGGCGCCGGCTTCGCCTTCGTCGGCGTCGTCTATGGCCATGATCCGGACAGACCGGTGCTCGATGGGCTCTGCCTCAGCGTCGAGGCCGGCAGCCGCGTCGCCATCGTCGGCGAGAGCGGCAGCGGCAAGTCGACGCTTCTGGCGCTGCTCCTCCGGCTGGCCGATCCGCAGAAGGGATCGGTGCTCGTCGCGGGCTGCGACATTCGCCGCACGGCGCAGGCAGCGCTGCACACCCGCGTCGCGCTCCTCGAGCAGAACGCCCCGGTGTTCATCGGCAGCATCCGCGACAACCTGCAGATCGGCCGGGCCGATGCCGGAGAGGGCGCTTTGTGGGAATCACTCGAGCGTGCGCGGCTGGACACGTTCGTGCGCAGCCTTCCGGGCGGGCTCGACACGCTGCTCGGCGAGGCCGGCAAGACGCTGTCGGCAGGGCAGGCACGGCGCCTCTGCCTCGCGCGGACGCTGCTGTCCCCGGCCGCCATCATCGCCCTCGACGAGCCGACCAGCGGTCTCGACCGCGAGACCGAGCTCGCCTTCTTCAGGGACCTCGGCCCGGCGACCGCCGGCCGCACCGTGATCCTCGCCACCCATGCGGCGCTGCCGGACGGCACCGTCGACAGGACGCTCCGGCTGCGCGGCGGCCGGCTGGTTCAGTTATGACGAGAGCTGCCTCCAACGCCGTCAGCGTCAGCCCGGTGAGGCACGACCGTCCGAAGAAGCGCCGAGCCTACCGTCCAGCCGGCAGCGAGGCATACCAGGCGGAAACCGCCGCAATCTGCTCGTCCGTCAGGTGGATGGCGATCTTGTCCATCAGATGCGCGTCGGCAGTCCCGCCGCGCTTGTCGTCGCGCCAGAGCTCGAGATGGGTCGCGGTGTACCACGCCGGCTGACCCGCCAGATAGGGATAGCGCGCCGCTTCTGCGCCGCGGCCGTGGCAGCTGTCGCAGGAGGGAAGCTTGCGTTCTGGCAGTCCCTCCATCGCGATGCGACGACCGAGGTCGACGAGCCCGGCCTGGTCGTACGGAGCGCCATAGGCAGCTGCGTCCGGCACGGTCCTGGCCAGCGCCGTTCGCGTGCGGGCCAGCGCCGAGCCCGGCTCGGCAGGCGCCGGCAGCGCTGCCGAGGTTTCGATTCCCGCCGCGACGATTCCACCCTCCGGGCCTCCCGCGGGCTGCGCGGCGTAATGCCGGGCAAGCTCGGCGAGAACGGCGTCGTCGTAGCGCTTGGCCGGTCCCTGCATGTAGCCACTGTGGCGGGTGCCGCTGGCGAAGGAACGCAAGGTGGCGAGGAGGTAGGCCTCCGGCTGCCAGGCGATGATCGGCACTGCGCCGGCCGCGGGACCCGCGGCATCCGCAGCTCCGCGGCCGCTTTCGCCATGGCAGCGCGCGCAGTCGGCCAGCGCCGAAACGGCGTCGCCGGGACGCGGCATCGGGCGGGGCGCCGAACCGCCGAGGGCCATGTCGGCAAACTGCCCGGGCGACAGCGCGGGGAGGGCGCGCAGGAAGGCGACCATCGCCCAGACCTCGTCCGGACGTTCCTGCGTGACCCAGGCCGGCATGCCGGAGTACTTGATCCCGTGCTGGCCGATCCAGAACAGCTCTCGGTCGCGCCAGCGGCCGACCTGCCGCTCCAGCCTCGGCGGCGGCGGCATCATCGCCTGCGTCACCGGCGATTGCTCGACACCCGGTGCGCCGTGACAGAAGGCGCAGTCGGTGGCGAAGTGTCCGGCGGCGCGCTGGACGAGGGCGGGGTCGTCGAGGTCGATGTCGGAGGGGACCTCGATCCCTGTCGCCTGCGTCACCACGGCGTTGCGCATGGTCCAGTGCAGGAACCAACTGACCGGCGCAAAATGGCCCGACGAGGCGGCGATGGAGACGAAGCCGGACCAGCCGACCACCAGCGCTCCGAGCACGCCCGCGGCTGCCAGCGCGACGAGCTTCTTCCAGGTGAGCGTGAAAGCGATCTTCATGCACCGGCTCCCGGGCGGCTGGGCGATGCAACGCCGGCATAGGCTGCGGAGGGTTCGGCCCCGCTGGGTCCGCGCAGGACGGTGGCAAGGAGGGACAGGCCGCCGGCAAGGTAGCTCGCGCCGCCCACCAGCAGCATGATCACCCCGCCCAGCGCCTGGTCCTGCAGCGGCGTCATCGACGCCGCCGGCGCACAGAGATCGGCGCAGGCGTAGAGCGGACGGGGCGCGAACAGCAGCAAGGCGCCGAGCAGCGTCATGTGCATCGAGGTCACCAGCAGCGCGGCGACGCCGGCGGCGCGGGCCGCCAGGCGATGCGGTCCCGAGGCGGCGCCGAGCGCCGTCATCCAGACAAACAGCCCGGCGCCGAGGAACGACGCCTGTTCGGCGAGGAAGAGCGGCGTCGAGACCCGCGCGGCATTGTGCAGCGCCGGCGCATGCCAGCCCCAGACCAGCGCGAATTCGGCAAACGAGGCGGCGAGTGCCAGTTTCGGCGGGACGCCCTTCAGCGCCCCCGGCCAGAGGCGCGACAGGCCGAGCACCAGCAGCGGCGCCGCGACCGCGACGATCCCCATGTGCACCACCATGTGCGCCGCGAACGAGCCGCGCGAGCGCTCGGGCAAGGGCCCGAGCCAGAGCGCCGCCAACAGTGCGAGGCCCAGGAACAAGGGCCAGAGACGAAGGGCGCCAGATACGCCGCCGGGGGCGACGATGCCAGCGGCGGCGGTTGCGCGGACCGGGGTCACCGGCAATCCACGAAGACCAGCGCCGGCAGCGCGACGAAGATCACGGAGATGAAGGACAGCGCCGCCAGAAGCAGGCTGGAAAACTCCATGAACCGCTCGCGGTCCTCTGCCGTGTCCTCGCTGTGCGGAAAGCTTCCCTCGTTCTGCCGCCATTCGCGGTGGGCGCGAAAGCCGATCAGCGCGATGAACCCGAGCGACACCAGCGTCACGCCGGCGATCGCCAGTCGGCTCTCGCCGATCGTCTCGAAGACCTGGCTATTCGGCGCACATTGAGAGGCCGCGACGACGTAGCAGAACAGGAAATGCAGCGCCCAGATCGTAGGCGTTGCGATCAGCGTCCACAGCGTGTCCCGGGTCTGGTTCTTGAGGTCCATCAGTTGCCTCCCGCGGCCAGCGGGAAGAGGGCGATCGTCGCCAGCGTGACCAAGGCGGTGACGCCCATGAAGTGCCAGTAGAGCGCGACGTTGTGGATATCGATGTCATAGACCGGGGTCAGCAGTCCGCGCAGCGAGCGGGCGAGGCAGTAGAACAGCATCAAGGCGCCGACCGCGGCATGCACCGCCGTCCAGATGCAGAGCGTCCAGACGATCGCGGGATAGACGTGGACGCTCGGCTCGAGGCCCGTCGCATAGGGCGCCCAGAGCAGCGCGCCGCCCGCCGCGATCGCCAGGAAGCCGCCTCCCGCCATGGCAAGCCGTGCCGCTGCGACCCGGCCGGAGCGGTTGAGGGGGAGGGCGATCCGCGCCGCGCCCCAGGCGAGCGCGAACAGCACCAGGGAGACGGCAGGCCAGAGCAACCCCGGCCCCTCGACGCCGGTCGGCGGGAAGTCGGTGTGGATTGTGAAGAAGAAGAAGTAGCCGAAAACCAGGCTGAAGAAGGCGGTGGCGTCGCCGGTCATGGTGATGAACATCGCCCACCAGGACGCCGAGGCCGGACCGGAGGCGTAGAGCGGCAGCGTCAGGCCGAGCCCGACATCCTTCTCTGGCTTCTCCGGGATGAAGGAGGTACCGCGCCAGAGCCAGACGATGATCGAGGCGATGCTGAGGCCGAGGGTGATCAGCGTCGCCGTCCAGTAGTGGAAGGTGGCGAGAATGAACATCGCGCCGGTGACGACCGCGGCGATCATCGGCATGAAGCTCGGGCCGGGCACGCGCAGCACCTGGATCGGCTCGGCGTCGAGAACGCCCGTCACCATCGTCTCGCGCTTCATCTCCTCGGCGTCCGGCATGTAGAAGCGGCCGGCATCGTAGTCGGCGACGAAGTTCTCCTGCTCCCAGATCGGATAGCGCGTGGTGATGATCGGCACCGAGCGCACGCCCCAGGGCTTGCCCGGCATTTCCCCCAGCCATTCCAGCGTTCCGGCATTCCAGGGGTTGCGCTTGGCATAGGGCTCCTTGCCCCGCGGCCTCAGCACGTCGAACACCACGACCAGGAAGCCGGCGGCGAAGATGAAGGCGCCGATCGAGGAGATCATGTTGGCAGTGCCGAGCCCGAGGGCTTCCGGATAGGTCCAGACCCTTCGCGGCATTCCCACCAGTCCCGACCAGTGCATCGGCAGGAAGGCGGTATTGAAGCCGACGAACATCAGCCAGAACGCCCAGCGCCCGAGCTTAGCCGACAGCTGGCGACCGAAGGCCAGCGGGAAGTAGTAGTAGGCCCCGGCCACCAGCGGAAACAGCATGCCACCGATCAGCACGTAGTGAAGGTGCCCGACGATGAAATAGGTGTCGTGCGCCTGCCAGTCGAATGGTGCGAGCGCCACCATCACGCCGGTCAGCCCGCCGAGGACGAAGATCGCCAGCGCGCCGGAGACGAAGAGCATCGGGATCGAGTAGATCACCCGGCCGGTCATCAGCGTGGCGAGGAAGACGAAGATCTGGACGCCCGTCGGGATCGCCACCGCCTCGGAGGCGGCGGAGAAGAAGCCGAGCGAAATGCCCGGCAGGCCCGTCGTGAACATGTGGTGAACCCACAGGCCGAACGACAGGAAGCCGGTGCCGACGGCGGCCAGCACGATCCAGGAATAGCCGAGCAGCGAGCGCTGCGCGAACGTCGGCACGATCATCGCCAGCAACGCGATGGCCGGCAGGAAGACGATGTAGACCTCGGGGTGGCCGAAAATCCAGAACAGGTGCTGCCACAGCATCGGATCGCCGCCGCGCGATGGATCGAAGAACGGCCAGTCGAACAGCCGCTCCAGCTCGAACAGGATGTCGCCGGCGATCAGCGGCGGGAAGGCGAAGAGGATCATCGTCGCGACGACCAGCACATACCAGCCGTAGAGCGGCATCAGGTTGAGCCGCATGCCGGGCGGCCTGCACTTCAGCGTGCCGACGATCAGCTCGACGGCTGCCGCGATCGAGGCGATCTCGATGAAGGAGAGGCCGAGCAGCCAGATGTCGGCGCCGTAGCCGGGCGTGAACCGCTCCTCGGTGGTTAGCGGCGGGTACATGAACCAGCCGGAATTCGGCGCCGAGTTGAAGAACAGCGAGCCGCAGACGAAGATGCCGCCGATCAGGAAGCACCAGTAGCCGAAGGCCGAGAGCCGCGGGAAGGGGAGGTCGCGCGCGCCCAGCATCTGCGGCAGGATGATGATCGCCACCGCCTCGAAGATCGGAACGGCGAACAGGAACATCATCGCCGTGCCGTGCAGCGTGTAGACCTGGTTGTAGAAGGCGGCGGTCAGGAAGTCGTTGTCGGGGACCGCGAGCTGGACGCGGATCATCAGCCCGAGTACGCCGGCGAACAGCATGAAGGCGAAGGCCGTCGCGGTGTACCAGATGCCGATCTCGGTATTGTTGACGTCGGACCAGTAGCGCCAGCCTTTCGGCGAGTCCCAGGTCTTCTCGAGCCGTTCCTCCTGCGCCTTCCGGCGACGGAGGTCTGCTTCTGTGTCCGGCAGTCCGGAGCCGACGGCGGCCTTCTTGGCGTCGCTCATGTAAGGTCTCCGAGCCAGGCGGCGATCGCCGCGGCATCGGCCTCGGACAGGGTGCTGAAGGCCGGCATTTCGACGCCGGGCTTGGTATGGTTGGTCTCACGCACGAAGCGCGAAATGTTCTCCGCCGTCACCGGCAACAGACCGGCCCCCAGCGTCTTGCGGCTGCCGAGATGGGTGAGGTCGGGCCCAACCGCACCGTTCGCCTCCGTTCCGCGCACGGCATGGCAGGCATCGCAGCCGTTCTGCATGAACAGCGGCCGACCGGGATGATCGAGGACCACGGCCGGCTGGGCTTCCGCGGCCACCCGCGCGGCGTAGTCGGCCTCGGAGACGACGACGACCCGGAACCCCATCTGCGCATGCGCCTCGCCGCAGAATTCAGCGCAGACGCCGTTGTAGACGCCGAGCCGCGTCGGCTCGAGCACCAGCCGGTTGACGCGGCCCGGGATCGCATCGGTCTTGCCGGCGATCGATGGCACCCAGAAGGAGTGGATCACATCGGGGCTGCCGATCAGGATCTCCGAGCGCTTGCCGACAGGCAAATAGAGCTCGTTGGCGCTCTCGACGCCGCCCTTCGGCAGCGACTTGGCGACGCCCGGCGTCCCCTCGACCCCGTAATTCACACGCCACCAGAACCGCTCGCCGGAAACGGCGATGATCGGACCGTCGGCTTTGCCGCGCAGGCCTGGCATCATCCCCAGGCCGAAATATAGCAGGGCGCCGAGCGTCACCACGGGAAAGATGCAGCCGCCCCAGACGATCAGGCGCACGCCGGCCCGGTCGCTGTGGCGGCCGGGCTTGACCTTCGTCACGTAGACCGAGATCCCGACGACGATCAGCCAGATCAACGTCGCACCGGCCAGCAGGACCCAGAACAGCATCAGGACGCTGCTGGCTTCCGTGCCCGCCGCGTTGAAGGTCGACTGCTCACCCGAGCACCCGCCGAGCACGGCGAGCCCGGCGATCGCGGACAGGCTGATCGCCGTCTTCCATGCAGATGTACGGACCCGCCGATGGGGCATCGTCGAAGAGGTGGCACAGGCGTGATACAGCGTCTCGTCCTATCGTCGGCTGCGCAGCCCCCGCGGATTCGCCGCGAAGGGTGTGCAACATTGTCGCGGACGGAGGTAGCTGACTTCGCTTGGACCCGTCAGGTCACAATCGCGTCAGACCGGGCTTCAGCGCGTCTTATTCCAGCCTTTCAGGACCTCCAGCAACGCTGCGTTGAAGCGCTCGGGGGCCTGTACCTGCGGCGAGTGTCCAAGGTCTGCAAATGTCACCAGCGTTGCGCCGGGAATGGCCGCAGCCGCTGCTGCCCCGAGCAGCTTGTAGTCGCCGAGAGTAGCCTTCAGGGCATCGCTGGCCCGGTTCTTGCCGATGGCCGTGTTGTCCTTCTCGCCGATCAGCAGGGCGGTCGGGACGTCGATCTGGCCGAACTCGTGCACGACCGGCTGGTTGAACACCATGTCCGACGTCAGCGCCTGGGCCCAAGCGACGATCTCGCCGCCATCGCCTGCATACATAGAAGCCAGCATGTCGACCCAGCGATCATAGCCCGGCTTCCACGTGCCGGCATAATAGGTTGCTTGCTGATAGGCCTTCATCGAGGCCGCATCGCTGCGCTTCTCCTCGGCAAACAGCGCGTCCACGGTGATCTCGGGAACGCCCTTGGCCCGCCAGTCCTCGAGGCCGATCGGGTTCACCAGCACCAGCCCGCCAATGTCCTCGCCATACATCAGCGCATAGCGTGCCGCGAGCATGCCGCCCATGGAATGGCCGAGGATGACCGGCTTCTCGACGTTGAGCCGGGCCAGCAGCGCATGCGTGTTGGCGGCCAGCTGGTGGAAGCCGTACTGGTAGCCCATCGGCTTGGAGGACTTGCAGAAACCGATCTGGTCCGGCGCGATCACGCGGTACCCGGCAGCGTTCAGCGCCTCGATCTGGGCCTCGAACGTCGCGCCGCAGAAATTCTTGCCGTGCAGCAGGACGACCGTCTGGCCGTTTGGCGATGCGGGCGCGACGTCCATGTAGGCCATCGTCATCGCCTGGCCTTGCGAAACGAAGTCGAACCGCTCGACGGCATGGGGATAGGCGAAGTCCGACAGCAGCGCATCGGCGGACGCGGTACCGGGCGTCGCGGCAAGGAAAGCGGCAAGCGGGAGAGCGAGGACGTAATGCTTTATCGGGGAGTATCTCCGGAGATCAGTGGGCGGGAAGCGGCGCTGCAAGGCGGCGGCGCTCGAAGAACGGGTCGCGAGATCTAGCCTTCCGGCTTCGGCGCATCCCTGGCGGCCTCGACGACCGGAACGATCTGCTCCGAGACCAGCCGGTGCAGGTCTTCCTTGTAGCCGGTCCGGGCGGACGGTGCGGTCTCGTCCGAGTTGATGGCGACGGTCAAGGCGAGGTCGGGAACGACGTAGATCATCTGGCCGCCATAGCCCCAGCCGTAGTGACCGGTATGGCCGCCGAAGTCGGCGGTGAACCAGCCATAGCCGTATTCCTCGCCGGAGAACCGCGACCGCGTGCGCGGCTCCCACGACTGCGCGATCCAGGCGGCCGGAATGACCTGCGCGCCAGCAAGGTTTCGGCCGCCATTGCGGTAGAGCTCGCCGAAAGCCAGCAGCGATGTCGGCGTCATCGCCATCTGGTTACCGCCGAGATAGATGCCTTGCGGGTCCCGGTCCCACGCCGTGATCACGACGCCAGCCGGCTTGCCGAGCCAGTCGCGGGCCAAGGCGAGCGTGCTCCTGCCGCTGACGCGGGTGAGGATCGCGGACAGGAGATGCGTCGATCCCGTCGAGTAGAGCATCGCACCGCCGGGCTCGTCGACGAACGGCGCGGCGAGCGCTGCACGGACCCAGTCCCGACTGGAAATCCAGGCGCCATAATTCGGTCCCGACGTCCGCTCGAGGCCGGCCTGCATCGACAGGAGATGGCCGATCGTCACCGTGCCGAGACGCGGATCGGCGTTGCGGGGCAGCTTGTCCTTCAGGAGCGGCGCGATCCTCTGGTCCGTACCGGTCAGCAGCTTCTTGTCGATGGCGATGCCGACCAGCGCCGAGACCACCGACTTCGACGCCGACTTGATGTTGGTCGGCGCGCCGGTCCGATGACCGCGAAAACCTTTGTCGACCAGAACCTTGCCGGCGAACGACACCTGCAGCGTATTCAGCGGCTTCAGCTGCCGCGCCGTCTCGACCGCACCGGCGAGCTGCGTGTTGAGGCCAGCCTCGACCCGCACCGGCGTGGCGCGCACGGTCGTCGGCAGGATCGTCACAGCTGTCGCTGAAAGGCACGCGGTCAGGAACAGCGACAGGGTCGAATGGGACGGGGATGCGGGCTCTCTCATGGGCCCTAGCTGGTGCGGCGGCGGACGAATGAAAACCGCCGTCACCCGTTGGTGATCGCCACGTCCGTAACGGCCCAGCGAAACGTTCGGTGCGGTATCTTACTCTTGGCACTGCAGAGTGTCCGCCGCCGCGGCACCCGTCAGCCAGCCCAACCAGCGACGCAGATGGGAGAACGGAGAAGGGAGACGCGCTGTTCGGCTCTGGCCAACAGCGTATCTCACCCCGACCCCACCCCAATGCGATCAAGATTGTTCCATAATCTATCTTATGCAACTTTTGGATTGACGGAAACGGGCAGGTCCACAGGCGCCGTGGTTCACGATGTCCCCTACGCGGGTTCTCGCTGGGACAGTTCAGGTCAACGGCAGAACAGAGAGGTCCAATTCCCTGTCCCGCCATCCTGGCACCAACGGCGCATCCGAATGGACGGATGCCCCGAGACGCTCCTCTCACATCCCCAGCGCGGCGTAGAGATCGTCGGCAGGCCGATAGCCGAGGAGATTTCGCGCCGTCATCAGATTCCAGCCCATGCCGCGGTTGTCAGATGTGCCGTTGACGGTGATCGATCGTGCCGGCCAGCCTTCCGCCGGTGCCCGGATCGCAGCCTCGAACAACGCGGCGAAGTCGCGGTTCGACAGCCACATGTTTCGGTACCATTTGAGGTCGCGCCGACCGTCGGCGTCCTCCGGCTCGCTCGCCGCGGTAAAGGCGACGTCGCCGGACAGGCTGATGCCCTCGGGCCGGTTCTCGCCAGGCAGCACCCAGCCGATCCGCACCGCAACGCCCGTCAGCGCCGGTGTGCGCGCCGCGACGGCGACGAGCGCCCGCTCGCCCGCGAGCTTGGCGGTGGCATAGGGCGTCGAATCCATCCAGCCGCCGCCGGTCTCCCAGCGTGTCCCGACGGCCGGTGGCAGATCGGACGTCAGGAACCCTGCATCGGCCCGCGCCAGCGGTTCGTCCTTGTAGCCGCCCATCACATGGTTCGAGGAGGCGAAGACGATGCGCCGGACACCGGCCGCCGCCGCCGCGTCGAACACCGACAGCGTCATGTCCATCGAGGCCGCGGCATCCGCCCAGCTTGCATCGGTGTGCGGGTTCTGTGCCGCGAAGTGCACCACGGCATGGCATTCCGCCATGGCGGCGACCCAAGGCCCGCTGCGGTCGAGGAGATCGGCTGCGACCGGCTGCACCCGGGCATCGCCGATATCGGTCGGCGGGACGAGATCGACGGCGCAGACGCCAGCGCACCATCCGGTCTCCAGCAAATGGGCGATCAGCTTGCGGCCAAGGCCGCCGCCGGCGCCGGTGACGAGAACCCGCGTACCCTTCTCACTGGACGCCATCTCAGACGACCCTCGCCGGCACCTGAAACGCCAGCTGGAGAAGCATCCAGTCGCTGACGCCGCTTGCGCCGCCGATGACCGCGGCCACCATGCCTTCCGATTGTCCCATGTCCGTCTGCTCTCCCAAGGGTGTCACGTGATCTTGCTGCCAGAGCTTGGTCGCGACGCCGCCAACTAGGCTTGCCGCCGGGACCAGAACGCCGGGGTGCTCCGGGTATAGGGCGGCAGCACGCCCATGGCATCAAGCCCGGTGGAAAAGGAAGACCACCGGGTCGTCCGACGCGAACCGATCCGGGCTTCGATCCCGAGCGATTCTATGACAGAGCTTCGTTGGCAAGAGCTTTCGGAGATCCCATGCAGCCAGCGCGCGACGTCACGAGACTGATCGAGATCATGCGGGCGCTGCGCGATCCCGTGGACGGCTGCCCCTGGGACATCGAGCAGTCCTTCGAAACCATCGCGCCCTACACGATCGAGGAGGCCTACGAGGTCTCCGATGCGATCGAGCGGCGCGATTCCGAGGACCTCAAGGAGGAACTCGGCGATCTCCTGCTGCAGGTCGTCTACCACGCCGAGCTTGCCGAGGAGGCTGGCCTGTTCAGCTTCGAGGATATCGTCGAGGGCATCACCACCAAGATGATCCGGCGCCATCCGCACGTCTTCGGCGACGCCGTCGCCCGCAGCGCCCGCTCCGCCAAGGGCCAGTGGGAGCGGATCAAGGGCGAGGAACGGGCCGAGAAAGCCGCCCGCAAGGCGGCCCTGGCGGCCGCCGGCGGCACCGTCCGCGACTGGTCGGGCACGGCGACGACGGCCCGTGCGCCGCTGCTGCTCGACAGCGTGCCCTCGGCCTTTCCCGCGCTAACCTTGGCCCTGAAGGTGCAGGAAAAGGCGGCCCGCGTCGGCTTCGACTGGGACGCCGCCGAGCCGATCCACGCCAAGATCGAGGAGGAACTCTCCGAATTCGACGCCGCCCTGGCGCAAGGCGATACCGACGCGATGGAGGACGAGTTCGGCGACCTCCTCTTCACCCTCGTCAACCTCGCCCGCTTCCACGGCGTCGACCCGGAAAAGGCCCTCCGCCGCTGCGTCCGAAAATTCCGCACGCGCTTCGATCATATCGAGCGCCGGGTGACGGCAACCGGCGGCAGCCTCGAGGCGGCGACGCTCGACGAGATGGAGGCGCTGTGGGTGGAGGCCAAGACCGCGGCGGTAGCGGGCTGAGGGGTGCCCGGCTGGCATCCTGCGGGGAACCGAAGGAGCCGCAGAGCCAGGAGCAGTAGGGCCACCGAGCCTACAGGGGCAAAGCCGTAGAGCTTGGCGGCAGAGGCGCTCAGCGCTTCAATGCACCAAGCGCCAACCCCATCAGTTTCGTCATCCCGGACTTTATCCGGGATCCATTCCAAACCGATGAATATGCGTGCGACCTCCCTTTCGACAGCGGAGCGGCGGCCGAAAGGGAGAGGAATGGATCTCAGCGAAACCTTTGGTTTCGCTGAGATCAAGTGCGGGATGACGATGTTCTAAGGTTGCGCGAGGTTGTCTGCTGCTGACGTCGAAGCCGTTCTCTAGCTGAGATCGCTGGGCGCAAAGGGCATCGCCTCCGAAGCAACGTCGCCCCTTAGCCGGCGCCCCCTCAGCTGATCTTCAGCCCCGGATACCGTTCCGAACGCCGCACCAGCTCCTTGCGGGCCTGCGTCGTCATCTGCACCGTCAGCTCGACGCCGCCATCCTCCAGGTCCTCGCGGTCCTGGACGGCGGTGTTCTCGTAGATCCACGGGATCAGCGTCATCGCGTCCGCCGGAATGGCGAGCGTCAGGTCCGAGGGCAAGCCGGCGATGCGGGCCTCGAGGTCGGTGAGGAGGGCTGGAACGCCCTCGCCCGTCAGCGCCGAGAGCATGTGGATGCCCTGCCCGGTCGCCTGGCGGTCGGACGCGGTCTTCAGCTGCAGCAGCGCGCTCTCGTCGAGCAGGTCGACCTTGTTCCAGATCTCGATCACGTGGTTGACGTCGGAAGTGTCGATGCCGAGGTCGGACAGGATCTTGTTGACGTCGCCGGCCTGCGCCGAGGCGTCGGGATCCGACATGTCGCGGACATGCAGCACCAGTTCCGCCTCGATCACCTCTTCCAGCGTCGCGCGGAAGGCGGCGACGAGGTGCGTCGGCAGGTCCGAGATGAAGCCGACCGTGTCCGACATGATCACCTCGGTGCCGTGCGGCAGCGTGATGCGGCGGAGCGTCGGGTCGAGCGTCGCGAACAAAAGGTCCTGCGCCAGCACGCCGGCACCGGTGATGGTGTTGAACAGCGTCGACTTGCCGGCATTGGTATAGCCGACGAGCGCGATCACCGGGTGCGGCGCCTTCTTGCGCTTGGAGCGGTGCAGCGTGCGCGTGCGCACGACGCCTTCCAGCTCCTTCTCCAGCCGCTTGATCTTCTCCTGCAGCTGCCGCCGATCGGATTCGATCTGCGTCTCGCCGGGGCCGCCGAGGAAGCCCGCACCGCCGCGCTGGCGCTCCAGATGCGTCCAGGACCGAACGAGCCGGCCCTTCTGGTAGTTGAGATGGGCGAGGTCGACCTGCAGCCGGCCTTCCTTGGTGCGCGCGCGGCGGCCGAAGATCTCGAGGATGAGGCCGGTCCGGTCGATGACCTTGGTGCCCAGCTCCTTCTCGAGGTTGCGCTGCTGCACCGGGGTCAGCGGATGGTCAACGATGACGAGGCCGATCTCCTCGGCCGCCACGATCGCCTTCATCTCCTCGACCTTGCCGGAGCCGACCAGCGTCGCGGGCCGCGTGCGCGAGACCTGGATGATGCCGCGGGCGACGATGTCGAGATCGATCGCGGCGGCAAGGCCGGAAGCCTCCTCCAGCCGCTGCTCCGGCGAGCGGCGCACGACATCGGACGCAGCATTCGCGGCGTCCTCGGCTGCTTGCACCCGCTTCAGCACCGGCACGAAGACCGCGGCTTTGGTGGCGATAACCTTATGGTCGATCGGGCCCTTCGGACGGGCTTCCTCGTGCTCGGTCAATCAGGCTTGCCCTGCCGGCTCATCGCCGCCTTCGAACATGTGCACCGGCTGAGACGGCATGATCGTCGAGATCGCGTGCTTGTAGACGAGCTGCGAATGCCCGTCGCGGCGGAGCAGGACGCAGAAATTGTCGAAGGAGGTCACGACGCCGGTCAGCTTGACGCCGTTGACGAGAAAGATCGTCAGCGAAATCTTCTGCTTGCGGACAGTGTTGAGAAAGACGTCCTGCAGGTTCTGCAAGCGGTCGGCCATGGCGCGTTCCTATTTTCTTGTTGGCGGAACCCGGGACGTTGCCCGGGCTATCGCGGTTCGTATCCACCGGCAGTCCGGCAAAACCGGCACCGGCGGTCCTCAAATAGCACTTCAGTCAACAGCGAAGCAACTGGCCGGATTGCCGCAAAACAGGGCACGGCGAACACTCTGCCGGCACCCCGCCGGCACCCTGCCGTCGAGCCGCCGGGCGTCCGCCGCAAGGCTCAGATCCCCAGCGATTTCAGCTTGCGGTGCAAGGCCGAGCGCTCCATGCCGACGAATTCGGCGGTACGCGAGATGTTGCCGCCGAAGCGGTTGATCTGGGCCATCAGGTATTCCTTCTCGAACACCTCGCGCGCGTCGCGCAGCGGCAGCGCGAGGATGCGGCCGTCGGACTGGCTGGGCGTGCGCGGCAGCATGTCGCCGACCTCGTTCGGCAGCATGTCGGCCGAGATCGTCGCACCCTCGTCGCCCTCGCGCGACAGGATCATCAGGCGTTCGACGTTGTTGCGGAGCTGCCGGATGTTGCCCGGCCAGTCGCTCGACTGCAGCACGGCCATCGCCTCCGGGCTGATCTCGCGCGGCTTGATGCCGGTCTGTTCGCCCACTTGCTTCATGAAGGCTTCGATCAGCATCGGAATATCGGCGCGACGCTCCGACAGCGGCGGCACGAGGATCGGGACGACCGAGAGCCGGTGGTACAGATCCTCGCGAAAACTGCCCTCGGCGATCATCGATTCGAGGTTCTGCGCCGTCGAGGAGACGATGCGCACGTCTACCTTCACCCGCTTGGTACCGCCCACCCGCTCGAAGGTCTGCTCGGTCAGGACACGCAGGATCTTGTTCTGCGTCTCGCGCGGCATGTCGCCGACCTCGTCGAGGTAGAGGATGCCGCCATGGGCTTCCTCGAACGCGCCGACCTTGCGCTCGACGCCAGGCGGCGTCTCGGTGCCGAACAGCTCGACCTCCATCCGGTCCGGCGTGATCGCCGCCGCGTTCATCGCGACGAACGGTCCCTGCGCCCGGCTCGATCCCGCATGGATAGCGCGCGCCACCATCTCCTTGCCGGAGCCGGAGGCGCCGAGGATCATCACCCGGCTGTTGGTCGGTGCCACGCGCTCGATGGTCGTGCGCAGCTGGTTCATCGGATGAGACTTGCCGATCAGCTCGGCAAAGTCGGCCGAACGGCGGCGGAGGTCGGAGACCTCCCGCTTCAGCTTCGACGTCTCCAGCGCCCGCTCGGCGACGAGGATCAGCCGGTCCGCCTTGAACGGCTTCTCGATGTAGTCGTAGGCGCCGCGGCGGATGGCAGAGACCGCCGTCTCGATGTTGCCGTGGCCGGAGATCATCACGACGGGCACCTCGGGGTGCTGCGTCTTGATCGCCTCCAGGAGGTCGAGCCCGTCCAGCCGGCTGCCCTGCAGCCAGATGTCGAGGAAGACCAGCCGCGGCACGCGGTCGGCGATCGACTGGAGCGCGGCGTCCGAATTGCCCGCGACCCGCGTCTCGTGGCCCTCGTCCTCGAGGATGCCAGCGACGAGTTCGCGGATGTCGGCTTCGTCGTCGACGATCAGGATATCCGATGCCATCAGCTACCTGTCCTTTCTGCATGGTGTGCTGGTGCCGCGGCGGGTTCTTCGGCCGGCGGCGACGCCGGCAGAAGAATCCGCACCATGGCGCCGTGTTCCTGGTTCGGGGCGTCGTCGAGCTCGATCGTCCCGCCATGTTCTTCGATGATCTTGCGCACGATCGCGAGGCCGAGCCCGGTGCCCTTCTCGCGCGTGGTCATATAGGGCTCCAGCAGCCGATCTCGATCCTCGTGCGGGAAGCCCGGGCCGTTGTCGATGATGTCGACGCGGTGGAAGCCGTTCTGGGTGCCGGCGAGCAGCCGGATCTCGCCGCCCGCGACCTCGGCCCCCTCGAGCGCCTCGACGGCGTTCTTCACGAGGTTGCCGAAAGCCTGGCTCAGCATGCGGATGTCGAAGACGCCGTTCAGCGGGACGTCGCCGAAATCGGCGGTGAAGGTGATGCCGTGATCGCCCATCTCGCGCATGAACACCGCTTCCTTCAGCGCCTCGCGCAGATCCCTGCCCTCCATCTTCGGCTTCGGCATCCGCGCGAAGCTTGAGAACTCGTCGACCATGCGGCCGATGTCGGAGACCTGGCGGATGATGGTGTCGACGCAGCGGTCGAACACCTCGCGGTCGCCCTCGACCATCTTGCCGTAGCGGCGGCGGATCCGCTCGGCCGACAGCTGGATCGGCGTTAGCGGGTTCTTGATCTCGTGCGCGATGCGGCGCGCGACGTCGGCCCAGGCCGAGGAGCGCTGGGCGTCGACGAGGTCGGTGATGTCGTCGATCGTCACCACGCTCGAATGCCGGTCGACGGTCTCCTCGGAGGTGACGCGGATCGCCAGCACCCGCTCGCGCTCGCGGGTGCGCATCTTGATCTCTTCCTGGTACTCCGCCTTGCGCGACGAGCTCGCCGCCCGGTGGATCTGGGCGATCAGCGGGAAGAGCTCGCGCAGCGTCTTGCCGACGGCGTTCTGCGAGGTGATCGCCAGAATCCGCTCGCCGGACGGGTTCAGCATCGAGATCGTGCCGTCCTCCTCGACGCCCATGACGCCGACGGTCACGCCCGACAGCACCGCCTCGGTGAAGCGACGGCGCTCGTCGATTACGTCCTTGGCGTTGATCAACTCGCCGCGCTGGGTGCGCAGCTGCTGGATCATGTTGTTGAAGGTGTTGGACAGCGAGCCGACGTCGCCATCGGAATTGCGCACGGGCACCGAGACATCGAGATTGCCCTCGGTCACCTCGTCGGCCGCCGAGATCAGCAGGCGGATCGGCCGGACCAGCCGGTCGGCGACGCCGATGCCGGTCCAGATCGCCGACAGGAGCACGATCAAGGTGATGCCAAGGTACAGCAGCGCGAAGGCGATCTGCGTGCCGATGCGGTTGCCCTGGAGGCTCGAATATTCCGCGGAGCGGTCCTCCATCAGCCGCAGCGCCGACAGGACATCGGGGTCCACAGCGCGGATGGTGTAGAGGTAGATGTCGTCGCCGAGCGTCCGCATCTTGACGATGGCGCCGACAAGGTTCGTCACCCCCGGCGGAATGAAGACGAGGTTGCCTTGCTTGGCCTGTTCGCGCGCATCGGTCGGCGGCGCCGGCAAGGGTCGCTCGACGGGAATGTCGGCGCGCAGCAACGGCGTCCCCTCGCCGCTCAGCAGCTGGGCCCCGACCAGCGAGCGACCACGCGCCTGTTCGGTCAGGAGGCCCTGGAAGCCAGTGCGGTCGAGATCATAGAGCCGGCGCTGCGAGTCGAGGTCGTAGGCCATCGACAGCGTGGTGCCCTGCAGGTTGCGAGCGTTCTCGTTGACGTAGGCGCGGGCGACGCTGACCGAGGACTCGACGATCGCCCGGGTGCGGATCTCGAACCAGCGGTCGAGGCCAAGGTCGAGCGTGATGCCTGCGACGATCGCCACCAGCAGCGCCGGCAGCGCCGCGACGATGGCGAAGAGGACGACGATGCGCACATGCAGGCGAGAGGCCGCCTTGCCTTGCCGCCGCGCCCGCGCCATCCGCGCGACCTCGCGCCAGATCAAGGCACACAGCACGAGCACGAAGGCGCCGTTGACCACCGAGGCGGTCCGCACGACGAAGGCCGTCGGCTCGATCGGCGTGAGGCCCATCAGGATGACGAAGGAGATAGCGCCCGTCACCAGCGCCCCGATCACCGCGATCACGCCGGGCACGAGCATGAAGCGCCGTCGCTCGCGCGAAAACGATTCAGCGTGCGGGGTCGCGTGGGTCGCCATCTGGTCAGTCATCGAGTCGCTTCAGCAGCCGCATTACGTTGCCAGATTGCAACGTAATGTGTTCAAAATGCAACGTGATGACGATAAAATGCTTCGGTTTTCTTAGCGGATCGAGCGGATCACCGAGATGTCGAGGTCGCGGATTTTCTTGCGGAGCGTGTTGCGGTTGACGCCGAGAAGATCGGCCGCCTTGACCTGGTTACCGCGGGTTGCCGCGAGCGCTGCGGCGATCAGCGGATATTCCACCTCCCGCAGGATGCGCCCATGCAGCCCCGGCGGCGGCAACTGGTCGCCGAAGCCCGAGAAGTAGTCCGAGAGATAGCGCTCGACGGAGGCGCTAAGGTCCACCGGCCGGTTGGCGTCGCCCTCGCTGTCGAGCGAGCGGGTGTACTCGTTGGAGAGCTCGTGCTCGACCAGCTCGCCGGAAATCTCGTCCTGCGGATAGAGCGCCGACAGCCGGCGAATGAGGTTCTCCAGCTCGCGCACATTGCCCGGCCACGGATAGCGCCGCATCACGTCGAGCGCGCCCTGGCTCAGCGTCTTGCGCGGCAGGCCCTCCTTCTGCACCTCGGTGAAGAAGTGGCGGGCAAGGTCCGGCAGATCCTCGATGCGCTCGCGCAAGGGCGGCAAGCGCAACGGCACGACGTTGAGGCGGTAGAACAGGTCCTCGCGGAACAGCCCGCGGCTGATCAGCTGGCGCAGGTCCTTGTTGGTCGCGGCCACGATGCGCACGTCGGTGGCGATCGGCGTCCGGCCACCGACGACGGTGTACTCGCCTTGCTGCAGCACCCGCAGCAGGCGCGTCTGCGCCTCCATCGGCATGTCGCCGATCTCGTCGAGGAACAGCGTGCCGCCCTCGGCCTGCTCGAAGCGGCCGCTCGATCGCGCCTGTGCGCCGGTGAAGGCGCCCTTCTCGTGGCCGAACAGCTCGGACTCGATGAGGTCGCGCGGGATCGCCGCCATGTTGATCGCGACGAACGGGCCCTTCCGGCGACGGCCGTAATCGTGCAGCGCCCGGGCCACCAGCTCCTTGCCGGTGCCGGATTCGCCGGTAATCGTCACCGTCAGGTCAGTCTGCATCATCCGCGCCAGGGCACGGTAGATGTCCTGCATAGCCGGCGAGCGGCCGACGAGCGGCATGTTGTCGCCTGCATCCTCGGGCGCCGCGCCGTTCGGCTGCGCCTTGGGTTCGGCCAGCGCCCGGCGGACGATCGAGACCAGCTCGGTCAGGTCGAAAGGCTTCGGGATGTAGTCGTAGGCGCCCTTCTCCGACGCCTTGATCGCGGTCATGAAGGTGTTCTGCGCCGACATCACCACTACGGGTAGATCGGGACGGCTGTTCTTGATCTTCGGCAGCACGTCGAAGGCATTGCCGTCGGGCATCAGCACGTCGGTGATGACGAGGTCGCCCTCGCCCGCCGAAATCCAGCGCCACAGCGTCGCGATGTTCGCCGTCACCCGGACTTCGTAGCCCGCGCGCATCAGCGCCTGCGAGATCACGGTGCGGATTGCGGCGTCGTCATCTGCGACGAGGATTTGGGCGGCCATCAGATCTGGTCCTTCACTGGTCGCGGAACGTCGGTTCGGCGCCGGTCGGCACGTCGGTCTCGCGCCACATCGGCATGAGCACGCGGAAAATGGTGTGGCCCGGCTGCGACTCGCATTCGATCACCCCGCCATGGTCGCCGATGATCTTGGCGACGAGGGCGAGGCCAAGCCCCGATCCGCTCGGCTTGGTCGTCACGAACGGGTCGAAGATGTTCTGGCGGATGTCGTCGGGCACGCCCGGGCCATTGTCCTCGACGATGAACTCGAGCGGCAGCGTCACCCGCTGCTTGGTGCCGGGCACCGAAAGGCGCACGCCCGGCCGGAACGCGGTGTAGAGCCTGATCTCGCCATCCGGCTGCCCGGCGATCGCCTCGCTGGCGTTCTTCACGAGGTTGAGGAAGACCTGCACCAGCTGGTCGCGGTTGGCGAAGACGAAGGGCAGCGACGGGTCGTAGACCTCGCTGAACTTCAGGCCGCGGGCAAAGCCGCTCCGCGCCAGCGTCTTCACGTGCTCCAGCACGGAATGAATGTTGACCGCCGACCGCTCGATCGGGCGCTGGTCGGAGAACACCTCCATGCGGTCGACCAGCTTGACGATGCGGTCGCTCTCTTCCTGGATCAGCTGCGTCAGCACCCGGTCCTCGTCGCTCGCCGCCGTCTCCAGCAGCTGCGCGGCGCCCTTGATGCCCGACAGCGGGTTGCGGATCTCGTGCGCCAGCATGGCGGCAAGGCCGGTCACCGAGCGCGCGGCCGACCGGTGCGTCAGCTGCCGGTCCATCTTGTCGGCGATCGAGCGCAGCTGGATCATGATCACCACGTGGTCGGGGTCGTCGACCAGCATGGAGACGTAGAGATCGACGAGTCGCTCGCCGCCGAGCCGCGGCGAGGAGACGTCGACACGGTACTCGCTGATCCGCGCCCTCTCCTGCCGCACCTGCTCGATCAGCGCGAACAACGGGCTGTCGGCCGGAATGAACTCGGACAGCTGGCGCTTCCGGAGATGCGCGGCACCGGCCGAGAAGAACTGCTCGGCATCGGAATTGGCGAAGACAAAATAGCCTTGCGCGTCGATCACGATGACCGGATGCGGCAAGGCGTTGAGAATGCGAAGCTCGTACTCGGACGGCAATGTCTTGGTCACGTCAGGCGGCCTCCCGCCGGATTGTCGCAAGGGAATCGAACTCGACGGCTGCGATGCTGGCGGTGCCGAAGAGCTGGCGGATCAGGCCGATCGCTACCGGCGGCTCGGCGGTCGCCATGATCGCGGCGCGGTCGGTCGCCAGCGTTTCGCCAGTCGCCAGCGCGAACCTGTCGAGATACCAGCCGAGGTGCTTGCGGGCATGGCGAACGCCGGTATAGGCGCCGTAATGCTCGAGCATGGCCTCGTAGTGCTCGACCACCAGGTCGGCAAAGCCGAGACCGGCGAGCCGGTCGCGGTCGATCGCGCCGGCCATCAGCCCCGGCAGCCAGGGACGCCCGCAGGCGCCGCGGCCGATCATCACCGCATCCGCCCCGCTGGCGGCCAGCATCGCCGCCTGCTGGTCGAGCTCGACGAGATCGCCATTGGCCACCACCGGCACCGAGACGGCCGCCTTCACCGCCGAGATCGCCGACCAGTCGGCCGAGCCCTCGTAGAACTGCATCCGCGTGCGGCCGTGCACCGTGATCATCTTCACGCCGGCGGACTCCGCACGGGCGGCAAGTTCTGGCGAGTTGATGGTCTCATGGTCCCAGCCGAGGCGCATCTTCAGCGTCACCGGCACCGAGCCAGCGCCCTCGACCGTCGCCTCGACCAGCGACAGCGCGAGATCGGGCTCGCGCATCAGCGCCGAGCCGGATTGGCCGCCCACCACCTTGCGGGCCGGGCAGCCCATGTTGATATCGATGATGTCGGCGCCGAGATCGACCAGCCGTTCAGCCGCTGCCTTCATCCAGACCGGGTTGCGCCCGGCCAGCTGCACCACGTGCAGGCCCTCGCCGTCGTGCATCGCCCGCAGCGCACTCTCACGCAGGCCTTTGACGAATTCGCCGCTCGCAACCATCTCGGAGACCACAAGCCCGGCGCCGAGACGCCGGGCGATGCGCCGGAACGGCACGTCGGTGATCCCCGACAAGGGTGCCAGAAACACCGCGTTCAAGGGCAGAGCAGAGCCGATCGCCAGCGGCGGCCGCGCCGCTTCCAGGACGGGAGCGTCACCTTCGCCTAATGGTTGGGCAGCCGTGTGCGTTGTCGATTCTTTTGTCATGTCTCCGGCAATCTATCGAGCGATGCACAAAAGACAAGCACATCTCTTGCAGCGCACACACTGTTATGGTCCTTCCCCACCAGATTGGTGAAGGGGAGCGAAAGAGGATGCGCGATCGCAGGACAGCCGCCGTCATCCTGGCGGCCGGACGCGGCGAACGCGCCGGCCAGTCCGCCGAGGGGCCGAAGCAGTACCGGGCGCTCGCGGGTGAAGCCGTGCTGACCCACACGCTGCGCGCCTTCGCCGCCTGTGGCCTCGTCGATACCATCGTCGTCGTCATCCATCCCGATGACGCCACACTGTTCGAGACGGCCCGCCAGTCCATTGCCGCGGCGCTGATCGTCGTACCCGGTGGCGCCACCCGCCAGAGCTCCGTGCGCTGCGGCATCGAGGCGCTCGCCGATCTCGCGCCCGATATCGTCCTGCTGCACGATGCCGCCCGCCCTTTCATCGATGCCACCACCATCGCCCGCGTCGTCGAGGCCGTTGCAGACGGTGTCGGCGCCTTGCCGGCACTGGCCGTCGCCGATACGCTGAAGCGCGGCGGTGCCGGGGGCCACATCGCCGAGACGGTCGACCGCGCCGGTCTTTTCGCCGCGCAGACACCGCAGGGATTTCCCTACGCCGAGATCCGCGCGGCCCATACTGCTGCGGCCGAAGCTGGCCTTGCCGACTTTACCGACGATGCCGCGGTGGCCGAATGGGCAGGGATGGCCGTCCGCCTCGTCGAGGGCACGCCGGCCAACGTCAAACTCACGCGGCAGGACGACATCGTCCGGGCCGACCGACTGATGCGGGGAAGCATGATCGACGTTCGCACCGGCAATGGCTACGACGTGCACCAGCTCGTGCCCGGCGACCACGTGACCCTCTGCGGGGTCAGGATCGCGCACGACCAGACGCTGCTCGGCCATTCCGACGCCGATGTCGGCCTGCATGCCCTCACCGACGCGCTGCTGGCCACCTGCGGCGAGGGCGACATCGGCACGCATTTCCCGCCGAGCGATCCGCAATGGCGGGGTGCGGCATCGCACATTTTCGTCCGCCACGCCGTCGATCTGCTGCGCCGGCACGGCGGCCGGATCTGCAACGTCGACATCACCTTGATCAGCGAGGCGCCGAAGGTTGCGCCGCACCGCGAAGCGATGTGCGCGGCGATCGCCGAGATGACAGGCCTCGAGCCGTTCCGCGTCTCGGTGAAGGCGACGACGAACGAGACCATCGGTTTCATCGGACGCCGCGAAGGGATCGCGGCCATCGCGACCGCCAGCGTCGTCTACGGCGACGGCGCGTGACCGTCTCGGCGGAAAGGCTCGGCGACCTCGCGGCACGGCTGGTCGCGGCCTTTACCGAGAGAGGCGCGATGATCGCCACCGCCGAGTCCTGTACGGGCGGCCTCATCGCCGGCTTCATCACCGACATCGCCGGCTCGTCGGCCGTCCTCGACCGCGGCTTCGTCACCTATTCGAATGCCGCGAAGACGGAGATGATCGGCGTTCCCGCGGCGCTGATCGACGCGCATGGCGCCGTATCGGAGCCGGTCGCGCGGGCCATGGCGGAAGGTGCCCTCGCCCGCTCGAAGGCCACGGTCGCCATCGCGGTGACCGGCGTCGCGGGACCCGGCGGCGGCTCGCCGGAGAAGCCTGTCGGCCTGGTGCATTTTGGCCTCGCCAGCCGTGCCGGCACTATCCACCGCGCGATGCGCTTCGGCGATCTCGGCCGGCGCCAGGTGCGCCTGGAAACCGTTGCCACGGCCTTCGAGATGCTCGACGCCTGGCTTCAGGAAACGGCGGGCACCACGCCGTAGATCTCGTCGGCACGCTTCTCGAACGCCGCGCTGAAACGGCGGAAGGCGTAGTCGAACATCGAGCCCATCACGAGCCCGAGCGTCCGGCTCTTGAACTCGTAGTCGATGAAGAACTTCACATCGCAACCGCCGTTCGGCAGCGGCTCGAAATTCCAGCGGTTGTTGAGGTAGCGGAATGGGCCGTCGATGTACTTCACCTCGATCTGCCGCTCGGACGGCTTCAGCAGCACCTGCGAGGCGAAGCTTTCGCGCAGCAGCTTGTAGGCGACGGTCATGTCGGCCACCAGCAAGGTCTTGCCCTCGCCCTCACGCCGGTCGCGGATTTTCAGGCTCTGGCAGAGGGGCACGAATTGCGGATAACGCTCGACGTCTGCCACCAAGGCAAACATCTTGTCGGCGTCATGCCGCACCGGGCGGCTGGTCTCGAATGTCGGCATGTTACGCTGCGACCTGACGCGCGATGCGGGCCGCTTTCAGCCGTAGGAAATCCTCGCCGGCATGGTGGGACGAGCGGGTCAACGGGCTCGACGCAACAACCAGGAAGCCCTTGCTGAGGGCCACCGTCGCATAGGAGTCGAACTCGGCAGGCGGAATGTAGCGCATGACGGCGTGATGCTTCTTGGTAGGCTGCAGATACTGGCCGATGGTCAGGAAGTCGACGTCGGCGCTGCGGAGGTCATCCATCAGCTGGAGGACCTCGTTCCGCTCTTCGCCGAGCCCGACCATGATGCCGGACTTGGTGAAGATCTCAGGATCGAGTTCCTTCACCTGCTGCAGCAATCGAATGGAGTGGAAATAGCGGGCACCAGGCCGCACCGTCAGATAGTTCGACGGGACGGTCTCGAGATTATGGTTGAAGACGTCTGGTTTGGCCGCAACCACTGTCTCCAGTGCGCCGGGCTTGCGCAGGAAGTCGGGCGTCAGGATCTCGATCGTCGTCATCGGCGCCGCAGCGCGAATGGCACGGATCGTCTCGGCGAAATGCTCGGCGCCGCCATCGGCGAGATCGTCCCGGTCGACGGAAGTGATCACCACGTGGGTCAGGCCAATCTTGGCGACGGCACGTCCGACGCTCGCCGGCTCGCTCGCATCCAGCGCGTTCGGCTTACCGGTCGCGACATTGCAGAAGGCGCAAGCCCGCGTGCAGATACCGCCCATGATCATGAAGGTCGCGTGTTTCTTTTCCCAGCAACCACCGATGTTGGGGCAGCCGGCTTCCTCGCACACGGTGACGAGGTTGTTCGATTTGACGATTTCCCGGGTCTCAAAATAACCCGAAGATACGGGGGCCTTTACGCGGATCCAGTCCGGTTTGGGCAGCGTATCGACGGAATCGGGACGGTGGGCTTTTTCGGGATGGCGAAGCCGGGGAATAACTTCCCCGGCTCCACGAAGACTATCGATGACCGTGACCATGGTACCAATCTAAGGTTCCGCCGCGGTCGTTGCAACGTCGTTAGACGCGGCTGCCGCGGAACATACGGGCCACTGCGATAAGCAGGCAGGCGCCGATGAAGCCGGTGATGAGGTAAGCGATGAGGCCGGTGCCGAAGCTGAAGCCGATCGCCGCGAGAACGGCATTGAGGACGATGGCGCCCACGATGCCGAGGATGATGTTCATGAAGAGGCCCATGTTGCTCTTCATAAACTGCTCGGCCAGCCAACCGGCAACTGCACCGACGATGATGGCACCAATCCAGCCCACGCCATTCGTATTCATGTTCATTCTCCGCTGTCGACATTGTTGTCGTGAACAAAGTCGTGCAGATCACGAATTTGGCAAGATGGTGGCAGGATTAAATATTATTTTGCGAGGACGGAACCAAAGGAAGGTCGCCCGCAGGCGGTTGTAGTATAGATCTTTCAGCGTGTCGCAGGCTCGCAGGTGCGTTCAGGTTTTGCACAAACATCCGATGCCGACAGTCACGTTAGCCTCTACCCGTCTACCTTTCAGCGCCGTCATTCCGGGCTAAACCAGGGATGACGAATCGAAACGCCCAGCCTGTTCTTGACGTCTCGCCCTGACGTTTCGTAGCCCGCCTCTGCCGCTGTCGCCCCCTGGTCGCCCGAACTTCTACTGGTGGATCACGCGGCCGTAAGCGTCGAGCACGCTCTCGTGCATCATCTCCGACAGCGTCGGATGCGGGAAGACCGTGTGCATCAGATCCTCCTCCGTCGTCTCCAGCCCCATGGCGACGACATAGCCCTGGATCAGCTCGGTGACCTCCGCGCCGATCATGTGAGCACCCAGCAGCTCGCCGGTCTTGGCGTCGAAGATCGTCTTGACCATGCCCTCAGGCTCGCCGAGCGCGATCGCCTTGCCGTTGCCGGCGAACTTGAAGCGGCCGACCTTGACCTCGCGGCCGCCCTCCTTCGCCTTCGCCTCGGTGAGGCCGACGGAGGCCACCTGCGGCTGGCAGTACGTGCAGCCCGGAATCCGCTCCTTCTTCATCGGATGCGGCTTCAGGCCCTTGATCGCCTCGACGCAGATGACGCCCTCGTGCTCCGCCTTGTGCGCCAGCATCGGCGGGCCGGAAACGTCGCCGATGGCGTAGATGCCCTCGACATTGGTCTTGCCGAAGCCGTCGGTGGTGATGATGCCGCGGTCGATGGCGACGCCCATCGCCTCGAGGTTCAGCCCCTCCGAATTGCCTTGCACGCCGATCGCCGAGATCAGCCTCTCGGCGGTGAGGCTTTCCTTCTTGCCGTCCTTGCCTTCAGTCTCGACAGTGACGCCGGTCGCCGACTTCGTGACTTTGGTGACCTTGGTGTCGGTGACGATCTTGATGCCTTGCTTCTCGAAGGACTTGCGGGCCAGCGCCGAGATCTCGGCGTCTTCCACCGGCATGATCGTCGGCAGCAGCTCCACCACCGTCACCTCGGCGCCCATGGTGCGGTAGAACGAGGCAAACTCGATGCCGATGGCGCCCGAGCCCATGACGATCAGCGACTTCGGCATCGCTGCCGGCTTCATCGCCTCGAAATAGGTCCAGATCCGGTCGCCGTCCGGCTCGATGCCCGGCAGCACGCGCGGCCGGGCACCGGTGGCGACGATGACATGCTTTGCCTGGTAGGTGCCCTCGCCGAGGACGCCCTTCGGCACCGGGTTCTGCGGCGTCACGACCGGCTTCTGCATCTTGCCGACGGTGATCTCGGCCGGGCCGCCCTTGCCGGCCTTGGTGATCTTGGCCTCACCCCAGATGACGTCGATCTTGTTCTTCTTCATCAGGAATCCGACGCCGGCGTTCAGCTGCGCCGAGACGCCGCGCGAGCGCTTGACGACGTCTGCCATGTCGAACTCGGGCTTGGCGATCTTCAGGCCGTAGTTCGAGGCGTGTTCGGCATAATGGTAGATCTCGGCCGAGCGCAGCAGCGCCTTGGTCGGGATGCAGCCCCAGTTCAGGCAGATGCCGCCGAGATGCTCGCGCTCGACGATGCCGACCTTGAAGCCCAGCTGGGCGGCGCGGATCGCGGTGACGTAGCCGCCGGGACCCGAGCCGATGATGAGGATGTCATAGATGTCGGCCATCGCGTTCGTCCTTGCAGCAGTCGAAGTGTGGTTGATGTAGGCGATGCCGCGGGCGAAGGCATCCGCCCTCGCCGCATGGCAGCCTAGCGCCGGGCGAGGATCGCCTGCACCTGCGGCACCAGCGCAGTGCCGATCGCCCGCGTGTTGGCGGCATCGAGGTGAAAGCCATCGAGCGGCGAGCACTGCGCCACCTCGCCCGCATCGAAGACGTCGATACCGTATTCGTCGGCGACTAGTGCATAGGCCGTGCCGAATTCCTGAGACTCGGCAAGGCTGTGGCCGAGCAGCGCCTTCATGTCCGGATCCTCGGTCTCGACGAAGTGAGGCGGGGCGATGATCAGGATCTGGGGGGCCGCGAAGCCGCGGTGATAGGGGAATTTCTGGACGACCTCGACGAGACGCTCCATGCCGATCCGCGCCTCGAATACCCGCCCCCCACCGGTATGGCGCTTGAGGTCGTTGGTGCCGAGGAAGAGGATCACGAGGTCGAGCGGATCGTGCGTCGCGAGGAGCGTCGGCAACGTCTTGACGCCGTTGCGCTCGGCCGCCGCCGTATGGTCGTCGAAGCAGGTGGTGCGCCCGTTGAGGCCCTCGGGGATCACGGTGACGCCCTCCCCGAGCGCCTGGCCGAGCACCGTCGGCCAGCGATCGGCAAAAGCGTGCCGCACGGCGGTTGCCGGGTCATAGCCCCAGGTCAGCGAGTCACCGAAGCACAGCACGCTCTTCATTTGAGGGTTCCTAGACCAGCATGCCCATCGGGTTTTCGATGTACTTCTTGAACGCCGAGATCAGTTCGGCACCGAGCGCCCCGTCGACGGCCCGGTGATCGGTCGACAGCGTCACCGACATCACGGTCGCGACGGCAACCGCCCCGTCCTTGACCACCGCGCGCGGCTCGCCGGCACCGACCGCGAGGATCGTCGCATGCGGCGGGTTGATGACCGCGGCGAAATCCTTGACGCCGAACATGCCGAGGTTGGAGACCGCGGAGGTGCCGCCCTGGAACTCTTCCGGCTTCAGCTTGCGGTCGCGCGCCCGTTTGGCGAGGTCCTTCATCTCGTTCGAGATGGTCGACAGCGTCTTTTCCTCGGCGCGGCGGATGATCGGCGTGATCAGCCCGCCTTCGATCGAGACGGCGACGCCGACATCGGCGTGCTTGTGCTTCAGCATCACGCTCTCGGTCCACGAGACGTTGGCGTCCGGCACCGCCTTCAGGGCCATCGCCAGCGCCTTGATCACCATGTCGTTGACCGACAGCTTGTAGGCAGGCTTGTCGCCGGCATCGGACTTTACCGACGGAGCGGCGGCGTTCAGTTGGGCCCGCAGCGCCAGCAGCGCGTCGAGCTCGCAGTCCACCGTCAGGTAGAAGTGCGGGATCGTCGACTTCGCCTCGACCAGGCGCTTGGCGATGATCTTGCGCATGCCGTCATGCGGCACGGTCTCGTAGGAGCCCTCGGGGAAGAGCTTCATGATCTGCTCGTCGCTCTGCCCCTTAGCAGGCGCCGGCGCCTTAGCAGTGCTCGGGGCGGCGGCAGCCGGCGTCTCGGCCTTGGCGGCAGAAGCGCTCGGACCAGCCTTGGCGGCCGCCTCGACGTCTGCCTTGACGATGCGCCCATGCGGGCCGGAGCCGGTGACGCCGAAGAGATCGACGCCGGCCTCCTTGGCGATGCGCTTGGCCAGTGGCGAGGCGATGACGCGATCGCCGGAAGCAGCCGTTGCCGCCTTGGCGGGGGCTGGTGCCGGCTTGTCGGTCTCGCGCGTCTCCTTCGGCGGAGCGGCGGCAGCCGTCACGGCGACATCGTCGGCCTTGGCGGCAGCGCTCTGCCCGCCAGCAGCCGGCGCGTCCGCCTTGGCCGGCGTCGGCGCGGGCGCTGCGGCCTCGCTGGCGCTCTCGCCCTCGGCCGACAGGATCGCGATCACCGCGTTCACCTTCACGCCCTCGGTCCCCGCGGGGACGACGATCTTGGCGACCGTGCCCTCGTCGACGGCCTCGACTTCCATCGTCGCCTTGTCGGTCTCGATCTCGGCCAGCACGTCGCCGGAGGAGACCTTATCGCCCTCCTTCACCAGCCATTTCGAGAGCGTGCCTTCTTCCATCGTCGGAGAGAGGGCCGGCATCGTCACATTGATCGGCATCGGGCTCTTCCTTAAGCGCGGTAGCAGACGGCTTTCACCGCATCGATGACGTCCTGCACGGTCGGCAGCGCCAGCTTTTCGAGGTTGGCGGCGTAGGGCATCGGCACGTCCTTGCCCGTCACCTTCAACACCGGCGCGTCGAGATGGTCGAAGGCGCGCTCCATCAGCTCGGACGCGATGTGCGAGCCGATCGACGACTGCGGCCAGCCTTGTTCGACGGTGACGCAGCGGTTGGTCTTCTGCACCGAGCGGATCACCGTCTCCATGTCCATCGGCCGGATCGTCCGGAGATCGATGATCTCGCAGTCGATGCCGTCCTTGGCCAGCTCCTCGGCGGCAGCGATGGCATAGGTCATGCCGATCGAGAACGACACGATGGTGACGTCCTTGCCCTTGCGGTGGATGCGGGCCTTGCCGATCGGCACGGTCCAGTCATCGCCCTTCGGAACGTCGAAGGTCTGGCCGTACATGATCTCGTTCTCGAGGAAGACCACCGGGTTCGGATCGCGGATCGCCGACTTGAGGAGGCCCTTGGCGTCGGCCGCGGAGAACGGCGTGACGACCTTGAGGCCCGGGATCTGGCCGTACCAGGCGGTGAAGTCCTGGCTGTGCTGGGCGCCGACGCGGGCGGCCGCGCCGTTCGGGCCGCGGAACACGATCGGGCAGCCCATCTGGCCACCGGCCATGTAGAGCGTCTTGGCGGCCGAGTTGATGATCTGGTCGATCGCCTGCATGGCGAAGTTGAAGGTCATGAACTCGACGATCGGCCGCAGGCCGGCGAAGGCCGCACCGACGCCGAGGCCGGCAAAGCCGTGCTCGGTGATCGGCGTGTCGACGACGCGGCGGGCGCCGAACTCCTCGAGCAGGCCCTGGCTGATCTTGTAGGCGCCCTGATACTCGGCGACTTCCTCGCCCATCAGGAAGACCTTCTCCTCTCGGCGCATTTCCTCGGCCATCGCGTCGCGCAGCGCGTCGCGGACCGTCGTCTGCACCATCTCGGTGCCCTCCGGGTACTCGGCCTCGTCGGCATCGCCATCGAGATGGGGCTTGGCCGCGGCCGGGACCTTGGTGGCCTCCGACTCGGACTGCGCCTTATCGCCGGAGGCACCGGCAGGCTCCGTCTTCGATACCGCCGCCTCGGCGGCGGGCGCCGACGGCGCGGCGGCCGGCGCTGCCTTGGCACCATCCATCGCGCCGGCATCCTCGCCCTCGGCGAGCAGCACGGCGATGACGGCGTTGACCTTGACGTTCTCGGTGCCGGCGGGGACGACGATCTTGCCGATCGTGCCCTCGTCGACGGCCTCGACTTCCATCGTCGCCTTGTCGGTCTCGATCTCGGCGATCACGTCACCGGGGGCGACCTTGTCGCCTTCCTGCTTGATCCACTTGGAGACGGTACCCTCTTCCATCGTCGGCGAGAGGGCGGGCATCAAAATATCGGTGGGCATGTCTGCCTCTCCTACTCGGCGGCTTGCGGCTGGGCGGCCTGGGGAGCTTCGTCGGCGTAGATGTCCGTCCACAGCTCCGAGGGATCCGGCTCGCGATCGTTCTGGGCGAAGTCGGCAGCGTCGGCGACGATGTCGCGGACGTCCTTGTCGATCGCCTTCAGCTCATCTTCCGACACGCCGTGCGATTCCAGCAGCCGCTGCTTGGCCTGCTCGATCGGGTCATGGTCGGAGCGCATCTTCTGCACCTCGTCGCGCGACCGGTATTTCGCCGGGTCGGACATCGAGTGGCCGCGGTAGCGGTAGGTCATCATCTCCAGGATGATCGGGCCGGCGCCGGAGCGGCAGTGCTCGGCGGCGAGATCGCCGGCCGCCTTCACCGCACGCACATCCATGCCGTCGACCTGGATGCCGGGGATCTTGAACGACAGGCCGCGGTGGGCGAAATTCGTCTCGGCCGAGGCGCGGCTGACCGAGGTGCCCATGGCGTAGCGGTTGTTCTCGATGATGTAGACCACCGGCAGCTTCCACAGCGAGGCCATGTTAAAGCTCTCGTAGACCTGGCCCTGGTTGGAGGCGCCGTCGCCGAAATAGGTCAGCGAGATCGAATCATTGCCGTTGTAGCGGTTTGCGAAGGCGAGGCCGGTGCCGATCGACACCTGCGCGCCGACGATGCCGTGGCCGCCGTAGAACTTCTTCTCCTTGGAGAACATGTGCATCGACCCGCCCTTGCCGCGGGAGTAGCCGCCCTGACGACCGGTCAGCTCGGCCATCACGCCGCGCGATTCCATGCCGGTGGACAGCATATGGCCGTGATCGCGGTAGCCGGTGATGACCTGGTCGCCATCCTTCAGCGACATCTGCATGCCGACGACGACAGCCTCCTGGCCGATGTAGAGGTGGCAGAAGCCGCCGATGAAGCCCATGCCGTAGAGCTGGCCGGCCTTTTCCTCGAAGCGGCGGATCAGCAGCATCTCGCGATACGCCTTCAGATCCTCGTCCTTGGTGAATTCCAGCGGCGCCGGGGCATCGATCTGCCCGACCTGCGGCGCCACGACGGCTGCCTCGGGCACGGAATCGCCCAACAGGTCGAGGTCCGGCTTCTTCTGCTTCGTGGTCGCCATCGCGCCCTCCCGATCCAGTGATCGCACCCCGAGAGGGCTGCGGATTGCCGCGGATTATAGTCTTCCGGACCAATGGAGCAAGCGAGCGGATTTCTTATACCAGATTTCGGTTAAACTACCGCAGTGCAGCAAGTTTAACTGAATTCAGGTTACTAGCGCATGATGGTGATTTCGTCCGGAGCACTGTAGCCCAACAGCCGGCGGGCGCGCTCGTCGATCATGTCGCGCTCCAGCGTACCGTCGTGCAGCAGCTGCACGCGCCGCTCGAGGCCCTCGCGCTGGACAACGAGCTTGGCATAGCGCTCCTGGCTGGCCGCAAGTTCCTGAGCGAGCAGCACTTTTGATTCCATGCCGAACTTGCCGCTCTGCGCGTGAAAAGCGAAGTAGGCGAGAAAGCTCAGCGCGATCGTCGGCACGATCAGGCGGCCCATCTTGCTCTGGCGGTATTGTTTCGTGCGCATCGGCTTCTCCATTGCGCAGACCTTGCCACGCCGAGCTTTAAAGCCCGGTTAAGCCTGTTGCCCTTGCAGAAATGCCCTGCCACACGACTTCTTCTGAACCTTCCGACGACGGGACGGTTTGCCGCACCCCGCCGGCGCATCAACAGGACGAGACATGAGCAAGGACGACTTGGCAGGAGACGCGCCGGAATCGGCCCCGTCGCCGCGCGAACAGATGGACAATCCCCCGTCCGCCGGCGACACCCTCAGCGACTACTTCGCCTTCGAGGAGATCTTTGCCCGCGTTCTGGCCACCGCCGACCACGAGCTCGACGCCAGCTCGAAGTTCCTGTTCTGGAGCGGGCTCACCGCCGGCTTCGCGCTGGGCCTCAGCTTCCTTGCCAAGGTGATCTTCACCGAGGCCGCCGGCGAGGAGATGCCGGGGCTTCTGGGCACGCTGATGTATCCCGTCGGCTTCTTCATCATCGTCATCGGCCGCTACCAGCTGTTCACCGAGAACACGCTGACGCCCGTGGTCCTCGTCCTCACCAAGCTCGCCAGCCTTGCCAACCTGCTCCGTCTCTGGGGCGTCGTGCTCGCCGCCAACATGATCGGCGCCGTCGCCGTGGCGGCTCTCCTCTCCTACGCGCACGTCCTCGACCCGAAGGCGATCGAGATCGCCTTGAAGATCGGCCAGCACGCGGTCGAGACACCGTGGCTGACGCTGTTCTCGAAAGCCCTCATCGCCGGCTGGATCGTCGCCTCCATGGTCTGGCTGGTGCACGCCGCCATGGACACGATCTCGAAGATCCTGATCGTCTGGTTCCTGATGTATTTCGTCGGCGTCGCCAGCTTCTTCCACGTCGTAACGTCCTCGGTCGAGGTGTTCTTCCTCGCCTTCGAGGGCGACGGCCCGTTCTGGTCGCTCTGGCCGAACTTCATCCTGCCGATCATCGTCGGCAACACCGTCGGCGGCATCCTCTTCGTGTCGATCGTCAACTACGTGCAGTTCGGCGCCCAGAAGGAGGCCGCGATGTTCGAGCGCTACGGCGACCGCCTGACCTGGCGGCAATGGGCTTTTGGCCGGACGAAGGCGCTGGGCAGCAAGACCTCACCGGTCGATTGACCGGTTCGATCGGGCAGACGTCCGGCGTGACCGATCGAAACCGTACCGCAACCTCCCCTAGCCCGAGGGTTTGTCCTTTCTTACAGAAGGAGACATTCCATGAAGGCACTGACCTGGCACGGCAAGGGCGACATCCGCTGCGAATCCGTTCCCGATCCGATCATCGAGGACGACCGTGACGTCGTCATCAAGGTGACGGCCTGCGCGATCTGCGGCTCCGACCTGCATCTGATGGGCGGCTTCATGCCGACGATGGAGCATGGCGATATCCTCGGCCACGAGACCATGGGCGAGGTCATGGAAGTCGGCCACGGCGCCGCGGGAAAGCTGAAGGTCGGCGACCGCATCGTCGTGCCGTTCACGATTTCCTGCGGCGAGTGCCGGCAGTGCAAGTGGGGCAACTGGTCCTGCTGCGAGCGCACCAACCCGAACGGCAAGCTGCAGGCCGAAACCTTCGGCTATCCGCTCGCCGGCCTCTACGGCTTCTCGCACATCACCGGCGGCTTCTCCGGCGGCCAGGCCGAGTACATGCGCGTCCCCTATGCCGACGTGAACCCGATCGTCATTCCGGACGGCCTCGACGACGAGCAGGTGCTGTTCCTGTCCGACATCTTCCCGACTGCCTACATGGCCGCGGAGAACTGCAACATCCAGCCGGGCGACACCGTCGCGGTATGGGGCTGCGGTCCGGTCGGCGTTCTCGCCATCAAGAGCTGCTTCCTGCTCGGTGCCGAGCGAGTGATCGCCATCGACACGGTGCCGGAGCGCCTTGCCCTCGCGCGGTCTGCCGGCGCCGAGACCATCGATTTCGGTGAGCAGGTGGTTCAGGAAACGCTGATGGAGATGACCAACGGCCAGGGGCCGGACTCGGTCATCGAGGCCGTGGGCATGGAGGCGCACGGCGCCGATACGCTCGCGCAGAAAGTGTCGTCGGCCGTGATGTCCGCCACGGTCTCGATGGAGCGTCCGTTCGCCTTCAACCAGGCGGTGCTCGCCTGTCGCCCGGGTGGCACGGTCTCGATGCCCGGCGTCTACGCCGGCCCGTCGGGTCCGGTGGCGCTCGGTCTGGTCATGAACAAGGGGCTGACCATCAAGACCGGCCAGACCCACATGAAGCGCTACATGGAGCCGCTGCTCCAGCGTATCCAGAACGGCGAGATCGACCCGTCCTTCATCATCAGCCACCGTGCGACCTCGCTGGAGGACGGCCCTGCCCTCTACGAGACTTTCCGCGACAAGAAGGACGCCTGTACCAAAGTGATCTTCAAGCCGCACGGCTGATCACCAGCCATCGGTTATGGCGAAAGGGCGTTGCCGAAAGGCTGCGCCCTTTTTTTCATGGACGAGCGATCTTTGCCGGTACGCCTCAGCGATGCGCCCATGGCCGCAGACGGCCTCTCGACGGCGCGGCGCATTGGCCTGTAGGCTCGCTTGTCTCCCGGAGGAAGTCCCATGACCAGACGCCTGATCTTCGCTTGCCTCCTTGCCCTCGCGACGATCGCCGGCGGCCCCGCTCTGGCGGACGAGGAATTGCCGTTCATCGGCACCTGGGATTGCGAGGTGGCGACCTTCACTTTCACGGCGGACACCTACGACAACGGGTCGGAGATCTTGCCGATCGAGGAGGTGCAGGAGGGCAGCGACGGGTCGTGGACGCTGATGTTCGCCGACGACTACATCATCACGCTTTCGGGCTTTACCGGCGACGAGATGGGCTGGTTCTCGCCGGCCAGCGGCGACAGCTTCCAGTGCAAGGCCCGTCGCTGACGCCACATGATCCGTAGCCGTTGCCGATGGCCATCGGATACGATCGCACGGCAGCCGCGACTTCAACGAAAAAGGCGGAGCCGAAGCCCCGCCTTTCCCATTTACCGGTCCAGCCGATCAGGCGTTTGCAGCTCAGCGGCGGCGCAGGATCGAGCGGCCGGCATAGACGGCCTGGTCGCCGAGTTCTTCCTCGATGCGCAGCAGCTGGTTGTACTTGGCGGTGCGGTCCGAGCGCGCGAGCGAGCCGGTCTTGATCTGTCCGCAGTTCACGGCGACCGAGAGGTCGGCGATGGTCGAATCCTCGGTCTCGCCCGAACGGTGCGACATCACGGCAGTGTAGCCGGCGCGGTGCGCGACGCTGACGGCATCGAGCGTCTCGGTCAGCGTGCCGATCTGGTTGACCTTGACGAGGATCGAATTCGCCACGCCCTGCTCGATGCCCTGGCGCAGGCGGGCCGAGTTGGTCACGAACAGGTCGTCGCCGACCAGCTGGCAGGACGAGCCGATCTTGTCGCTGAGCGTCTTCCAGCCGGCCCAGTCGTCCTCGCCCATGCCGTCCTCGATCGAGATGATCGGATAGGCGCCGGCGAGCTCGGCCAGGTACGCGGCCATGTCGTTCGGCGACAGCTTGCGGCCTTCGCCGGCGAGGTCGTAGACGCCGTCCTTGAAGAACTCGGTCGAGGCGCAGTCGAGCGCGAGGTAGATGTCCTCGCCCGGCTTGTAGCCGGCCTTCTCGATCGCGTGCAGCACGAAGTCGAGCGCCAGCTTCGGCGAGGCGAGGTTCGGCGCGAAGCCGCCCTCGTCGCCGACATTGGTGTTGTGGCCGGCGTCCTTCAGCATCTTCTTCAGCGTGTGGAACACCTCGGCGCCCATCCGCAGGCCTTCGGCGAAGGTCGGCGCGCCGACCGGCATGATCATGAATTCCTGGAAGTCGATCGGGTTGTCGGCATGCGCGCCGCCGTTGATGATGTTCATCATCGGCACCGGCAGGACGTGCGCGGAGGCGCCGCCGACATAGCGGTAGAGCGGCAGCGCGGACGAGTCCGCCGAGGCCTTGGCGACGGCGAGCGACACGCCGAGGATGGCGTTGGCGCCGAGGCGGCTCTTGTTGTCGGTGCCGTCGAGCTCGATCAGCAGCTGGTCGACCCGGATCTGGCCTTCCGCGTCGATGCCGGCCAGCGTCTCGAAGATCTCGCCGTTGACGGCCTCGACGGCGCGCTGGACACCCTTGCCCATGTAGCGGGCATCGCCATCGCGCAGCTCGACCGCCTCGTGCGCACCGGTCGAGGCGCCCGACGGCACCGCCGCGCGGCCCATCGCGCCGTCGTCGAGGATGACGTCGACCTCGACGGTCGGGTTGCCGCGGCTGTCGAGAATTTCGCGTCCGATGATGTCGATGATCGCAGTCATGGCCCACTCCTTTGCGGCTGTTTCGCGAGCCTCTTAGAGCAAGCCGGCGACAGTTTGAACTCGTTTCGGGAAATTCGTGAGCTGGCCCTACGTCGAGCGGTCGACGCTGTGGCCCCGGCTCAGCCTTCCTCGAAGGCGATGAACCCTTTGTCCGAGCCGAGGAGATCGACCACCAGCCGGTCGCCCACCCGACGGCCGGCAAGCTGGGCGATCTCCACGATACCCTGAACCGCTGCCAGCGACGGCACCCTCAGCACGACGCCCTCGAACCGCAGCCCACGCTCGCCGTCCCGGCGCCGACCATAGCGCTCCGCCATGCCCTCGGCACCAAGCACCTCGAACCCGCCCTGCCCGAGCGTCGCCGACAGTCCGCCGGCGGTGGCGAGCACCTCGGCCCCGGCGGTGACATCCTCGATAAGGCCAGCATAATCCTCCGGCCGCGGCTCCGACAGCACCAGCCGCGCCAGCCCGGTGACGCCGTTGGCATGGCGGCTGAGCGCCGAGCGGTCGCCCTTCGGCGCCATCGCCTGGCAGGTGAAAAAGAACAGATCCGGCACCCGCCGGTCCTGGGCGAAGGCCAGCCGGAACGTCAGGCTGCGTTCTGTCCCCGCCGCCTGGAACACCCGCGAGAACTCGAAGATCTCGCCGTCGGAGAGCCCCGCCGCCGAGAAAGCCGCATGGTCGCCCTCGGCATCGTCCGAGGCAAAGGCGATGCCCGAAAAACCGGGAGCTCCCCGCCGCGCCCGAAACGCCCGGTCGCGGGCGACGAAGACGTTCCCCGCCAGCGCCTCGGCGGCTGAACGGCTGGCATCCGCGACAGCCAGCGGCTCCAGATAGGTGCCGTCGGCAAAGAACACGCAGGCGTTCGCCGTCCCGAACGGGTGCACCGCGTCCGGCGCGACGGTGAAGCCCAGCGCCTCGAAGAACGCTCGCGATCCGGCGAGCGACGGGACCGGGAGTACCAGATGATCGAGGCGCCGATGATCAAGGCGACGGGGAGCAGATCGATGGGTCATAGCCTATTCCTCGCAAATGCCGTCGGCCGACGCCAGCGGTGCCGACACGGAAGTCGCTCGATCGCCCCATCGAGACCCAGCCAAGCATTCCACCGTTGAGCGCGATTGCTACCTATGGTTTTAATGTCTGAACACGTCAGGGAGGCAGCGATGAGCGAACCGCAGACATGGCAGTTTAATCTTTCGTCGGCGTCGCGGCCGTCCGATGCCAGTTTTCCCGAGCGTTGGTACCCCGGGATCCAGGACACCTGGAGCGGCTGCACCACCACCCGGCGCTTCGACCCGATCGAGGGTGTCCGCGCCATCGTTATCCACGCCACGGCTGGCGGAAGCTCGGACGGGGCCGTCTCGGTGATGAAGGACGGCCACGCCAGCTTCCACTGGCTGGTTCCCGACGAGGACGAGGAGCAGCACGGCAAGGTTGTATGGGCGTGTGCGCCGGAGGCTAAGGCCGCCTGGCACGTTCGCAATAAATGCCACCATCCAGACGTGTGGGGGGACGAGGACCACGTCAATCACTTCTCCCTCGGCATTGAGGTCGTCAACACCCAGAAGAAGTCAGACAAGTCTTCCGACTGGCAGGTCGACGTCACCGCAGAAGTCGTCCGTTACTGCTGGTCGAAGTATCCCAATCTCCGGCACGTCGTCTCGCATGCCAAGCTCGACCCCAAGCGCCGCACCGATCCCGGCGAGAATTTCCCTTGGGATGACTTCCGGCAGAAGGTGCTCGGCAATGGCTCCGCCGAGCCGCTCCTCAATTCCAGCGTCAGTGCCCTCGCGGATATCGGCGAGCCGCTCGGCTGATCCAACTCGAGCATTCTGCGATTGGGTGGCCTCCCAAGCGAAGAAAGATGCGCCACACTGAAATGACAGAACGCCGTGCACCCTTTCGGGCGCACGGCGTTCTTGTCCAGCAGCGTTCCGGAGAGCCTCAAAGTTTCGAGCCGCCACGCGACTGAGCGGAGTATGCTCCCGGTTCAAACGAACGGAAGCATGCTTGCTGTCTCGCCGCAGACAAACGTCGCCTTAGACCAGCCGCGAGCGTTCGAGCGCGGCGGCGATGAAGGACGAGAACAGCGGGTGCGGCTCGAACGGCCGCGACTTCAGCTCGGGGTGGTACTGCACGCCGATGAACCAGGGGTGGTCGGGGAACTCGACCGTTTCCGGCAGCAGGCCGTCCGGCGACATGCCGGCGAAAATCATGCCGGCGGCTTCCAGCTTCTCGCGGTAGTCGCGGTTCACCTCATAGCGGTGGCGGTGGCGCTCGACGATCTCGGTCGCGCCGTAGATCCCGGCGATCCGCGAGCCCGGTGCGAGCGAGGCCTGGTAGGAGCCGAGCCGCATCGTGCCGCCGAGGTCGCCCTCGCGCGCCCGCTGCTCCAGCTCATTGCCGCGCATCCATTCGGTCATCAGGCCGACCAGCGGCTCCGAGGTCGGGCCGAACTCGGTCGAATCGGCATTGTGGATGCCGGCGAGCGAACGCGCCGCCTCGATCACCGCCATCTGCATGCCGAAGCAGATGCCGAAATACGGCACCTCGTGCTCCCGCGCGAACTTCGCGGCCAGGATCTTGCCCTCGGCCCCGCGCTCGCCGAAGCCGCCGGGCACCAGGATGCCGTTGACGCGGTCGAGGTAGGGCGTCGGATCCTCGGCCTCGAACACTTCCGAGGAGATCCAGTCGAGCTTGACGCGCACCTTGTTGGCGATGCCGCCGTGCTGCAGCGCCTCAATCAGCGACTTATACGCGTCCTTCAGGCCGGTATACTTGCCGACGATGGCAATGGTGACCTCGCCTTCGGGATTGTGGATGCCGTGCGAAATCTGGTTCCAGCGCTCGAGCTTCGGCTTTGGCGCAGGATCGATGCCGAAGGCGGCGAGAACTTCCGTGTCCAGGCCTTCCTGGTGATAGGCGTTCGGCACGTCGTAGATCGAGGCGACGTCGAGCGCCTGGATCACCGCGGTCTCGCGGACGTTGCAGAAGAGGCTCATCTTGCGCCGCTCCTCGACCGGGATCGGCCGGTCGGCGCGCACCAGCAGGATGTCGGGCTGGATGCCGATCGAGCGTAGTTCCTTGACGGAATGCTGCGTCGGCTTGGTCTTCAGCTCGCCGGCAGTGGCGATATAGGGCATCAAGGTCAGGTGGACGTAGATCGCGCCGTTGCGCGGCAAGTCGTTGCCGAGCTGGCGGATCGCCTCGACGAAGGGCATCGCCTCGATGTCGCCGACCGTGCCGCCGATCTCGACGAGCACAAAGTCGAACTCCTCATTGCCGTCGAGCACGAAATTCTTGATCGCGTCGGTGACGTGCGGAATGACCTGAACGGTCGCACCGAGATAGTCGCCGCGGCGCTCCCGGGCGATGATGTCCTTGTAGATCCGGCCCGTCGTGATGTTGTCCATCTTGTTGGCCGGGCGGCCGGTGAAGCGCTCGTAGTGCCCGAGGTCGAGATCGGTCTCGGCGCCGTCGTCGGTGACGAAGACCTCGCCGTGCTGCGTCGGGCTCATCGTGCCCGGATCGACGTTGAGGTAGGGGTCGAGCTTGCGGAGCCGTACGCGGTAGCCGCGGGCCTGCAGGAGAGCCCCAAGGGCTGCCGAGGCGATGCCTTTTCCCAAAGAGGAAACCACGCCGCCGGTAATGAAGATGTATCGCGCCATGGGCCTTCCCGATAACCGCTAGAAGTCGATTCGGCCAGTCAGAAACTCGGCCTCAAAACGAAACAGGGCGCTCGGGGCGCCCTGTCGGTGGCTGTCTTGTCCGTCCGCCTTACTGGGCGGGCGTCGTGGTCGGCGCCGGGCTGGAGGGTGCCTCCGTCGCCGGTGCGGGTGTTCCCGTCGCCGGTGTGGAAGCCCCAGTCGCAGGGCTGCCCGTCGTCGGTGCCGGAGCCTCGCTGGCCGGCGTGTCCGCGGCCGGCGATGTGGTCGATGGCGCCTCGCTGGCCGGAGCAGTGGTCTCGGCCGGCGCAGACGGCGCGTCGGTCGGGGCCGTCGTCGACGGTGCCGTCGGCGTGGTGGCCGAGGGAACCGGCTCGGGCGGTGTGACCGGCGGGGTCACGGCGGCATCGGGCGCCGCCGGCGTCGCGGCATCGGTCGTCGTCGGTGCGACGGCGGGGGCCGTGGCCGGCAGGCCGCCCAGCTGGTCGAGAAGATTGCCGCTGGTGCCGTTGCTGGTGCCGCCCTGCGTCGCCGGCAAGCGGTCGAGGATGTCGGTCGGCTGCGAGCCGTAGCGGGCGGTGAGGCCCAGCGCCAGAGAGGTCACGAAGAAGGCCGCGGCGAGGATCGCGGTCGTCCGGGTCAGCGCGTTGGCCGCGCCGCGGGCGGTCATCAGACCACCGCCGCCGCCGCCGATACCGAGTGCCCCGCCTTCCGAACGCTGCAGCAGCACGACGACGATCAGCGCAAGCACGATCATCAAATGAACGATAATAAGAACTGTAGTCATTGATCCGCTTCGCACACGACTTCTTCAGGGGACGCGCGCCTCATATAGGAGGGACGAGCTTATTCCAAACGCTTTCGCGCGTCCGCAGCCGTCAGGCCGGTCGCGCAGACTTGCAGATCGCCACGAGATCGGTGGCCTTCAGGCTCGCGCCCCCGACCAGCGCACCATCGACATTGTCGATAGCCAGGAGTTCGGAAGCATTCGCCGGCTTCACCGATCCACCATAGAGAAGGCGGATCGCCGCGCCGGTCTCGGTCCCGAACCGGTCGCTCAGCACCTTGCGGATGAAGGCATGCGCCGCGCTGACATCCTCGACCGTCGGCGTCTTGCCGGTGCCGATCGCCCAGATCGGCTCATAGGCGATGACGAGCCGGGCGACGTCCAGGCTGTCCGGCAGCGAGCCGGCGAGCTGGCTGCCGAGCACGTCGAGCGTCGTCCCGGCGATGCGCTCGGCATCGGTCTCGCCGATGCAGACGATGGCGATCAGCCCGCAGCGCCAGGCCGCCTCGGCCTTTTCCCGCACCAGCTGGTCGCTCTCGTCGTAGCCTTCGCGCCTTTCGGAGTGCCCGAGGATCACGCAGCGGGCGCCGGCATCAGCCATCTGCTCGGCAGAGATATCGCCGGTATGGGCGCCCTCCGAGGCGACGTGGATGTCCTGGCCGCCGAGTATCAGCTGGTCGCCGAAACGGTCGGCGGCGGCCATCAGGAGCGTCGAGGGCAAGCAGACCGCGATGTCGCAGGCGAGATCGCCGGCCTCCGTCATGGCCTGCAGCTCCGCCAGATCCCGGCGAAGGCCATGCATCTTCCAGTTGCCCGCTATCAGTTGCCGCATGCCTTTTCCTCCCGCACCCCGTCTTTGTGGTCCTTGCCTAGCGGCAGAGAAACCCGAAATCAATCAACGCGGCGGCTTGCGTCCCGGCGCGGCATTTTCCTAATAGAGTGTGAAGTCCCGCCGCGGCGTCCACCGGCGGGAGAGAAAGGGCGGCATCTTCGTCGCCTGAGACCGGACAACAGCCTTCGCCGGATCCGGCGACGGCTTGCGGAGATGCCACCTGATGATGAACACCTTGCGCAAGAGCGTCGGCGGCGGCGTGCTGACCAAGCTGCTGATGGGGCTGATCGTGATCGCCTTCGTCGTCACCGGCTTCTCCAGCTTCTTCTCCGGCGCAGCGCCCAGCACCGTGATCTCCGCCGGCGGCACCGACGTCGAGGTCCAGGACTACCGTCTGGCCTACCGACAGGCCGAAGCGCAGCTCGCCCGCCAGCTGCAGCGTCGCCCGAGCCGCGAGGAAGCCGCCGCGCAAGGGATCGACCGCCGCGTCCTCAACCAGCTGATCTCCGAGGCCGTGCTCGACGAGCAGGGCCGCAACATCGGCCTCGGCCTGTCCGAGGAGCGCCTCGCCCGCCTCATCGCCGACGATCCGTCCTTCCACGACGCCTCCGGCCGCTTCTCGCGCGACAGTTTCCGCCAGCTGCTGTCGAGCGTCGGCATGCGCGAGAACGACTTCATCCGAAACCGCGAGCAGGCGGCGGTGCGCAGTCAGATCGTCGATTCGATCTCAGAGGGCGTTTCGACGCCGAGCCTCGTGAAGCAGGCTTTCGGCCTCTACAATGGCGAGCGTCGCACCGCCGAATACCTGACCTTGCCGCTGACGCTGGTGCAGCCGGTGGCCGATCCCTCGGCCGAAGTGCTGCAGGCCTATTTCGACGGCCGCAAGCAGCGCTACGCCGCGCCGGAGTACCGGGCGATTTCCTATGCCGCGCTCACACCGGACGCCGTCGCCGACCCGGCAAAGGTGACGGATGCCGAGATCCAGGCTGCCTACGCCAAGGACACCGAGAAGTTCACGACCCCCGAGCGTCGCCGCATCCAGCAGATCGTCTACCCCGACAAGGCCAAAGCCGACGCCGCACGCGCGGAGCTCGCTTCCGGCAAGACGTTCGACCAGCTCGTCATCGACAGCGGCCGCACCATCGCCGACACCGAGCTCGGCCTGCAGTCGCGCACCGGGATCCCCGATCCGGTGATCGCTGACGCTGCCTTCTCGCTCGCCGCCAACGCCGTTTCCGAGACCGTCGAGGGCGCTTTCGGCCCGGTGCTGCTGCGCGTCACCGAGATCCAGCCCGAGGTGAAGAAGCCGCTGGCCGAGGTGCAGGATGCCATCCGCAAGGAGATCGCCCTCTCCTCCGCCACCGAGGCGGTCCGTTCGGCCTACGACACCTATGAGGAAGCCCGCGGTGGTGGCGCTTCGCTCGAGGAGGCGTCCGAGCGCGCCGGACTGACGATCAAGACCATTCCCGCGATCAGCCAGACCGGCCAGGCGCCGGACGGCAGCCTGATCGCCGACATCCCCGCCCAGCCGGCGCTGCTGACCGCCGCCTTCGAGAGCGACATCGGCGTCGAGAACCAGCCGGTGGACGTCCGCCCGAACGGCTTCGTCTTCTTCGAGGTCACCAAGGTCGATCCGGCGCACCAGCGCCCGCTCGACGAGGTGCGCGCCCGCGTGGTCGAGGACTGGAAGGCCACCGAGGCCGACCGCCTGCTCGCCGAGCGCGCCGCCGCGCTGAAGAAGCGCCTCGACGCCGGCGAGACCATCGACGTCATCGCAGCGTCCGAGAAGCTCACCAAGCAGGTTGCCGCCTCTATCACCCGCCAGAGCGGCGCGCAGGAACTCGGCGACGACGCCACGCGCGCGGTGTTCTCCGGCACCACCGGGCTGGCCGCCGTCGCCGATGCCACCGCCGATTCGTCGAAGCTGGTGCTGAAGGTGACCGAGGTCGCCCCGCCGCTCGATCCGCTGGCAAGCTTCCCCGCCGACCAGGACGGCCAGCTCGCGTCGCTGATGAAGTCCGACATCGTCCAGAGCTACGTCAACGTGCTGCAGGATGCCTACAAGGTCGTCTCCTACCCAGCGGCGATCCAGGCGGCGCAGGCCATGCCGCAATGAGCCAGACGCTGAAGCCCTACATCGCGAAGGTGGCGGGCGGCGAAGCGCTGAGCCGCGCCGAGGCCGAGGCCGCCTTTGGCGTGATGATGTCGGGCGAGGCGACGCCGTCGCAGATCGGCGGCTTCCTGATGGCGCTGCGGGTCCGCGGCGAGACCGTCGACGAGATCGCCGGGGCGGTCTCGGTGATGCGCGCCAACATGGCGACGGTGACGGCGCCCGACGACGCCATCGACATCGTCGGCACCGGCGGCGACCATGCCGGCACGCTGAACGTTTCGACCTGTGCGGCCTTCGTGCTCGCCGGCTGCGGCCTGACCGTCGCCAAGCACGGCAACCGCGCGCTCTCCTCGCGCTCCGGTTCCGCCGACGTCCTGATGGCGCTCGGCGTCAAGGTGGACCTGACCCCGGCGCAAATCTCCGCCGTCATCGCCGAGGCCGGTCTCGGCTTCATGTTCGCGCCGACACACCATGCCGCCATGCGCTTCGTCGGCCCGAGCCGGGTCGAACTCGGCACGCGCACGATCTTCAACCTGCTCGGCCCCCTCGCCAACCCCGCCGGCGTCCAGAACCTCCTCGTCGGCGTGTTCGCCGAGCAGTGGCTGCAGCCGATTGCCGAGACGCTGAAGGCGCTCGGCACACGGAACGCCTGGATCGTCTACGGCGATGGCCTCGACGAGATGACCGTCTGCGGCCGGACCGACATCGTCACCCTCCGCGACGGGGTCATCTCCCGCTTTGCGATCGAGCCGGAAGAGTTCGGGCTTGCCCGCGCCGACCTGTCGGAAATCCGCGGCGGCGATGCCGTGCACAATGCGGAAAAGCTTCGCGGCGTCCTCGACGGCGCTCCCGGCGGCTACCGCGACATCTGCCTTCTCAACGCCGCCGGCGCGCTGGTGATGTCAGGACATGCCGCCGACCTTGCCGAAGGCCTTGGCGCCGCCAGCCTTTCGGTCGATACCGGAAAGGCGCGCGCGGCGCTCGACCGGCTGATCGGCGTCACCCAGCGCATCGGAGAACCGGCATGACCGACATCCTGAAGGCGATCGAGACCTACAAGCTCCAGGAGATCGCCGCCGCCAAGGCGCGCCTGCCGCTGGCCGAACTGGAAGCCCTTGCCCGCGCCGCCGACCCGGTGCGCGGCTTCACGCAGGCGATCCGCCGCAAGCACGCGGCCGGCGACGTCGCCCTCATCGCCGAGATCAAGAAGGCCAGCCCGTCGAAGGGGCTGATCCGCGCCGATTTCGACCCGCCAGCTCTCGCAGGTGCCTATGAGCGCGGCGGCGCCGCTTGCCTCAGCATCCTCACCGACACCCCGTCCTTCCAGGGCCAGCCGAGCTTCCTCACCGAGGGCCGCGCCGCTTGCTCCTTGCCGGCGCTGCGCAAGGATTTCATGTTCGACGCCTACCAGGTGTTCGAGGCCCGCGCCTGGGGCGGCGACGCGATCCTCTTGATCATGGCCGCGATCGACGACGGCTGTGCGGCCGAGCTCGAGGCGGTGGCGATGGACCTCGGCATGGACGTGCTCATCGAAGTGCACGACGAGGCCGAAACCGAGCGTGCGCTGAAACTTCGCTCGCCGCTCCTCGGCGTCAACAACCGCAATCTGCGGACCTTTGAGACCGACATCTCCACCGCCGAGCGACTGTCGGCGCTCGTGCCGGACGACCGCATCCTCGTCGGCGAGAGCGGCATCTTCACCCCGGCGGACTGCGCCCGGCTCGGCCGCGTCGGCATCGCCACCTTCCTCGTCGGCGAAAGCCTGATGCGCCAGGCCGACGTCGAGGGCGCCACGCGCGCCCTTCTCGCCCGCCCCGCTGCCGCCACGCTGGCGACCGCCGGAACGGCCGCATGACCGGCCTCACCCATCTCGATGCCACCGGGGCCGCCACCATGGTGGATGTCGGCGACAAGGCCGAGACCGTGCGCGAGGCCCGCGCCGAGGGGCTGGTGCTGATGCTGCCGGAAACGCTGGCGCTGATCGAGGCCGGCGGCGCCAAGAAGGGCGACGTCATCGCCGTCGCGCGCCTCGCCGGCATCATGGCGGCGAAGAAGACCGCGGACCTCATCCCGCTCTGCCATCCGCTGATGCTGGAGAAGATCGCCGTCGACATCGCCGCCGAGCCGGCTCTGCCGGGCCTGCGCGTCACCGCGACGGTCCGCCTCAGCGGCAAGACCGGCGTTGAGATGGAGGCGCTGACCGCCGTCAGCGTCGCTTGCCTCACCATCTACGACATGGCCAAGGCGGTGGACCGCGGCATGCAGATCTCGGCGATTCGCGTGCTTGCCAAATCCGGCGGCCGTTCCGGCGACTGGTCGGCATGATCTCCGTCGCCGACGCCTTCGCCGCGCTGATGCAGGATGCCGTCGCGGTGACGGAGACCGAGACCGTGCCGCTGCGCGCCGCGCGCGGCCGCATCATCGCCGCCGACTTGCCCGCTTTGCGCACCCAGCCCGACTTCGACGCCTCCGCCATGGACGGCTACGCGGTGCGGGCGGACGATACGGCCGGCCCTTTCCAGCCGCTGACGCTCATCGGCGAATCGGCCGCCGGGCGCGCCTTCGACGGCGGCGTCGGCCCGGGCGAGACCGTCAGGATCTTCACCGGCGCGCCGGTGCCGGACGGGGCCGACGCGATCCTCATCCAGGAGAACGCCGAGCGGCCCACGGTCACCACCATGCTGCCGCTGGAGCCGGCCGTGCGCGGCCGCCACATCCGCAAGGCCGGCGCCGACTTTACCGCGGGCGACATCCTCATCCAGGCGAACACGCGCCTTGGCGCCGGCACGATCGCGCTGGCGGCCAGCGGCGGCCATCCGATGGTGAGCGTGCTGCGCCGTCCGCGCGTGGCGATCCTTGCCACCGGCGACGAGCTGGTCATGCCCGGCGAGCCGGTCGGGCCCTCGCAGATCGTCGCCTCCAACACTTTCGGGGTCGCCGCCATGGTCGAGGCCGCCGGCGGCGAGGCGCTCGACTACGGCATTACGCCAGACGACGAGGCCGTCATCGGCGGCTTGCTCGACCGCGCCGTGACGGACGCCGTCGACATCTTCGTCACTATCGGCGGCGCCTCGGTCGGCGACCACGACCTCGTCGGCAAGGTGTTCGCCGCCCGCGGCGTCGCGCTCGACTTCTGGAAGGTCGCGATGCGGCCGGGCAAGCCGCTGATGGCCGGCCGCATCGGCCGCACCCGGCTGATCGGCCTCCCCGGCAACCCCGCCTCCTCGATGGTTGCCGCCACGCTGTTCCTGAAGCCGCTGGTCCACGCCCTCAGCGGCGCCCCGGCGAGCCCGCTCTACCGCGAGGCGATCCTCGGCACCGACATGCCGGCGAACGACCAGCGCGCCGACTTCATCCGGGCGACGCTCGGCGAATCGCAGGCGGTGGTGCCGATCGTCACGCCTTTCGGGCGCCAGGATTCGTCGCTGCTGTCGGTCTATGCCCGCGCCGATGTGCTGCTCCTGCGCGAACCCCATGCGCCGCCGGCCAAATCCGGCGATTCCTGCCGCTACATCGCGCTCGACTAAGCTTCCGGCCCTTGCAGAACACAACTAGAACAGATAGCTTTGTTCAGGTTTTGTTTTAACAAGGATCGCCGGAAATGCTGACGCGCAAGCAGCACGATCTCCTGATGTTCATCCATGGGAGATTGCAGGAATTGGGCGTGCCGCCGTCCTTCGACGAGATGAAGGATGCGCTGGATCTGCGCTCGAAATCCGGCATCCACCGGCTGATCACGGCGCTGGAAGAGCGCGGTTTCATCCGCCGGCTGCCAAACCGGGCCAGGGCGCTGGAAGTCCTGAAGCTGCCGGATTCGGTCGCGCCGGCCAAGGCGAAGAGCGTCGACGCCGAGCCGGCCACGGCCCGCCGCGAGCCCAGCTCCGAGACGTCCGTCGACCCCTTGCCCAAGCGCATTCGCCCGGCCGCCAACGACAGCGAACCGGTCGGAATCCCGCTGATGGGCCGCATCGCCGCCGGTGTGCCGATCTCGGCGATCCAGCAGAGCGGCAGCCAGATCTTCGTGCCGCCGGACATGCTCGGCGGCGGCGAGCATTACGCGCTGGAGGTGAAGGGCGATTCGATGATCGAGGCCGGCATCCTCGACGGCGACACCGTCGTCATCCGCCGGGGCGATACCGCGCAAGGCGGCGAGATCGTCGTGGCGCTGGTCGACGACGAGGAGGCAACCCTCAAGCGCTTCCGCCGCCGCGGCGACACCATCTCGCTCGAGGCCGCCAACCCCGCCTACGAGACCCGCAGCTTCGGCTCCGATCGCATCAAGGTCCAGGGCAAGCTCGTCGGCCTGATCCGCAAGTACTGACAAGGCCGGCGCAGGCTCTCCAGCCGCGTTGCAGGGCACCCGCCCGCAATCCCCGCGCCGCCCCCTCATCCCGCTGCCGCGACCTTCTCCCCGCAGGGGAGAAGACGCCAACCGCCCCTCTCAGTATCGAGCGCTGGCAGCGCGCAAGCCGCCACGCCAAAGCCGCCTCCTTCGCCCCTCCGGGGAGAAGTGGCCGGCAGGCCGATGAGGGGGGCGCGAACGCCCGCCCATGGCAGCATCCACCACGCCCTCCGCCTGTGCCGCCCCCTCATCCCGCTGCCGCGACCTTCTCCCCGCAGGGGAGAAGGCGCCAATCGCCCCCACAGTATCAAGCGCCAGCAGCGCTCCTGCCGCGACGCGAAAGCCGCCTCCTTCGCCCCTCCGGGGAGAAGTGGCCGGCAGGCCGATGAGGGGGCCGCGAACGCCCGCCCATCGCAACATCCACCGCGCCCTCCTCCGCCGCCGCCCCCTCATCCCGCTGCCGCGACCTTCTCTCCGCAGGGGAGAAGAAGCCAACCGCCCCTCTCAGTATCGAGCGCCGGCAGCGTCCCTGCCGCCACGCCAAAGCCGCCTTCTTCGCCCCTCCGGGGAGAAGTGGCCGGCAGGCCGATAAGGGGAGCGCGAACGCCCGCCCGCGGCAGCATCCTCTGCGCCCTCCGCCGGTGCCGCCCCTCATCCCGCTGCCGCGACCTTCTCCCCCGAGGGGAGAAGACGCCAATCGCCCCCCTCGGTATCTGGCGCGGGCAGCGCCCCTGCCGCCACGCCAAAGCCGCCTTCTTCGCCCCTCCGGGGAGAAGTGGCCGGCAGGCCGATGAGGGGAGCGCGAACGCCCGGCCATGGCGGCTTCCACGGCGCCCTCCGCCTGTGCCGCCCCCGTCATCCCGCTGCCGCGACCTTCTCCCCGCAGGGGAGAAGACGCCAATCTCTCCCCCTCGGTATCAAGCGCCAGCAGCGCTCCTGCCGCCACGCCAAAGCCGCCTTCTTCGCCCCTCCGGGGAGAAGTGGCCGGCAGGCCGATGAGGGGAGCGCGAACGCCCGGCACCACATCCCAGCCCCCCCATCACGGACCCGGCTTCTCCGGCTGAGCTTCCACCGCCCGCCGCCAGATTTCGGGCCAGGGCGCCAGCCGCTGGACTTGCCAGGGCTCCGGCACCGGCGCGATCGCGGCGGTGATCTCGGCACGGCCCGTAGCGGCGGAGCGGGAGATGGCGAGCGAGCCGGTCTGCCGTAGCGTGCGCAGCGTCACCAGCGCGGCGCCTGACCGGCACGCCTCGCGCCGCGCCGCCCGTGCCACGATGGCGACGTCCGCGCTATCGCAGGCCGTGCCGATTTGCCGGTAGTCGTCGGTCCAGACCACTCTCAGCCCGCTCCGCGTCGTCGCCCGGCAGATCTGCATCGGCCGGGGCGCCCGCCTCACAGCGACGGCTGGTACTGCCGGCACCGGCGCATTTGTGCCGATGGCGGGCCCTGCGGCACCGCCGGGGAGCGGCGGCTTCGAACGTAAAGGCTGGGGAGCGGCAGCTAAGGGCAAGGAACTCGCCGTCGGAACATCACTCGCAGGCATCAGGGCTTCGCAGCGAAACCCAGCCGCGCCGGCGTCCGTTGGAACGTCAGCCTCCGCCGGATGCGCGCCGTCCGGATAAGCCCTTTGCCACTGCGTCAGCACGAACCCGTTCGGTTTCGGCCGCAGCGGCACCAGCACGTTCCCCGCCCCGATCAGCGCCAGCTCACGCCCGTCCTCGAACACCAGGAGTTCCGGCCGCGGCCCTGTCGCCGGCGCCAGCGCCAGACCGAGCGCGGCGACCGGCAAGGCCAGCCAGCGCAGGCCGCTGGCGAGGAAACAGGCGAGGAGCAGCGCCACCGACAGCAGCACCAGGCCTTCCGGGGTCAGCAGCCCCGTCGGCGTGTCCGGCAGATGGTCGTGCAGGAAGTGGGCGATGCCGAACACGAGTTTCAGCCCCTGCCCCATCAGGATCAGGAACACAGCATCGAGGCCGAAGGGCATGGCGACGACCGCGCACAGCGCCAGCGGCATGATCCAGACGGAGAACAGTGGCAGGGCAAGGAGATTGGCGAACAGGCCGAAAGGCGCCATCCGCTGGAAATGGTAGGACGCGAACGGGCCCGTCGCTGTGCCGGCGATCAGCGACGAGGCGCCGAGCCCGACGAGGAACACCACCAGCTGCCGCACCCGCCCCGGCGGCGGCGCGTCCACCTGTCGCCGCGCCCGTGCCCGCGCGACATGGCCGTAGACGCCGACCAGCGACGCCGTTGCGCCAAACGACATCTGGAAGCTCGCCGTCATCAGCGCGTGCGGCGCCATCGCGAGGACGACGATGGCGGCGAGCGCGACGCTGCGGAGCGTGATCGCCGCCCGGTCGACGAGGATCGCCACCAGCATGATCGCCAGCATGAGATAGGAGCGGTCGGCCGCGACGTTCCGTCCGGACAGGAGGATGTAGAAGGTGACGACGCCGAGCGCCGCCACCGCGGCGATCTTCTTGATCGGCCAGCGCAGCGCGACGCCCGGGATCGCCGCCAGCCCGGCCCGCACCAAGAACATCGCGAACCCCGCGACAAGCGCCATGTGCAGACCCGAAATCGACAGCACGTGCGACAGGCCGGTGGTGCGCAACCAGAGCTGGATATCGTCGGGAATGCCGGCCCGGTCGCCGGTGATCAGCGCCGACGCCACCGTCCCCGCCGGGCCGCCGATGACGCTGCGGATCCGCTCGCTCATCGACAGGCGCAGCGCCAGGATCCGCTCGCCGACCGTCGGCTCGGGCGGGGCTGCCCCGGCAGCGGGTGGATCCGGCGGCCCCAGGGCAAATCCGTTGGCGCCGACGCCGTCGAAATAGTTGCCGAAGCTGAAGTCGTAGCCGCCGGGAAAGGCGGGGCCGGACGGCGCCCGCAACCGCACCAGTCCGGCATAGCGGCCGCCGACGGGGATCGGCGCGTGCCGGCTGGAGACGAGGATCTCGGCGATCCCCGGCGGGCGCGAGAGCACCGGCCGCTCGGTCGTCTCGATCGCCACGCGGTAGCGCAGCCGCCCGCGCTCGTCCTGCTCGCGTCCCTCGACCCGGCCGGCAATCCGCACCGTCGCCTCGCCCGAGAAGAGAACGGTCGTCGTGCTCGCCAGCTCATAACCGGACAGAGCGAGGCCCGCGGCGACAAAACCCGCCAGCAGGCACGCCGCGCCCGCCGCCTTGCGCGGGCCGAGCAGCGCCGCGCCGAGGAGCAGCGGCAGGCAGGCCGCCACCGCGAAGGGGATCGGTGGTCGCCAACCCGCGGCGTAGAACAGGGCGATGCCGAGCATCATCCCGCCCGGCACCAGGAAGAAGCCGCTGCGCGCCTCCGCCTCGATCTCGCTCTGCCGGATCAGCCAGGCGATGGTGCGGGTGCCTGCGTTCCTCAGACGGCTGCCGAGCGGGATGCCTCGGCCTGACCTCGCGTCACCTGTCAGGCCGGGGAACCGGTGCCAGAGGCCTCTCCCGCGTCGCCCGTCGGGCCTCGGGTCTGCTGCGTCGGCGATGGCCATGCTTGCCTCCAAAGCGACCGGGCCCCGCCTTGTCTCTCTCCCGGCCTATGCTACACAGCCCCATGGAAAAGCCGACTGCAAAGATCGTGCGTCCGCACCCATTTGCCGCACTGGAACCGCCATGACCGTCGTCACCCGTTTCGCGCCGTCGCCGACCGGCTACCTGCATATCGGCGGCGCCCGCACCGCGCTGTTCAACTGGCTCTATGCCCGGCGCATGGGCGGCAAGATGCTGCTGCGCATCGAGGACACCGACCGCGAGCGCTCGACCGAGGCCGCCGTCGTCGCGATCATCGAGGGCCTCTCCTGGCTCGGCCTCGACGCAGACGAGCCGCCGGTCTCGCAGTTCGAGCGCGCGGCCCGTCACCGCGAGGTCGCCGAACAACTGCTCGCCGCCGGCAAGGCCTACCGCTGCTATGCCAGCCAGGCCGAGCTCGAGGAGATGCGCGAGACCGCCCGCGCCAACAAGCAGCCGCCCCGCTACGACGGCCGCTGGCGCGATCGCGACCCGTCCGAGGCCCCCGAGGGCGTCAAGCCGGTGATCCGCCTGAAGGCCCCGCAGGAGGGCGAGACCGTGGTGCACGACCAGGTGCAAGGCGAGGTCCGCTTCCCCAACCGCGACCTCGACGATTTCGTGCTGCTGCGCTCCGACGGCTCGCCGACCTACATGCACGCCGTGGTGGTCGACGATCACGACATGGGCGTCACCCACATCATCCGCGGCGACGACCACCTGACCAATGCCGGGCGCCAGATGCTGATCTACCAGGCGATGGGCTGGGACGTGCCGGTGATGGCGCACATCCCGCTGATCCACGGCGAGGACGGCGCGAAGCTGTCGAAGCGCCACGGCGCGCTCGGCGTCGATGCCTACCGCGCGCTCGGCTACATGCCGCAAGCGCTGAAGAACTATCTCGTCCGCCTCGGCTGGAGCCACGGCGACACCGAGATCATGACGGAGGCCGAGATGGTCTCCTGGTTCGACATTCCCGACATCAACAAGGGTGCCGCGCGCTTCGACTTCGCCAAGCTCAACGCCATCAGCGGCACCTATGTGCGGGCCGCCGGGGACGCCGAGCTGGCTGACCTCCTGATGGTCGAGCGCGACCATCTGCCGAACGGCGACATTTTGAAGCGCCGCCCGGATGCCGAGACCCACGCGCTCCTTCTTGCGGCCATGCCCGGCCTCAAGGAACGCGCGAAAAACCTCGTCGAACTCACCGATTCGACGGCCTATCTCTTTGCCGATCGGCCGCTGCCGATGGAGGAGAAGGCCGAGGCGATCCTGCGCGATGGCGGCCGTGACGTCGTGGCCGCGCTGCTGCCGCGGCTTGCCGCGGTCGCCGACTGGACCGCGCCGTCGCTGGAGGAAGCGGTCCGCCTCTACGCCGAGGAGACCGGGCTGAAGCTCGGCAAGGCAGCACAACCGCTGCGCGCCGCTCTGACCGGTCGCTCGACCTCGCCTGGCGTGTTCGATGTGCTGGCGGTTCTCGGCCGCACGGAGTCGCTCGCACGGCTCGGCGACCAGGCCGGATGATCAACTGCGCAGCACCTGGCCTAGGTGTGCGGCGCAATATGTCGTTTTGATACGCAACTTGTTCGCGTCTCCACTTTGGAGTAGGCAAGTTTTCGCCAGGGACCTGTGCGCTGCAAAATAGCGATCTCGTCCTGTCGGCTCACGAAGAAGGGGATACGCATGACGAACCACGCGGCGACCATGGCAGTGGGTGAGAAAAACGCGAGCCTCGAGGTCCGGAGCGGTACGATCGGTCCGGATGTCGTCGACATCACCTCTCTCTACAAGCAGACCGGAATCTTCACCTACGACCCCGGTTTCTCCTCGACGGCCTCGTGCGAGTCGAAGATCACCTACATCGATGGCGACGAAGGCGTGCTCCTGCACCGCGGCTATCCGATCGACCAGCTCGCCGAGAAGGGCGACTTCCTGGAGACCTGCTATCTCCTGCTCTACGGCGAACTGCCGACCGAGCGCGAAATGTCCGATTTTTCCTACCGCGTCACCCGGCACACCATGGTGCATGAGCAGATGTCGCGCTTCTATTCCGGTTTCCGCCGCGACGCCCATCCGATGGCCGTCATGGTCGGCTCGGTCGGCGCGCTGTCGGCCTTCTACCACGACTCGACCGATATCGCCGATCCGCACCAGCGCATGGTCGCCTCGATCCGCATGATCGCCAAGACCCCGACGCTCGCCGCGATGGCGTACAAGTACCACATCGGCCAGCCTTTCGTTTACCCGCGCAACGATCTGTCCTACGCCGAGAACTTCCTCCACATGTGCTTCGCGGTTCCCTGCGAGCCCTACAAGATCAACCCGGTCCTGGCGAAGGCGATGGACCGGATCTTCATCCTCCATGCCGACCACGAGCAGAACGCCTCGACCTCGACGGTCCGCCTCGCCGGTTCCTCGGGCGCCAACCCGTTCGCGTGCGTCGCCGCCGGCATCGCCTGCCTCTGGGGCCCCGCACATGGCGGCGCCAACGAGGCCGCGCTGAACATGCTGACCGAGATCGGCACCAAGGACCGCATCCCGGAATACATCGCCCGCGCCAAGGACAAGAACGACCCGTTCCGCCTGATGGGCTTCGGTCACCGCGTCTACAAGAACTACGATCCGCGCGCGACGATCATGCAGAAGACCTGCCACGAGGTGCTCGACGAGCTCGGCATCAAGGATGATCCGACGCTGGAAGTCGCGATGGAGCTCGAGCGCATTGCGCTGACCGACGAGTACTTCATCGAGAAGAAGCTCTACCCGAACGTCGACTTCTACTCCGGCATCACGCTGAAGGCGCTCGGCTTCCCCACCACCATGTTCACCGTGCTGTTCGCCGTTGCGCGTACCGTCGGCTGGATCGCCCAGTGGAAGGAAATGATCGAGGACCCGCACCAGCGCATCGGCCGCCCGCGCCAACTCTACACCGGCGCCGCCCAGCGCGACTACGTCGACGTCGCGGGCCGCTGAGGCTTGCGGATTTCAGGACGTGAAGAAGACGGGCGCTTCGGCGCCCGTTTTCTTGCGATAGGTGGAATTTGTTACGGGCTGTCGAAGACTACAACGAGCAACCCAAAAGTTTTAGGCCCGCCACCGCCCCCTGTTGCCAAGGGTAGGTAGACGGGCCCGCAAGCCCCCAGAAGGGGGAGTGACATCAACATGCCCCGGACAACTTTTTCTTTCAAGCCCCCAGTCCGAGAGCATGGCGTACGCCGACCTCAATCCGCACAATATCGTCGAGGCTCATTTCCTCGGAAAGATGACCTGTTCCCACTGCAACCCGATCGAGTCGAAGGTGAGATACGTGCGCGATTGCCTCGCAGATCGCCCAGACATCAATCGATAGGCTCGCATATGAGCCAGCCGTGAAAGCCACATGACAACCGAGAACGCGATGCGGCATTGTTGCCGAGAACGGAATGACAACGCACTTACCGGGCGCTAAACCATGGAGTCCGTTGAGAAACTTAGGCGATAGGACAAGAACCCTTCGCTTCTTTCGCATTTCCGGCGCCACGGTCGCCATATCAAAGTTGCACATAAGGATTTGGCCGCGGCGTGGCGTAAATCGGACCATGATAAGCCCACCGTCCGACCGCACTAATCATATTGCGATGGTCGAATGCCTCAAGATAAGGGTCAAGTAGGAGCAAGTTCGAAAGTGCTTGGCTGGGAACGCTCAAAGCGCTTTCAATGATATGTTTGATCGTCCCCGAACCACCTCCAGCACGATCGCCGCCGCCGCCTGGCCGGGATCCTCGCTCACCGCCATCTTGCGGCGGATATCGCGGAACCCTTCGACCTGGGCGCGCCGCTCCAGCGTGTCCGTCAGCAGCCATTCGAGCCGCCGTGACAGGGCTTCTGGCCGGATGAACTCGTGGAAGTGCTCGGGCACCAGCGGGTGGTCGGCGATGTAGTTGGGCAGTGCCGCGGTCCAGCCGGTGATCCAGTGGCGGACGCGGTAGGCGATCGGGTCGATGCGGTAGCAGAGCGCCATGGGGACGCCGGCGAGCGCCAGCTCCAGCGCCACCGTGCCGGAAGCGGCGAGTGCTGCGTCGGCGTCAGTGAACGCCGCCCACTTCTCCGCCTCGCCGGTGACGACCTCGGGCTTCACCGCCCAGCCCGCGACCTTTTCCTCGATCGCCGTCTTCAGCCGAGGCACCGCCGGCAGCACGGCGCGCACGCCCGGTAGCCGCTCGGCGAGCAGCGCCAGCGTCCGGCCGAAATCATCGCTGAGGCGGTTGATCTCGCCCCGGCGCGACCCTGGGAGAACCAGCAGCACGGGCGCGGCCTTCGGCGCCGGCAGGTCCGGCCCCGCGTCCAGCCGCTGCATGATCGCGGCGAGGTCCGGCTGGCGCATCAGCGGATGGCCGACATAGGTCGCCTCCGGGCCGCCATGGCGCTGGTGGAATTCCGGTTCGAACGGGAAGACGCAGATCGCCCGGTCGATATAGCCGGCCATCGCCGTCGAGCGCTCCGGATGGTAGGCCCAGACCGCCGGCGGCACGTAGTTGATGATCGGAAGGTCAGGTCGCGCCTTGCGCACCTTGCGGGCGACCCGGTGCGAGAAGGCGTAGCTGTCGATGACCACCAGCGCATCCGGCGCTTCGGCGAGGATATGGCGCACGGTCTGGCCGATGCGGGCGATCAGCTGCGGCAGCCGCGCGACGATGGCGCCGACGCCGATGATCGACAGCTCGTCGATGTCGAAGAGCGTCTTCAGCCCCTCCGCCGCCATCTCGTCGCCGCCGAGGCCTGTGACCTCGACCGTTTCGCCCGCTTGCTGCCGCAAGCCGCGGATCAGCGCCGCGCCCAGACGATCGCTGGAATTCTCGCCGACGACGAAGGCGATCTTCATGGCAGCGGTTCTCCGGAAGGATCAGGCCAGCCGACGAGGAACATGCCTTCGGCCTTCGCTGCGGCGACCACATCATCGACGCCAATCACCAGTGCATGGCCAGCGCTGAGGCCGATCCCGGCAAGCCCGGCCTCGGCCGCCTGCTCGATGGTGGCGACGCCGATGCTCGGCAGGTCGAAGCGCAGGTCCTGGCCCGGCTTCACGCCCTTGACCAGCACACAGTGCTCCTGCCGGCTCACGCGGCCCCTGCGGCGAAGGTCGGCGACGCGCGCCAGCATCTCCTGCGTGCCCTCGATGCCCTCGAGCGCGATCACCCGGTCGCGCGAGGCGACGACCGCCTGCCCGACGTCGAGCGCCCCCAGCACCCGCGCCGCCTCGAAGCCGCGGCGAAGCGCGACGCCGTCGACGTTCGAGAGCGCGCGACCGGTCACCGGCCCCACCGGCATCAGCAGCTCCGGCAAGATTTCCTGCACCGCCACGAGCTCGAAGCCGCGGCCCTCGAACGCCCTTGCCGCCGCGCGCAGCAGATTGTCGTCGCCGCCGCGGATCACCTGGAAGATCTGCGGCAGCATGGCGAGCGTCTTGAGGCTCGGCAGGATCGAGCGGAAGTCGGGGCGCACGGAGACGGTGCCGCACATCACGATGCGGCGCACGCCCCTGCCCTTCAAATGGCCGAAGGCGTTGCCGAGCTTGCCCCAGGCCATCGGCCAGGCATCGCCCGGCAGCCAGGAGGCGCCGATCCCGTCGCCGACGGCGAGGACGACCGGCGTCCAGCCATGCAGCGCGGCCTGCGCCGCCACCAGCCGCGGCAGATCGCCGCCGCCGGCGACGATGCCGAGCGGCTCACCCGGCGTGCCCGGCGCGACGATGGCGGGCGGGGCGGAAAGCGTCACGCCGGGCGGCTGTGGCGCGGAAAGCAGATGGCCCGGTCGCCGCCGGAGCGGATGAAGCCGAGCAGGTCCTGCACCAGCGGATCCTCGGGATACTCGCTCTGCACCTCGTCCATGTTCTCGCGGAAGGTCAGGTCGTCGGAGAACAGCATGCGGTAGGCCTTGCGCACGTTGCGCACGGCGTCGCGGTTGAAGCCGGCGCGCTTCATGCCGATGACGTTGAGGCCGGAAAGATAGGCGCGGTTGCCGAGCACCATGCCGAAGGGAATGACGTCGCCCTCGACCGCGGCGAGGCCACCGATATAGGCGTGGTGGCCGATGCGGGTGAACTGGTGGATGCCCGAGCCGCCGGCGATGGTGGCGAAGTCGCCGATGACGCAATGGCCGGCCAGCATGACGTTGTTGATCACCGTCACGTTGGAGCCGACATGGCAGTCATGCGCGACGTGCGATCCGGTGAAGAACGAGCAGTTGTCGCCAATCGTCGTCTCGGAGCGTCCCTGAATGGTGCCGGGGTTCATCGTCACGCTCTCGCGCACCAGGCAATTGTCGCCGATGACGAGCCGGGTGTCCTCGCCCTTGTACTTCAGATGCTGCGGCGCATGGCCGAGCGAGGCGAAGGGGTAGATGTTGGCATTGGCGCCGATGGTGGTGTTGCCGGAGATCACCACGTGCGAGCGCAGCTTGGCGCCGGGTCCCAGCCGCACCTGCGGACCGATGTGGCAGAACGGACCGATCTCGACGCCCTCGCCGATGACGGCACCGTCCTCGATGATCGAGGAGGAATGGATGGACATGGGCACCCCTACACTTAGAGCGCCGTGCATCCCATCGGATGCACGAAGGACGCTCTATCTTTTCGACTCTAGGGCATCTCTCTTTGATCGGGTGAGTCCACCCAATCGACGGATGCTCCAGCCAGGGAAACGGCGACGGCGCCCCGCAAAGGGCGCCGTTACGGAAGGGACAGCGTCAGCTCGGACCCGCCGGCGCGCAATGGCGCTCAGGCCGGGTCGCGGGCCACCAGCATGGCGCTGACGGTCGCCTCGGCAACCTTGACGCCGTCGACCTTGGCGACGCAGTCGAACTTCCAGATGTTGCCGCGTTTCTTGTTCTGCACGACGTGGTATTCCAGCCGGTCGCCGGGCACCACCGGGCGGCGGAACTTCGCATTGTCGATGGTCATGAAATAGACCAGCTGCGGCGTGCCCTTGCCCATCGCCATGGTGCAGATCGCGCCGGCGGTCTGTGCCATGCCCTCGATGATCAGCACGCCCGGCATCACCGGCGTTCCCGGGAAATGCCCCATGAAATGCGGCTCGTTGACCGTCACGTTCTTGATGCCGATCGCTGCCTTGTCCGAGTCGATACCGACGATGCGGTCGACCATCAGGAACGGGTAGCGATGCGGCAGGAGCTCCATGATCTGGAGTATGTCAGCGCTCTCAAGCGTCGTTGTCGTCTCGTCCATCCCTGCCCCCTGGTACACGTCGCGCCTTTGCCATCTCACTAACCCAGGTCACTTCCCGGAACCAGTCCCGCACCGGCTTGGCCGGCGTCCCACCCCAGCGGGCGCCGGGCGGCACGTCGCTGGCGACGCTGCTGATGGCGGCGATCTGCGCGCCATCGCCGATGGTGACATGGTTGTTGATCGCCGTCTGGCCACCGATGGCGACGCCGTCGCCGAGCGTCACGCTGCCGGCCAGCGCCACCTGTCCGACGATCATGCAGTTCCGGCCGATCCGCACATTGTGCGCGACCTGAACCTGGTTATCGATCTTGGTGTTCTCGCCGATCACCGTGTCGCGGATGGCGCCCCGGTCGACCGTCGTGTTGGCGCCGATCTCGACGCCGTCCTGCACGATCACCCGGCCGATCTGCACCATCTTCAGAATGCCGTCGCGCCCGGCCGAATAGCCGAAGCCGTCCTGACCGAGGCGCACGCCCGGATGCAGGATCACGCCATTGCCGATCAGGCTGTGCTGGATGCTGACATGGGCGCCGATCCGGCAGTCGCGGCCGATCTTGCAGTCAGATGCGATGACGGCTCCGGCCGCGATCACCGTCCCGCGGCCGATGCCGACGCGCGGACCGATCACCGCCATCGGCTCCACCGTGACGCCGTCCTCCAGCACCGCGGTCGGATCGATCGAGGCGGAAGGCGAAATGCCGGGGGTCATCGCCTGCGGCAGCAGCGCGTCGGGAAACAGGGCCCGGCCGGCGAGCGCGAACGCCCGCCCGGCATCGCGGGCGACGAGCGCTGCGACGCCCTCCGGCACCAGCGACAGACTGCGGCGGGCAACGACGACGCAGCCGGCGCGCGTTGCCGCCAGCGCCTCGCGGTAGCGCACATTGTCGAAGAAGGTGAGATCGTCCGGGCCGGCATCGTCGAGGGCCGCAAGGCCACGCACGCGACGTGTACCGTCGCCGCCCGCGACGAGCTCGGCGTCGCAGAGCGTCGCGAGCGCGGAGAGGGTCAGCCCCTCGCCGGCTGGAAAGAATCGAATGTCTGTCATCAAAACCGAAGCGGGAGACCCTGGGGTCTCCCGCTATCCCTTAGAACCGGGTCGAGAAGCCGAAGGACAGCTCCTGGGTCTCGTCGTAGTCTTCCTTGGCGATCGGGTGGGCGTAGTTCACGCGCAGCGGACCGAAAGGCGATGCCCAGAGCAGGCCGACACCGACCGAGGCGCGGATCGACAGATCGTCGCCGACAACGCCTTGCTCGCCGGCGAACTCGGTGCCCCAGAGGGTACCGGCATCGGCGAACACCGCGCCGCGGAAACCGAAGTCGCGCGAAACCAGCGGCAGCGGGAAGGTCGTCTCCGCCGTGGCGTTCAGGTAGTTCTCGCCGCCGATCGCGACGCCGCTGCCGACGCGGTTGCCGCTGGCGTCCAGCTCGAACTGGCGCGGGCCGATGCCCTTGGTCTCGAAGCCGCGAACGATGTCCTGGCCCTTGAAGAAGTTGTCGAAGACGCGCAGGTCGCCGTCGAGACCGGCAACGTTGCCGCCACCGACCGAGAGCTGACCGACCACGTCGTACTCTTCCTGCAGCTGCTGGAAATACGATGCCTTGCCCGTGGTCTTGACGAAGCTTGCATCGCCGCCGAGGCCGGCGACTTCCTGGCCGAACGAGGCGATGATGCCGTTGCGCGGGTCCTTGGTCGAGTCCAGCGTGTTGTAGGTGAGCGCGTAGGACACCGACGATGTCGTGTACGGGCTGTCGCAGATCGCCTGGTTGATGATCGTCGAGCGGGTGTACTTCGGCGCGCCCGTGAAGTCGGTGGCGCCGGCCACCTGGCGACCCGAGACGAGGCCGTAGGGATCCGGATCGCCACAGGTGGCGTAGATCGCCTTGGTATCGCCGTCGAAGTCGCTGCCCGCGACGACCGGCTTGCCGTCCGCACCGATGATCAGCGCACCGGCGCTGTCGACGAGGTAATCGTCGATCTTGGCGCCGCCGTTGTCGTCGCCGAACTTCTCCTGCTTGAAGTTGTAGGCGACCTGCGCGGTGAAGTCGTCGGTGATCGGTGCGGCGACACGGAGCGAACCACCGGTGCGCTCGACGTCGTAGGACTCCGACGTGTTGGTCGAGGTGTAGATGTCAAAGCCGGCGGCCAGGCGGCGGCCGAGGAAGTAGGGCTCGGTGAACGACAGCTGGTAGTTGCGGGTGTCGGCGCCGAAGCCGGCGGAGACCTTCACATACTGGCCGCGGCCGAGGAAGTTGCGCTCGGTGACGCCGATTTCGGCAACCGGGCCGTCGCTCTCGCCGCCGGTGGTGTAGCCACCGCCGATGGAGAACTCGCCGGTCGACTTCTCGACGACGTCGACGATGACGACGACGCGGTCAGGCTCGGAGCCCGGCGCGGTCGAGATGTTGACCGAGGTGAAGAAGCCGAGCGACTCGAGTCGCTGCTTGGCGCGCTGCACCAGAACCTGGTTGAACGCATCGCCTTCTGAGACGTCGAACTCGCGGCGGATGACGTAATCGCGGGTCTTGGTGTTGCCGCGCACGTCCAGCCGCTCGATGTAGGCGCGCTGGCCCTGGTCGACGACGTAGGTGATCGAGATCGTGCGGTTGTTGAAGTCACGGTCGCCGCGCGGGGTGACCTGGGCGAAGGCATAGCCGTTCTCGGCGACGCGGTTGGTCACGGCGACCAGCGAGTCCTCGACCTTCTGCGCGCTGTAGACGTCGCCCGAGCGGGTCTTCAGCTCGCGCTCGAGCGCGGCGCCGTCGACACCCGGAATGGCGCTCTCGACGGCAACGTTGCCGTAGGTGTAGCGCTCGCCTTCGTCGATGGTGAAGGTGACGGTGTACTTGTTGTTGGTCTCGTCGAGGTCGGCGACCGAGGAGACGATGCGGAAATCGGCGTAGCCGTGGTTATAGTAGAAGCGGCGCAGCGTCTCTTCATCGGCGCGCAGGCGGTCGGCATCGTAGATGTCGTTGCGCTGGATGAAGCTGAGCAGGCCGGATTCGCGCAGCGCGATCACTTCCTTCAGACGGCCATCGCCATAGGCGTTGTTGCCGACGAAGTTGATCGTGCCGATCTTGGTGCGGTCGCCCTCGTTCATCTCGAACACGACGTTGACGCGGTTGTTGTCGACCGGGAGCGTGCGGACGGTGACGGTCGCGTCGCTGCGGCCGATCTTGCCGTAGGCTTCCTTGATCGAGGCGACGTCGGCCTCGGCGGTGGCAGCCGAATAGGCGCCGCGCGACTGGGTCTGGACGGCGGCCTTGAGCTGCTCGTCCTTCAGCTTGGAATTGCCCTGGAAGACGACCTGGTTGACGATCTGGTTCTCATCGACCCGCACGTTCACCGTGCCGCCGCTCTGGCTGATCTTCACGTCGGAGAACAGGCCGGTCGAGTAGAGCTTCTGCACGCCCTCGTCGATGTCGGCTTCCGAGGCATTCTTGCCAGGGCGGATCGACAGGAGGCCGCGGATCGTATCGGCCTCGACGCGCTGGTTGCCCGTTACGACCACGTTGCTGACCATCGCGGCCTGGACCTGCGACACCATCAGGAGCTGGACACCGACGGTGGTGGCCAGGATCGTCGATGATAGCGCAAATGCCGACGTGGCCCTCAGGAGCTTTGATCCAGCCGTCATAGGCTTCACCCACCTTTTATACATAACACCGCAGCGACGCCGTTTCGGCATCATGCGCTCATTGCCTTTTAACGGCTTTAGGACCGCGTTCAAGCAAACTGGACGGATTCAGTTTAGGAATCGGAAAACCGTTGCTCCCCGGCCACGGCTCCCTGATACATGGTTAACACAGGCTTAAACCGGCAGGAGGACAAAAGCCCCGCGCAAGCCACGGCTTAGGTCAGCCAGGAAATGTCGTTCCACATCGCGAAGATCATCAGCGAGAGGACGAGGACGATGCCGATCCGGAAACCCACATCCTGCACCCGCTCGCTCAGCGGCTTCCCGCGCAGCGCCTCGAATCCGTAGAACATCAGGTGCCCGCCATCGAGCATCGGGATCGGCAGGAGATTGAGGAGGCCGATCGAGATCGACAGTTGCGCCGCCAGAATCAGCACCGCGGCAAAGCCGAGCGTCGCCACCTGGCTGGAGATGCCGGCGATTCGGATCGGCCCGCCGATCTGCTCGGCGCCGGAATGCCCGGTGACGATCCCGCTGATGAAGCTGACGGTATGGTGGGTGAAGAACCAGGTCTGGTCGACGCCGAACTTCAGCGCCTCGACCGCCGAGAGGCTCTCGACCCGGAAGTCGGCGCTCTCCTTGCTGGCGACGAGACCCATCAGCGGCGTCTGCACCTCGTTGCCGAAAGGATCGGTCTGCGTCACCAGCGCCGGCGTCACGGTGAACTCCAGCGGTGCGCCCGCCCGCTCGACGCCGACGCGGATCGGCACCTCCGCCCGCGTCGACACGTATTCGAGGATGTCGTTGAAGTAGGTGACCTTGGTATCGTCGAGCGAGACGATCCGATCGCCGGCGAGAATGCCGGAGGTCGCCGCCGGGGTCCCTGCCCGCACTTCCGACACCACGGGATCGCCGACCGGCCGCCCGCTGATGAAGGCGACGCCGGCGAAGATCACGATGGCGAGGATGAAGTTGGCGACCGGGCCGGCGACGACCGTCGCCGCCCTCCGTCCAACGCTCTTGGCCGGGAAGGATTGCGCCCGCTCGGCCGGGTCCATCGCCTCGACGGCGGCGTTGTCCGGCTTGCTCGCGGCGTTCTCGTCGCCGAGGAACTTCACATAGCCGCCGAGCGGGATCGCGCAGAGCTTCCAGCGGGTGCCGCGGCGGTCGTTGAAGCCGACGAGTTCCGGTCCGAAACCGACCGAGAACGCCAGAACCTTGATCCCGCAGAGGCGGCCGATCAGGAAATGCCCGAGCTCGTGGAAGAAGACGATGACCGTCAGGACGAACAGGAAGGGCACGAACTTGATCAGGGCGGTGTCCCAGATCATGCCGAGGCCGGACGAGAGATCCATCTTGTTTCCTTGCTCGAAAGGCGGGATCGGCCGGTATGCCTGCAAACCGCTCCGGCTATCTTCCGGCTATCCTATTGAATCCGCCTGCCGCGCGGCAAGCAAACACTCTGTGTGAGGTGATTAGATCGTGTGAGGTGACTAGATCGCGAAGATCGCCCGCGCCGGATGCTCGATTCCCTCCAGCAGCACCCCGACGATCCACGCAGCGCCCAGCGCGATGATCAGCGCGTCGATCCGGTCCATCAGGCCGCCATGGCCGGGAATGATCCGGCCCGAATCCTTCACGCCGAAACGACGCTTGACCCAGGATTCGAAGAGGTCGCCGGCCTGGCCGAGCACGGAGAGCACGGCGGTGAGAAGGAGGATCCAGAGCGGAAACTCGCCGGTGACCTCGACATAGAAGGCGGAACCGCAGGCCATGCCTGCAACCAGGCCGCCGAGCGAGCCGGAGATCGTCTTCTTCGGCGAGACCGAGGGCATGATCTTTGGGCCGCCGAACGTCTTGCCGGTGAAGTAGGCGAAGATATCCGTCGGCCAGACGACGGCGATCACGAGCCCGAGCACCGCAAGCCCGGCCGCGTCGTCGGCCCGCAGCATGCCGGGCGCCAGCGCGGCAAAGCCCGCATAGACGAGCCCGCCGAGCGCCCAGTCGGCTTTGCGCTCGCGCCGGTCGACGAAGGCGACGAACAGGCCGGCGCCGCCGATGATGATCAGGGACAGGAGGCTCTCGCCGAGCAGGAAGGCGAACAGGCTGAAGAACAGCGCCCGGCGGGCGAACTTGAAGATCGGCCCTGCCCGCTTGGCGCGGGTCATCCGCGCCCACTCCTCGAACACGATGACGCCGGTGAGGCAGCACAGCATCCGGAACGGCAAGCCGCCGACGAAGGCGATCGCCAGCACCGCAGCGCCGAGGATAACGGCGGAGATCAGGCGCGATTTGAGATCGGCCCAGGATTGCGTCGAAACGAGCCTGCCGATTCCTAGGCCCATCGGATCATCCGCATCGGGTCAGGACGCGATCTCGCAGGAGACGCCGCCATAGCGCCGATCGCGCGAGGCGAAATCCTGCAGCGCGCCTTCGAACGCCTTGCGGTCGAAGTCCGGCCACAGGCAAGGCAGAAAGACGAATTCGGAATAGGCAGCCTGCCAAAGCAGGAAATTCGACAGCCGCAGCTCCCCGGAAGTGCGGATGATGAGATCGGGGTCGGGAATGCCGGCGGTGTCCATGTGACCGTCGAGCAGCTGCTCGGTCACCGATTCGGCCTTGATCTCACCCGATGCCACCTTGTCGGCGATCCGCCGGACGGCGCGCGCCACTTCCTCGCGGCCGCCGTAGTTGAAGGCGATGACCAGCGTTGTATGGGTATTATCGCGCGTCAGGTTCTCGGCCTCCTCGAGCAGCGAGCGGATGTCGTTGCTGAGGTTTTCGCGCGCGCCGATCACCTTGACCCGCACGCCCTCCTTGTGGAGGTCGGCGAGGTCGCGGCGAATGAAGAGCTTCAGGAGGCCCATCAGCTCGCTGACCTCGTCGGCCGGGCGGCGCCAGTTTTCCGACGAGAAGGCGAACAGCGTCAGGTAGCGGATGCCGAAGTCACCGGCGGCGCGCACGGCCTCGCGGACCGCCTCCACGCCGCGGCGATGACCCATGGTACGGGGCAGGCCGCGGGCTTTCGCCCAGCGTCCGTTGCCGTCCATGATGATGGCGACGTGTTGGGGTTGTCGCACCGCTTGTCCTCTTGATTCCACCGCCGCAGAAGGCACGTTCAGGCTAGGGCATCCAGCGATCGGGTGGGCTCACCCAATCGAGGAAAGATGCTCTAGAGTCAAAAAGCTAGAGCATCCTCTGTGCGCCCTTCGGGACGCAAGGCGCTCTAGACCTGCATGATTTCGGCTTCCTTGGCCGACAGGGTCCTGTCGATCTCTGAAATCGTCTCGTCGGTGATCTTCTGCACGCGATCGGACATCTGACGGGCGTCGTCCTGTCCCATATCGCCGTCTTTCTCGAGTTTTTTCAAGGTCTCCATGCCATCGCGTCGCACATGGCGTGCGGCCACGCGGCCGTTCTCGGCATAAGTGTGGGCAACCTTGACAAGTTCCTTGCGGCGCTGCTCGTTCAGCTCCGGCAGCGGAATGCGCAAGGTGGTGCCGTCGGTGATCGGGTTGAGGCCGAGATGGCTGTCGCGGATCGCGCGCTCGACCTTGCCGACCATCGTCTTGTCCCACACCGAGACCGACAGCATGCGCGGCTCGGGGATCGACACGTTGGCCAGCTGGTTCAGCGGCGTCTGCGTGCCGTAGGCCTCGACCGTGATGGGGTCGAGCAGGCTCGCGGAGGCGCGGCCGGTGCGCAGGCCCTGGAGGTCGTGCTGGAGGGCGTTGATCGCGCCGTCCATGCGCCGCTTCAGGTCGTTGATATCGAATTCAGCCATGGTCTGTCCTTTTGCTTTTGCGCCGTGTCGATCCAGCCTAGTCGGTCACGATGGTGGCGCGACCGCCGCCCGACAGGATCCGGGCGAACTCACCCTTCTCATGGATCGAGAAAACGACGATGGGAATGTGATTCTCGCGGGCCAGTGCGACGGCGGCGATATCCATCACCGCGAGGCCGCGCTGCAGCACTTCGTCATGTGTCAGCTGGTCGAAGCGGGTGGCGTTGGGGTTCTTCTTCGGGTCTTCCGAGTAGATGCCGTCGACCTGCGTGCCCTTGAACAGCGCCGCAGCGCCCATCTCGGCAGCCCGCAGCGCGGCAGCGGAATCGGTGGTGAAGAACGGGTTGCCGGTACCACCGGCGAAGATCACCACGCGGCCCGCCTCGGCATGCGCCAAGGCGACGCGCTGCGAAAAACTCTCGCAGATCTCCGGCATGGCGATGGCCGAGAGCACGATCGCCTCGATGCCGAGCTTGGCGAGCGAGGTGCGCAGCGCCAGCGCGTTGATGACGGTCGCTAGCATGCCCATGTGGTCGCCGGTAACGCGGTCGCCGCCCTTGGACGCCACCGCGACGCCGCGGAAGATGTTGCCGCCGCCGATGACGACGGAGATGTCGGCGCCGAGCGCCCTCGCCTCGGCGATGTCGCCGGCGATGCGGTCGACGACGGTCACGTCGATGCCGAAACCCTGGCTGCCCATCAGGGCTTCGCCGGAAACCTTGAGAAGCACGCGCTTGAAGCGGATGTCTGCCGTCATTTCCATCGTCCTCATGCAATGCGGGCCCGCAGCGCGAGCCGGCCTGCGATACAATAAGGGCGCCCGCTTGTCACGCAGGCGCCCCCGGCAGTCTCGAAGGGAGAGTAAAAGCTTACTTCTGGCCGGCGGCCGCAGCGACCTCGGCAGCGAAGTCGCTCTTGTCGCGCTCGATGCCCTCGCCGAGGGCGAAGCGCACGAAGCCGGTGATCTTGGCGGGTGCGCCGAAGTCCTTCTCGGCCTCGGCCAGCGCCTTCTCGACCGTCAGGTCGGGATTGATCACGAACGCCTGGCTGAGCAGGACGACTTCCTCGTAGAACTTGCGCATCCGACCTTCTACCATCTTCTCAATGATGGCTTCCGGCTTGCCGGACTCGCGCGCCTGCTCGACGAAGATCGCCTTCTCGCGGTCGGCGGTGGCCTGGTCGACCTCGGCCGAGGTCAGTGCCAGCGGGTTGGTGGCGGCGACGTGCATCGCGACCTGGCGGCCGAAAGCGGCGAGAGCCGCCTTGTCGCCGGTGGACTCCATGGCGACGAGGACGCCCATCTTGCCAAGGCCGTCGGCGACCTGGTTGTGGATGTAAGTCGCGACGACGCCCTCGGTGACGGTCAGCATGGCGGCGCGGCGCAGCGACATGTTCTCGCCGATCGTGCCGACGGCCTCGACGATGGTCTCGGTCACGGTCTTCGACGAATCGGGATAGGCGGCAGCGCCGACGGCCTCGACGGAACCGTCCGTCTCGAGGCCGACCTTGGCGACATTGCGCACGATCGTCTGGAAGGCATCGTTGCGGGCGACGAAGTCGGTCTCGGAATTGACCTCGACGACGATCGCCTTGGTGCCGCTCGACGCGGCGCCGATGAGGCCTTCCGCGGCGGTGCGGCCGGACTTCTTGTCGGCCTTGGAAATTCCCTTGGCGCGCAGCCAGTCGATGGCGGCTTCCATCTCGCCATTGTTCTCGGCGAGCGCGGTCTTGCAGTCCATCATGCCTGCGCCGGACTTCTCACGCAGCTCTTTTACCATCGCGGCGGTAACGGTCATCGATCAGCCTCTTGGAAAATGAAACATGCGCACCCCCGTCGCCAGACGAGAGGTGCGCCGTCAATGTGACGGCGTGATTACGCCGTCCGGTCAGGATGTACCGGCTTTCGCCGGCACAAGGTCTCAGGCAGCAGGCTGGGCTTCCGGCTCCGGCTGCGGCTCGGCGGCGGCCTGCGCATCGGAAGCGGCGTCGGTCTCGGTCTCGGCGGCCGACTGCGACGGCATCGGCTCTTCCTCGAGCGTCTCCATCGGAGCCTCTTCCATCGCGCCGATGTCGACGCCCATGGCGCCCGCCTGGCGGCCGATGCCGTCAAGGCAAGCCTTGGCGATCAGGTCGCAGTACAGCGTGATCGCGCGGGCCGCGTCGTCATTGCCCGGGATCGGGAAGTCGATCGGGCGCGGATCGCAGTTGCTGTCGATCACGGCGACGACCGGGATGTGGAGGCGCTTGGCTTCCTCGATCGCGATCGCTTCCTTGTTGGTGTCGACGATGAAGATCATGTCCGGCACGCCGCCCATGTCCTTGATGCCGCCGAGCGCCCGGTCGAGCTTGTCGCGCTCGCGCTGCAGCGTCAGGCGCTCCTTCTTGGTGAAGCCGTGGGCTTCGCCGGACAGCATCTCGTCGAGCTTGCGCAGGCGCTGGATCGAGTTTGAAATGGTCTTCCAGTTGGTCAGCATGCCGCCGAGCCAGCGGGCGTTGACGTAGTACTGGGCGGACCGGGCAGCGGCATCGGCGATGATGTCGGAAGCCTGGCGCTTGGTGCCGACGAACAGCACGCGGCCGCCGCGGGCGACGGTGTCGGACACGGCCTTCAGCGCGGTGTGCAGCAGCGGCACGGTCTGCGCGAGGTCGAGGATGTGGATGTTGTTGCGCGAGCCGAAGATGTATGGGGCCATCTTCGGGTTCCAGCGGTGGGTCTGGTGGCCGAAGTGGACGCCTGCTTCGAGCAGCTGGCGCATGGAGTAATCGGGCAATGCCATCGGTCGGTTCCTTTACCGGTTCAGCCTCCACGGAAAAGAAGCAGCCAGGGTTGGCTGCCACCGGAGGGACCGCAGCGGACGACCGAGGTCGCCATGAAGTCCCGAATTCCGTGTGTGGAATGACCGCGCCCATACACCGATTCAGGCGAGCGGGCAAGAGTTAGGTGCAAGGCGCGGGGCGGATACGACCGCGGATGCAGGGGGTGGAGGGTTCGATTTGCGGAATGGAGTCCAAGCGGAATAGCGGGGTGACGTCGTCAGAGTAGGTGGCGGTGCGGCGGAGAGATGCGCGACCATATGAAGCTTCTGCGCATTTCTCAGACCCCTCAATTTTCTCATTCCGGATCAAGTCCGGGATGAGGAAGCTTTGGCCCTAAAGCCCTCTCTTCACCCCGTCACCGTACTCGCCCCGTCTCACTTGCACCCCTTCGCATCCAACAGATCGAGCTGGCTCAGCGCGCCGTTGAAGGCGTACTCGCCAAAATTCAGCGTCAGCGCGTCCGACACGCCGTTCTCGTAGAGGGTGTAGCTGGTCTCGAACACCGGCATGCCATCGGGATCGCTGTCGCTGTTGTAGTAGGATTCGCTGACCTTCCAGGATTTCAGCCCCGCCAGTTCCTGGTCGATCTTCGGCGAACGTCGCGGCGGCGGCGGGCCCTCGGCCTTGCCTGCCTCCGGCGCGGCCGGCGCTGCCGGCGGATCGTTCGGGCTGATGATGGCGGTGCTGGAGAGCAGCTTCTCCGCGTCGTCGTCGCCGTCGAAGAGCTTCGCCTCGACGATCCGGTCGCCGGCCTTCGCGTGCTCGATCAGCGTCGCGGTATGCTGCATCGGGAAATAGGAGAGCGGCAGGCTGAACTCCGCCGCCTTCGGCGACTGCATCGCGACCTTCGTGGCATCACCCTCGCGCCGCGCCTTACCGCGGATTTCCTTTTCCGGCGAACCGTCGACGAAGGTCTTGGTGGTGAAGCTGAAGTCGCTGCCGTCGGCGTTCTCGGTCGAGATCGTCTGCTGGTCGGTGACCGTCACCTCCTCCTCCTGCTGGAATTTCGCGACGAAGCGATAGTCCAGCGCGTAGACGCCGCAGGTCTCGGTCTGCAGCTTCAGCGCGATTCGCCCCTCCGCCCCGACGAAGTCGGTGGAGCCCGACGCGAGCGACAATTCGTAGACAGCCTGATGCGGGGCGAGCGGAACGGCGACGGCGAGACCCGTCATCGCGGGAAGCATTGCCAGAACGACCAAACTGCGGAACACCATGCAAAACTTTCCTCAACGAGGCCGGCGATCCGGGCTATGTCGGGCCTCGTCACACTCTATCCCCGACGGGGGTCCGGCAATACGCCCGCGGCCCCCCAATCATGTGAACAAAGGAAATTTGATGACCGACACGATCGCCTCCCGCCTCGCCGCCGCCGGTGTCACCTTGCCCGTCGCCGCCGCGCCCGCCGCGAACTACGTGCCCTATGTCACCTACAACAACGTGCTGCAGACCTCCGGCCAACTGCCGTTCGAGGACGGCAAGATCGCCGTCATCGGTAAGCTCGGCGGTGGCGTGGCGCTCGAGGACGGCCAGCGCGCGGCGAAGGCCTGCGCGGTCAACATCCTCGCCCAGGCGAGCGCAGCGCTCGGCGGCGACCTCACCCGCATCGTCCGCCTGCTGAAGCTCACCGTCTTCGTCGCCAGCGATTCCAGCTTCACCGAGCAGCACAAGGTCGCCAACGGCGCGTCGGACTTCATGGTCGAGATCCTCGGCGATGCCGGTCGCCATGCCCGCTCGGCCGTCGGCGTGCCCAGCCTGCCGTTCGACGCCGCCGTCGAAATCGAAGCCTTCTTCGAGATCAAGTAAGGCAGAATAAGGCAGAGCAATGCGTTACAGCGGTTCTCTCGACTGGCTGGTGAGCCGGCCGATCGCCCATCGCGGCCTCCATGACGGCAATGTCGCCGTCATGGAGAACTCGATTCCCGCCGCCCTTGCCGCGATCGCCGGCGGCTACGCCATCGAATGCGACGTGCACCTGTCGCGCGACCGGGTGCCGGTGATCTTCCACGATGCGACGCTCGAACGGCTGACCGGCACCCCGGGGCGCACGGATGCGGCAACGCTCGACGAACTCCGTCGCCTGCGGCTCGGCAACACCGAGGCCGGCATCCCAACCGTCGCCGAGTTCCTCGCCGCCATCGACGGCGCGGTGCCCGTGGTGATGGAGCTGAAGGGCAGCAGCCCGGACGAGGACGCCGACTTCCTCGACAGGCTGATGCCGGTGCTCGCCGGCTACCGCGGCAAGCTCGCGCTGATGTCCTTCGATCCCTGGCTGATCGACCAGGCGATCGCCGCGGGCGGCTATCCGGTGGGCCTCACCGCCGAAGGCCTCCAGCCAGACCAGCTGGCCGAACACCGCGGGGTCTACAGCCGCGGCTGCAGCTTCGTCTCCTACAGCGTCCACCATCTGCCGAACGCCTTCGTCGACTGGGTCCGCGCCGACCAGAAGGCGCCGGTCATCACCTGGACGGTGCGCAACCCGGACGACGTCGTGCAGACGGAGCGCCATGCCGACCAGATGACTTTCGAGGGTTTTTCGCCGCAGGCCTGAGCGCTTGCAATGCGGCAGGTGGGCGATAGCTTGGGACGATGAAACAGGGCACCGACACCACCGAGGCCGAGGGAGATGTCTTTTCCCTGCGCGTCCTCGAATCCATCGACCAGATCGCGCCGACAACCTGGGACGGCCTTGCCGCCGTCTCGCCGCCGGAAACAGCGGGCAGTGGAGGCACTGCTTCATCGCCCGACGGCAACCCCTTCCTGCTGCATGCATTTCTGAAATCTCTGGAGGACAGCGGCAGTGTTTCGGCGCGCGCCGGCTGGATGCCGCAGCACCTCGTGCTCGAGACCGCCTCCGGACAGATCCTCGCGGCCATGCCGGCTTATCTCAAGAGCCACAGCCAGGGCGAATACGTCTTCGACCACGGCTGGGCCGACGCGCTGGAGCGGGCCGGCGGCAGCTATTACCCCAAGCTTCAGATCTCCGTGCCGTTCACCCCCGCGACCGGACCGCGGTTGCTGGTCGGACATGCCGCCGGCGCCGAGGTGCGGCGGCTGGCGCTCTGCCAGGGCATCAAGGCCTACGTCGGCCAGACCGGCATCTCCTCGGCGCATGCGACCTTCCTGACGCAAGCGGATATCGAGGCGATGGAGGACGGCGAGTTCCTCCACCGCATCGACCAGCAGTTCCACTTCCAGAACCGCGGCTATGGCAGCTACGAGGATTTTCTGGAGACGCTCGCCTCCCGCAAGCGCAAGGGTCTTCGGAAAGAGCGGCGCGAGGCGCTGGCGCCCGGCATCACGGTGGAGTGGCTTACCGGCAAGGACCTGACCGAGGCGGCCTGGGACGCCTTCTACGGCTTCTACATGGACACCGGCAGCCGCAAATGGGGCCGCCCCTACCTCAACCGAAAGTTCTTCTCGCTGATCTCCGAGCGGATGCCGGAGCGCATCGTCCTGATGATGGCGAAACGCGAGGGCCGCTATATCGCCGGGGCGCTGAACTTCGTCGGCGGCGGCGTGCTCTACGGTCGCTACTGGGGCTGCACCGAGGACCACCCCTTCCTGCATTTCGAGCTCTGCTACCACCAGGCGATCGACTATGCGATCGAACACCGGCTGGCCGTCGTCGAGGCCGGGGCGCAAGGCGAGCACAAGCTGGCGCGCGGCTATGAGCCGGTGACGACGCACTCGGCCCACTACATCCGCCATCCCGGGCTGCGGCAGGCGATCGAAAACCATCTCGAGGTCGAGCGCCGGCAGGTGGCGGCGATGCAGGCCATGCTCGGCGAGCATACGCCGTTCAAGAAGCACGAGAGCGGCGCGGACGCGGCGAGCCCGCCCGAGCCGCTACGCCCCGACCAAGCCGAACAGGATTGACCGGCCGGGCGGATCGTGGTCCCCCGGGAGCGCAACCCGCCTGAGGAGACGACCATGGCTTACGATCCGCAGAACATCTTCGGCAAGATCCTGCGCGGCGAGATCCCGAGCCAGAAGGTGTTCGAGGACGAGACCGCCATCGCCATCATGGACGTCATGCCGCAATCGAAGGGGCACGTGCTGGTGATCCCGAAGGCCCCCTCGCGCAACCTTCTCGACGCCGAAGACGCAACGCTCGCCGCGTTGATGCCGATCGTGGCACGGCTGGCGCGCGCGGTGAAAGCGGCCTTCTCCGCCGACGGCGTAGTGGTGACACAGTTCAACGAGGCGCCGGCCGGCCAGACCGTGTTCCACCTCCACGTCCACGTCATCCCGCGCTATGCCGGCGTGTCACTGGTGCCGCATTCCGGCGCGATGGCGGACGGCGCGCTGCTGGCCGAACAGGCCGAGCTGATCAAGGCGGCGCTCGCAGCGAACTGACGCATGCCGATTGCCGATCTCCCCACCCGAGGGGGAGATGGCCGGCAGGCCAGAGGGGGGCACGCTGCCGCGGCGGCGAACTTCTTGACCAGGCCCGGTCGAGGTGGCGGATTGGTCTAGCGTCGCGGCCTAGGTCCACCCCCCTCTGTCCTGCCGGACATCTCCCCCTCAAGGGGGGAGATCGGGCGGCCTGAGACCCTCAGCCCGCCATCGCCATCGGCAGCCCGATCAGCACCACTTCCGCCGCCAGGATGCCGACGAGAATGCGCTTGCCGGCGGCGAGGTAGACGAGGAAGCCGGCGACCATGGCGCCGATCCGCACGGCGTCCGGAACGTCGGCGAGCGCGCCGCTGGGGTAGAGCACCATCCGCGCGATGACGGCGGCGACCATGCCGGTCGCGATGGCGCGCACGAGCGCAATGTTCGGCGAGTTCTCGTCGATGCGGCCGGCCGAGAGCACGCCGAGATAGCGCCAGATGTCGGTCGGCAGCCAGCCGGCCAGCAGGATGAAGGCATAGGGCCACCAGGCCGCTGCGATGTCGTGGAAGCCGAGGTTCATGCCGACGCCCCCTTCTCCAGCCGCCGCCCGAGGGCGAAGGCGATCGCGCCGCCGGCGATCCCGGCGATCAGGAGGTCGAACTCCGGCGACAGCCAGTGCGCCGGCGGCACGCAGAGCATGCCGAACAGCAGCGCCAGGCGCCCCGAGCGGTCGCGGGCCGAATGGAACAGCGAGATCAGGAAGTAGACCGGCGTCAGGAAGGCCAGCGCGCCGGTGATCAGCGCCGGCAGTTCGTCCATCAGGTTGAACACCAGCGCCACCACCAGCGTGTTCGTCAGCGTCAGCGTCGCGCCGAAGCTGCCGAAATAGAGCAGGCGCTTCTCCCGCGGGACCTCGTCCAGCCGCTGCATCGCGAACACCCAGGCGGTGATCGCGATGAAGTGCGAGAAGGCCAGAAGTTTCAGGGTCCGCGTCTGCGGCGTCTTGACCTCGGCGATCAGCGCGACGGTCATCGGCATCAGCCGGATCGCCGACAGGCCGACCGCGAGTGCCGCCGCCGGCAGCGCGATGCCGGCGCTCACCGCCCCGATCAGGATGATCTGCGAGGGCAGCGCCCAAACCGTCAATGTCATGAACGAGGTCTGCAGCCAGTCGAAGCCGGCCTCGCGGGCCACGGCGGCAAAGCCGACATAGGCGGTCACGAGGATGAGGGCGGGCGGACTGAGCATGCCGAGCATGCCCTTGCCGATCCAGTGGAGCGAGGAGCGCTTCCTGGCGAGGTCAGTTCCCGGCATGGGCATGCCCGATCATGCTGAAGCGAAACGCAAAAAAAGGGGCCGCCCTTGCGGACGGCCCCTTCGATTAAATGGTGGATCAGGACGGCTTGCGCTTTGCCGCCGGACGCCGCGCGACCTTCACGGCGACATCGCCCTCGTCCTCGTCGTCGCCGTAATCCTCGCCGTCGTCATCCTCGAGATCCTCGCCGTCGGCATCGACCTTGGCCCGCGACTTGCGCTTGGCCTTCGGCTGCTCGTCGGCGATCGCCTCGAGCGCAAGCTTGCGGGCGCCCGCCTTGTCGGGATCGTCGACGACGGTGATCTTGACGGTTCCGCCCTTCTTGAGCCTGCCGAACAGCACTTCGTCGGCCAGCGGCTTCTTGATGTACTCCTGGATGACGCGCGCCAGAGGCCGCGCCCCCATGTGCTCGTCATAGCCCTTGTCGGCCAGCCAGACGATCGACTCCGGCGTCAGCTCGAAGGTCACGCCGCGCTCCGACAGCTGGGCTTCCAGCTGCATGACGAACTTCTCGACGACCCGGTTGATTTCGCCTGCCCCAAGGCCGGCGAACGGGATGATGGCATCGAGACGGTTGCGGAATTCCGGCGTGAACAGCTTGTTGATCGCCTCCACGTCGTCGCCGGTGCGCTTGGAAGAGCCGAAGCCGATGGCGGCCCTTGCCCCTTCCGACGCGCCGGCATTCGTCGTCATGATCAGGATGACGTTCCGGAAGTCGATCTTCTTGCCGTTGTGGTCGGTCAGCCGGCCGTGGTCCATGACCTGCAACAGGATGTTGAAGAGATCAGGATGCGCCTTCTCGATTTCGTCGAGCAGCAGCACGCAGTGCGGATGCTGGTCGATGCCGTCCGTGAGCAGCCCGCCCTGGTCGAAGCCGACATAGCCGGGAGGCGCGCCGATCAGCCGCGAAACGGTATGCCGCTCCATGTACTCCGACATGTCGAAGCGCAGGAGCTCGACGCCGAGCGCCGAAGCCAGCTGCTTGGCGACCTCCGTCTTGCCGACACCGGTCGGACCGGAGAACAGATAGCTGCCGATCGGCTTCTCCGGCTCGCGAAGGCCTGCGCGCGCCAGCTTGATCGTCGCCGACAGCGCATCGATGGCCGTGTCCTGCCCGTAGACGACCCGCTTTAGCTGGGTGTCGAGGTGCTGGAGCACTTCCTCGTCGTCCTTCGACACCGACTTCGGCGGAATCCGCGCCATCGTGGCGATGGTTGCCTCGATCTCCTTGATGCCGATCTTGCGCTTGCGCTGGCCTTCCGGGAGCAGCATCTGCGAGGCGCCGGTCTCGTCGATCACGTCGATTGCCTTGTCCGGCAGCTTGCGGTCGTTGATGTAGCGCGCCGACAGCTCGACCGCGGCCTTGATCGCCTCGCTCGAGAACTTCACGTTGTGGAAGTCCTCGAAGTAGGGCTTCAGGCCCTTCATGATGGCGATGGCGTCGTCGATCGACGGCTCCTTGACGTCGATCTTCTGGAAGCGACGGACCAGCGCCCGATCCTTCTCGAAGAACTGCCGGTATTCCTTATAGGTGGTCGAGCCGATGCAGCGGATGGCGCCGCTCGACAGCGCCGGCTTCAGGAGGTTCGACGCATCCATCGCGCCGCCCGAGGTGGCGCCCGCGCCGATCACCGTGTGGATCTCGTCGATGAACAGGACGGCGCCCGGATATTCCTCGAGCTCCTTGACGACCTGCTTCAGACGCTCCTCGAAGTCGCCGCGGTAGCGGGTGCCGGCGAGCAGCGTTCCCATGTCGAGCGAGAAGATGGTCGCGTCCAGCAGCACCTCGGGCACGTCGCCCTCGACGATGCGCTTGGCGAGGCCCTCGGCGATCGCCGTCTTGCCGACGCCGGGATCACCGACATAGAGCGGATTGTTCTTGGAGCGGCGGCACAGCACCTGGATGGTGCGGTTGATCTCCTCCGAGCGACCGATCAGCGGATCGATGCGGCCGGACTTGGCCTTCTCGTTGAGGTTCACGCAGTAAGCCGTAAGGGCGTCCTGGGTCGTCTTGCGCCTGCCTTCCTCGTCCGGTCCCATGGTCGACTGATCGTCCTCGGCGCTTCTGAGGGGCCGACTTTCGGAGGAGCCGGGGCGTTTGGCAATCCCATGCGCGATGAAGTTGACGGCATCGTAGCGCGTCATCTCCTGTTCCTGCAGGAAATAGGCAGCATGGCTCTCGCGCTCGGCGAAGATCGCAACGAGCACGTTCGCCCCGGTCACCTCTTCCCGGCCGGACGACTGCACGTGAATCACCGCGCGCTGGATGACCCGGTGGAAGCCGGCTGTAGGCTTCGAATCCTCATCATGGCCGGTCACGAGATTGGCGAGCTCGGTGTCGATGTACTCGACAAGGCTCGCGCGGAGCACGTCGAGATCGACGCTGCAGCCCTTCATGACCGCGGCGGCATCCTTGTCCTCGAGCAGCGCCAGCAGAAGGTGCTCGAGGGTTGCGAATTCCTGCTGGCGCTCATTGGCGAGCGTCAGGGCCTGATGCAGCGACTTTTCCAGACTTTGCGAAAATGTGGGCACGATTCACCTCAATTCTTTTCCATCACGCATTGCAGCGGATGTTGATGCTGGCGGGCGAAATCCATGACTTGCGTGACCTTGGTCTCCGACACCTCGTATGTATAGACCCCGCATTCACCGACGCCGTGGTTGTGCACATGCAGCATGATACGGTGCGCTGCCTCGCGATCCTTCTGGAAAAAACGCTCCAGGACGTGGATCACGAACTCCATCGGGGTGTAATCGTCGTTCAGAAGCAGCACCCTGTAAAGGCTTGGCTTCTTCGTCTGCGGCTTGGTGCGGGTGATGACCGAGGTATTGCGGTCGGGATCAGTGCCACGTTGCTTGTCGGCCTGGCTTCTCGCCGGCTGCGACGTCTGATTCCTCGAAAGTTCCGCGTCGCCCACTGCCATCACCCCTGTCATCAAAATGTATGTAATGTGCTCTCTCGCAATTTTAAGGGACCGTCCCGAAGGCGCGTCCTTTCGCCCCTCCGGCCATCCGTTGTCCGCCGGGATGCCTCTGCCGGGCCGCTATTGGCCGGACGCTTTTCCCTGTCGGGGACGCCTCTAACATGGTCATCCCGTCCTTCCCCGGCGAGCCCCTGGCCCGTCGGCGGACCACACGGTCCTGTTTCGCCCGGCCGTCACACCCCTGCCATTCTTCTCCCGCTTTTCCCCGCCGTCCGGCGAGGACGCGGACTGCCGAGCCAGGCGGCTGGCGGTCCCGACTCGCTAGAACGTGAAGGCGACATGCGGTGCTCAGCATTTCACTGTCGCCGTCCCGGTTCAATCTATCGTGTGGGGAGATGCCGCACTTCCGCCGCCGGCCGCCTTGCCCGCTACCGGCACGAAGTGAACGCTTTGCACTTGCGATGACAACGTTCCGGCAACCATAAACGGATTGGTAAGGCGGTGCCGTTAATCTCGGTTTCATCGAAGAGGCGTCCGGACAGTGTTCCCGGTTCGGGCTCCCTCACCTTCTGCGGCGGCATTCCCCTGCTGCCTCCAGACCGAACCGAGAGAGTAGCCTCGTGCGTAAGACCATGACGAAGATGAAGTTCGACGCCCCGCTCGCCAAATCTGTCGGTATCGTCGCGGTGACCGCCACCCTTCTGCTTCAGTCTTCTGCCTTCGCCAGTTCCGAGGAGCGCTATGCGGGCTTCGTTATCGACGCCAACAACGGCAAGGTGCTGTTCTCCAAGAACGCCGACGACCTGCGCTTCCCGGCCTCGCTGACGAAGATGATGACGCTCTACATGCTGTTCGACGCCATGCGGGCAAAGCGCGTCTCGCTGCAGACGCCGATGAAGGTCTCGGCTTACGCCGCTGCCCGGCCGCCGACCAAGCTGCGGTTGAAGGTCGGCTCGACCCTCACCGTGCAGGAGGCGATTCTCGGCCTGGTGACGCTGTCGGCCAACGACGCCTCGGTGGTGATCGCCGAGCAGCTGGCCGGCTCGGAAGCTGCCTTCGCACAGCAGATGACCGCCAAGGCCCGCCAGCTCGGCATGAGCCGCACCACCTTCCGCAATGCCAACGGCCTGCCCAATCCCGGCCAGACGACCACAGCGCGCGACATGGCGACGCTCGGCATTGCCCTGCGCGAGCATTTTCCGCGCGAGTTCGCGTTCTTCAAGACCAAGTCGTTCAACTTCCGCGGTCGGCAGATCAACGGCCACAACCGGCTGGTCGGCAAGATCCAGGGCGTCGACGGCATCAAGACCGGCTATATCAACGCCTCCGGCTTCAACCTCGTCTCCTCGCTGATGCGCGACGACAAGAAGATCGTCGGCGTGGTGATGGGCGGCGCGAGTGCCGCCGCGCGCGACAAGCACATGGCCGACCTCCTGACCAAGTACCTCGCGGCGGCCAGCACCCGCGACGGTGGCCAGCTGATCGCCGCACCGCGCCCGACCGAGCCGCGCGTCACCGTCGCCGCGCTGGCCCCGGAGCCGGAGGCCTCCTACGCCGCGCCGAGCCGCGTGCCGCTGCCGCGGATGCGCGAGACGATCAACGAGCGGATCGCCGAGGCCTATGGCGCCGACGCCGATGCCGGCCACGCCATTGCGCGCATCGCCGGCACCGCGGCGCGTCCGATCGTCGGGCGTGCGGCGCTGCGCGAGGCGCTGACCACGCCGCGGGCGCGGCCGAGCCGGATTCCGACCGCCAACGCATTGGCCCCGGTTCCACCAGGCTCGATCCCCGGCGGGGAGGATTTCGACCCGACGACGACCGGCTCTATAAAGGGTGCCCTGGGTGGCATCGCTTCTTCACCCTGGGTCGTCCAGATCGCCGCCATGCCGGACAAGGACCGCGCCATGGACATGCTCTCGGAAGCCAAGCGCAAGGGCGGTTCGGCCCTCATCCGGGCCGAGAGCTACACCGAGCAGGTCGGCAGCGGCTCCGGCGCCCTCTACCGCGCCCGCTTCGCCGGCTTCCAGTCGAAGAGCGAGGCCGGACAGGCCTGCGCCGCGCTGAAGAAGCAGTCCTACAACTGCTACGCCGTGGCCAACTGACCCGGCGGCCCCGCGGCCGCCTCACCTGACCGACCCAACGCACGATGCTCCAGCGGACCCTTTCGGGACCGAACGGCTTCGTGCGCCCAAAATTTCGACCGCCGGACCGGCACCAGACCCTTCGTATCGAGGACTTCAGTGATGAGCGTCGACCAGGAAATCCTCGACTTCAACAGCGGCCGCCGCAGCGGGACGCCGGTCGCCGGCCTGCACCCGATGCAGCAGGCATCGCGCCGGATCGGCGAGTTCCGCGAAGGCCGTTCGGCGCTGAAGGCGAAGGATCTCGTCGGCCTGCTGCTCTGCCACGGCGCCCGCGCCTGGCGTGCCTCGCAGCCGGTCGCGCATTCGCGGCTGCGCGTGCGGACGCCGCACGGCGTTCCGGCGATTCGGCTGCGCTTCCGCTAAAGTCTGCCGCGATCAAATTTGGCGCGTCCGATTAAAGCGGATGCGCTTTCCGCGGACGGGTGAAGCGGCGGACATCACGGCAGGCGGGAGGGTTTCGCCCGGCGGATCGGCAGCATCAGCGCCAGGCCGTCAGAGCAGGCCGAGGTCGGCCAGTTCGCGGCGGAGTTCCGACGGCATCGACGCCATGTCGCCGCCGGCGCCGATATCGCCCGGCGCCTCTTCCGGCGTCAGGTAGCGCCAGCCCTGGAAGGCGCGGCGCGGCTGCCAGTCGGTGAGGATGAAACTCGGCTCCAGCACGATCCGGCAGCGCTTGATGCCCTCGCCGTCGACCACCGGCCGGAAGGCGAGGATCGGCTGTCGCACCTGCACCTTGCCCTTGATCACCCAGTAGAGCGAGCCGCCATCGAGGATCTCCTCCATGCGCTTGGGCACCATGCGGGTCTGGTGGAACTGCTCGGCCGGCTGGCCGGTGCGCGCGGCTGTCGCCAAGCGCTCGGCGACCCAGGACTGGAGATCCTCGACGGAATCAGCGCCGACGCAGAGTTTGACCATGTGGAGAGGCATGCGCGTCTTCTGCCGCGCCGCGCCCGGCCGCGTCAAGGCGCTCCCGCGGCGGGAAGGGCCAAGCCGGCGCGACCGCGGACACGCCTGCGTGTTTTCCGCTCGCGACTTCATCAGTTTGGATATGAGCGTACGGCCCCCCACACGGGTGCGCGCCCCGCGCCGAAGCGGCTGGGGGGATGAGGGAACGGGGACGCCGGACTGCGAAAGCGGAAAGAAGCTCCGGCGCCCTTGCCGTTCATATCGAGCGGCTCGCAACACCGTCGTCTGCCCTTGCCCACGACACGCATGCTCCCGAAGGACCGCCGCCGCCGTGCCATTGCCGGAGCGCCCGCCCCGGCCGTCCTTCGGCGGCTCGGGCCCGGCCAAGGCCCTCACCACCGCCAGCAGGTCTCCGCCTCGGCCCAATGTGCTCTTCCGGCGCCGGAAGAACGGGGACTGTCTCAAGCACCGATCTGCCAGCTTCCGTTCCTTCGCGACGGAGAACGGACCCGGACTGCTGCCGGCCTGAAGGGCAACCCCTACCGCCGGCAGCGCTCAAGCTATGACAGGCTTCTCACGAAATAGGAATATTGACCCACACAGAGAATATTTAGCCGTCATCGGTTTTTGCGGTAAAACCAATAGAGACCAATATTAGGACTATTTGCTGACGCTGGCCTGGGCTTGCGTCTGGGGTCGCGATGCCTTCCGGAACGGGCTTGCTGGGGTCCGAGAAGGCTGTTGAGGCAGAGAGACCGCCGACCGAAGGGCGTGAAAGCTTTGCGGCGTTGGCGCGGCAGTGCTAGAGCGCTCTCCAACTCCACGGCCTGACGGACGCTCCAGCGGTAGGACGGAACCGTGCAGGGCCGGAGCGGCGGCCGGTCAGGTGTCCGTCCGGAAGAGAGCGGGCGAAGGCCTGTCCGGGCAGCGGCAAGCGGAAAGAGCGATGGCGACCTTCGATCTCAGCGACGCCGTGGCGATCGGCATCTTTCTCGTCGGCTGGTTCGCCTACAACTGGCTGACCGAACATAGTCCCTGGGCCAAGTACGGGCTGAGCCAGGCGATGAACGCCCAGCGCCGGCGCTGGATGCAGGTGACCCTCGGCCGCGATCTCCGGATGATCGACACCGCCATCATGGCCGGCCTGCAGCAAGGCACCGCCTTCTTCGCCTCGGCCTGTATCTTCGCCATCGGCGGGTGCTTCGCGCTGCTGGGGTCGGCCGAGCAGATCGCGACCATCGCCGCCGACCTCCCCTTCCACGGCGAACTCGACCGCGGCCTCGTCGAGGCCAAGCTGCTCGGGCTGGTGGCGGTCTTCGCCTACGCCTTCTTCAAGTTCGGCTGGGCCTACCGGCTGTTCAACTATTGCAGCATCCTGATCGGCGCGATCCCGATGCGGAACGATGCCGAACTCGACCCGGCCAAGGCCCAGCGGGCGGTGCGCAGCGCCGGCCTGATGAACGCGCTGGCGGCCAAGAACTTCAATGCCGGCCTGCGCGGCATCTTCTTCGGCCTCGCCTATCTCGGCTGGTTCCTTGGTGCCTACGCCTTCATCGCGACGACGCTGTTCGTGATCGCGATCCTCGCGCACCGGCAATTCTTCTCGCGGGCGCGCTATGCCGCCGGCGATCCGTTCGAAGGCGAATGAGCATGACCGAAATGTCCGAGACGATCCTCAGCATGCTCTCGGAGCGCGCGGGCGAGAAGACCCTCTGCCCGTCCGAGGTGGCGCGCGCCATCGCAGGGTCCGACGAGAAGGCCTGGCGCCTCCTGATGAAGCCGATCCGCGCCGAGGCCGTCCGGCTTGCCGCCGAAGGCCAGCTGACCATCCGCCGCAAAGGGAAGATCGTCGACCCCGAGGACTTCAAGGGCATCTACCGGATCGGCCACCCGCGCGCTGCTGACGCCGTCGGCGAGAACGGCGAGGAGGCCGGGAACGGGGCGGCGCCGACCGAGGAATAGACGGCTGGCGATCAGGCCGCCGGCGCGGACGGCGCGGCGCCGGCCGCCGGCACGGGCAGCGGCGCCGGGAACAGCGCGTCGGTGCGGTCGGTCATCCAGTAGGCGAGCAGGCCGACATATTCCCGGAAGGCGAAATGCACCTTTTCGAGGTTGCGCGTCGCGGTGGTCGAGGGCGACCAGATGTCCGGCCCGAGCGGCGTGCGGAAGTCGACGGGATAGGGAATGACGTCGAAACCGGCCTTGCGGAAGCAGCCGACGCTGCGCGGCATGTGCCAGGCCGAGGTGATGAGCAGCCAGGTCTCGCCCGGCTTCGGGCTCGCCATCGCCTTGGTGTAGACGGCATTCTCGGCGGTGTTGCGGGCCTTGCCCTCCAACAGCAGCCGGTCCTCGGAAAGGCCGAGCGCGGTGAAGATCTGCTTGGCCGAGACGACTTCGGCGATATCGTCGTCGAACAGCGCCGCGACCCCGCCCGAGAAGACCACCTTCGCCTCGGGATAGCGCCGCGCCAGCGCCATGGCGACGGTGATGCGGTCGCCGGCCTCGTTCAGCTCCGGCTCGCCGCGGGTCTTGGCGACGCGCGTGTCGAAGCTACCGCCGAGGACGACGATGCCGTCGACCCTCTCGGGGAGTACCGGCGGCGGGAAGCGGTTCTCGAGTTCGGCAGTCATCACGAGGCCAAGCGGCGACAGCGAGACGACGACCAGCACAAGAGCGGCCAGCGACATGACCGCCGTTCCCATCCGGCGAAACCGCAGCAGCCGCAGCACAAGGCCGATGCCACCCAGCACCATGACGGCGACCAGCGGCTGGATCAGGAACCACGCGACTTTCGAGACGGCGAAGAACAAAGGGCACCCCTTCCAGATGGACAGGTGCCCCGCTTACGCGCCGCTTGCGCCGTGCGCTACCCCGGGCGACGCGACGGCGCGCCCGGAGGAAGTTTGACGGGCCTTGGCCGGGCTTGCTCAGATCCGGTCCCAGTTCGGTGCGAAACCCGGGTTGACGAGACGCTTGCGCGCGGTCGTCAGCGCCGTGACCGAGGCATGGTCCTCGGCCGAGAGTTCGAAGTCGAAGACGGCGAGGTTTTCGGCAAGGCGCGCGACGGTCTTGGTGCGCGGGATGGCGGCGACGCCGTCCTGCTGGACCTCCCAGCGCAGCACGATCTGCGCCGGCGTTTTCCCGTACTGGGCAGCCAGGCCGGCGATCAACGGGTGCGACAGGATCTCGCCGCCTTGCCCGACCGGCGAGTAGGCGACCATTGCCATGCCGTGGCGCAAGCAAGCGGCGTGGATCGCGTCCTGCGACAGCAGCGGGTGGTATTCGACCTGGTTGCAGGCGATCGGCGCGGGCGACAGCGCTACCGCCTCGTCGAGCATCGTGCTGGTGAAGTTGCCGAGGCCGATGTGCCTGGTCTGGCCGGCGGTGATCGTCTCGTTCAGCGCGCCGATCGACTCCTCGAGCGGGACTGCCGGGTTCGGCCAGTGGATCAGGAACAGGTCGACGGCGCCGATGCCGAGCTTGTCGATCGATTCGGCGGCCGAGCGCTGCAGCGCGCCGGCCGCGATGTTCTCCCACCAGACCTTGGTGGTCACGAAGAGGTCGTCACGGGCGATGCCGGAGCGGCGGATGCCCTCGCCGACGGCCTTCTCGTTGTCGTACATGGCGGCGGTGTCGATATGGCGGTAGCCGGCCTCGATGGCGCGGGCGACCATGTCGGCGCAGTCGTCGCCCTTCAGCGTCCAGGTGCCGTAGCCGATCGCGGGAATGCGTGCGCCGTTTGCCTCGATGATCTTCATGCCTTGGTCTTTCTGTGTCATCACGGCGCCCCCGGGGCGCCTCTGCGTCTGAAATAGGCTGAACGCCCCGGCTGTCCAATCGCAGGAGGGGCCGAGATGTCCGAGAGCCAGAGGGATGCCGTGATCCCGGCCGGCAAGGCCACGACGCGGATCGACCTGCTCGACGTGCTGCGCGGCGTCGCGCTGCTGGCGATGGCGGTCTACCACTTCACCTGGGATCTCGAGTTCTTCGGCTATGTCGAGCGCGGCCTGACCGGCCACGGCGGCTGGAAGCTGTTCGCGCGCTGCATCGCCTCGAGCTTCCTGTTCCTCGCCGGCGTCAGCCTGGTGCTGGCGCATGCGCGGGGGATCCGCTGGCGGCCCTTCGGCAAACGGCTGGCGCAGGTCGCCGCAGGAGCGGTGGCGATCACCGTCGTGACCTATTTCGCGACGCCGAACGGCTTCGTGTTCTTCGGCATCCTGCACGAGATCGCGCTGGCCAGCCTTCTCGGCCTCGCCTTCCTCCGCCTGCCCTTCTTCGTGACGGCGGCAGTGGGCATCGCCGTAATCGCCTCGCCGCAGGTCTACGAGACCGTGCTCACCAATCCGCGCTGGCTCGCCTGGATCGGCATGGCCGAGACCGCGCCGACGTCGAACGACTTCGTGCCGTTGTTTCCCTGGTTCGGCGCGGTGCTGATCGGCATGGCCGCGTCGCAGCTGGCGACGGACCGCGGCTGGTGGGGCGCCCTCTCCCGGCTGAACCCCCGCCTCGTCCGGTTCCGGCGGCTCGCCTTCATCGGCCGGCACTCGCTGCTGTTCTACCTCCTGCACCAGCCGCTGCTGATCGGGCTCGTCTGGGTCTTCGCGCAGGTGTCGCCGCCCGATCCGGCGGCGATGCTCCTCGGCGACTGCCGGCGCGGCTGCATTGCCGAGCGGGCCGACGAGGCCTTCTGCACGCGTTATTGCAGCTGTGTCGGCGAAAAGCTGACGGCCGAGGACCTGCTGCAGAAACTGATCGACGGCACCACAAGCCCCGAGGAGAACGACCGGGTCAGCGACATGGTCTACACCTGCTCGGCGCCGGCGCCCTGAGAGCACCTAGCAGCCGCGCTCCGGCGCAGGCAGGCAGGCACGCGGAAAGGCGAGGCCGTCAGCTGGCCTGCGTCACCCCGAGCTCGGCCATGCGGGTGAGGCAGGCCTCCTCGGCATTGTCGAGTTCGGCCAGCAGCTCGTCGATGTCGTGCCGCTTCTGCTCGAGCTCGCCGCGCTTCTCGCTGACGCGGCGGACGATCGCCCGCAGCTGCCCCGCCTCGCCCGGCGGCGTCTTGTACATCTGCATGATCTCGCGGATCTCGGCGATGGAGAAGCCGAGCCGCTTGCCGCGCAGGATCATCTTCAGCAGCTGACGGTCGGAGTGCCGGAACAGCCGCGTGCGGCCGCGCCTGATCGGGGAAATCAGCCCCTCGTCCTCGTAGAAGCGGATGGTCCGCGTCGAGATGTCGAACTCGCGGGTCAGTTCGGTGATGGTGTAATAGTCGCGCATCGGCATTCCCCGGGTCGAACCACCTTGTCTGCCGGAAGACTTACGTAAAAGTCAATTTTGCGCGGGGGATCCTGGCGGCGTCACAGTCCGTCCAGGGCGACGTATTTCAGTTCGAGGTAGCCCTCGATGCCATGCCTCGAGCCTTCGCGCCCGAGGCCGGATTGCTTGACGCCGCCGAAAGGCGCCATCTCGTTGGCCAGCGCGGCGGTGTTGACGCCGACCATGCCGGACTGCAGCGCCTCGGCGACGGTGAAGATGCGGCGCATGTCGCGGGCGTAGAAGTAGCTGGCGAGACCGAACTCGGACGCGTTGGCCATGGCGATGACGTCGGCTTCGTCCCGGAACGAGATGATCGGCGCGAGTGGCGCAAACGTCTCCTCCCGCGTCACCAGCATCTCCTGGGTCACCCCGGTCACGACGGTCGGCTCGAACATGGTCGGAGAGAGCGGCGATCGCTTGCCGCCGGTGACGATCCGGGCCCCCTTCGCCGTGGCATCGGCCAGATGCGCTTCCATCTTGAGAACCGCCCTTTCGTCGATCAGCGGCCCCATGGTGACGCCGGGCTCCGATCCCCGTCCGAGTTTCAGGCGCGAGACGCGATCGATCAGCTTCTGCGTGAAGGCCTCGACCACGCTGTCCTGCACATAGATGCGGTTCGCACAGACGCAGGTCTGGCCCGCGTTGCGAAACTTCGACAGGAGCGCGCCGTCTGCCGCCGCATCGAGATCGGCGTCGTCGAACACGATGAAGGGTGCGTTGCCGCCGAGCTCGAGGCTCAGCCGCTTGATCGTATCGGCGCCCTCCCGCATCAGCCAGCGTCCAACGGCGGTCGAGCCGGTGAAGGAGATCTTGGCGACCGCCGGATTGTGGGTGACCTCGAGGCCGAAACCTTGCGCATCCGTCGTGGTGACGACGGACAGCACCCCCTTCGGCACGCCGGCCCGCTCGGCGAGCGCTGCCAGTGCCAGCGCGGAAAGCGGCGTCAGCTCGGACGGCTTCAACACCACGGTGCAGCCAGCGGCCAGCGCCGGGCCGATCTTCCGGGTGATCATGCCGTTCGGAAAGTTCCAGGGTGTGATCGCCGCACAGACGCCGATCGGCTGTTTCAGGACGAGGATGCGCTGCGTCGGCGTGGCGCCGGGGATGATCTCGCCCTCGACGCGCTTGGCCTCTTCCGCGAACCATTCGAGATAGGCCGCATTCGCGACGATCTCGCCTTTCGCTTCCGCCAGCGGCTTTCCTTGCTCGGCGGTCAGGATTTCCGCCAGCGCGTCCGCATTGTCGATGACCAGCCCGTACCAGCGCTTGAGGATCGCCGCCCGCGCCTTCGCCGTCATTCGGGCCCATGCGGGCTGAGCCGCGGAGGCTGCCTCGATCGCCCGCTGCGTATCGAGCCTGCCGAGGTCGGGCAGGATGGCGAGCACCGCGCCGTCGAACGGGTCGCGGACCGCGAAGCTTCGCCCCGTTCCATCCGCTGCCAGCCAGTCGCCACCGACAAAGGCGCGGTCCGTGAACAGGGGATTGTCGCTAATAGCGCTCACATGTCTCTCCGAGGTTGGCCAGAAGGTCAGGCGACGAAGGGTGATTGACAGCCATGTTATGGCATACCATGATATGGGATATCAACGATGCCGGGAGACGATCCACCGATGGACATCCGCAAGACGCTTCTTCAGGTCGAGACCACCCTGATCGAAGGCGGCAAGGCGGCGCCGACGCCGCTGAAGCTCTTCACCGCGATCGCCGTCGTCCGCAATCCGTGGGCCGGCCGGGGTTTCGTCGAGGACCTGAGGCCGGAGATCCATGCCGGCGCGCCGATCCTCGGCGAGCTTCTCACCCGGATGATCCTCGATGCCGTCGGCTCCGGCGAAGCGGTCGAAGCCTACGGCAAGGCCGCTGTGGTCGGGCTGGACGGCGAGATCGAGCACGCGTCGGCGCTGATCCACACGCTGCGTTTCGGCAACCACTACCGCCAGGCCGTCGGTGCCAAATCCTACCTCGCCTTCTGCAACACGCGGGGCCCAGCGAACGCGCCGGTGATGATCCCGCTGATGGACAAGAACGACGAGGGACGGCGGTCGCATTACCTGACCATCCAGACCGCCGTGCCGGACGCGCCGGCGGCAGGAGAGATCCTGGTTGCGCTCGGCGCCTCGGTCGGCGGGCGACCGCATCACCGGATCGGCGACCGCTATCAGGACCTCAAGGATTTGGGCCACGATGTCTCCAACCCTGCCTCGGTCTAGAACGTCCGGCGGCGCCGCCTTCCGGGAGGCAGGCTGCGGCGAACCGCTGCTGCTGATCCACGGCGTCGGCATGCGCTCCGAGGCGTGGGACCCTCAGATAGCCGCGCTGTCGTCGACGCACCGGGTCATCGCGCTGGACCTGCCGGGGCATGGCGCCAGCGATGCCTTGCCGGCGGGCTCGCCCCTCGAAGACTTCGTCGAATGGCTCGGACGGACGCTGGACGAACTCGGTCTCGACGCGGTGAACCTTGCCGGGCATTCGATGGGCGCCCTGGTCTCGGGCGGGGCCGCGGCGACCTTCGGGCAGCGCATCCGGCGCGTCGCCCTCCTCAACGGCGTGCACCGCCGCTCGCCGGATGCCCGGGCGGCGGTCGAGCAGCGGGCGAGAGAAATCGCGGCGGGCGGGGTCGACCTTGAGGGACCGCTCCGGCGCTGGTTCGGGGATGGTGCCGAGACCGAGACGGCCTACCGGTTGACGCGCGACTGGCTCGCCGGCGTCGACCTCGCCGGCTACGCCACCGCCTATGCCGCCTTTGCCGGCGGCGATGATACCTATGCCGACGCCTGGCCGAAGGTCGACGCCGAGGCGCTGTTTATGACCGGCGACGGCGATCCGAACTCGACGCCTGAAATGGCGCAGGCGATGGCAGAGGCCGCCCCGCACGGGCGAGCGGTGATCATCCGGGGGCACCGTCACATGGTGAACCTCACCGCGCCGGACGAAGTGAACCAACACCTCGCCGACTGGCTCCGCCGCTGACGCCTGAACTGGGAGAAACGAGCATGACCACCTTCGATCCCCGCGCCCTCAGAGATGCCTTCGGCGCCTTTGCCACCGGCGTCACCGTCGTCACCAGCCGCACGGGCGACGGAACGCCGATCGGCTTCACGGCGAACTCCTTCGCGTCGGTGTCGCTGGACCCGCCGCTGCTGCTCATCTGCCTCGCCAAGACGTCCCGCAACTTCGCCAACATGACGGCCGCGCGGGCGTTCGCGGTGAACGTTCTGGCGGAGGATCAGAAGGACGTCTCCAACACCTTCGCCAAGCCCGTGGAGGACCGATTCGCTGCGGTCGAGTGGCACGACGGGCCGACCGGCTCGCCGGTCTTCCCGGGGGCCGCGGCTTGGTTCGACTGCACGGCCGAGCAGATCGTCGACGCCGGCGATCATGCGATCCTGATCGGCCGGGTCGCCGGCTTCGAGAACTCCGGCCGCAACGGCCTCGGCTACGTGCGCGGCGGCTATTTCACGCCGGCGCTGGAGGCCAAGGCGCTGCGCGCGGCCGGCGACGGCGAGACGCGGGTCTCCGCCGTGGTCGAGCGCGCCGGCGAAATCCTCCTCGTTCCCTCCGGCACCGACCGCTTCGCGCTGCCCGGCACCGTGATCGGCCCGCGTGATCCGGCGGAAGCCTTCGAGGACGATCTTCGATCCCGGACGGACGTCTCGGCGACGGCCGGCTACCTGTTCTCGGTGTTCGAGGACCGAACCGGCGGCCAGCAAAACATCGTCTACCGGGCCAGCGCCGCGCGCGGCGAACCCCGCGAAGCGACCTTCTTCGCCATCGACGCGCTCCCGATGGACCGCCTTGCCAATCCACAGACGGCAGACATCCTGCGCCGCTACGTCGCCGAGAGCACGCTCGGCAATTTCGGCGTCTATGTCGGCAACGAAACGACGGGGCGGGTTCATCCCCTCCCGGGAAAGGCCTGAGCCATGAAGTTCTCCCTCTTCGTCCACATGGAGCGGCTCGGCGCGGACCAGCGCCAGGAGGACCTCTACCGCGAGTTTCTTGCCCTCTGCGAGATCGCGGACCAGGGCGGCATGCATGCGATCTGGACCGGCGAGCACCACGGCATGGACTTCACGATCGCGCCGAACCCGTTCGTCACGATCGCCGATCTCGCCAACCGGACGAAGAACGTGCGCCTCGGCACCGGAACGGTGATCGCGCCCTTCTGGCACCCGATCAAGCTTGCCGGCGAAGCAGCGATGACGGATCTGATCACCGGCGGGCGTCTCGATATCGGCATTGCCCGCGGCGCTTATTCCTACGAGTACGAGCGGCTGCATCCCGGGCTCGACGCCTGGGGTGCCGGGCAGCGCATGCGCGAGCTCATTCCGGCGACCAAGGCGCTCTGGGCCGGCGACTACGCCCATGAGGGCGAGTTCTACCAGTTTCCCGCGACGACCTCGGCGCCGAAGCCCGTGCAGCAGCCGGGCCCGCCGATCTGGGTCGCCGCCCGCGATCCGAACAGCCATGCGTTCGCCGTCGCCAACGACTGCAACGTCCAGGTGACCCCGCTCTGGCAGGACGACGGGGAGGTCCGCACGCTGATGGACCGCTTCGAGGCGGCCTGCGCGGCGCACCCGGACAAGGCGCGGCCGAAGATCATGCTGCTTCGCCACACCTATGTCGGTTCGAACGAAGCCGATGTCGCCGAGGCCGCGCGCGAGCTGTCGGTCTACTACAACTACTTCTTCGCCTGGTTCAAGAACGAGCGCCCGGTCAGCCAGGGCCTGATGCAGCGCCTTTCGGCCGAGGACCTGGCGGCCAACACCATGGTCTCGGCCGAGGTCATGCGCGCCAACAACGTCGTCGGCGACGCCGCGGCAGTGATCGGTCGCATCAAGGCCTACGAGGCCATGGGCTACGACGAATACTCGTTCTGGATCGACACCGGCATGCCCTTCGAGCGCAAGCGCGCCTCGCTGGAGCGGTTCATCGCCGACGTCATGCCGGCCTTCGCGGAGTGAAGCAGATGCGGCGGTTCCAGAGCTACATCGACGGCGACTTCACCGACGGCGAGGCAAGTTTCGCGAGCCTCGACCCGTCGACCGGCGAAGCCTGGGCCGACATGCCCGAGGCGCGCGAGGCCGACGTCGACCGCGCGGTGCGTGCGGCAGACCGCGCCCTTCGCGACGGCCCCTGGCCGAGGCTGACGGCGAGCGCCCGCGGCCGCCTCCTCTACCGCCTCGCCGACCTCGTCGCGGCGAATGCCGCCGAACTCGCGGAACTCGAAACGCGCGATACCGGCAAGATCATCCGCGAGACGTCGGCGCAGATCGCCTACGTCGCCGACTACTATCGCTATTATGCCGGGCTTGCCGACAAGATCGAAGGCGCGGTGCTGCCGATCGACAAGCCGGACATGGAGGTCTGGACCCGGCGCGAGCCGATCGGCGTCGTCGCCGCGATCGTGCCGTGGAACAGCCAGCTCTTCCTCGCCGCCGTCAAGATCGGCCCGGCTCTCGCCGCCGGGTGCACGCTGGTCGTCAAGGCGTCCGAGGATGGACCGGCGCCGCTGCTGCATTTCGCGCGCCTGGTTCACGAGGCGGGCTTTCCCGCGGGCGTCGTCAACGTCATCACCGGTTTCGGTCCGTCCTGCGGCTCGGCGCTGACGCGCCATCCCCTCGTCGCCCATGTAGCCTTTACCGGGGGACCGGAGACGGCGCGCCATGTCGTGCGCGGCACCGCCGAGAACCTTGCATCGACCTCGCTGGAGCTTGGCGGCAAGTCGCCGTTCGTGGTCTTCGCCGATGCCGATCTCGAGAGCGCCGCCAATGCGCAGGTTGCGGCGATCTTCGCGGCGACCGGCCAGAGCTGCGTCGCCGGCTCGCGCCTGGTGGTGGAGCGCAGCGTCAAGGACCGCTTCCTCGCGATCCTCCGCGAGAAGGCGGAGCGCATCGCGATCGGGGCGCCGCAGGAGATGGCGACAGAGGTCGGTCCGCTCTGCACGCTCCGGCAGCGCGCGCACATCCAGGCGCTGGTCGATCGCACGGTCGCGGCCGGCGGGCGGATCCTGACCGGCGGGCGCGTGCCGGACGGCCCCGGCCACTTCTATCCGCCGACCATTCTCGACTGCGACGCCGGCGGATCGCCGGCGCTGGCGGAGGAGTTCTTCGGCCCCGTCCTCTCCGCCGTGTCCTTCGACACCGAAACAGAGGCAATCGAGATCGCCAACGACACGCGCTTCGGCCTCGCATCCGGCGTCTTCACGACCAACCTCGCCAAGGCCCACCGCATGGTGCGGGCGCTCCGGGCCGGGGTGGTCTGGGTCAACACCTACCGCGCCGTTTCGCCGATCGCGCCGTTCGGCGGCACAAAGTTGTCCGGCCATGGACGCGAGGGAGGCCTTGCCGCCGCCCTCGACTACACGCGCACCAAGACGGTCTGGCTGAGGACATCCGACGATCCGATTCCGGATCCGTTCGTCATGCGCTGACGGCCGAACGGCGAAAAGCCGGGCCGGAACAGCCCAACACGCATCCACTGGGAGGACGACATGAAGAAGACACTCATCGCCGCGCTGGCGGCATCCATCGCGCTCGTCGGCGCCGCGGCCGCCGAGGACATGGTGTTCACGAGCTGGGGCGGCACCACCCAGGATGCGCAGAAGGCGGCCTGGGTCGACAAGTATACCGCCGCCAGCGGGGTCAATGTCCTGATGGACGGACCGACAGATTACGGGAAGCTGAAGGCCATGGTGGAGGCGAACGGCGTCACCTGGGATGCCGTGGACGTCGAGGGCGACTATGCCGTACAGGCCGGGACGAAGGGGCTGCTCGAGCCGCTCGACTTCACCGTGATCGACAAGACCAAGCTGGATCCGCGCTTCGTCACCGACCATTCGGTCGGCTCGTTCTATTATTCCTTCGTGATCGGGTGCAACGCGGACGCCGTCGCGGCTTGCCCGGAAACCTGGGCCGATCTTTTCGACAGTGCGAAGTTTCCGGGTAAGCGCACCTTCTACAAATGGTCCGCGCCCGGCGTGATCGAGGCCGCGCTCCTTGCCGACGGCGTCGCGCCCGACAAGCTCTATCCGCTCGATCTCGACCGCGCCTTCAAGAAGCTCGACACCATCAAGGCCGACATCATCTGGTGGTCCGGCGGTGCCCAGTCGCAGCAGCTCCTCGCCTCCGCCGAGGCGCCTTTCGGCTCGTTCTGGAACGGGCGTCTGACGGCGCTTGCCGCGGACGGCATGACGATCAAGACATCGTGGAACGACAACATCACCGCCGCCGACTCCCTGGTCGTGCCGAAGGGCGCCAAGAACAAGGACGCGGCGATGAAGTTCATCGCGCTCGCCACCTCCGCCCAGGCCCAGGCCGACATGGCGGCTGCGACCGGCTATGCGCCGACCAATCTGGACTCGCCGGCGCTGATGGACCCGGCGATCGCGAAAACCTTGCCCAATCAGCAGACCGCCAGCCAGGTCAACGCGGACATGGCCTACTGGGCTGAACATCGCGATGAGATTGGCACGCGCTGGTACGCCTGGCAGGCGCAGTAGCGGCGTCGCTCGCGCTGCGCCGACCGAGGCCACGCCCGCGCAGCGCCGCGCGCGCCTGCGCGGGTGCCGCGGAGGCCGCGGGTGCCGCAGCGGGAACATTTGATCGGGAGACCGGCTGATTCCATGACCCATGCACCGCACGCGACAGCCCTCGCCGGGCCATCGAAGCGTCGAGGATGGCTGCCCGCCGGCCTCAGTCCGGCCGCCCCGGCGCTCCTGCTCCTGCTGCTGTTCTTTGTCGTCCCGGTGGTCTCGCTGCTCCTGCGCAGCGTGCTGGAGCCCGAGCCGGGTCTCGGCAACTACGCTGAGCTGCTGGGCTCCACGACCTACCTTCGCGTCTTCCTCAACACCTTCCTCGTCTCCGGTCTCGTGACGGCGATTGCGCTGCTGGTCGGCTTTCCCGTCGCCTGGACGCTGGCGATCATGCCGGCGCGCTGGTCGCGGATCGTCTTCGCGATCCTGCTTCTCTCGATGTGGACCAATCTTCTCGCCCGAACCTATGCGTGGATGGTGCTGCTCCAGCGCACCGGCATCATCAACAAGACGCTGATGAACCTTGGGCTCATCGACCAGCCGCTGACCCTCGTTAACAACCTGGTCGGCGTCACCATCGGCATGGTCTACATCATGCTGCCCTTCATCATCCTGCCGCTCTATGGCGTGATCCGCCGCATCGACGCCTCCATCCTGCAGGCGGCAGCGTTGTGCGGCGCGACGCGGTGGCAGTCGCTGTGGAGCATCCTGCTGCCGCTGGCGGCTCCGGGCATGGCGGCGGGCGGGCTGATGGTCTTCGTCATGTCGCTCGGCTATTTCGTCACCCCGGCGCTTCTCGGCGGCACCAGCAACATGATGCTGGCCGAGCTCATCGCGCAGTTCGTCCAGAGCCTCGTCAACTGGGGCATGGGAAGCGCCGCGGCCTTCGTCCTCCTGGTGGCAACGCTCGCCCTCTATGCGCTCCAGCTCCGGCTGTTCGGCCCATCGCAGATGGGGGGGCGCTGAGATGCTGCTGAATTTCGAGCGCCTCGGCTGGTGGAAATGGCTCCTCGTCGGCATCACTTCGCTGACCACGGCCTTCCTGCTCCTGCCGATCCTCTTCATTGCCGCCCTGTCCTTCGGCTCCTCGCAATGGCTGATCTTTCCGCCGCCGTCCTGGACCTTGCGCTGGTACCGCGAATTCTTCGCCGACCCTCGGTGGCTGGAGTCTGCCTGGACGAGCTTTAAGATCGCCGCGATCGTCACGGTCTGCTCGGTCGGCATCGGTCTCAGCGCATCCTTCGCCCTCGTCCGCGGCACGTTCCGCGGAAGAGAGGCGCTGAAGGCGCTGTTCCTGACGCCGATGATCCTGCCGGTGGTGGTGCTGGCGGTGGCGCTCTACGCGTTCTTCCTGCGGCTCGGGCTCAACGGCACGGTGACCGGCTTCGTGCTCGCCCATCTCGTCGTGGCGCTGCCGTTCTCGATCCTCGCCATCACCAATGCGCTGGAAGGCTTCGACAGGTCGATCGAGGACGCGGCGGTCCTCTGCGGAGCTAACCCCTGGGAGGCAAAGGTCCGGATCACGCTGCCGGCGATCGGCCACGGGCTCTTCTCCGCGGCGATCTTCTCGTTCCTGACGTCCTGGGACGAGGTGGTGCTGGCCATCTTCATGGCAAGCCCGACGCTGCAGACGCTGCCGGTCCGGATCTGGACGACGCTCCGCCAGGACCTGACGCCGGTGGTCGCCAGCGCCTCCACGCTTCTCGTCCTCCTCACCATCGTCCTGATGATGCTCGTCGCCCTCGTGCGCAAAGGATTCAAGTCGTGACTGCGCCCTATCTCCAGATCCGTGGCATCCGCAAGGACTACGGAGCCGTCACCGCTGTGCAGGACGTCAACCTCGATGTGCGCCGCGGCGAGTTCATGACCTTCCTCGGCCCGTCCGGCTCCGGCAAGTCGACGACGCTCTACATCCTCGCGGGCTTCCAGGAACCGACCGCCGGCGACATCCTTCTCGAGGGGAAATCCATCCTGTCGACGCCCTCGCACCTTCGCCAAATCGGGATGGTGTTCCAGCGCTATACCCTGTTCCCGCATCTGACGGTCGCCGAGAACATCGGCTTTCCGCTGAAGGTCCGGCGCCGCTCGCGCGCCGACATCGACGCCAAGGTACGCCAGATGCTGAAGCTCGTGCGCCTGGAGGGCTTCGAAGACCGCCGCCCCGCAGACATGTCGGGCGGCCAGCAGCAGCGCGTGGCATTGGCGCGGGCGCTTTCCTACGACCCACCGGTGCTGCTCATGGACGAGCCGCTGTCGGCGCTCGACAAGAAGCTGCGCGAGGAGATCCAGGTCGAGATCCGGCGGATTCACCAGGAAACCGAGGTGACCATCCTCTACGTCACGCATGACCAGGAGGAGGCGCTGCGCCTGTCGGACCGGATCGCGGTCTTCTCCAAAGGCGTCATCGACCAGGTCGGTACCGGACCCGAACTCTACGCCCATCCGGCGACGCGCTTCGTCGCCGAGTTCATCGGCGACAGCGACTTCCTGTCCTGCTCGGTGATGGCCTCGAACGGCCGCACCGCCGACGTCCGCCTTGGATCGGACGTCATCGTGCCGGGCGTCCCGGTGCACGGCGGCGGAGTCCCGGTGCACGGCGGCGAAAGCGGGCAGGCGAAGGGCGCCCTCCTGCTGCGTCCCGAACGCATCCATCTGCATCGGCGCCAGCCGGCGGACGGGCAGACGCTTCCCGTCAGCGTCCGCGACCTCACCTTTCTCGGAAGCAACGTGCACGTCGCCGCGACGACCGGCTGGGGCGAGGACGTCTCGGTCCGCCTGCCCTTCGGACACGAGGCGATCAGCGGCCTTTCGCGCGGCGATACCGTCTGGCTCGGCTTCGATCCTCAAGCCACGCACGTCTTCTGCTGATACAGTCGGCTTTCGACACGGATTTCGACCGAGGGAACGACAGCAGCATGACGGAAGCAGCGTCCACGACACCCAGTTCACGCATGGCGAGCATGCGCGTCGAGCGTCCCCAGCGGACGCTGCGGGAACTGACGCTGGAGAAGATGCGCGAGTCGATCCTGGAGCAATACTTCAAGCCCGGGGAGCGCCTGGTCGAGCGCGACCTCTGCGAGCAGCTCGGCGTCAGCCGGACGATCGTCCGCGAGGTGCTCCGTCACCTCGAATCGGAGGGCCTGGTGTCGAACGTCGCGCAGCGCGGCCCGATCGTCGCGGAAACCTCGCTCGAGGAGGCACGCCAGATCTACGACGTCCGCGGTGCGCTGGAAGGACTGGCGGCCGGCATCTGCGCCGAACGCCGCGGCGCTGCGGCAGCCGACAAGCTGGAAGTCATCCTCGGGCAGATCCGTGCGGCCTACGCCTCCGGCGACATGCGACAGGTCCTCGCTGAAACCAGCGAGTTCTACCGCGTCCTCTTCGAGGAGGCCGAATGCGACATCGCCTGGAACATCGTGAGTTCCCTCACCGCTCGGATCAACCATCTCCGCTCGATGACGATCAAGACCAAGCACCGCGACGTCGAGGGTCCGGCCCAGATGGACCGGGTCATCGCCGCCATCCGCGCGCGAAACCGAAACGACGCCACCGAGGCCGCCGCACAGCACGTGACGAACGCATCCCGCATCGCCGTGGCGTTGCTCAGCCGCCGGGCTCCGTAAGTAACGAAAGCGGCCGATCGCCAAGGGCGCGCCGAGCGCTCTGCGATGCCCCGCCGATAGCGCCGACCTCCCCCGCCGCTTTGCCTAAGTTCTCGACGAGTCCAAACGCCCGTCAACGGCGGCGCTGCGACACTCAGCCAGTTGCACCGGCGCATCCGTTCGCCTAAGCCGCGGTAAAGCGGTAAACGGAATTTCCTGCAAGCGCGGGTTGCTGCCGCAGAGGCCGAGAGGCCGCTTCGCCATCGGCGTGGCGACGCGAGGTCCAAGGGGAGTTGGGCATGACGACGATCGCGATCGCTCCGGCGCGGGCTGGCACGGCCACGCTCTCCATTCTCCTCGCGGTCAGCGGCTGCCACCTGCTGAACGACGTGATGCAGTCGCTGCTGGCCTCGCTCTACCCGCTGCTCAAGGCGAACTACGGCCTGGACTTCGTGCAGATCGGCCTGCTGACCATGGCATTCCAGGTGACGGCCTCGCTGCTGCAGCCGGCCGTCGGCGTCGTCGCCGATCGCTGGCCGATGCCCTACGCCTTGCCCGCCGGCATGGCCAGCACGCTGGTCGGGCTGGTGCTGCTCGCCCATGCCGGCAGTTTCGGCATGCTGGTCGGCGCCGCCTGCCTCGTCGGCCTGGGATCGTCGATCTTCCATCCCGAAGCATCGCGCGTCGCCCGTCTGGCATCCGGGGGCCGGCACGGCTTTGCGCAATCGCTGTTCCAGCTGGGCGGCAATGCGGGAACGGCGGTCGGTCCCTTGCTCGCCGCCTTCATCGTCTTGCCCTACGGCCAGGAGAGCATCGCCTGGTTCGCCGGCATCGCGCTCACCGGGATGATCATCCTCACCTTCACGGGCCGCTGGTACGCCGCGCACCGGCGCACCAATGCCGGACGCCCTGCCGCGAGCCGCGCCTTGCCGTTGCCGAAAGGCGACGTCCTTCTGGCGCTGGGGATCCTGATCCTCCTGACCGCCACCAAGAACGTCTACATGGCGAGCTTCTCGAGCTACTTCACCTTCTACACGATCGACCGTTTCGGGCTCAGCGTCCGCGACGCGCAGCTGATGCTGTTCCTGTTTCTCGGCGCCGCGGCGGTCGGCACCTTTGCCGGCGGGCCGATCGGCGACCGGTATGGCGCGCGCTTCGTGATCTGGTTCTCGATCCTCGGCGTCATCCCGTTCGCGCTGATGCTGCCCTATGCGAACCTCTTCTTCACCGGCGTCCTGAGCGTCACCATCGGCCTGATCCTCGCCTCGGCCTTCCCGGCCATCGTCGTCTTTGCGCAGGAACTGCTGCCGGGCCGGGTCGGCCTCGTCGCCGGCATCTTCTTCGGCTTCGCGTTCGGCGCCGGCGGGCTCGGGGCGGCATTGCTCGGCACGATCGCCGATACGAACGGCATAGGTTTCGTCTACCAGGTGATCTCGTATCTGCCGATCCTCGGCGTCGCGACGATCTTCCTGCCGAAGCTCAAACGCGCCTGAGCCGAAACTCTTCGGAGCAGAGTGAAGCGTCGGTGGGGGAAGCCGTCCTGCGCGAGGCAAGATGCGCAAGCCGGTTCGCCGTGGCCGGGAAAACGTGAGATCATCCAAGCTACCCCGGCGCCCGTTCCCATCGCAGCATGCCGAAGGAGATTTCGATGAGCGACGATCACCCGCACCCGCACCAGAACGACGAGCCGCGCTGGAAGCATGATGGCATTCGCGTCATCAAGGGCGATGCGCTGGACTCCAACACCCCGCAGACGCCCGGCATGTTCCGCCAGGCGGCGATCAACGCCGCGCGCGTCGGTGCGCAGAAGATCTGGGCGGGCACGGTGAGCATTGCGCCGGATGCCAAGACCGGCGTGCACCATCACGGTGCGCTGGAGAGCGTGATCTACGTCGTCAGCGGCAGAGCGCGGCTGCGCTGGGGCGACCGGCTGGAGTTCGTCGCCGAGGCCGATCCCGGCGACTTCATCTTCGTGCCGCCTTACGTGCCGCACCAGGAGATCAACGCCGACCCCGCGCAGCCGCTGCAATGCGTGCTCGTGCGCTCCGACAACGAGGCCGTGGTCGTCAACATCACCGATGTCGACCCGGTGGAAAAGCCCGAGGAAGTCTACTGGGTCGACCCGATCCACAAGCACCCGGCGAGCTGAGGCTCGGTCGGGGAAATCGCCAGCGCTCTCGGCATGGCGACAGGGTCGAGCGGCGGCAGGCTCCCAACAGGGGCGGCTTGACCGGGCCGGATCAGACGTCGAGCGCGGTTTCGCGTTCCCAGGCGGTGAAGTGGCTGCAGAAGGTGGTCCATTCGCCGTGCTTGAGTTTCAGGTAGGCGGCGGAGAAGGCGGTTCCCATCGCCTGCTGCAGGCCCTCGTCCGCCTCGAAGGCGCGCAAGGCGTCGAGCAGGTTCAGCGGTAGTTTCGGCGCACCGGTGACGGTATGGCCGTCGCGGTACATGTCGATGTCATGGTGCGGCCCGGGATCGGCCTTCGTGCGGATGCCGTCGAGGCCGGCGGCGAGGATGATCGCCTGGAGGAGATAAGGGTTCACCGCTCCGTCCGGCAGGCGCAGCTCGAAGCGGCCGGGTCCGGGGACGCGGACCATGTGGGTGCGGTTGTTGCCGGTCCAGGTGACCGAGTTCGGCGCCCAGGTGGCGCCGGAGATGGTACGCGGGGCGTTGATGCGCTTGTAGGAATTGACGGTCGGATTGGTGACCGCGGCGAGCGCCGAAGCGTGCTGCATGATCCCGCCGAGAAACTCCCGCCCCTTCGCCGACAGGCCGAAAGGCATCGCCTTGTCGGCGAACGCATTGGTTGTTCCGTCGGCATTCCACACCGAGACATGGCAATGGCAACCATTGCCGGTGAGCCCCTCGAAAGGTTTCGGCATGAAGGTGGCGCGCAGACCATTCTTCTCGGCGATCGACTTCACCATGAACTTGAAGAAGGAGTGCTTGTCGGCGGTGACGAGGGCGTCGTCGTACTCCCAGTTCATCTCGAACTGCCCGTTCGCGTCCTCATGGTCGTTCTGGTAGGGCTTCCAGCCGAGTTCCAGCATGGCATCGCAGATTTCGGCGATGACGTCGTAGCGGCGCATCACCGCCTGCTGGTCGTAGCAGGGCTTGCCGGCCGTATCGTATTCGTCCGAGATCCGGTCGCCCTTCGGCGTGATCAGGAAGAACTCCGCCTCGACGCCGGTTTTCACCCGCAAGCCCATCGCCGCCGCCTCACCGACCAGGCGCTTGAGGACGACGCGCGGCGCCTGCTCGACCGGCGCGTCCTCCATCACGCAATCGGCGGCGACCCAGGCGACGTCCTTCTTCCAGGGCAGCTGGATCACCGAGGACGCGTCGGGCATGGCGAAGAGATCTGGATGGGCGGGGGTGAGGTCGAGCCAGGTGGCAAAGCCTGCGAACCCCGCGCCGTTCGCCTGCATTTCGGCGATCGCCTGCGCCGGCACCAGCTTGGCGCGCTGTCCACCGAACAGGTCGGTATAGCTGATCATGAAGTACTTGATGCCGCGCTCGGCGGCGTAGGCGGAGAGATCGGTGGTCATGGCGGTCCCCTGGATCGGCTGCGATGGGCGGAGGCGACGGTGGTCCGGTCGCTCCCCCCGAAGCGGCCGGCCGCCGGTTCGAAGGTCTAGAAATTCCCCTTGCCGGGAATCCAGCTGGTCCCGGCGAGCGGCACCTGCGCCATCGCCGAGGCTTCCAGCGTCAAGGCGCAGAGGTCTTCCGGCTCGAGGTTGTGCAAATGGTTCTTGCCGCAGGCCCGGGCGATGGTCTGCGCCTCGAGCGTCATGACCTTCAGATAGTTGGCGAGGCGACGGCCGGCCGCGACCGGATCGAGCCGCTGCGCGAGCTCCGGATCCTGCGTGGTGATGCCGGCGGGATCCTTGCCCTCGTGCCAGTCGTCATAGGCGCCGGCGGTGGTGCCGAGCGCGTTGTACTCCGCCTCCCATTTCGGATCATTGTCGCCGATGGCGACGAGCGCCGCGGTGCCGATGGCGACGGCGTCGGCCCCCAGCGCCAGCGCCTTGGCGACATCGGCCCCGTTGCGGATGCCGCCGGAGACGATCAGCTGCACCTTGCGGTGCATGCCGAGATCCTGCAGTGCCTGCACGGCGGGCCGGATGCAGGCGAGGATCGGCTGGCCGACGTTCTCGATGAACACGTCCTGCGTCGCCGCGGTGCCGCCTTGCATGCCGTCGAGCACGACGACGTCCGCCCCCGCCTTCACCGCCAGCGCGGTGTCGTAGTAAGGCCGGGCACCACCGACCTTGATGTAGATCGGCTTCTGCCAGTCGGTGATCTCGCGCAGCTCGAGGATCTTGATCTCGAGGTCGTCCGGCCCGGTCCAGTCGGGATGGCGGCAGGCCGAGCGCTGGTCGATCCCTTCCGGCAGGTTGCGCATGCGGGCGACGCGCGGCGAGATCTTCTGCCCGAGCAGCATGCCGCCGCCGCCGGGCTTGGCGCCCTGCCCGACGACGATCTCGATCGCGTCGGCGCGGCGGAGGTCCCTCGGGTTCATGCCGTAGCGGGACGGCAGGTACTGGTAGACCAGCACCTCGGAATGGCCGCGCTCCTCGTCGGTCATCCCGCCGTCGCCGGTGGTGGTCGAGGTGCCGGCCAGCGTCGCGCCACGGCCGAGCGCCTCCTTGGCATTGCCGGACAAGGCGCCGAAGCTCATGCCGGCGATGGTGATCGGCGTCTTCAGATGGATCGGCTTCTTGGCGAAGCGCGTGCCGAGCACGACCGAGGTATCGCAGCGCTCGCGATAGCCCTCGAGCGGATAGCGCGACATCGACGCGCCGAGAAACAGCAGGTCGTCGAAATGCGGCAGCTTTCGCTTGGAGCCGCCGCCGCGGATGTCGTAGATGCCGGTCGCAGCGGCGCGGCGGATTTCGGCCAGCGTGTGGTCGTCGAAGGTCGCGGACTTGCGCGGCGGCGTCGGCGGGTTCTGGTAGCTCATGACGGTTCCCTCAGCTCAGTACGCGTCGGCATTGTCGATGTTGAAGGTGTAGAGCGTGCGTGCCGAGCCGTAGCGCTTGAACTCGCCGGCGCTGGCGCCCTCGACCCCGGCCTTGGCAAGGAGACCCTCGAGGATCTCCAGGTGCTCCGGCCGCATCTCCTTCTCGATGCAGTCGGCGCCGAGGCTCTTGACGCTGCCGCGGACGAACAGCCTGGCCTCGTAGAGACTGTCGCCGAGCGCCTCGCCGGCATCACCGAGCACCACGAGGTTGCCCGACTGCGCCATGAAGGCCGACATGTGGCCGATCGAGCCCTCGACGACGATGTCGATGCCCTTCATCGAGATGCCGCAGCGCGAGGCGGCATTGCCGCGGATGACGAGAAGCCCGCCGCGGCCGGTAGCCCCGGCATACTGCGAGGCGTCGCCCTCGATCACGACGGTGCCCGACATCATGTTCTCGGCGACCCCCGGCCCGGCCGAGCCGTGCACCGTGACGGCGCCGCCATCGTTCATGCCGGCGCAGTAGTAGCCGACCGAGCCCTGCACAGTAACCGTCACCGGCGCATCGATGCCGACGGCCACCGAATGGCTGCCGCGCGGGTTGATCACCTCGAAGGCGGTGTCGTTGGCGCCGGGCGCAATGGCGTGGAGCGCCTGGTTCAAGTCACGCAGCGGCGTGACCGAGAGGTCGAAGACGGGCATGGCAGATCCTTGAAACGCGCGGGCGGGAAAAGGCTCAGGCGGCCGTGCGGTGATCCCAGAAATAGACCGTGGCCGGCTCGGGCTCCCAGACGCTGGCGGTCTCGATGCCCGGCAGGTCGACCAGCGCCCGGTACTCGGAGCCGAAGGCGACGTAGCGGTCGGTCTCGGCCATCACCGCCGGCTTGCAGGCGATGGGGTCGCGCAGAACGCCGAAGCCGGACTTCGTGCCGACGACGAAGGTGAAGAAGCCGTCGAGATCGTCGAGCGCCGAGGTCAGCGCCTCGCCGAGGTCCTTGCCCCGGCCCATCTCGGCGGTGAGGTAGGCGGCGGCGACCTCGCTGTCGTTCTGGGTCTCGAAGGTCATGCCCTCCTGCACCAGCGTGCGGCGGAGGTTGTTGTGGTTCGACAGCGAGCCGTTGTGGACGAGGCACTGGTCGGCACCGGTCGAGAACGGATGCGCCCCCATGGTGGTGACGGCGGATTCGGTGGCCATGCGGGTGTGGCCGATGCCGTGCGTTCCCGCCATGCCGGCGACGCCGAAGCGGGCGACGACATCCCGCGGCAGCCCGACCTCCTTGTAGATCTCGACACTGTCGCCGGTCCCCATGACGCGGAGCGTCGGCGAAAGCTGCCTCAGCGCCTCCCGCACCGGACCGAAATGCAGGTGATCGAGCGTCACGACGGCGTGCGAGCTCTTGCGGATGACCCTCGCCGTCCCGCCGGTCAGCCCGGCAAGGCGTGCCTCCAGCGCCGGAAAATCAACGTCCGGCTGGGCCGACTGCACGGTGATCTTCGCCATCCCGTCCGCCGGGGCGCCGTAGATGGCGATGCCGGCCGAATCCGGGCCGCGGTCGGTCATCGTGACCAGCATGGCCGAGAGGAGGCCGCCCAGCTGCGGCTCCAGCGCCTTGTCCTTGAGGAACAGTCCGACGATCCCGCACATGATGAGGCCTTTCCGAGAGTTCGACCCCCAAGGGAGAGTTCGATCCCCAAGGTATGGCAAATCACGGACAGGAGTTCAACTGAGAAGAAACACTATTTCTCCTGAGGAGAAATGTCGGGCGTTTGCGTGAGCGTTATGCTGCCGCTTGCGCCGTCGACGGGACCGCCGAGACGCGCCTCGACACCTCGCGCAAAATGTCCTCGCCCCTGGCATAGCCCGAAAAGGCAGCATCCCGAACAAGGTGTTCTAGACTCCGTATCCTCTCCCGTTGCAGGGATGGGTCGACCCGACCGCAGGATGCCCCGGGACAGCACGGAGAAGACGCAGATGCTCGCGCTCTACATCGCCAACAAGAACTATTCGTCCTGGTCGCTGCGGCCTTGGGTGCTGATGAAGACGCTGGACATTCCCTTCGAGGAGCGGATGCGGCCCTTCGCCTACGGACCGGACGCCCCGCCGCGCGACTTCTCGCCGACCGGCATGGTGCCGTGCCTCGACGATGGCGGCCTGCTGGTCTGGGATTCGCTGGCGATCTGCGAGTACCTCGCCGAGACCCATCCCACCGTCTGGCCGGCGGACCGGGAGGCCCGCGCCTTCGCCCGCTCGGCCGCCGCCGAGATGCATTCGGGTTTCACGGCGCTGCGCAGTGCCTGTCCGATGAATGTCGGGCTGACGGTCAGCCTGCCCTCGCCCTCCGCCGCGGTCACCGCCGATCTCGCCCGGCTGTCCGCGCTCTGGAACGAGGGACTGTCGCGTTTCGGCGGACCGTATCTTGCCGGGAACAGCTTCACCGCGGTCGACGCCTTCTTCGCGCCGGTGGCCTTCCGCATCAAGACCTTCGGCCTCGTCATCACCGGCGCTGCCGCCGACTACGCACCGCGCCTCCTCGACCTGCCGGCAATGCGCGACTGGGCGGCGGAAGCCGAGGCGGAAACCTTCCGCGAGGAAGGGCACGAGGATGAGATCCGCGCCGTCGGCCCCTGGACCGAGGACCGCCGCGCCACCGCGTAAACCGGCGGCGGCAAGAGCGTCAGCTGCCGCCGATGCCGAACCACCAGGCGGCAAGGCCGAGGAAGGCGAAGAAGCCGACGACGTCCGTCACCGTCGTCACGAAGGTCCCAGATGCGATGGCCGGGTCGGCGCCGACCCGGTCGAGCACCAGGGGAATGAGAATGCCGGCGAGCGCGGCGGCGATCATGTTGATGATGAGGGCGAGGCCGATGACCTGCCCGAGCCCGGCATTCTCGAACCAGAGGCCGGCGACGACGCCGATGATCAGCGCAAACACCACGCCGTTGATGAGGCCGACCAGGAGTTCCCTGCGCACCACGCGTCCGGCATTGTAGATGTCGATGTCGCGCGTCGCGAGCGCGCGGACCGCCACCGTCATGGTCTGCGTGCCGGCATTGCCGCCCATCGAGGCGACGATCGGCATCAGCACGGCGAGCGCCACCATCTGCTCGATGGTCGCGTCGAACAGGCCGATGACCAGCGAGGCGAGAATCGCGGTGCCGAGGTTGATCAGCAGCCAGAGGAAGCGCGAGCGCACCGTCGTCAGCACGGTGTCCGACAGCTCTTCGTCGCCGACGCCGCCGAGCCGCAGCAGATCCTCTTCGGCCTCGGCCTGGATGACGTCGACGACGTCGTCGATGGTGAGGATGCCGACGAGCCGCTCGTTCTCGTCGACCACCGCGGCGGACAGGAGATCGTACTGCTCGAAGATCTGCGCGGCTTCTTCCTGGTCCATGCCCGCCGGGATCGCGTGGCGCGTCTCGTGCATGATCTCGTCGATCGTCTCCGGCCGGCGGGCGCGCAGGATCCGGTCGAGATCGACGGCGCCCTGCAGCTTGAACGACGGGTCGACGACGAAGATTTGCGAGAAGTTGTCGGGCAGGCCGTCCTCCTCGCGGAGGTAGTCGATGGTCTGGCCGACCGTCCAGAACGGCGGCACCGCGACGAACTCGGTCTGCATCCGCCGGCCGGCCGATTCGTCCGGATACTCCAGCGCGCGGCGCAGGCGGACGCGTTCGCGGAACGGCAGCTGGTCGAGGATTTCCTTGCGGTCGTCCTCGTTCATGTCCTCGAGGATGTAGACTGCGTCGTCCGAATCGAGCTCGCGCACCGCCTCGGCGATCTGGGCGTTCGGCATCGCACCGACGATCTGCAGGCGAATCGCCTCGTCGACCTCGGTGAGCGCGGTGTAATCGAACTCGTCGCCCATCAAGCGGACGAGGCTCTGGCGATCGTCCTGGCTCAAATGCTCCAGAAGGTCGCCAAGCTCGGACTCGTGCAGCGAGGCAACGTCCTGCTTCAGGTGTTCGGCATCATCGCGCGACAGCGCCTCGGTAACGCTGTGCAGGAAGCCCGAATCGAAGTCGCCGTCGGCGTCGTAGATCTCGCGACGCGCCTCGCCAGTCTCGGGGACCGCGACACCGGGGATGCGGGTATCCAACGCGTCGCTCTCGGGCTTCAGCTCAGCCATGGCCGCCCTCCTGACGCCGCTTGCAAATCAGCTTGGGCTTAGAACATGGCAACCGAAATAGGAAACCGCTTTTCCGCTTGCCCGCGAGAAGCCTGAAGAACGTCCGCGGCAGGCCGGAAAGCCGGCCGGGCGCCGTGCTTCCAGCTCTCTCGCCGGCAGCGCTCTCTCGCTAGGCGGCGCGCGGGCTGCCGGCCTCGATGGTGAGATCGCCATCCGCGCCGACGGAGACGGTGAGCCCGGTATAGTCGAGGCTCCAGTTCTCCCCGCCGAGGGTCTCCGGCTTCAGCATCGAGGCGATGACGAGAACCGGGGAACCGGCGGCCTTGCCGGCGGCGATACCAGCCGGGGCGTCCTCGAAGACGATCGCGTCGGCCGGCGCGACGCCGAGCCGGCGGGCAGCCTCGATGTAGCCCTGCGGGTCCGGCTTGCCCTTCGTGACGTCCTCGGCGGTGATGAGAACGTCTGGCGGCGTGATACCGGCGGCCGCGAGGCGGATGCGGCAGAGATCGAGGTCGGCCGAGGTGACGATGGCCCAGCGATCAGCGGGAATCGAGGCGAGGAAGGCCGCGACGCCGGCGATTGCGACGATTCCCTCGACGTCCTCGCGCTCCTGCCGGCTGAGTTCGGCGGCGACGGCGTCGGGATCGAGCCCGGGCGGGCAGACCTCGCGCACGGTGTCGATCATCCGGCGACCATGCGCGACGGCGATGATCGCCTCGCCGTCCATGCCATTCTCCTCGCCCCACTGCCGCCAGATCCGCTCGAACACGGCGGCGGACAGGAGGAGCGTGCCGTCCATGTCGAAGATCAGGGCTTTCGCCCGCAGGGGATGCTGGAAATGCGAGGCCAAACTCTCGTCCTTTCGCCGGCAGCCGCCTGGCCGCTCCGAACAGGGCGACGCGCCCTCATGCACGCCGGCCCAAAATGCAGAAAGCCGGGGTCGTGAGACACCCGGCTTTTCTGTTACATTGGCATTCCGGTTGGTAGACCGGAATGTACCGAACACTTCAAGCTTTCCCGTCTGGGAAAACTGGTGCGGCCGAGAAGACTCGAACTTCCACGGGTTGCCCCACAGCGACCTCAACGCTGCGCGTCTACCAATTCCGCCACGGCCGCACACCGTGTTCACCGCTCGTTTCCGACCGGCTGCGGGCATGTAACAAACCCCCGGCACGGGCACAAGCCGAATTGCGCAGCTTCTTCGATATTCGTCACGGCGGCCTGCTTTTCCCCAGCCGCCGCGATCGCTAGATAGAGGCATGGACGCTCTTCCCCTGCCCGCCTCGCCGCGCCTCGATGTCGAAGCCCGGCAATTTCATGCGATTGCCGGCGCGCCGCCGGTGGAATGGCTGATCTTCGACGGCCTGACCGGCTACGATGACGCTGTGGCCTTCATGGAGGCCCGCGTGGCGGGAATAGCGTCAGGCGCGGCGCCGGAGACGGTGCTGCTCGTCGAGCACCCGCCAATCTACACCGCCGGCACCAGCGCCGACGCCGGCGACCTCGTCGATCCCCAGCGCTTCCCCGTGCATGCGAGCGGCCGCGGCGGCGAGTACACCTATCACGGCCCCGGACAGCGGGTGGCCTATGTCATGCTCGACCTGAAACGCCGGCGGCAGGACGTGCGCGCCTTCGTCTCGGCGCTGGAGAACTGGATCATCGGAACGCTCGACGGCTTCCAGGTGCGCGGCGAGCGGCGCGAGGACCGGGTCGGCGTCTGGGTGCGGCGGCCGGACCGCCCGCTGATGCCGGATGGCGGCATGGCCGAGGACAAGATCGCCGCGATCGGCATCCGCCTGCGCAAATGGGTGACGTTCCACGGCATCAGCCTCAACGTCGATCCCGACCTCGAGCATTTCGGCGGCATCGTGCCTTGCGGCGTCCGCCTCCACGGCGTCACCAGCCTCGTCGATCTCGGCCTGCCGGTGTCGATGCCGGATGTCGACCGGGTGCTGCGCGGCAGCTTCGAGGACGTGTTCGGGCCGACGGTCGACGCGCGCGCCGAGGACGAGGTTTGAGAATCAGGCGAATTCCATGATCACCGCGTCGACCGCCAGCGTATCGCCGGCGGTGGCGCGGACCGGGCCGACGACGAGATCGCGCTCGGCCCGCAGCACGTTCTCCATCTTCATGGCTTCGACGACGGCGAGCGTCTCGCCCGCCTTCACCGCCTGCCCTTCCGTCACGAGCACCGAGACGACGAGCCCGGGCATCGGGCACAGCAGCAGCTTCGACGTGTCCGGCGGCAGCTTGACCAGCATCAGCCGGTCGAGCCCCGCGACGGCGGGCGACAAAGTACGGGTGAGGATCCAGAACCCGTCGATGAGGATGGAGACGCCCTTCGGCGACGTGCGGACCTGCGCGTAGACCGGAATGCCGCCGAGTTCGAGCGCGACATGGCTCTGGCCGTGAACTGGCCGGCCGACAAGGCGCATAGCAATGCCATCGACCGTCAGCGCCAGCACCGCGTCATCCGCCGGGCCCGCCAGCTGCACGGCGACATAGCTGCCGTCGATCTTCACCTCGAAGGCGGACGCCCCGGCCCCTGACGGCCGCAGCCGGTCCGCGTGGCGGGCCAGACGCTGCTGCGCGGCGATCTCGATGGCCACGGCCAGAGCGGCGGCACGGCGACGGGCGTCCACGCCGAGCGGCGGACGGGAGAAGCCCTCCGGATATTCCTCGGCGATGAAGGCCGTCGACAGCCGCCCTTCCTGCCAGCGGGGATGGCGCATCAGCGCCGAGAGAAACGGGATGTTGTGCGCGATGCCACCGATCTCGAATCGCTCGAGGGCCGCGATCATCGCCTCGATCGCGGCTTCCCGGGTTTCGGCGTGGGTGCAGAGCTTGGCGATCATCGGATCGTAGAACATCGAGATCTCGGCGCCCTCGGTGACGCCGGTGTCGTTGCGCACCACCGCATCGCCGAGCGAGCCCTCGACGGGCGGACGATAGCGGGTCAGCCGGCCGATCGACGGCAGGAAGCTGCGGAACGGGTCCTCGGCATAGATCCGGCTTTCGACCGCCCAGCCCTCGAGGCGGACGTCGTCCTGGGTCCGGCGCAGCGTCTCGCCTGCGGCAACCCGCAGCATCTCCTCGACGAGGTCGATGCCGGTGACGAGCTCGGTGACGGGGTGCTCGACCTGCAGGCGGGTGTTCATCTCGAGAAAATAGAAGTTCCGCTCGGCGTCGACGATGAACTCGACGGTGCCGGCGCTCTGGTAATCCACCGCCTTGGCCAAGGCGACGGCTTGCGCCCCCATTGCGGCGCGCGTTTCGGCGTCGAGAAACACCGAGGGCGCCTCCTCGACGACCTTCTGGTTCCGGCGCTGGATCGAGCATTCGCGCTCGCCGAGGTGGATGACGTTGCCATGCGCGTCGCCGAGCACCTGGATCTCGATGTGCCGGGGATCGACGACGAACTTCTCGACGAAGAGCCGGTCGTCGCCGAAGGAGGACGCGGCCTCCGACCGGGCCCGCTCGAAGCCGTCGCGGCACTCGGCCTCGTTCCAGGCGATGCGCATGCCCTTGCCGCCGCCGCCGGCGGAGGCCTTCAGCATGACGGGATAGCCGATACCGGCGGCGATCCGCACCGCCTCCTCTGCATCGGCGATGACGCCGAGATGTCCGGGCACGACGCTGACGCCGGCGGCTTTGGCGAAGAGTTTCGACTGGATCTTGTCGCCCATGGCCCGGATCGCCTTGGGCTTCGGGCCGATGAACACGATGCCGTCGGCCTCGAGCAGTTCGCAGAACTCGGCGTTCTCCGACAGGAAGCCGTAGCCGGGATGGACTGCCTCGGCGCCGGTCTGCCGGCAGGCGTCGAGGATGCGCACGCCGAGAAGGTAGCTCTCATTGGCCGGCGATGCGCCGATGTGTACCGCCTCGTCCGCCATCTCCACATGCAGCGCGTCGGCATCGGCGTCCGAGTAGACCGCGACCGTGGCGATCCCCATCCGCCGCGCGGTCTTGATCACGCGGCAGGCGATTTCGCCACGGTTGGCGATCAGGATCTTCTGGAACATGGGCTTTCTCCGGCGCGGCACGACCGGACAACTTCTGGCGGCTCGCTCGGCGCTCGGCAAGCCGGACCAAAGTTGCGCGATGCTGCTTGCGGCCAAGACTGTCCCGCATAGGGTTCGCATTCCCGACGCCGAAAGGGCGCAGGACACCTCAATCATTGGTTCATCGGACTGCCAAAGACCAATGTTCTATAATACTTTCAAGGAAGCGTCGGTGGGAACGCGGGTGGCGCCGCATCTGCATCGTCGGAATCCCGCGCCCGGACGACGCTTTCGCGCCAGACGATGTAGATGCCGGAGGCGATGATGATGGCGATGCCCAGCCACTTCATCGCATCCGGGAAATCGCCGAACAGGACGAGGCCGAAAAGCGTGGCGGTGACGATCTCGAAATAGCCGAATGGCGCCAGCACCGACCCCGGCGCCATCCGGTAGGCGTAGCCGAACATCAGATGACCGATCATCCCGACGAGCCCGATCAGGAAAAGGAGGCTCCAGCTGAGCCAGCCGACCGGCATCACCATCGTCAGTTCCGGCACCGGGAGCCAGGCTCCGACGGCGAGCACGGCGCCGAGGAAGAGCGTGCCGCCGATGCCGGCGTAGAAATGCATGGAGAGCGGCGAGCTGCCGCGCGACAGCTTGCGCCCTAGCACCAGGTAGACGGCGACGCAGACGGCGCTGAGCGCCGGCAAGGTGGCGATGGGACCGAGCACTGCGAAGTTCGGGCGGATGACGATGACGGCGCCGATGAAGCCTGTGAGGACGGCGAGCGAGCGTCGCCAGCCGATCGTCTCCTTCAGCATGACAGCCGAGAGGAGCGTGATGACCATCGGCTCGACGAAGAAGATCGCGATCGCATCGGCGATCGGCATCGCGGTCAGCGCCGTGAAGAACAGGTAGCTGCCAAAGGCCAGCAGCACGCCGCGCAGGAGGTTCAAAGCGAGATCGCTCGGCCGCAGCCCGCCGATGCCCTCCTGCCAGAGCAGCAGCGGCAGCGAGAGCAGCGCCTGCAAGGCGAACCGCACGAAGGCGATCTCGACGGCGGGCAGCCCGTGATTCTCGCCGAGATATTTCGCCGACGCGTCGAGCACCGGCAGCAGCAGCGCGGCAAGCGTCACCAGCAGGATGCCGAGCTTGATCTCGGACGGCGTGCTGTCGGGAATCGCGGGGGAAACGGTCATGCCCGACCATGGCAGAACGGTCAGGAGGCCGCTATGTCAGAACCAGCCCACAAGGAACCCGCCGACGTGACCATTCTCTACATCGATGCCGATGCCTGCCCGGTGAAGGATGAGGCGCTGGAGATCGCCGAGCGGCATGGCGCGGAATGCGTGCTGGTGTCGAACGGCGGCATGCGCCCATCGCGCTATCCCTCTGCCCGCATCGTAACCGTCACCGCCGGGGCCGATGTCGCCGACGACTGGATCGTCGAGCAGGCCGTGCGTGGCGACGTCGTCGTCACCGCCGACATTCCGCTGGCCGCCCGCGCCTTGGAGAAAGGCGCGCTGGTGCTGAACTCCAATGGCCGCGATTTCACGCCCGAGAGCATCGGGACGGCGCTGTCGATGCGCGCCTTCAGCCAGCATCTGCGCGAGACCGGCGAGAGCAAGGGCTATTATGCGGTGTTCACCCCCGCCGACCGCTCGCGCTTTCGCCAGAGCCTCGACCGGAGTCTGAAGAATGCGGCTCGAAGCATTTGAAGGGGCTTAACAAAGCTTTGTTTCCAGCGCGCCGCGCCGGGCTGACAGAAGCTTGAAGCACGCGAAGTTGTAAGGGCGCCCCAGCGCTTGTGAGAGCGGCCAGCTTGACGCTGCGGCCGGACTGCGACCATGACAGGGTGCAGCAGCAAGTCTGCCGGAGAGCCTCGGATATGGCCACCACACCCAAGGGACCTCTGGTCTACAAGCAGAAGCTGGCGACGCGCGCGACGCACTGGCTGTGGGCGCTCTGCCTGTTCTTCCTGCTGCTCTCCGGCCTGCAGATCTTCATGGCGCGGCCCGACCTTTACATCGGCGCCCAATCCGGCTTCGGCTTCGACAACTCCTTCCTCACCATCGGCGCCGGCTTCGACGGCCCGAACATGCGCGGCGTCACCGAGATTTTCGGCTACCGCTTCGACACCACCGGCTGGCTCGGCGCGATCTGGGTCGACGGCAATCTCGAGGGCAAGACCTTCCCGGGATGGATGACCATCCCGTCCTACCGCGACCTCGGCACCGGGCGCGTGGTGCATTTCTTCTTCGCCTGGATCCTGGTCGCGACGCTGCTGGTCTGGCTGGTCGCCAGCGTCGTCAACGGACACCTCCGGCGCGACGTGGTGCCGACGCCGACCGATCTGCGGCAACTGCCGCAGGATGTCGCCGACCACGCTCGGCTGCGCTTCCACCACGGCCGGAAATACAACGTCCTGCAGAAGCTGTCCTATGCCGGCGTGCTCTTTGTGGCGCTGCCGCTGATGATCCTGACCGGGCTGACGATGTCGCCGGGCATGAATGCCTTCGCGCCGTGGCTGGTCGAGGTGTTCGGCGGCCGGCAGACCGCCCGCACGATCCATTTTCTGGTGATGCTGGCGCTGGTCCTGTTCTTCGTCGTCCACATTCTGATGGTGATCGCCGCCGGTCCGCTGAACGAGCTGCGCTCGATCGTTACCGGCTGGTACCGCACCGACCCGGAGGCAAAGTAATGGCCGCCTTGCAGCTTTCCCGCCGCCGCTTTCTCACCGGCTCGGCCGTGGTCGCCGCCGCCGCCCCGCTCAGCGGCTGCTTCGACATTGCCGGGCGAAGCGATGTGCGCAGCGTCCTCGAATACGCCAATTCCCTGACCTACCGCGCGCAGCGCCTGCTTCTCGGCAGCGACAACCTCGCCACCGAATTCTCCGAGAGCGAGATCCGCCAACCGCAGCGTCCGAACGGTTCGACCGACCCGCAGGACGAGGCCTATCTCACCCACGTTTCCAACGATTTCAGAGACTACCGCCTGTCGGTTAGTGGATTGGTCGAGAAGCCACTGAGCCTGTCGCTGGACGAAATCCGGGCGATGCCGGCACGGACCCAGATCACCCGGCACGACTGCGTCGAGGGCTGGAGCTGCATCGCCAAATGGACGGGCACGCCGCTCGGCCCCATCCTCGACGCCGCCGGCGTAAAGCCGGAAGCGCGTTTCGTCGTCTTCCACTGCTTCGACAGCTACGGCGTCAGCTTCACCGGTCCGGTGCAGTTCTATGGCTCGATCGACCTCGTCGACGCCCACCATGCGCAGACGATCCTCGCCTACGGTCTCAACAACGAACGCCTCCCCGTCGCCAACGGCGCGCCGCTGCGCGTGCGGGTCGAGCGACAGCTCGGCTACAAGATGTCGAAATACATCGCCGGCATCGAACTGGTCGACAGCTTCGCCGGTTTCGGTTCCGGCCGCGGCGGCTACTGGGAAGACAACGGCTACGACTGGTTCGCGGGGATCTGATCTCGGATGCGGTTTGATTTGAATCGACTGCCTTCCCGGCTTAGGTTCGATGACGCAGAAGGATGCCGAAACCGGCGGAGAAGCGGCGATGGATCAGCAACCTGGCCTGAACGACCTGCTGACATCCGACCCGGACGTCATGAGCGGTGCGCTCGTCTTTCGCGGCACTAGGGTTCCGATCGAGGTGCTCTTTGAGAACCTCGCGATGGGAATGACTGTCGATGAAATCCTGGAAGACTACGAGTCGCTTGCCCGCAGCGACGTGATCCGGGTTCTGGAGCTTACATCATCCGCACTCGTCAGGCCCGCTGCCGCGGCATGAGGGTGATGGTCGACGAAGGCGTGCCGCGTTCTCTCGTCACGGCGCTCGTCAACCTTAAAATCGATGCCACACGGTTCCCACAGCAATGGTTCGGCACGCGAAACGGGCAACTGATCACGATGCTCGAAAGCCTTGGCTTCGCGGCGCTGGTGACCAACGACAAGAACATTGCAAGTCAGCAAAGTCTCGCCGGCCGACAGTTGGCGATCATTGCGCTCCCGCATAACCGCCAGCCTCACATCGTCAGCAGGGCCGGCGACATAGCCGACACCATCCTGCGTGCAAGGCCAGGACAGCATGTCCTTATGGAGTGGGACGGCAGTCGAACGGTGATCGAAGTCGTGGACGGTCGCTTGATTCGAACACAGATGCCGCCAGTCGAACGGTTCGGGCTCGGACGCCGGTGACCACCGCCGATTAGCCTAAAGCGGAATGTTGTCGTGCTTTTTCCAAGGGTTCTTCAGATCCTTGTTGCGCAGCATGGCGAGCGCGCGGGAGACGCGGCGGCGGGTGGAGTGCGGCAGGATGACCTCGTCGACGTAGCCGCGCTCGGCGGCGACGAAGGGTGAGAGGAAGCGGTCCTCGTAGGCCTTGGTGAGGGCGGCGATCTTGTCAGCGTCGGCAAGATCGCGGCGGTAGATGATCTCGACCGCGCCGCGCGCGCCCATCACGGCGATCTGCGCCGTCGGCCAGGCATAGTTGACGTCGCCGCGCAGATGCTTCGAGGCCATCACGTCGTAGGCGCCGCCGAAGGCCTTGCGGGTGATCACGGTGACCTTCGGCACCGTCGCCTCGGCATAGGCAAAGAGGAGTTTCGCGCCGTGCTTGATCAGCCCGCCTTGCTCCTGCGCCGTGCCGGGCAGGAAGCCGGGCACGTCGACGAAGGTGACGATCGGGATCGAGAAGCAGTCGCAGAAGCGCACGAAGCGGGCGGCCTTGCGCGAGGCGTCGGAATCGAGGACCCCGGCGAGCACCATCGGCTGGTTGGCGACGACGCCGACGGTGCGCCCCTCGATCCGGCCGAAGCCGGTGACGATATTGGCGGCGAACGCCTCCTGGATCTCGAAGAAGTCGCCCTCGTCGAGCGTTTTGCGGACCAACTCCTTCATGTCGTAGGGCTTGGTGGCGCTGTCGGGGATCAGGCTGTCGAGCGACAGGTCGATCTCGGTCACCGACTGGGTGAACGGCAGCTCGGGAACCGCCGCCGTATTGGACGCCGGCAGGAAGTCGACGAGGCGGCGCATCTCCAGCAGCGCCTCGACGTCATCGTCATAGGCGCCATCGGCGATCGAGGACTTGCGCGTGTGCACCGAAGCGCCGCCGAGCTCTTCGGCGGTCACGGTCTCGTTGGTGACGGTCTTCACGACGTCGGGGCCGGTGACGAACATGTAGCTGGTATCGCGGACCATGAAGATGAAGTCGGTCATCGCCGGCGAGTAGACGTCGCCGCCGGCGCAAGGGCCCATAATCACCGAGATCTGCGGGATGACGCCGGAGGCCAGAACGTTGCGCTGGAAGATCTCGGCATAGCCGCCGAGCGCGGCGACGCCCTCCTGGATGCGCGCGCCGCCGGCATCGTAGAAGCCGATGATCGGCGCCCGGTTGCGCAGCGCCATGTCCTGGATCTTCTGCACCTTCTCGGCATGCGCCTCCGACAACGAGCCGCCGAAGACGGTGAAATCCTTGGCGAAGACGAAGACGGTGCGCCCGTTGACCGTGCCCCAGCCGGTGACGACGCCGTCGCCCGCAACGCGCTGGTTGGCCATGCCGAAGTCGGTGGAGCGGTGCTCGACGAACATGTCGAACTCCTCGAACGAGCCCTCGTCGAGGAACACCGACAGACGTTCGCGCGCCGTCAGCTTGCCCTTGGCATGCTGCGCCGCGATCCGCGGCGCGCCACCGCCCTGCCGGGCCCGCTCGCGGCGGCGTTCGAGTTCGAGGATGACGTCCTTCATGGCAGAGCCCCAGCAGTTAGACCCCGCCGGTCTAGCATGGGCCTTGGCGGCCCGGAACGGGGCAGCAGCCCCGCCGGGTCTCTACTTTCGGCCTACGGATGACCTAAGTTCGGCATGCCTCTGCGCCGAGGAGACGCGGGCACGGGCACTGGGGCGGGCGCGAAAAGATCGGCGCATTCTCTCGCACTCCCAGAGACTTGGGCTCTGGGACATCGGCGTCGCGAAGACCTCCGGACCAGCAGAACAGGCCATTTCTCAACTTCGGGCTAGCCATGCGGCGCTGCAGCAATTAGTAAACAGACCTTGTCATTATCTTGATCTCGGCCCGCAGATCGGACGAGGCGAGGTGTTCGGGGGCATGCCTGTCCCCCGCTCCGGAACAAACCCTGCAGGGGCCGAGACCCGGCCGTGCACGGGTGTCAGATGTGAAAGGCGCCCCCATGAGCGCGATTGCCGCCTCCGGCTTGCCGAAATCCACGCCGAAAATCCGGTCTTCGTTCTCCGACCGGATCCGCATCGCCAGGGCGATGTGCATCGTCTGCATGACCTTCGTCCACGTGCCGCAAGGCGTCGCCGACAACGTCTATCTCCGCAGTGCGGGGGCGTTCGACATCTTCTACTTCTTGATGACGCGGATCATCGGCCTCAGCTCGGTGTCGCTGCTGAGCCTGGTTTCCGGCTATCTGATCGTGTCGACCTACAGCAAGCTCGGCGCGCGGCAGCTTTATGCGTCCAAGTTCAGGACGCTGGTCGTGCCGCTGGTCGCCTGGAACCTGGTGATGCTGACGCTGCTGGTCGTCTACGGCGCCCTCACCGGCAAGTGGGACAACCTGCCGGACATGACGCCGCTCGGCCTTGGCAATGCCCTGCTCGCCTTGACCGAGTGGCCGGCAGTGGTGCCGCTGTGGTTTCTGCGGGATCTCTTCGTCTGCGTGCTGCTGGCGCCGTTGCTGCTGTTCGGTCTCCAGCGCAAGCCTTTGGCGACGATGATCGCACTCCTCGCCTTCACCATGCTCGGGGATCCGCTGATGGTGCTGCAGCGCCCCTCGCTGCTGCTGTTCTTCGGGGTGGGCATGTGGGTGCGCGTGGCTGGAAACGACGAGGCGGCCATCGACCGGATGGCCCGTCCGCTGTCCTGGGGCCTCCTCGTGATGGCCGCGGTCTACCTTACCTTGCGGATCGACCGCGTCCCGATCGGCGAGCTGAACGACAGCCTCCAGACAAGCCTCGACATCCTCCTGAGGATCACCATGGCGGCGGCGTTCTGGCGGCTGACGGAATGGGTGCGCCGGTCGTCCTTCGCCGGCTTCTGCACCTGGCTCGAACCCTATACGTTCTTCATCTTCTGCAGCCATGCCATCCTGTTCGAGTTCAGCGGCATTGCCTTTCGCCGGGTGTTCGGCAATTACGGGGACGACCTGTTCCTGGTGACCTTCCTAACTCTGCCAATGCTGGCGGTGGTCAGCGCGGTCGTGGGCCTGCAGGTCATCGCGTGGTCGAGGCCGCTGCTCGCGGCCTTCAACGCCGGGCATGGCGCGCCGCCGCTGACGCGCTCCGCCGCGCTCGAACCGCGCCGGGCCTAGAGCGCCGTGCATCCGATTGGATGCACAAAGGACGCTCTGTCCTTTTGACCTAAGGGCATGTTTCTTTGATGGGGCCATCTTTCTCTGATGGGTGAGGCCACCCAATCAGAGAATGCTTTGAAGCTCAGGCCATCCGGACGCCCTTCAGCGCCGCCAGCACCTCGGCAGCGGTGCGCATGTCGGCGAAACGGTTGGCGCGGCGGGCTTCGGCTTCTGCGTCGGTGCCCCAGAGGCCGATGTTCCAGTCCTCGTCGACATGTGCGGCGGCCCAGGTCGCATCGAGGTCCAGATGGCCCTCGGCGAAGGCGTAGGGCAGCAGCGCCGATCCGGTAAGCGTCGTCATCTGGTGCAGAGCGGCGACCGCGAAGGGATGCTCGACCGCATCGATCCAGGCGCGGAAAGCCGCGATCGAGGTCGGCGGCTGGGCCACATGCATCACCCCCTCGGCCAGCAGGAAACGCGCGCCGAGCCGGCTTTCGGCATAGGCGACCACCGGATCCCAGTGCGCGCGCTGGCTCTCGACCAGCCGGTCGGGATAGCCGGCGCGGTAGTAGAGCATGTCGGTCTCGACATAGCCGGCGAGATCGGCGCGCACGCCCCCTGTATCGTCAGCAACGCCGTCGATCACGGTGCTGGCGAGGCGGGTCAGCGGCATGGTGGCGGGGTCGATCCGCTCGCCCTGTGCGGCCCACTCAGCCGCCAGGATTTCGGCAAGACGCTGCGCCGGAACGATCAACGGCCGCCGCAGCGGCGTGCGCAGCGTCCGACCATCGAGGAGGACGGTGAACGCTCCCTCGCCGAGTGAGCTCGGCCCGACCGGTGCGCTCTGCTCGACCTCGGAAACGATGACGTCCGTGTAAAAGCGCTTCGGCAGCTCGGGGCGGCTGATCTTCGGGGTATCGGACATCGGGTCTTCTCAGGCGGTCAGGGAAACGGGATCAGGCGTAGGCCGCCTGCTCGGGCGACCAGCGTCCGGCGATCCAGGCGTCGAGGAGCGCGGCGAGATCGGGCACATCGGCGGCGATGCGGGCGGCACCGGCATCCAGCAGCATTTCCGGCGAGGCAGCGCCCCAAGGCACGCCGATCGCCTCGGCGCCGGCGGCGAGCGCCATGCCGATATCGTGGATCGCATCGCCGACGACGATCGTCGCGGTCGGATCGACGCCGAGCTCGGCGCAGCACTCCAGCACCATCGCCGGATGCGGCTTGGACGGGCAGTCGTCGGCCGTGCGGATCGCCTGGAACATTCCTTCCAGCGCATGCGCCGACACCACCGCGTCGACACCCCGCCGGGTCTTGCCGGTAACGAGGCCGAGCCGGACATCCTGGCGGCGAACCAGGTCGTCCAGCATCGGCTTGATGCCGGCAAACAGCGCCTCGCGGAACGCCGGATCCTCGCGGGTGGCGCGGAAATTGGTGCGGTAGCTGGCGACCATTGCCTCGATCAGCGCCGGCGGCGCCGTTGGTGCGAGGTCCTGGATCGCCGTGTGCAGCGACAGGCCGATGATGGCGCGGGTCGCAGCATCCTCGGGGGCGGCGAGGCCATGCTCGAGGAAGGTCAGCCGCATTGCCTCGCAGATCAGGCCGAAACTGTCGGCGAGCGTACCGTCGCAGTCGAACAGGACGAGCTTCATCTCAGTCACCGGTCTCCGACTCGTCGAAGCCGAAGAGGTTGAAGGTCTGCACCATGTGCGGCGGCAAGGGCGCCATCTGCTCGATCAGCCCGCCATCCGGATGCGGGATGGCAATGCGGCGGGCATGGAGATGCAGGCGCTTCTGCACGCCGCCCGGATACTCCCAATTGGTGTCGTGCTCGAAGTATTTCGGGTCGCCGAGAATCGGAATGCCGATATGGGCGGCGTGGACGCGCAGCTGGTGGGTGCGGCCGGTATAGGGCTCGAACTCGACCCAGGCGAAATTCTGCGCCGCCTGGTCGACGACCCTGTAGTGCGTCAGCGCGTGGTCGGCGCCGCGATCGCCGTGCTTGGCGATCCGCATACGGTCGCCGTCGGGCGTCTCTTCCTTCACCAGATAGGTCGAGATCCGGCCTCCCTTTGGAACCGGCACGCCCTTGACGATCGCCCAGTAGGTCTTCTTGGTGTCGCGCTCGCGGAACATCTTGGTGAGGAACACCGCGGCACTCCGGGTGCGCGCGACGACGAGGACGCCGGAGGTGTCGCGGTCGAGACGGTGGACCAGCCGGGGCTTCTCGCCGCGCTTGTTGCGCCAGGCCTCCAGCATGTCGTCGACATGCCGGGCGATGCCCGAGCCGCCCTGCACGGCAAGGCCTGCAGGCTTGTTGAAGACGAGCACTTTCTCGTCCTCGTAGATCAGCATCTGGCGCAGGACGTCGTCGTCCTCGCGCCCTTTCATCAGGTTGGTCGTCAGCGGCGCGGTCTTCCCACGCGCGGCGTCCGCGCCGATCGGCGGGATGCGGACCATCTGGCCCGGCGCGATGCGCGTGTCCGACTTCACCCGGCCGCCGTCGACCCGGACCTGGCCCGAGCGCAGAAGCTTCTGCAGGTGCCCGAAACCGAGGCCGGGATAGTGCAGCTTGAACCAGCGGTCGAGGCGAAGCCCGGCTTCGTCCTCTTCGACCTTTATCTGTTCGACCACCGCCATGCGCATAACACCTTCTTCGTTCGCCCTGCAGATAGCATCAGGCGAAGTTTCGCGCGAGACCGAGACCGAGAAACAGCGCCGCAAGGCCGAGAATGAGCGTTACGGCGACGTAGACGAAGCTCGAAACCAGCTCGCCGCGCTCGAAGAGGACCGCCGTGTCGAGGGCGAAGGACGAGAAAGTCGTGAAACCGCCGAGGACGCCGGTGGCGATCAGCAGGCGCAGATCGGTCGATCCCCCGAAGCGACGCGCGAGGATCTCGATGAAGACGCCCATGACGAAAGCGCCGACGAGGTTGACGATCAGCGTGCCGTAGGGAAAGCCCGAACCGAAAAAGCGGAGGCTGGCCACGCCGACGAGGTGGCGGGCAACGGAGCCGACGGCACCGCCGACGGCAACGAGAAGGATTTGGCGCAGCATGGGATGGCTTTCGGGATTCCAGGCTGGCGAAGTTTAGCGCTTGATCGCGGGGCTGTCGAACGCGGGAGGATGTGGCGGAGTGGAATTGCGGACGACGCCTCAGCTTCGTCATCCTGGGCTTGCTTCCGCGGGCAGCGAGATTGCTGCCGACCCTTCAGCTTCGTCATCCCGGGCTTGACCTCTGCGAAACCAACGGTTTCGCTGAGGTCAAGTCCGGGATGACGAAGTTCGGAGGTTCCGGCTTTGTCTGGCTCGGCCTTGATCGACTCAAAAGCTACTCCGAATCGGCACCTGCCCCCAACCCTACGCCTCGCCCCGCTCCGCCCGGAGCCGCGCCCAGTGGTCCATGCGCTTCTTCAGCGTGGCCTCGAGGCCGCGCTCGACGGGGCGGTAGAAGCTCTGGCGGCCGAGTTCGGTGGGGAAGTAGTCCTGGCCGGAGAAGGCGTCAGGCTGGTCGTGGTCGTAGCGGTAGCCGGTGCCGTAGCCCTCGCCCTTCATCAGCTTGGTCGGGGCGTTGAGGATGTGCTTGGGCGGCAGCAGCGAGCCGTTTTCCTTGGCGGCGCGCATGGCGGCCTTGTAGGCGGTGTAGACGGCGTTGGATTTCGGCGCGGTGGCGAGATAGACGGTCGCCTGCGCCAGCGCCAGCTCGCCCTCCGGCGAGCCCAGATAGTCGTAGGCATCCTTGGCGGCGCTGGCGATGACCAGCGCCTGCGGATCGGCAAGGCCGATATCCTCCGAGGCCATGCGCACCAGGCGGCGGCCGAGATAGAGCGGGTCCTCGCCGGCATCGAGCATGCGGCAGAGGTAGTAGAGCGCCGCATCCGGATCCGAGCCGCGGACGGATTTGTGCAGCGCCGAGATCAGGTTGTAGTGGCCGTCCTGCCCCTTGTCGTAGACCGGAGCGCGGCGCTGGACGATGGTCTGCAGCTCGGTGGCATCGAACACCTCGCCCGGCCGGGCCGCACGCCAGACCTCCTCGGCGAGCGTCAGGATGGCGCGGCCATCGCCATCGGCGAGGCGCAGCAGAACTTCCCGTGCCGACGCGTCGAGCGGCAGTGCGCGGTCTTCGATCGCCTCGGCGCGGGCGACAAGCTGGGCGAGGCTGGCCGCATCGTGCGGGTGGAAGGTGAGGACCCGGGCGCGCGACAGCAGCGCGGCGTTGAGCTCGAAGGACGGGTTCTCCGTGGTCGCACCGACGAGGACGACGGTGCCGTCCTCCATCACCGGCAGGAAACTGTCCTGCTGGGCGCGGTTGAAGCGGTGGATCTCGTCGACAAAGAGAAGTGTCTGGCGCCCATTGGAGCGGCGCAGGCGCGCGGCCTCGAACACCTTCTTGAGGTCTGCGACACCCGAGAAGATCGCCGAAATCTGCTCGAAGGCGAAATCCACCTGCCCGGCGAGCAACCGCGCAACGGTGGTCTTGCCGGTGCCCGGCGGCCCCCAGAAGATCATCGAGCCCAGCGTGCCGGTCGCCAGCATGCGGGTCATGACGCCGGTCGGACCGGTCAGGTGTTCCTGGCCGACGACCTCGTCCAGCGTCTTCGGGCGGAGCCGGTCGGCGAGCGGTCGTGCGGGTTCCGGCATGCCCGGGCGGTCGGGGCGTGCCGCCTGCCCGTCCGGCTGCTTCACCGCCCCGAAGAGATCGCTCATGCCGCCTGCCCCAACCCTATGTTAGCGGACGACCTGCCGCAGTGTCTTGCCGTCACGCTCGATCTCGTACTTCCAGCCGCGGCGCGTGTTCTCCGCCATCGCCTCGAGCATCTTCGTCGAGGTGACGGCCTTGCCGTTCAGCGTCAGTATCACATCCTTCGGCTGCAGGCCGAAACGAGCGGCGAAGGAGCGCTCGGCCACCTCGGTCACGACTACGCCCTTCAGGGTGGGGGCGAGATCCAGCTCGTCGGCGACGCGCGGCGACAGGTTGGCAACCGTGGCGCCGGAGAACGGCGTCTCGCCTTCGAGGATCTTCACGTCGCGGGCGGGAAGCTCCGGCGCAACCTCGAGCGCCATCGAAAGCTCCTCCCGCTTGCCGGCGGAGAGAACGTCGAGCTTCACGCTCTTGCCGATGCCCGACGTCGCCAGGCGGTAGCCGAGCGCATCGGGATCGCCGATCGGGAAGCCGTCCATCGCCAGGACGACGTCGCCGGCCTTCAGTCCCGCCGCACCGGCAGGGCCGCTGCCGACGACGTCCTGCACCAGGGCGCCCGACGGCAGTTCCAGACCCAGCGCCTCGGCGACATCCGGGGTCACCGGCGTGAAGCTCGCGCCGATGAACGGCCGCTCGAACCGCCCGCCCTTCTTGGCGGCCTCGACGAAGACCCGCACCATGTTGGAGGGAATGGCGAAGCCGATGCCGTTGGAGCCGCCGGAACGCGAGAAGATGGCGGTGTTGACGCCCACCAGCTGGCCCCGCATGTCCATCAGCGCGCCGCCGGAATTGCCGGGATTGATCGCGGCATCGGTCTGGATGAAGTAGCCGAAATCCTTGACGCCGATATGCGTGCGCGCGAGCGCCGAGACGATGCCGTTGGTCACGGTCTGGCCGATGCCGAAGGGGTTGCCGATGGCGAGCACGAGGTCGCCGATGTCGAGCGCATCCGAATCGGCGATCGGCATGGCCGGAAACGGCTTGTCGCCGTCGATCTTGAGGACGGCGAGATCGGCCCGTTCGTCCCGCATCAGGATCTTCGACTGATATTCGCGGCCATCGCTCAGTGCCACCTTCACCTCGTCCGCGTCGGCGACCACGTGGTTGTTGGTGACGATTATGCCGGAAGCGTCGACGATGACGCCGGAGCCGAGCGAGGATTGGACGCGCGGGCGCTGCTGCGGCAGCTGGCGGCCGAAGAACTGCTCGAAGAAGGGATCATTGGCGAAGGGCGAGCGCTGGGGCACGACCTCCCGCGCCGCGTAGACGTTGACCACCGCGGGCGCGCCGGCCTTCACCAGGGGCGCGAAGGACAGCTTGATCTCGGACGGGCTGGCGGGGACGGCGGTCGCCGCGGTCAGCGGCTTGACCGGCACGGGCGTCGCCGGCGGCGCGGTGTTTTGGGCGACCTCGGTCGAGCCCGACAGCAGCCCGCCAAGCCAACCGTCGCTCGAGGCGGCGGTGGCAACGGGAACGGCGATCACCAGGGACGCTGCACTTATCAGAAGAAGCTTTTTCACGGGCTCAGCTCTCATTGTCCGACGTCGGACACCGACATCGCCTTCAGACCCGGATACGCCATGCCATTGCAACGAAAAAGGGGCCGCGATGCGACCCCTCTTTTAAGCATAGTATCAGATGGCGATAATTAGACTAGCGCGCCGACGCGGTCTGCGAAATCGTCGCTGCCGAAGCCGGGGTCGGAAGATCGGCGGTCGCATAGCTTGCGGTCAGCACGCCAAACGCGCCGATGGCGCCGAGAAGGGTCAGAAGAGTGCGGCGCATGGACAGTTCGCTCGTTTTGAGTTCGGTGGCAACATCTTGCATTTGAATCATTTAATCCGCGTAAACCGGCCACATTTCGGGGCGTTCCGTCCGATTGTCGACATGAAAATGCCATGCCCTATCTTTGGTTGCAGACAATTCAAAATTTAGATGCGTCCTGGTCGAGCGGGGATATCGCACACCGCCGCCCCGCCGGCTGTACCAGCGCTGCAACAGTCTGCAAACGACGGGATGCGTGGCAGCGAGGGCACAGTTTCACCTGTCCGCTCACCTCGATCCGATCAGGCGAGCTTCTGCTCGACGAGGGACGCGGCGGTTGTCGCGATCGCCTCCTCCGGGTTGCGAAAAGTCAGGCCGAGAACGCGCTCCGCGGCCTCTGTCACCAGCACTTTGGCGGCCCCGAGTTCGGGTACGATCTGCCGCGCCGGCGGCATCACGAGAGCGGCTGCGCGCACGAGGCCATCCGGCAGAACGCCGCGTGGCAGCTTCCAGCGATAGCTGGGGAAAACCTGCGCGAGGGCCTCGCCGATCTCCCACAACGACCGTGAACCGCCGGAGACGATGAACCGCCTGCCCGCGGCTTCCTCGACGGTCATCGCCCGGAAGTGCGCCTCGGCGACGTCGCGGGCGTCGACGAGCCCGAGGGAGACGTTCGGCACCAGCGGCAGGCGTCCCCGCAGCATCATCCGGATCAGCGAGGTGGACGTCGTGACCTCCGGCCCGAGCAGTGGCCCGAGGACCACGGAAGGATTGATCACCGCGAGTTCCAGGGCCGTTCCCCCGATGCGCGACCAGGCCGCTTGCTCGGCCAGCGTCTTCGACAGCGCGTAGGCGGAGGTGAGCGGCGAGTCGGTGTCGGTGACGTCCGCCTCGGTGAACCGCCGTCCCGCCTGGTCCGGATGACCATAATAGATCGCGGCGACCGACGAGGTCAGGACGAGCCGCTCGACGCCCGCCCGGATGGCCGCATCGACCACCCGGAGCGTGCCGTCGCGGGCCGCGGGCACCAGCGCGAACCGGTCGCGCGGGAGGCGCGCCGGAAACGGCGAGGCGGTGTGCAGGACGAAACGGCAGCCGGTCATCGCCGCCCCCCAGCCGGCTTCGGCGAGCAGGTCGAGTTCGGCAAATTCGAGGCGCGATGCGTCTGCCCCCTGCTCCGCCAGCATCTGCCGGAGCCGCTCGGCCTTCGCGGCAGATCGCACGGTGGCGCGAACCGCGTATCCCGCCGCCAGCAGCCTCAGAAGAATGTGCTGGGCAACGAAGCCAGATGCCCCCGTCAGGAGGACGCGGTCTGCCGTCATGCGGGTGTCCGTCATCATCAGATCAAGCGAAATAGACGAAGGCCGCAAAGCCGAGGACGATGACGGCAAGGAACGCCAGCGTGATGCGTTCGAGGTGCTTCTCGATGAACAGGCGCGCCGCCTCGCCCTTCCACCGCAGCAGGCCGGCGATCAGGAAGAACCGCGCGCCCCGGGTGATCGTGCAGAGGATGACGAAGGGCAGCAGCGGATAGGCCGCGAGACCCGACGCGATGGTCACCAGCTTGAACGGGATCGGCGTCAGCCCCTTCAGCAGGATGATCTCCGCCCCGTAGTCGGCGTAGAGCGTGCGGAAATGGTCGGCCTGGGCCTGCAGATGGTAGAACTCGATGATGCGATGGCCGATCGTGTCGTAGAACACCGAGCCGAGCGCGTAGCCGAGAAGCCCGCCGAGCACGCTGCCGAGCGTGCAGATGAACGCGAAGAGCCAGGCACGGCGCGGGTTCGCCATCACCATCGGCACCAGCATCGCATCGGGCGGAATCGGGAAGAACGAGCTCTCGGCAAAGCTCACGCCGAACAGCACCGACAGCGCGTGCCGGTGGTTGGCCATCCGCATGGCCCAGTCGTACATCTTGCGAATCATGCGGACACCTTGCGGGTCGTGCGGACATCCGGCGGCACCCGCAGGGCTCCCTGCATCGGCGCGAGCGATGGCCGCGGGGTCGGCTGGCCAGCGCTAAACCGGCCAGAAGCTGATACGAAAAAGGGCCCCGAAAGGGCCCTTCATCATGGTCTGGAAAGCGAAGCGATTACGCCTCGGCAGCCGCATCGGCTTCGACGCGGTCGCGGTCGATCTGGCCGCGGGCTTCCGGGTTACGGTCGACGAACTCGATGACGGCCATCGGGGCGTTGTCGCCGCGGCGGAAACCGGCCTTCAGAACGCGGCAGTAACCGCCCTGGCGCTCGGCGTAACGCGGCGCGAGGGTGTCGAACAGCTTCTTGATGCAGGTCTCGTCGCGAACCTTGGAGATCGCCTGGCGACGGGCATGGAGGTCGCCGCGCTTGCCGAGGGTGATCATCTTTTCCATGATCGGGCGAAGATCCTTCGCCTTCGGCAAGGTGGTGACGATCTGCTCGTGCAGGATCAGCGAGGCCACCATGTTGGCGAACATCGCCTTGCGGTGTTCGGCGGTACGATTGAGTTTACGGCCGCGGCTTCCGTGACGCATGAGTGTATTCCTTCGAAAGGGCCGGCATATTCACCGGGGGACGGCATCCTCGCATCCACGCCTACTGGCGATGTGCATGTGCCTTTGAATGATTGGGCAGTCTGGTCGTTGGCAGTCTGTCAGAACCCGCCTCCCAAGGCGGGGTATGCAATCCCGCCGTCCGGAGACGGCGGGAGAGAAGGTCCTAGTACTGGTCTTCGTAGCGCTTGGCCAGATCGTCGATGTTCTCCGGCGGCCAGGCACTGACTTCCATGCCGAGGTGCAGGCCCATCGAGGCCAGCACTTCCTTGATCTCGTTCAGCGACTTGCGGCCGAAGTTCGGAGTGCGGAGCATTTCCGCCTCGGTCTTCTGGATGAGGTCGCCGATGTAGACGATGTTGTCGTTCTTCAGGCAGTTCGCCGAACGAACCGACAGCTCGAGCTCGTCGACCTTCTTGAGAAGCGCCGGGTTGAAGGCGAGCTCAGCGATGTGCTCCTCGGCACCGCGGGTCTCGCGCTGCGGCTCCTCGAAGTTCACGAAGATCGAAAGCTGATCCTGCAGGATGCGGGCGGCATAGGCGACCGAATCCTCACCGGTGATCGAGCCATCGGTCTCGATCTGCATGGTGAGCTTGTCCTTGTTGAGGTCCTGGCCCTCGCGGGTCGCCTCGACCTTGTAGGACACCTTCTTGACCGGCGAGAACAACGAGTCGACCGGGATGAGGCCGATCGGCGCGTCTTCGGCGCGGTTCTGGTCGGCCGGGACGTAGCCCTTGCCGGTGTTGACGGTGAACTCGATACGGATCTCGGCGCCCTCGTCGAGGGTGCAGAGCTCATGCTCGGGGTTCAGGATCTCGATGTCGCCGACGGTCTGGATGTCGCCGGCGCGAACGATGCCCGGGCCGGACTTGCGCAGCACCATCCGCTTCGGGCCTTCGCCCTGCATGCCGATGGCGATTTCCTTGACGTTGAGGACGATGTCGGTGACGTCTTCGCGGACGCCCGGGATCGACGAGAACTCGTGCAGGACGCCGTCGATCTGGATCGCGGTGACGGCCGCGCCCTGGAGCGAGGAGAGAAGCACGCGGCGCAGGGCATTGCCGAGCGTCAGGCCGAAGCCGCGCTCCAAAGGCTCCGCGGTCAGCGAGGCCTTCGTGCGGCTGCCGCCGCTCTTGAAAACGACCTGGTTGGGCTTGGTGAGATTCTGCCAGTTGCTGGAAATCATGGCATTCGCCTTTCAGTTACCTCGCCACCATCCAATCGTGGCGATAGATCTGATCGAAGAGAGCGGCGCCCTCTCCGGAGGGCCGAGAAGATCCGGAAATCGGTTGACCCCAACCGAACACCGGATCCTCTGGATATGAAGCGGTCTGTCGCGCGACATCCCTCTGTGAGGAAGCGGCGCGCCCCGTCGCGACAAAGCCGCCCCTCCTGAGAGGGACGGCAGAGCACGACGAACCGTTGAGGCCTTAGACGCGCCGACGCTTGCGCGGGCGGACGCCGTTGTGCGGGATCGGCGTCACGTCACGGATCGAAGTGATCGTGAAGCCGGCAGCCTGCAGCGCGCGCAGCGCCGACTCACGACCCGAACCCGGACCGGCGACCTCGACTTCCAACGTACGCATGCCATGCTCCTGCGCCTTCTTGGCGGCATCCTCGGCAGCGATCTGGGCAGCGAACGGGGTCGACTTACGCGAACCCTTGAAGCCCTGCGCGCCAGCGGACGACCAGGCAATCGTGTTGCCCTGGGCATCGGTGATGGTGATCAGCGTGTTGTTGAAGGTCGACTGCACGTGGGCGACGCCCGACGAGATGTTCTTGCGCTCGCGGCGGCGAATGCGCTGTTCCTTGGCCATATCGGTACTTTCCTGAGATCTCTACACCGCCGTAATACCAGCGGCTCCACCAACGACGCGCCAAAAAGCGCGCCGTGCTTGGTCGGGTTGATTATTTCTTCTTGCCGGCGATGGCCTTGGCAGGCCCCTTACGGGTGCGGGCATTGGTGTGGGTGCGCTGGCCGCGGACCGGAAGGCCACGACGATGACGCAGGCCGCGGTAGCAGCCGAGGTCCATCAGACGCTTGATGTTCATCGAGGTCTCGCGGCGAAGATCACCCTCGACCTGGTAGTCCCGGTCGATCATCTCGCGGATCTGAAGGACTTCGCCGTCGGTCAGGTCGTTGACCCGACGCTCGGGACCAAGACCAACCTTCTCGACGATTTCCTTCGCGAAGGTCGGACCGATGCCGTGGATGTACTGAAGCGCGATGATCACGCGCTTGTTGGTCGGAATGTTAACGCCAGCGATACGGGCCAAGTCCGTATTCTCCTTGTATGGGGGGCTCCAACGCCCTTGTCAGTCAAGGAACAGAAGCCGGTAAGCGAATGCGACCGGCACCGTGCTCCCAAGGGAAGCCCACGCCGATCGCAAAGTCTATCGCGAATAGGCGCGGGATATAACGGAGAAAGCTATCTCAAGTCAACCGAGTCGGCTTTCAGGTAATGATGGCGGCAATGTCTTCCGTAACCTCGTCGATCGCCTTCATGCCGTCGACGAAACTGAGGATGCCCTTGCAGTGGTAGTAGCCGACCAGGGGTGAAGTCTCCCGGTAGTAGGCCCGCAGCCGAACCCGCATGGTATCGGCGTTGTCGTCGGCGCGACGCTTGAAGTTCGAATGGCCGCAGGTGTCGCAGACGCCTTCGACTTTCGGCTTCTTGTCGGTGTCGTGGTAAACGGCCCCGCAATTGCCGCAGGTGAAGCGGCCGGAAACACGGTGGACGAGGATTTCGTCATCCACCCGCATCTCGATCACGTGGTCGAGCTCCATGCCCTTCTGCTTCAGCATGTCCTGGGTCGAATCAGCCTGCTGCAGTGTGCGCGGGTAACCGTCCAGGATGAAGCCGTTCGCACAGTCGGGCTGTTCGACCCGCTCGGCGATGATGGCGTTGACAATCTCGTCGGAGACGAGACCACCCGAGGCCATCGCGGCTTTCGCCTTCAGGCCGACTTCCGTCTCCGCTGCCACCGCCGCCCGCAGCATGTCCCCGGTGGACAGCTGCGGAATGCCGTATTTCTCGATCAGCCGATGGGCTTGCGTGCCCTTCCCCGCCCCTGGGGGCCCAAGCAGTATCAGCCTCATCTTGCTCCTCGTTTCCCCCCACGAAGCTTCGCCTTCTTGACGAGACCTTCGTACTGATGCGCCAGCAGATGACCTTGCACCTGTGCGACCGTATCCATCGTCACGCTGACCACGATCAGCAGCGACGTACCACCCAGATAGAACGGCACGCCAGCCGCCGATATGAGGAATTCGGGCAATAGACAGATGATGATGAGGTAGATAGCGCCGATCACCGTGATCCGGGTGAGGACGTAGTCGATGTAGTCAGCGGTCCGGTCGCCCGGACGGATGCCCGGCATGAAGCCGCCGTGCTTCTTCAGATTGTCGGCGGTCTCCTTCGGATTGAAGACGACGGCCGTGTAGAAGAAGGCGAAGAAGCCGATCATGCCCGCATAGAGCAGCATGTAGAGCGGCTTGCCGTGGCCGAGCGAGGCGATGATCGCGGTCGCCCAGCCCGGAAGCTCGCTGGTGTTGGCGAAGTTCGCCACGGTCACCGGTAGCAGCAGCAGCGAGGACGCGAAGATCGGCGGAATGACGCCGGCGGTGTTCAGCTTGAGCGGCAGGTGCGAGGTGTCGCCTTGGAACATCCGGTTGCCGACCTGGCGCTTCGGATACTGGATCAGCAAGCGGCGCTGGGCACGCTCGAAGAACACGATGCCGGCGATGCAGGCGATGGCCACGATGATAACGAGCAGGATGATGCCAGTCGACAAGGCGCCGGTGCGGCCGAGCTCGAGGAGATTGGCAATCGCGCTCGGAAGGTTGGCGACGATGCCGGCGAAGATGATCAGCGAGATGCCGTTGCCGATGCCTCGGGCGGTGATCTGCTCGCCGAGCCACATCAGAAACATCGTGCCGCCAGTCAGCGTCAGAACGGTCGAGATCCGGAAGAAGGTGCCGGGATCGGAGACGATGTTGGTGGATGATTCGAGGCCGGCAGCGATGCCGTAAGCCTGCACCAGCGCCAGCAGCACGGTGCCGTAGCGGGTGTACTGGTTGATGACCTTGCGGCCCTGCTCGCCTTCCTTCTTCAACGTCTCCAGCGCCGGGACGACCGAGGTCATCAGCTGGATGATGATGGAGGCGGAGATGTAAGGCATGATGCCGAGGGCGAAGATCGCCATGCGACCGACGGCACCGCCGGCAAACATGTTGAACAGGCCGAGAATGCCGGTCGACTGCTGCTTGAAGGCCTGGGCCAACGCTTCGGGATTGATCCCGGGCAGCGGGATGTAGGTCCCGAGTCGGTACACGAGCAAAGCACCCAGCGTGAACCAGATGCGTTTCTTGAGGTCACCGGCCTTGGAAAAGGCCGAGAAGTTTAGATTGGCGGCAAGTTGTTCCGCAGCCGATGCCATCTTGTGGATATCTCCGGATCGCCTCTGGGGGTACGGAAGGACTGCCCCCTCCCCCGAGGGACCACGAGATAAGCGGCAGGGGCATCGCAATCAAGCGAAAGGCTGAGCCCTCCGCAAAAAGCTGAAAGGCGGAAGGATGACCTTCCGCCTTAAAACTGGATCAGGCTTCGGCTTCAGCCGCTGCAACGACCGGGAGGTCGATCGAACCACCAGCCTTCTCGATCTTCTCGACGGCTCCCTTGGAAGCGCCGGCGACCGAGATCGCGACCTTCGAGGTCAGCTCGCCGCCGCCCAGGATACGGACGCCGTCCTGCGTGCGGTTGACGATGCCGGCAATCTTCAGCGCCGCCATGTCGATGGTCTTCGTCGCGTCAAGCTTGCCGGCGTCGATGGCGGCCTGGATGCGGCCGACCGAAACGACGGTAAACTTCTTCGAGAAGATGTTGACGAAGCCGCGCTTGGGCAGGCGGCGGTAGAGCGGCATCTGGCCACCCTCGAAGCCGTTGATGGCAACGCCCGACCGGGACTTCTGTCCCTTGACGCCGCGACCACCGGTCTTGCCCGAGCCGGAGCCGATACCACGACCAACGCGCTTGCGCTGATGGGTGGCGCCGGCCACATCGGAAATCTCGTTCAGTTTCATCGAAATGTGCTCCTCGGGATCAGGCCTCGTCCACAACGCGGACGAGGTGGCTGACCTTGGCAATCATGCCACGAACCGAGGCGGTGTCCTCGAGCGTGCGGCGACGGTGCATCTTGTTGAGGCCAAGACCGACCAGCGTCTGGCGCTGTTCGACCGGGCGGCGGGTCGGGCTGCCGATCTGTTCGACCGTGACAGTCTTGCCCGTGGAATTCGTATCGGCCATCGATAGGCTCCTTCGTTCAAGGCGCAGGCCGCTCAGCGACCTGCCCTGTCATCAATCTTCAGCGCCAACGAGATCGCGGCGACGGGCCTGCAGCGTGGAGTACTTGATACCCCGACGCGACGCGACGTCCTTCGGATGCATCGAACCCTTGAGCGCATCGAACGTCGCGCGCACCATGTTGTAGGGGTTCGACGAACCGAGCGACTTGGCGACGACGTCATGCATGCCGACAGCCTCGAACACGGCGCGCATCGGACCACCGGCGATGATGCCGGTACCCGCTTCGGCCGAACGAAGGTAGACCTTGCCGGCGCCGTGGCGGCCAGCGATGTCGTGGTGCAACGTGCGACCATCGCGCAGCGGCACGAAGATCAGGTCGCGCTTGGCAGCTTCAGTTGCCTTGCGAATGGCCTCAGGCACTTCGCGGGCCTTGCCGTGGCCGAAGCCGACGCGGCCCTTGAGGTCGCCGACGACGACGAGCGCGGCGAAGCCGAAGCGACGTCCACCCTTCACCACCTTGGCGACGCGGTTGATATGCACGAGCTTGTCAACGAAACCGTCGTCCCGCTCGTTGCGATCGTTGCGATTGTTACGATCGTCTCTTGGCGCCATGATCCTATCCTTATTCTTTTCCGGAGGCGTCCAGGGTATCGGCCGGCTCTTTGAGCCTGACCAGTTCGAAACAGCATGCGGTCATGCCGCGGGCAGATTATACCCGACATGCGAAGAGCGACCGTCGCCCTCCGCAAAGAGGACGACAGTCGCCCTCGCCGACCGATGCTAGAAGTTCAGCCCGCCTTCGCGAGCCGACTCCGCCAGGGCCTTGATGCGGCCGTGGTAGATGAAGGAGCCGCGATCAAAGACGACGTCGGTGACGCCAGCTTCCTTCGCGCGCTCGGCAACCAGCTTGCCGACGGCCGCAGCAGCGTCCGTGTCGGCACCGGTCTTCAAGCCCTTGCGCAGATCGACGTCGAGGGTCGACGCGGACGCGAGCGTACGACCAGCGACGTCGTCGATGACCTGGGCATAGATGTTCTTTGAAGAACGGTGAACCGACAGACGCGGACGTCCGTTGGCGACCTTCTTCAGCGAGCGGCGGACGCGCGCAGCGCGAAGCCGGAGGGATTCTTTCTGAGTAGCCATCCTACTTCTTCTTGCCTTCCTTGCGGACGATCTTTTCGCCAGCGTACTTCACGCCCTTGCCCTTGTAGGGCTCGGGACCGCGGTATTCGCGGATTTCCGCGGCAACCTGGCCGACGCGCTGCTTGTCGATACCGTTGATCACGATCTCGGTCGGCTTCGGCACGGTGATCTGGATGCCTTCCGGCACCGGATAGAGCACATCGTGACTAAAGCCAAGTGCCAGCTGCAGGTTCTTGCCCTGCAGCGAGGCGCGGTAACCAACGCCGTTGATCTCAAGCTTCTTTTCGAAGCCGCCCTTCACGCCGACCAGGATGTTCCCGATCATCGTGCGGGACATGCCCCACTTCGAGCGCGCAGTCTTGGTCTGGTCACGGGGCTCGACGGCAATCGCGCCGTTCTCCATCTTGACCAGGACCTCGTCGTTGACGACGAAAACGAGTTCGCCCTTCGTGCCCTTAGCAGTCACCGTCTGGCCGTCGACCGACGCGGTGACGCCCTCAGGGATGGAAATGGGCTTCTTACCAATACGAGACATCTTAGAACCTGTCCGTTTCTACGCGTTGAGTTCCTGCAGCGTCAGACGACGCGGCAGAGGATCTCGCCGCCGACGTTCTGCTCGCGAGCATTGTGATCGGCCATGACACCCTTCGGCGTCGACAGCACGGAGATGCCGAGGCCGTTGGCGATGTGCGGGATCGTCTTCGCCGAAACGTAGACGCGACGGCCAGGCTTCGACACGCGGGCGATCTCGCGGATAACCGGAGCGCCCTCGTAGTACTTCAGCTCGATCTCGAACTCGGACTTGCCGTTCTCGAAAGCGGTCTCGGTGTAGCCGCGGATGTAGCCCTCGTCCTTCAGGACGTCGAGCACGCGGCCACGCAGCTTGGAAGCCGGGGTGGAGCAGGAGGACTTGTTCCGCATGATGGCATTGCGGATGCGGGTCAGCATATCGCCGAGGGGATCTGACAAAGACATGATGACTACTCCTTACCAGCTCGACTTCACGATACCGGGAATCTGGCCGTTATTGCCAAGGTCCCGGAGCGCGATACGCGACATTTTCAGCTTGCGGTAATAGGCGCGCGGGCGGCCCGTCACTTCGCAACGGTTGCGGATGCGTACCTTCGAGCCGTTGCGCGGCAATTCGGCGAGTTCCAGCTGGGCGCGGAAACGCGCTTCCATCGTGGCGCTCTGATCCTTGGTGACGACCTTGAGGGCGGCACGCTTGGCGGCGAACTTCTTCACCAGTTCCTGGCGATGCTTGTTCTTCTCGATCGAGCTTTTCTTGGCCATATCTTTGTCCTTTGCTCGTATGCCGTTACTGGCGGAACGGGAAGTTGAACGCCTTGAGCAGCGCGCGGGCTTCGTCGTCGGTCTTCGCCGTCGTGCAAACGATGATGTCCATGCCCCACATCTGATCGACCTTGTCGTAGTTGATCTCGGGGAAGACGATGTGTTCCTTGACGCCCATGGCAAAGTTGCCGCGGCCATCGAAGCTCTTCGGGTTCAGGCCACGGAAATCGCGGACCCGGGGAAGCGCGATCTGGATCAGACGGTCGAGGAACTCGTACATCTTGTCCTGGCGCAAGGTCACCTTGGCGCCAATCGGCATGCCTTCGCGAACCTTGAAACCGGCGATCGAGGTGCGGGCCTTGGTGATGACCGGCTTCTGGCCGGCGATCATCGCGAGGTCCTCAGCCGCAACGGCTGGCTTCTTCGAATCAGCGGTCGCCTCACCGACGCCCATGTTAATCACGATCTTGTCCAGACGCGGGATCATCATCTCGTTGGCGTAGGAGAACTGCTCCTGAAGCGCCTTGCGGATCTCCGAGCGGTAGACCTGCTTCATGCGTGGAATGTACTGGGTCTCAGACATCGATCTGTTCTCCCGACCGCTTAGCGACCCGAACCTTCTTGGCGTTCTCGCCCTCGCCGACGATCTTGAAGCCGACGCGGGTCGGCTTGCCGTCCTTCGGGTCGGCAACAGACAGGTTCGACAGGTGGATCGAGGCTTCCTTGGAAATAATGCCGGCTTCCTGGCTCGCGGACTGGCGGGTATGGCGCTTGACCATGTTGATCCCGCGCACGACGGCGCGATCGTCCTTCGGCATGACTTTCAGCACTTCACCGGCACGGCCCTTGTCCTTGCCGGCCAGCACGACGACCTTGTCGCCCTTTTTGATCTTTTGCATGGGTCCGGTTCCTTACAGCACTTCAGGCGCCAGCGAGATGATCTTCATGTGGTTCTTGCCACGAAGCTCGCGGGGGACCGGTCCGAAGATACGCGTGCCGACCGGCTCTTTCTTGTTATCGATCAGAACGGCAGCGTTCCGGTCGAACCGGATCACCGAGCCGTCGGCGCGACGGATATCCTTGGCAGTACGCACCACCACGGCTTTCATCACGTCGCCCTTCTTGACACGGCCGCGCGGGATGGCTTCCTTGATCGAGACGACGATGATGTCGCCGACCGAGGCATACTTCCGCTTCGAGCCGCCAAGCACTTTGATGCACATGACACGACGAGCGCCCGAGTTGTCGGCCACGTCGAGGTTTGTTTGCATCTGAATCATGTCAGGCCGCCTTCAAACTCTGAGAACGCGGCCGCCCGGCGATGCCGGAAGATCGAACCGTGTTCAATTCTAAAACAGGAGCGTCCCACAAGGAGACGCCCGGTGTCCGGGTCGGCGGAAGCTACCGCGTGACCCGGATCTGTCCATCAGCTGGAGACTGCTTCGCCGTGAAGCACGATCCAGGTCTTGTCCTTCGAGATCGGCCGGGTCTCCTCGATGGAGACGACATCGCCGACCTTGCACTGGTTGTTCTCGTCGTGAGCCTTGTACTTCTTCGAGCGCCGCACCGTCTTCTTGAACAGCGGGTGCGTGAAGCGACGCTCGACGAGGACGACAACCGTCTTCTCATTCTTGTCGGAGACCACTGTCCCCTGCAAAACGCGTTTGGGCATAGTGTTCTACCTCAGGCCTTTGCCTCGACCGCCTTCTGGCGGGCGATGGTCTTGATGCGCGCGATATCGCGACGCACCTGGCGTACGCGGGCGGTGTTCTCGACCTGCCCGGTGGCCGCCTGGAAGCGCAGGTTGAACTGCTCTTTCTTCAGCTTGCCGAGAGCATCCGTCAGCTCATCGGGGGTCTTGGTGGTGATGTCGGAGGCTTTCACTTAACCTCTCCTTATTCGGCGATGCGCTGGACGAAGCGCGTTCTGATCGGCAGCTTTGCGGCACCGAGACGCATGGCCTCGCGAGCAAGCTCCTCCGATACTCCATCGATCTCGAAAATGATACGGCCGGGATGCACCCGGGCGGCCCAATATTCGACGGAGCCCTTACCCTTGCCCATGCGGACTTCGGTAGGCTTGGCGGTGACCGGCACATCCGGGAAGATCCGGATCCAGACGCGGCCCTGGCGCTTCATCTGACGGGTGATCGCGCGGCGGGCCGCTTCGATCTGGCGGGCGGTAACCCGCTCGGGCTCGACAGCCTTCAGGCCGAACGTGCCGTAATCAAGGTTCGTCCCACCCTTGGCGGTGCCGTGAATGCGTCCCTTGAACGCCTTCCGGTACTTCGTGCGCTTTGGCTGCAGCATCTATTCTACTCCGAAACCCTTCCGATCAGGCGTGTTCGCGGCGACGATTGCCACCACCCGACTGATCACCCTCGACGGCCCGGCGTTCGGAAGCCATCGGATCATGCTCCAGGATCTCGCCCTTGAAGATCCAGACCTTCACGCCACAGACGCCGTAGGCGGTGTGGGCTTCGGCCGTGCCGTAATCGATATCGGCACGCAGCGTGTGCAACGGAACCCGGCCCTCGCGGTACCATTCCATGCGCGCGATTTCCGCGCCGCCAAGACGACCACCGCAATTGATGCGGATGCCTTCAGCGCCTAGACGCATGGCCGACTGAACCGCCCGCTTCATCGCCCGGCGGAACGCCACGCGGCGCTCAAGCTGCTGCGTGATCGACTGAGCGACCAGGGTCGCATCGGTCTCGGGCTTGCGCACTTCAACGATGTTGATGTGCGTCTCGGCCTTGGTCATCGTGCCGAGCTTCTTGCGAAGCTTCTCGATGTCCGCACCCTTCTTGCCGATGACGATGCCCGGACGTGCCGAGTGGATCGTAATACGGCACTTCTTGTGCGGGCGCTCGATGACGATCTTGGAGACCGCCGCCTGCTTCAGCTCATCGAGAAGGTACTTGCGGATCGCAAGGTCCTCGTGGAGCAGGATGCCGTACTCGCCGGTGTTGGCGTACCAACGGCTGTCCCAGGTCTGATTGATGCCGAGCCGGAAACCGGTCGGATTGATTTTCTGACCCATCAGGCGGCCTCCTCGGTTTCCGCGACTTCGCGAACGACGATCGTCAGATGCGAAAACGGCTTCTCGACACGGCTGGCGCGACCACGACCACGAGCGTGGAAACGCTTCATGGTGATCGACTTGCCGACATAGGCCTCGGAGACGACGAGAGCGTCGACATCGAGGTCGTGGTTGTTCTCGGCGTTGGCGATGGCGCTCTGCAGCGTCTTCAGCACCGTCTCGGAGATCCGCTTGCGCGAGAAGGTCAGGTCGGCGAGTGCCGACGAAACCTTCTTGCCACGGATCATCGCAGCGACGAGGTTAAGCTTCTGCGGGCTGACGCGGATCGTGCGGGCGACAGCGCGCGCCTCGTTATCCTTCAGCTGGCGTTCCAGCTTCGGCTTGCCCATCGTTACTTCCTCTTCGACTTCTTGTCGGCGCCGTGCCCGTAATAGGTGCGGGTCGGAGAAAACTCACCAAACTTATGGCCGATCATGTCCTCGTTGACATTGACCGGAATATGCTTGTTGCCGTTGTAGACGCCGAAGGTGAGACCGACGAACTGCGGCAGGATCGTGGAACGACGGCTCCAGATCTTGATCACTTCGTTGCGGCCACCCTCGCGGACCTTCTCGGCTTTCTTGAGAAGGTAGCCATCGACGAACGGACCCTTCCAGACGGAACGTGTCATGAAGAAATCCCCTTCTTACTTCTTGCGCTGGTGGCGCGAGCGCATGATGAACTTGTCGGTCGACTTGTTCTGACGCGTCCGCTTGCCCTTCGTCGGCTGACCCCACGGCGAAACCGGGTGACGGCCGCCGGAGGTGCGGCCTTCGCCGCCGCCGTGCGGATGGTCGACCGGGTTCATCGCGACACCGCGAACGTGCGGGCGCTTGCCGAGCCAGCGGTTACGACCGGCCTTGCCAAGATTGATGTTGCCGTGATCGGCATTCGAGACCGCACCGACCGTGGCGAAGCACGAGCCCGACACCAGGCGCTGTTCGCCCGAGTTGAGCCGCAGGATCGCCATGCCGGCATCGCGGCCGACCAGCTGGGCATAGGTGCCGGCGGAGCGGGCGATCTGGCCACCCTTCTCCGGCTTCATCTCCACGTTGTGGATGATGGTGCCGACCGGCATGGCCGACAGCGGCATCGCATTGCCCGGCTTGACGTCGATGCCGGACAGACCGGAAACGACCTTGTCGCCAGCTGCCAGACGCTGCGGCGCCAGGATGTAGGCCAGCTCGCCGTCCTCGTAGCGGATCAGCGCGATGAAGGCGGTGCGGTTCGGATCGTATTCCAGCCGCTCGACCGTACCGATCGCGTCGAACTTGCGACGCTTGAAGTCGATCAGACGGTAGGTCCGCTTGTGACCGCCGCCCTGAAAGCGGACGGTGATGCGGCCGGTGTTGTTGCGGCCGCCCTTCTTGGAAAGACCTTCGGTCAACTGCTTGACCGGCTTGCCCTTCCAGAGGCCCGAACGGTCGACGAGCACGAGCTGGCGTGTGCTCGGCGTCACCGGATTGTAATTTTTCAATGCCATGACTTAAATCCCAAGCTCGGCTTCAGAGTCCGGTCGACACGTCGATCGACTGGCCTTCGGCAAGCGTCACGATGGCCTTCTTCTGATCGCTCTGGCGACCGGCGCGACCACGGAAGCGCTTCGTCTTGCCCTTGCGGTTCAGCGTGTTCACCGCGGTGACCGTGACGCCGAAGAGATACTCAACGGCGGCCTTGATCTGCGGCTTCGTCGCCGTGTTCGGTACGTTGAAGACGACTTGGTTGTACTCGGACACCATGGTCGACTTCTCGGTGATCACCGGGCTGGTGATCACGTCGTAGTGGCGAAGGTCGCTCATTTGAACCGCTCCTCCAGGGCTTCGACAGCCGCCTTGGACAGGACCAGGGTATGCCGGCGCAGGATGTCGTAGACGTTGATGCCCTGGATCGGCAGCACGTCGATGTTCGGGATGTTACGGGCCGAGCGAGAGAAGTTCTCGTTCAGCTCGGCGCCGCCGATGAACAGCGCATTGGTGAGGCCGAGGCCTGCGATGGTCGAAACCATCTGCTTGGTCTTGGCGTCCGACGCGGTCAGATCGTCGATGACGATGATCGAGTCGGTCTTGAACTTGGCCGAGAGGGCGTGGCGCAGCGCGAGCTGACGAACCTTCTTCGGCAGGTCATGGGCGTGGCTCCGCTGCTGCGGGCCGTGCGCCTTGCCACCACCGCGGAACTGCGGCGCACGCGCCGAGCCGTGACGGGCACGACCGGTGCCCTTCTGCTTGTAGAGCTTGGCGCCGGTACGGGCGATCTCGGCGCGGCCGAGGGTCGAGTGGCTGCCCTGCTGGCGCTTGGCCAGCTGCCAGCGAACCATGCGCTGCAGGATGTCCTCGCGCGGCTCCAGGCCGTAGATGGCCTCGGCGAGCGAAAGCGTTCCCGCATCCTTGCCGTCGAGAGATTTGACCGTGATGTCCATTATTCAGCTCCCTCGGACGCTGCCGCGACTTCAGAGCCGCTGTTTGCAACTGCGCGAAGACCAGCCGGCTTCGGAGCATTCTCCGGCAGCGCGATCTTCATCGCGTCGCGGATGTAGATCCAGCCGCCCTTGGAACCCGGAACCGCGCCGCGGATCAGGATCAGGCCCTTGTCGGCGTCCGTGCGGACGACTTCGAGGTTCTGCGTGGTCACGCGGGTATCACCCATGTGGCCGGCCATCTTCTTGCCCTTGAACACCTTGCCGGGGTCCTGGCGCTGGCCGGTCGAACCGTGCGAACGGTGCGAGACCGAGTTACCGTGGGTCGCGCGGCCACCACCAAAGTTGTGGCGCTTCATGACACCCTGGAAGCCCTTGCCGACCGAGGTACCCGTCACATCGACCTTCTGGCCGGGGACGAAATGCTCGGCCGTGATCTCGGCACCGAGTTCAATCATGTTGTCGGCAGAGACGCGAAACTCAGCGAGCTTCTTCTTCGGCTCGACCGAGACCTGCGCGAACACGCCGCGCATGGACTTCGAGGTTCTCGAGACCTTGGCAACCCCGGCGCCGAGCTGCACGGCGGTGTAGCCGTGCTTGTCCTCGGTCCGCTGGGCGATAACCTGGAGGTTCTCCACGCGGAGAACGGTAACCGGTACATGCTCTCCGGCGTCGTTGTAGACGCGGGTCATGCCGAGCTTCTGTGCAATCACACCTGAACGCATGGGCGTTATCCTTCCCGTGCTCTTATCAGAGCTTGATCTCGACATCGACGCCGGCGGCGAGGTCGAGCTTCATGAGCGCATCGACCGTCTGAGGCGTCGGGTCGACGATGTCGAGGAGCCGCTTGTGGGTGCGCATTTCGAACTGCTCACGCGACTTCTTGTCGATGTGGGGCGAGCGGTTCACCGTAAACTTTTCAATTCGCGTCGGCAGCGGAATGGGTCCGCGCACGTTCGCACCGGTACGCTTCGCGGTCGACACGATCTCGCGCGTCGAAGCGTCGAGAACCCGATGATCGAACGCCTTGAGGCGAATGCGGATATTCTGGCCGTTCATGGAATTGGTCCTCTCGTCGGAGATTTGCCGGGTCGCCGGCAATCATCCGAGCGCTTGTCAGTCTTCAGCCGCTTCAAACGGAACGCCGAACTCCGGCGCGCCAACCGCCCTTGCGGGCCAGGACCTGCCCGCTCCCACCGGGAACGGGCAGACCCCACTCAGATTTCA